>CAJOGN010000007.1 GCA_905234245.1 uncultured Lachnospiraceae bacterium
TTATGCCAGAGAGCTTGGCATATTGAAGGAAAAGGATGATAATTTCACAGGTGCAGATGTTAGAAATGGAATGACTGCCATTATTTCTATTAAGCACCCAGATCCTAGATTTGAAGGACAGACTAAGACGAAGCTAGACAATCAGGATGCGGCTAAGGCTACATCTAAGATTGTAAATGATGAAATAATTCTTTATTTTGACAGGAATCTTGAGACACTTAAGTCTGTTATTGCCTGTGCTGAGAAATCAAGAAAGATTCGTAAAACAGAAGAGAAGGCTAAGACGAATCTTTTGACTAAGAAGAAGTTTTCATTTGACCAGAATGGTAAATTATCTAACTGCGAAAGCAGAGACGCATCAAAATGTGAAATATTCATAGTTGAGGGAGATTCTGCCGGAGGCTCCGCAAAAGAAGCAAGAAATAGAAAGTATCAAGCAATCTTACCTATTAGAGGTAAGATTCTTAATGTAGAGAAGGCAAGTATTGATAAGGTTCTTGCAAATGCTGAAATTAAGACTATGATTAGTGCTTTTGAATGTGGTTTTTCAGAGGGCTATGGTAATGATTTCGATATATCTAAGCTTCGTTATGACAAAATTATAATTATGGCTGATGCCCACATATCTACTTTGCTTCTGACATTGTTCTATAGATTTATGCCAGAGCTTATATACGAAGGACATGTATATATTGCTATGCCGCCATTATATAAGGCAATTCCTAGCAAAGGGGAAGAAGAATATCTATATGATGATGCGGCATTAGAGAAATATCGTAAGAGACATAAAGGTCCATTTACATTGCAACGATACAAAGGTCTTGGTGAAATGGACGCTGAGCAATTATGGGAGACAACACTTGACCCTGAAAGAAGAATTCTAAAGAAGGTTGAGATTGAAGACGGTAGAATGGCAAGTGATGTCACTGAAATGCTGATGGGCAATGAAGTACCACCTAGACGTGCCTTCATATATGAACATGCCAGAGAAGCAGAATTAGATCTGTAATAAGGTGTGATAAGGAGATAAGAATTATGGCTAAGCCAGAACAATTACTCCATATGGAGTATTCTGAAATAATGCAAAAATCATATATAGATTATGCTATGTCTGTTATTGTGTCTCGAGCTCTTCCTGATGTAAGGGATGGGTTGAAGCCTGTTCAGAGACGTACATTATATGATATGCATGAACTTGGTATAAGACATGATAAGCAACATAGAAAATGTGCCCGTATTGTTGGAGATACAATGGGTAAGTATCACCCACATGGTGACTCTTCTATATATGGAGCTTTAGTTGTACTTGCTCAGGATTTCAAGATGGGATTGCCACTTATTGATGGCCATGGTAATTTCGGTTCCAAAGAGGGAGATAATCCTGCTGCTATGCGTTATACTGAAGCAAGACTTCGTAAGGTTACAGAAGACGCATATCTGGCTGATCTTGATAAGGATGTAGTAGACTTTGTTCCTAACTTTGATGAGACAGAAAAAGAACCTGAAGTGCTGCCAGTAAGAATTCCGAATATTTTGATTAACGGTGCAGAAGGAATTGCAGTTGGTATGGCTACTTCAATCCCTACACATAATCTGTCAGAGGTGATTGATGGTGTAATTGCTTATATGAAGAATCCTGACATCAATACAGCTCAAATGCTTGAGATTATTCAGGGTCCTGATTTTCCTACTGGAGGAATTGTAACAAATAAGGACGACCTCCTTGAAATCTACTCTACTGGTACTGGTAAGATTAAGATTAGAGGCAAGGTTGAGATTGAGAAGTTAAAAGGCGGCAAGCAGGCAATTGTAATTAAAGAGATTCCATATACAATGCTTGGTGCTAATATTGGTAAATTCCTTAATGATGTATATAGTTTAGTTGAGAAGAAACAGACTACGGATATAACTGATATTTCCAATCAATCATCTAAAGAAGGAATAAGAATTGTAATAGAGCTTAAGAAGGGCGCTGATGCAGAAAATGTATGTAACCTTCTATACAAGAAGACAAAACTAGAAGATACATTCGGTGTCAATATGTTAGCTGTTGCTAATGGCAGACCTGAGACAATGGGTATTGTCCCAATAATCAGACATAATGTTGACTTTCAATATGAGCTATGTACAAGAAAATATACTACACTTCTTCAGAAGGAAAGAGATAAGAAGGAGATTCAGGAAGGCCTTATTAAGGCATGTGATGTAATCGACTTAATTATTGAGATCCTTCGTGGAAGTAAGTCTGTAAAGGATGCTAAGAACTGTCTTGTTACAGGAGAGACTAAGGGTATTAAGTTCAAGTCTGATGCCTCTAAGAAGGATGCTTCCAAGTTGAAATTTACAGAAAGACAGGCACAGGCAATTCTCGACATGAGATTATCTAAGCTCGTTGGTCTGGAAATACAGGCTTTAATGGCTGACTATGAGAATACAATGAAGAATATTCAGGCCTATAGTGAGATTCTTGAGAAAAAGTCTGTTATGGCTAAGACAATTATTAAGGACTTAAAGGCCATTAAGAAGGAATTTGCTACTGAGAGAAAAACTGTCATTGATAATCTTGCAGAAGTAGTATATGAAGAAAAGCCTATTGAAGAAATTGATGTTGTAGTATTACTTGATAAATTCGGATATGCAAGGACCATTGATGTTCCAACTTATGAGCGTAATAAAGAAGCGGCAGATAAGGAAAGTAAACATATTATATTTACAACGAATCTGTCTAAGCTAGGAATATTTACGAATGAGGGTAACTTGCATCTTATTAAGGTATTAGACCTTCCATTTGGCAAGTTCAGAGATAAGGGTGTTCCAATTGATAATGTTAGTAAATTCGACATTTCCAAGGAGAACTTTCTGCTTGTAGAAGCTTTAGATAACCTTAAGGATAAAAAGCTGCTATTTGGTACAAAGCATGGCATGGTTAAGCTAGTTGAGGGTGATGAATTCGATGTACAAAAAAGAACAACTGCTGCTACAAAGCTTGGTGATGATGATGAACTATTGTGTGTATATGTTGTTGATGAAAATGACACAATTGTAATGCAGTCTAAGAGTAACTATTTCCTTAGAATAGAAGCTATGACTATCCCAGAGAAGAAGAAGGGAGCCATTGGCGTTAGAGGAATTAAGCTTACTAAGGATGATGAACTTGTTAAGATTCATTATATTACTGAAGGCAGAAATAAGACGGTAACTGTTAAGGGCAAGAAAATCTCGCTTAACAGACTTCATATAGGTAACAGAGATACAAAGGGTGTTAAGAAATGATAGATAAAGCTACGGCTGATGCATTTATTCAGAAAATTAGTGCGTTAGGAACTAAGCCTGGTTTAGACAGAGTGAAGACTCTTCTTAACAGGCTAGGCAACCCTGAGAAAAGAATAAAAGTAATTCATGTTGCAGGCACAAACGGAAAAGGCTCCGTTTGTGCTATGTTGCAATTTGCCCTAATGGAATGTGGCTATAAAGTTGGCAAATTCTCATCTCCATGTGTGTTCAGTGAATTCGAGATGTATTCAATAAATGGAGAAGAGTTAGATGAAATTGAATACTTGGGCTTTTTGTCTAATATTATTGATGTAACGAAGGATATGTTTGATGATGAATTACCTACACTATTTGAAGTTCAACTTGCCATTGCATTATTATTTTTCGAATCTAATCATGTAGACTTTGCAATTGTTGAAGCAGGAATGGGAGGCTTATTAGATGCTACAAATGTGTTTGATGAAGTCTTATGTTCTGTGATTACATCCATAGGAATGGATCATGTAGGTATACTTGGCGATACTATTGGTGAAATCGCCACCCAGAAGGCCGGAATACTTAAGAAGAATTGTTATGGGATATCCATTAAGCAGGAGGATGAAGCTAATAATGCTTTAATGGAATATGCCAAAGAGATTGGTGCAAAGTTCGAATTTGTGGATTATCATCATGTTAAGTATATTATGAATCGTAATACTGTAACCTGTCGAGAGTTCAAGAATGTTAAGGTGCCTTTCTTCGGGGATTTTCAATATGATAATACAACTCTTGCGCTAGAGACACTTCACATTCTAAGATATCAGGGGGTTGATATTGATGTTAATAAAGCATCGAAGGGAGTATCTAATGCGTACCTTCCTGGACGTATGGAGAAGGTTAATAGTGAGCCTCTAATCTTTATTGACGGTTGTCACAATAAGCCTGCTGCACTTCGAATAAAGGAGACTATTGATAATCACTTTAGTGATAAGAGTATCACATTTATAATGGGAGTGTTGAAGGATAAGGAAGTATCTAAGATTCTTCAGACATTGCTGCCCCTAGGAAATGCTGTTGTAACAGTTACTCCTGATAATCCAAGAGCTATGTCTGCTAGTCTACTCGCTAACGATTGTTTCTTATATGATATTGAGGTTACAATTGCTGATGATTTTGATGATGCAGTAAGGAAAGCCTTAGATTATAACAATGACATAATAATTGCCTTAGGCTCCTTGTCTTATCTTAGAGACATTAAGGCATCTTTCAAACAAATGGTAAATGCTAATGATTGAGAAGATATTAAGTGATTCTAGATATATTGAAAAGCTTAACAAAATTAATGATATAGAATCTGAAAGATATTATTGTAAGCACGATCTTAGTCATAGCAAGGAGGTTGTTAGAATTCTTACAGCTTTATCTAAGAGTAGAGAGTTGAATAACTATGAAGAGCTTTCTGCAATTATGGGATATCTTCATGATATTGGAAGAGCAGATGATTATGAGGGTATGCATAACAAATGCTCATCAGAGTTTGCCAGAGTACTTCTTATAGAGTATGGCATGGGTGATGATTCTATAAATACAATATGTTATGCTATTGATAATCATAGTGGCAGGATGCCAATAAATGATATATATACATATATTCGTGAGAATACAATTGAGGAAAGTGTTAATGAAACATGGGCTAGTCTTCTTCGTATAGCAGATCAGTTATCCAGGGATTGCTATAAATGTAAAGCAGCAAGCTCGTGTAGATGGTTATCTGAGGAGAAGACAATTGAAACTTGGAAATGTTGAACTAGATAATAATAAGACTCATATTGTTGCAATACTTAATCTAACACCTGATTCTTTTTATGATGGTGGTAGATTTTTTTGCAATGGTGAAATTGATATTGATAAGGTATTATATGCTGTTGGTGAAATGGTAGATGAAGGGGCTGCAATAATTGATATTGGTGGAGAATCTACAAGACCAGGCTTTAGGCCTATTGCTTTTGAGGAAGAGCTTGATAGAATTATTCCAGCAATAAGAGCTATTAAGCAGAATTTTGATATACCAATTTCTGTTGATACATATAAGCCTGACACAGCAAGAGTTGTAATAGAAGAGAAGGTCGATATTATTAATGATATAGGCTTTCTTTCTAACAATATGCTAGAGATAATTGGAGATAATAATGTTGGATACATTCTAATGCATAATAGGTTTATTAATATTCCTAGTAGAAGTAAAGCTACTATATCAATGGATGAGCTGAATCTGCAAATCAATGAAAAGCTTGTACGCCTTAAGGAGTATGGATTTGACAATGATAAGGTAATAATAGACCCAGGAATAGGGTTTGGTAAGAGCAATGAAGATGATGTTATGATTCTTAAGAACATTTCCAAGCTTCATGTTCATAATTATAATATTCTGCTTGGTGCTTCTAATAAATCAGTAATAGACTATGTAACACCATTAGATAAAAACGAGAGATTAGAAGGTACATTGGCAATTACAGCCCATGCATTCTACAATAATATTAGTTTTGTCAGAGTGCATGATGTGAAAAGCAACGCCAAATTACTTAATATGCTTGAGGCAATGAAAGGATAGCTACTTGATATGGATATTAATATTAGAGGATTAAGAGTTTATAGTCACATAGGAGTATTTGAAGAAGAAAAAAGAGACGGTCAGGAATTCGTAGTTGATATAACATGTACCCTTAATGATGAATATAGCTATGATACAGATGAACTTAATAGAACCGTTAATTATGGTGGCGTATGTGATATAGTAATAGATTATATTGAATCAGTAAGATGTGATTTGATAGAGACTGCTGCTGAAGAAATAGCCACCATGCTACTTCAAAGCTATGATATTATTGATGAGATAACTGTTGAAATTCATAAACCAAATGCACCTGTTGATGCTGATTTTGATGATATATCATGTATTTGTCATAAGAAATGGGAAAAGGTATATCTGTCACTAGGCTCTAATATGGGTGATAGAGATAGTTATCTTGATGATGCTATAGACGATATTAAGGTATTAGAAAAGGTTCGTAATGTTAAAACATCTAGTATATATACTACAGAACCTTATGGCCGAGAAGACCTTGATGAATTTAGGAATCTTGTGTGTGAACTAGAAACATTCTATACTCCTATGGAGTTATTAGATGTTTGCCTTGATATTGAGGTTGCTCACGATAGAGTAAGGGAAGAGAAGTGGGGACCAAGAACAATTGATATTGATATTATTCTCTTTGGAGACAAAATCATTAATACATCTGTTCTTACAATTCCTCATATAGATATGCATAATAGGGAATTTGTGCTTGAGCCTTTGTGTGAGATTGCAGAAAATGCATATCATCCTTTGTATAACAAGAGAGCATATGAACTGCTAGAAGATTTGTGCGGGAGGTAAGATAATATGTTTGGCAATATGAGTAATAATGTATTTTATAGAGTTTTATTCCCTCTTGCTGTTTATTTTGTGCTTTTTAATATGCTTTTCTCTTTACTTAGATATGCTAGCGAGAACATGTTTGGCGCTGCGCTGTCAAGTATGTATTGCGCAGCGATTTCAGGAGCAATCACATTAGTTGTAATGTTTTTTATGTACAAAAATGCTAATGTATATAAAGCTGAACCAATGTTTGAAGCAAGTAAGCTGCCGAAAGAATTGCTATTTATAGTTGCTATTATAGCTCTTGGAGTAGTTCTCAATTTGATTGCTACACATTTCCCATTAACAGAAGTGTCAGAATCATTTTCTAAAGCAGAGGATTATCTTAACGATGGAGATATGTTTGCTAAGATTCTTGCAAATGTAATAATTGTGCCTGCATTGGAAGAATTGGTGTTCCGTGGAATTGTATGCGGAGAATTAGAGAAGAGATTAACTGTAGGTTATACAGTTGTTATATCAGCGGCTCTCTTTGGAATATTACATTTTAACTGGGTTCAGATGATATATGCATTCCTAGTTGGTCTGTTGCTAGGGTATGTGTATGAAGAAACTCATAAATTATGGGTTGTATATGCTGGACATGCTTTGCTTAATCTTACAGTAGTATTAGTTGTATATTTTACGGCTTAATAGATGATAACGGAGGAATGATTAATGTCTAATATGGTTGATTATATTAAGTGGAGAGGAGACATTACATTTGAACAGGATCCATTTAATGAAATAGATAATGTTATATTATCGGAACTGTGTTATACGAGCTTTGACGGTATTGTTCCAGGGCCTGACATAGATGTTAAGATACCTCTTTCTCTTGTATATGAACAGTTCTTCGAGAAATATGATAGAAAAGAATTATTGCAAAAAAAGACTTCTCTTAAGGTAGCACCATTTCTTATGGATGAATTAGTAAAGGCTGAGAGATTCCAGAACATGTATCTTACAGGATATGTTAATGAAGTTGTTTCAGAAGAAGAATTTCAATTCTCGGCTGTTACATTTATTCTTGATGATGGTACATATTTTGTGGCATACAGAGGGACTGATTCTACAATTACGGGCTGGAAAGAGGATATTAATATGGGATATCTCTACCAGACACCAGGTCAATTAAGAGCGGCCAAGTATCTTGATGATAATTTCAAGGACAAGGATTGTAAGCTAAGAGTTGGTGGGCACTCTAAGGGTGGTAACTTTGCAGTATATGCATCTTCGTTTTGCGATAAGTCTATTCAGGACAAGATTATTACTGTATATACAAATGATGGACCAGGGTTTAGAGAGGAAGTCGTTACATCTGATGGTTATAACAGAATTCTTCCGAAAATATATAGTATTGTTCCTGGGAGCTCTGTAGTAGGACTACTACTAGAGAATAATCTGAATCACAATGTTGTAAGAAGTGAGAACGAAGGATTAGCGCAACACGATATTATGTCATGGAATGTATATCGCAATAGATTCATTCGTTGTGCAAGCGTGGCTGAATCCAGTATAAATCTTGACAAGACATTGACAAGCTGGTTATCAGAATTAAGTGAAGAGGATAGAAAGACATTCATTGATGCCTTATTTAAGCCTCTTGAGGATACGGGTATTACTACAATCGATGAATTAAGTAAGGTTTCTTTTGACAAAATTAAGGCAGTGAAAGCGGCCTATGACAAATTACCTGAAAAACAGCATGCGATTGTAAAAGGCTCAGCATCTAAGTTTATTTCAATTTATTTTGAAACATTATTTCCTAAGAAGGAGAATAAGGAAAGCTCCTCAGAGAAGAAATCAAAGATTGGTGAATTTTTGAAAACAGGAAGAAGAAATAAGTGCGAGGGGTAAATCTATGAAAGTATCTACGCGTGTTGAATATGGAGTTATAGCATTAGTCGATATTGCTGTATATTCTGAAAATGGTAATAGTGTTTCCACTATTGATATTGCTAAAAGAGAGGGTATATCTAAAAAATATTTAGAGCAGATATTCCCACTTCTTAAAATGGCAGGATTTATTAAGGCGCAAAAGGGTATAGGTGGTGGATATACTATGTCTAAAAAGCCTGAAGCTATCAGAATGTCAGAGGTTGTTAGTGCATTAGATAATACAATATTAGAAGATGTTGATAGTGAGAATAATGAGGATGCTAAATCCTTAAGAAATATTGTTAACAATAATTTGTGGGGAGAGCTTAATACTACAATTAATAGCTTTTTAGAGAATATAACCTTGGCAGAATTCGTTGATAAATGCAGGAATTTAATGTCTGATGGTTGGGATATGTATATAATATAGTTAAAAATGTGATGATATTATGAATTTTATTACATTTGCAAAAAATTACTTGCACTCGACTCCGTCGAGTGCTAATATATTATCTGGAATTAATATTTGACTATAATTGATTATATAAAGGAGGCGTTCTATTATGAAATTAAATCCATTATCTGATCGTGTTGTATTAAAGCAGCTCGAGGCAGAAGAGACTACTAAGTCAGGAATTATTCTTGCTTCATCAGCTCAGGAGAAGCCACAAGAGGCTGAGATTATTGCAGTTGGTCCTGGTGGAGTTGTTGATGGTAAAGAGATTAAGATGCAGGTTAAGGTTGGCCAGAAGGTAATCTATTCAAAGTATTCTGGAACAGAAGTAAAGCTTGATGGTGAAGACTTCATTATCGTTCGTCAAGACGATATTCTTGCAATTGTAGAATAATTATAGAAAGAAGGTAATAATTATGGCAAAAGAGATTAAATATGGCGCTGAAGCAAGAGCTGCTCTTGAGGCAGGCGTTGATAAGTTGGCCGATTCAGTTCGTGTTACAATTGGCCCTAAAGGAAGAAATGTTGTATTAGACAAGTCTTATGGTGCACCACTTATCACTAATGATGGTGTAACTATTGCTAAAGAGATTGAGTTAGAAGATGCATTCGAGAATATGGGTGCTCAGCTTGTTAAGGAAGTTGCTACTAAGACTAATGATGTTGCTGGTGATGGTACTACAACAGCTACAGTTCTTGCACAGGCTATGATTGCTGAGGGTATGAAGAATCTTGCTGCAGGTGCTAATCCAATTGTTCTTCGTAAGGGTATGAAGAAGGCTACGGATACAGCTGTTGACGCTATTGTCAAGATGTCTAAGGCAGTAAATGGCAAGGATCAAATCGCAAGAGTTGCCGCTATTTCAGCTGGTGATGATGCAGTTGGTGATATGGTTGCCGACGCAATGGAGAAGGTTTCTAACGATGGTGTTATTACTATTGAGGAATCTAAGACAATGCAGACAGAACTTGACCTTGTAGAAGGTATGCAGTTCGACAGAGGCTATATCTCAGCATATATGGCAACAGATATGGACAAGATGGAGGCTGTACTTGAAGATCCGTATATCTTAATTACAGACAAGAAGATATCCAATATTCAGGATATATTACCACTTCTTGAGCAAATCGTTCAGTCAGGCTCTAAGCTTCTTATTATTGCTGAAGATGTTGAAGGTGAAGCTCTTACAACACTTATCCTTAATAAGCTTCGTGGAACATTCAATGTTGTTGCTGTTAAGGCTCCCGGATATGGTGACAGAAGAAAAGAAATGCTTCAGGATATCGCAATTCTTACAGGTGGAACAGTTATATCTGAAGAAGTTGGCTTAGAACTTAAGGATGCTACTATGGAGCAGCTTGGTCGTTGTAAGTCAGTTAAGGTTCAGAAGGAAAATACTGTTATCGTTGACGGTGCAGGTGCAAAGGCTGACATTGATGCCAGAGTTAATCAGATAAGAGCTGCTATTAAGGAGACTACATCTGACTTTGACAAAGAGAAGTTAGAAGAGCGTCTTGCCAAGCTGGCAGGTGGCGTAGCTGTAATTAAAGTCGGTGCTGCCACAGAGATAGAGATGAAGGAAGCAAAGCTTCGTATGGAGGATGCACTTAACGCTACAAGAGCTGCTGTTGAGGAAGGAATCATTGCAGGTGGTGGTTCTGCATACATTCATGCATCTAAGGAAGTTGCTAAGCTTGCTGATTCACTAGATGGAGATGAGAAGACAGGTGCTAACGTAGTACTTAAAGCATTAGAAGCACCATTATTCTATATTGTTGCAAATGCTGGATTAGAAGGTTCAGTTGTTATCAATAAGGTTAAAGAAGCCAAGAAGGGAATGGGCTTTGATGCATATAAGGAAGAGTATGTTGATATGGTGAAGGAAGGTATCTTAGATCCTGTTAAGGTTACTAAGACAGCTCTTCTTAATGCAACATCAGTTGCTTCTACATTACTTACAACAGAATCTGTTGTTGCTGACATCAAAGAGCCAGAGCCTCCAATGCCACCTCAGGCAGGCGGTGGAATGCCAATGATGTAATATGTAGCATATTCGCAAAGCGAATGTGCTACACGGCGAGCACCTTCGACGTAGTCGAACCAAAATGTGCGAGCCACCTTGCGAAGCTCGGTGTGTCAATATTGTATTCGAATTTCAAATATGCTATAATACACTTCGTGTGCAAATACGCCACGAGGTGTATTTTACTGTTAAACTACTATGTAAAAAGGATTAGAATATTGAAGATAGCCATATTGACAGATAGTAATTGCGGAATTAACAAAGAAGAAGCAAATAAGCTTGGAATTTACGTTCTTCCTATGCCATTTTATATTGGTGATGAGGTTTATTACGAAGATATTGATTTGACACAGGAAGAATTCTATATAAAGCTGGACACTGAAGATAAGATTACAACTTCTATGCCTGTTGTAGGAGATGTTATTGATAAATGGGATGAACTTCTAGAGGACTATGATGAGGTTGTCTATATTCCTATGTCAAGTAGTCTTAGTGGCTCTTGTCAGACAGCACAAATGCTAGCTCAGGATGATGAATACGAAGATAAAGTATTTGTTGTTGATAATCAGAGAATATCTGTAACTATGAAGGAATCTGTTATGGATGCTTTATATCTTGCTAATAAGGGCTATAGTGGTTCAGAGATAAGAAATATATTAGAAGATCACAAGAGAGATTCAAGTATATACATATCTATTCCAACGCTTAAATATCTTAGTAAGGGTGGAAGACTAACCAAGGCTGTTGCAGCACTTGGTAATATACTTAAGATTAAGCCTGTGCTTCAGATTCAGGGTGGCAAGCTTGATACATTTGCAAGAGCAAGAACCATTGAACAGTGTAAGCAGACAATGATTACTGCTATAAAGGATGATATCAAGAATCGATTTGATGATGACCCTTCTATTGTTGAGATTGCTATTGCCCATACTAACAATGAAGAGGCAGCCTTGAAGTTCAAGGAAGAGGTGCTTGAGATTTGGCCTGATAGAGAAATAGTTGTTGATCCATTGTCACTATCAGTTGCATGTCATATTGGACCAGGTTCATTGGCCATAACTGTTGGGAGAAGAATAGGAAGCTTTAAACAATACAAATAGAGATTACTAGTAAACATTTGATTGGAGGAATTAATATGGTTAAAGCAGTAGTGGGAGCTAACTGGGGAGATGAAGGAAAAGGCAAGATTACAGATATGTTAGCCGAAAATGCTGATATTATTGTAAGGTTTCAGGGTGGTGCTAACGCAGGTCATACAATAGTTAATGACTATGGTAGATTTGCGCTTCATACATTACCTTCTGGAGTATTCTATAATCATACAACAAGTGTTATTGGCAATGGAGTAGCTCTTGATATTCCGAAACTGTTTAATGAGATTCAACAGGTTATTAATGGTGGTGTACCAAAGCCTAAGATTCTTATATCAGACAGGGCACAGATTGTTATGCCTTATCATATTTTATTTGATGAATATGAAGAAGAGAGGTTAGGTAAAGCTTCTTTTGGTTCAACCAAGTCTGGTATTGCGCCATTTTATTCTGACAAATATGCTAAGATAGGCTTTCAGGTTCAGGAATTATTTGACGATGAAATTCTAAAGAGTAAGGTTGCAAGAATATGTGAGAAGAAAAATGTATTATTAGAGCATCTATACCATAAGCCATTGCTTAAGGAAGATGAGTTGATGAATACATTGCATGAATATAGAGATATGGTTGCGCCATATGTTGCAGATGTATCATCATTTCTTGATAAAGCACTTAAGGAGAATAAGACAATTCTTCTTGAGGGACAGCTTGGCACATTAAAGGATCCTGACCATGGAATTTATCCAATGGTTACATCATCATCTACACTCGCTGCTTATGGAGCGATTGGAGCAGGTGTTCCTCCATATGAGATTAAGCAGGTTGTTACTGTTGTAAAGGCTTATTCTTCTGCTGTTGGAGCAGGTGCATTTGTCTCTGAGATATTTGATGATGAAGCTGATGAGCTTAGAAAAAGAGGCGGAGACAAAGGGGAATTCGGTGCTACAACAGGCCGTCCACGAAGAGTAGGATGGTTTGACTGTGTAGCTAGTAAATACGGATGTAGAATGCAGGGTGCTACTGATGTGGCATTTACAGTACTTGATGTTCTGGGATATCTTGATGAGATTCCAGTATGTGTAGGATATGAGATTGATGGTGAGGTTACAACTGAATTTCCTGTAACTTCTAAGCTTGAGAAGGCTAAGCCTGTTCTTAAGACTCTTCCTGGTTGGAAAAGTGACATTAGAGGTATTAAGGAATATGACAAGCTCCCAGAAAACTGTAGAAAGTATATTGAGTTTGTTGAAGAACAGTTAGGATTCCCTATTACTATGGTTTCAAATGGACCTGGAAGGGATGAGATTATTTATAGATAATGAAGGAGGCAAATCATGATTAAAGTAAGTCATTTGACGAAAAATTATGGAAATCATGTTGCAGTTGATGACATTTCATTAGATATCAAGCCTGGAAAAATATACGGCTTCTTGGGACCTAATGGTGCCGGCAAATCTACAACAATGAACATTATTACTGGATATCTTGCGCCAACTAGTGGTGAAGTCCTAATTGATGGTCATGATATCTATAAGGAGCCTGAGGAAGCTAAGGCTTGTATTGGTTATCTCCCTGAGATTCCACCTTTGTATGTTGATATGAAGGTATGTGAATATCTTAAGTTTGTATGCGAGCTTAAGAAGGTAAAAAAAGAAGATAGAGATAAAGAAGTAGAGCGTGTTATGGACCTTACTAAGGTAAGTGATGTACAAAACAGAATTATTAATAATCTTTCTAAAGGATATCGTCAAAGAGTAGGTATGGCGCAGGCTTTAATTGGTTCGCCTAAGGTTATCATTCTTGATGAGCCAACTGTTGGACTTGATCCTAATCAGATTAAAGAGGTTAGAGATTTGATTAAGAGTCTTGCTGGTGAGCATACAGTTATTTTAAGCTCACACATTTTAAGTGAGATAAGTGAGACATGCTCTCATGTATTCATTATCGATAAGGGTAAGATTATCGCTAATAATGCTATTGAGACTTTATCTAACTATTTTAACTCTAAGCAGGTTCTTGAGATTGTTGCTAAGGGTGATAAGGATAAATGTAAAGAGATTATAGAAGCAATCGAAGATATTGAAAGTGTATCAGTTGAAAAGGGTACTGAAGAAGGTACTGTTAACATTACTGTAACTGCTACCTATAGTAAGGATGTAAGAGAGGATGTATCTCTTGCATTATCATCTGAGAAAATATCAATATTTGAGATGAAAGAAGATACCAAGTCATTAGAAGATGTCTTCCTAGAATTAACTGCAAAGGAGGAAGAGTAATGATTGCCATATTTAAGAGAGATTTTAGATCACTTTTTACTAATGTAATAGGATGGGTGTTCTTAAGTGTTTTGTGTGCATTTTTTGGATTGTATTTTTTAATTTATAATCTTGTAAATGGACAACCATATCTATCCTATGCTTTATCAGGCTTATGTCCTGTAATACTTATTGTTACACCAATTCTTTGTATGAGAGTCTTCTCTGAAGAACGTAAGAACAAGACTGACCAATTGATATTTACGGCTCCTGTGTCGCCATTTAAGATTGTCTTTGGCAAATTCTTATCGGTGGCTGCTGTATATACAATTGCAATGATTTTTATTGCATTTTCACCAATTGTATTAGAGTTATATGGAGCATCAGCGCTACTGCAAAATTATGTTGCGCTATTTGGTGTATATATATTCGGTCTTGCATGTATTGCAATTTCCATATTTGTATCTACTTTAACTAAGAGTCAGATTATTACTGTTATATTATCATTTGTCATATTATTCGTTGGATATATGATGGATGGCATACTTGCATTAATTATCCAAGAGGACAACCTGTTATCTAAGATACTTAATTGCTTGTCTTTATCTAAGCCAATGCAGAACTACCTTAATGGTATGTTCGACATCAAAGGGCTTGTATATTATGTATTAGTTGTTGCCCTTTTCTTGTTCCTGGCATATTGTGTAATACAGAAGAGAAGATGGACAATATCTAAGCAGGTACTTGCTCGTTCATTATCAAGAGGAGCGTCTTTGGTGCTTGCAATTGTGCTTGCTATTGCTGTAAATGTTGCAGTTACATATATTCCTGATAATTATACACAGCTTGATGCAACAGCTACTAGAGTGTATACATTGTCAGATGAGGGTAAGGAATTCATTAAGAATTACAATAACGAAGCAACAATTTATGTTCTTGCTACTGAGAGTGAATGTGATGAGAATCTTAAGAAGACATTAGATGAGTTCTCAAGCAATGACAAGATTACTGTTGAGTATGTTGACTTGACACAAAATCCAATGTTCGCGTCACAATATACTTCAGAGAGTCTTACTCCTAACAGCTTGATTGTTGTTAGTGGTAATGCATATAAGAGTGTAAACTTTGATGATATATATGAGTATTCTATGAATCAACAAAGCTATAGTTATGATGTTACAGGCTACGATGGTGAAGGTCAGATTGTAAGTGCTCTGCAGCGCGTAATGAATAACACCGATACATTAATATGTACTTTGACTGGTCATGATGAGATGGAGCTTGGCTCTAATGCCACATCTGCATTGACTAAGGGTAGCTTTAGTATGCAGTCGCTTAATTTCTTAGAGGCAGATAAGGTGCCAGATGCATGTAGACTGTTAATCATTAATGCACCATCTAAGGATTTATCTAAAGATGATGTTGATAAGATTAATGAATATACTGCAAGGGGCGGTAATGTATTATTTAATATTGCAAATGTTGATTCTACAGCAAGGTCAATAGTTTCTATAAATGATATGCCTAACTACAAGGGATTGCTTCAAAGCTTCTCTGTTAATGTTAAGCCTGGTGTGGTTTGTGAAGATTCTAGCGGGTACTATTATAAGCAAAATTACGCTTTGCTTCCTGAAGTATTAGAATCAGATGTGTCTAATGGAATTGCTGGAAATAAGTCAGTACTTCTATATAGCGCAACTGCAATGGATTATACTGAGAATAACAACTATACAATTACGCCACTTCTTCAGACCTCTGATAGCGCTTATATCAAGGCTAATCTTGATGGTAGTACAAGTACAAGTACAGAGAAGGTTGAAGGTGATGAAACTGGTAAGTTCAATCTTGGATTAGAGGTTACATCATCTAATGGCTCTGCTGTTGTTGTATATGGTTGTCAATATCTATTCAATGATGAGATGGATAGTTATGTTGCTAACCGTAATAGCAAGTTATTTGTAAATACCGTTACAGCTATGGTAGGTACAGGGGATGATAATAGTTCTAACCAGATTGTTATTCCTGCTAAGTCCCTTAAGGTTTCATCAATAATGGTAACTGGAGCTGCAGTAGTTATTTATGGAATAATTTGGGGTCTGTTTATCCCACTAGCTTGCCTGATTATAGGAATTGTAATTTGGGCTATTAGAAGAAAACAGTAACATATAAGAAAGTATAAAAATAAGGCTTCAGGTCCTGTTCTTAAGTATTATAAGACAGGAGCTTGAAGCCTTTTATATTCTTAATAATTAATTATTTAAACATATTATCGTTTTCTTCTTTTTTCTCTTTGATTTTCTTGGCTATTTCAATACCGCAGAATAGTAGAACAGGTATAATTAATGTGGCTGCAATTGAGGCGCCTAGATATGTCATAACATTTGGTCCGCCTATTAAAGCGACAACTAGAGTGGAAGCGTACATTCCTACAAGTAATATTATTGCTATTATAGCTAGTATTCTTTTCACCATAGTAATAATCCTTTCATTAGTGCTAATTGTATTTCTACTTAGATATATCAGTACGCTCATATAGAAAATCGCTTAACTGATATATCTAAGTAGAAATTATGAACTGTTATATAAGAATATAATTGGTTTATTATAAAAAAGCAATATTTTCTTAGGTATTTTTTGAGTTTATTCAACTTTTTTGTTATAATGTAAAAGTTATATATTGCAGAAATTAGAATTATAAGGAGAGAATATAAATGACACTATTAGAGACATGGAGAAATGTAGCTTACGAATCTCAGACAGATCAGGTATCTGCACAGAGCTTTTGGAATCAGTATTTTGAAGAAGAGAAGAAGGTGTATGAGAAGCTGTTAGCTAATCCTGATGAAGTTGTAAAGGGAACAGTTGCTGACCTTGCTAAACAATACGATTTAGAGGTATTAACATTTGTTGGATTCTTAGATGGAATCAATGATAGCTTAGTTACTCCTAATCCTATTGAAGAGATGAAGGAAGATACAGAGGTTACTATTGATTTTGATAATGAGAAGCTATTCAGAAACATGGTTGATGCCAAGGCTGAGTGGTTATATACACTTCCACAGTGGGATGATATATTCGATGCTGATACTAGGAAGAGTCTTATTATGGATCAGAAGCGTGCTCACACATTTGTATCAGATAAAAAGGTGGGAAGAAATGACCCATGTCCATGTGGTAGTGGTAAGAAATATAAGAAATGCTGCGGAAGATAATTTGTTTTGTAATTCATTTGTAAGGGAGATTAATGATGATTATTACACTAAAAGACGGTTCAAAAAAAGAATATGAAGGTAAAATGACAGGCCTTGATATTGCAATGGATATTAGTGAAGGACTTGCTAGAAATGCATGTGCAATTGAGGTGGATGGTAAGGTTAAAGACCTTCGAACTACAATAGATTCAGATTGTAATCTCTCGATACTTACTTCAAGAGATAAAGAGGGACTTTCTGCTCTTCGTCATACATGCTCTCATATTATGGCGGAAGCTGTTAAGAAGATTAGACCAGATGCAAAGCTTGCTATTGGTCCTTCAATTGAAGATGGCTTCTATTATGATTTTGATACGGAACCATTTACAAGAGAAGACTTAGATAAGATTGAAGCAGAGATGAAGAAGATTATTAAGTCTAAGCCTAAGTTCGAACGTTTTGAGCTTGAGAGAGCTGAGGCTGTTAAGTTCATGGAAGAAAGAAATGAGCCATATAAGGTTGAGTTAATTAATGATTTACCAGAGGATGCAACTATATCATTCTATAGACAGGGTGAAGATGACTTTGTTGACCTTTGTGCTGGACCTCATCTTGTTAATACTAAGTTGATTAAGGCATTCAAGCTCTTATCATCTTCAGGTGCATACTGGAGAGGTGATGAGCATAATAAAATGCTTACAAGAATATATGGAACAGCCTATGCTAGTAAGGATGAATTGAAGGCACATCTTGACCATCTTGAGGATATTAAGATGAGAGACCATAATAAGCTTGGTCGTGAGATGGAGCTATTTACTACAGTTGATGTTATTGGTCAGGGTCTTCCACTTCTTATGCCTAAGGGAAATAGGATTATGCAGACTCTTATTCGCTGGATTGAGGATTTAGAGGATAATGAATGGGGATATGAGAGAACTAAGACTCCATTTATGGCTAAGCCTGATTTGTTTAAGCAGTCACAGCATTGGTATCATTATAAGGATGGAATGTTCGTAATTCCTGATCCTAAGGATATTGATAATGAGGATAAGATGTTGGCTCTTCGCCCTATGACTTGCCCATTCCAATACTATGTATTCAAGGCTACACCTCATAGCTATAGGGATATGCCACATCGTTATTCAGAGACTTCTACACTTTTTAGAAATGAAGACTCAGGCGAGATGCATGGACTTACTCGTGTAAGACAATTCACATTGTCTGAAGGCCATCTGATTGTCAGACCAGATCAAATGGTAGAAGAGTTCAAGGGATGTCTTGCTCTTGCAAAATATGTTATGGAGACACTTGGTGTAGAAGAGGATGTAACATATCGTCTGTCTAAGTGGGATCCTAATAATACTGACAAGTACATTGGCGATGCAGAGACTTGGGAGAAAACTCAACAGCATATGAGAGACATTCTTAATGAATTAGATATTGATTTCTATGAAGCAGAAGGTGAGGCTGCCTTCTATGGTCCTAAAGTAGATATTAATGCTAAGAATGTATATGGTAAGGATGATACAGTTATAACTGTTCAGTGGGACGAGTATAACGCAGAACTATTTGACTTATATTACATTGATGAGAATGGTGATAAGGTTCGCCCAGGAATAATCCATCGTTCGTCAATTGGTTCCTATGAGAGGACACTAGCTTGGTTAATTGAGAAATACGCAGGCAAATTCCCAACATGGCTATGTCCTGAGCAGGTAAGAGTACTTCCGATTTCTGAGAAATATGCTGATTATGCTAAAGAAGTAGAAGCAGAGCTTAAGAAGAATGGAATCTTAACAACTGTTGATAACAGAGCTGAGAAGATTGGATTCAAGATTCGTGAAGCCCGTCTTAACAAGCTTCCATATATGATTGTTGTTGGTGAGAAGGAACGCGATGACAAGACTGTATCTGTTCGAAGCCGATTCGCAGGGGATGAAGGCGTTAAGCCACTTGACGAATTTATCACTCAAATCACTGAAGAGATTCGTACTAAGAAAATACGTGAAGAAGTTCAAGCTGATAATAAATAGTTAGAATATAATGCTTTACAGCTTTAGGTCGTCTAAGCGGTTTTCTGTATGAGCGAGACGACCTAAAGTGTAAAGCATAATAAAGAATTATAAAGAGGTAACTTATGGTAATTACAGATTTTCTAGAAAGAAATGCCAGATATCGTGCGCATGAAGAGGCATTAGTAGAAATTAATCCAACTGAAGAAAGGGATAACGCACAGACATGGCGCGAAGCCAGCCTTATAGAACTGGCTCTTCCAGGCATGCCTTATCGACGTTCCATGACATGGCGTAGATTTGATAGAATGGCCAATAGAGTTGGTAATTTCCTTCTTACAAGAAATGTTAAGAGAGGAACTAAGGTAGGTATTCTAATGATGAACTGTATAGAATGGCTACCAATCTATTTTGGAATTCTTAAAGCAGGATGTGTCGTTGTACCACTTAACTTTAGATATGCAAGTGATGAAATCGAATATTGTTGTGACCTTGCTGATATTGAGATACTTATTTTTGGACCAGAGTTCGTTGAGAGAATGAATCCTATACATGATTCCCTGGAGAAAACTAAGCTTCAATTCTATGTTGGTTTTGAAGATGATTGTCCTGATTATGCAGAAGATTTAACCAAGCTTGCAGCATATGCTTCAACAGAGAGACTTCCAATTGAATTACATGAAGATGATATTGCTGCAATTTACTTCTCTTCTGGAACAACAGGATTTCCTAAAGCGATTCTTCATAAGCATAGTGCTCTTGTTGCTTCTTGTGAGACGGAGGCTAATCATCATGGTCAGACGCAGGATGATGTTTTCCTTTGTATACCTCCTTTGTATCATACAGGAGCTAAGATGCATTGGTTTGGCTCTCTTATAACAGGTTCTAAGGCAGTTATTCTTAAGGGTGTAAAGCCGGAGTGGATTCTTAGAACTGTAACTGAGGAGAAATGTACAATAGTATGGCTCTTGGTTCCATGGGCTCAGGATATATTAGATGCCATTGATGATGGAAGAATTGACTTAAAGCACTATCTTACAGATCAATGGAGACTTATGCACATAGGCGCTCAACCGGTTCCGCCAAGTCTTATTAAGAGATGGAAAGTACATTTTCCGAATCATCAGTATGATACCAATTACGGCCTGTCAGAATCACTTGGACCTGGTTGTGTTCATCTTGGTGTTGAGAATGTACATAAGGTCGGAGCAATTGGTAAACCAGGCTATCATTGGGAAGCTAAGATTGTAAGAGAAGATGGAACTGAGGTTAATAAGGGTGAAGTTGGTGAGCTTGCAGTCAAAGGTCCTGGTGTAATGGTAGGCTACTACAAGAATAAGGAAGCCACTGATGAGATTCTTAAGGGTGAATGGCTATGGACTGGTGATATGGCCAAGGAAGATGAGGATGGCTTTATATATCTAGTTGACAGGAAGAAGGATGTAATAATATCAGGTGGTGAGAATATCTATCCTGTTCAGATTGAAGACTTCCTTCGTGCTAATAATAAGATTAAGGATGTTGCAGTTATTGGTCTTCCTGATGCAAGATTAGGTGAGATATCAGCTGCAATAATTGAACTTAAGCCTAATGTAGAATCAAGTGAAGACGAGATTAATAAGTTCTGCTTAGAGCTTCCTAGATATAAGAGACCTAGAAAGATTATCTTTGCAGATATACCTCGTAATCCAACTGGTAAGATAGAGAAGCCAGTTCTTCGCGAGAGATACTGTGATATGCCACTAGTAGAGGCACAGATAAAAAGCTAATTATGCATTACATAATATATGGAGGAATGATATGTCTAAGAAACTAATGTTAGGAAATGAAGCAGCTGCACGAGGCTTATATGAAGCTGGCTGTGAATTTGTTTCTAGTTATCCTGGAACACCTAGTACTGAGATAACAGAATTTGCTGCAAAATACGATGAAATCTATGCTGAATGGGCACCTAATGAGAAGGTGGCAATGGAGTCTGCATTTGGTGCAAGCTTCGGCGGAAAAAGGTCATTTTGTGGAATGAAGCATGTAGGTCTTAATGTGGCGGCTGACCCACTATTTACATTAAGCTATACAGGAGTTAATGCTGGTATGATTATCGGTGTTGCTGATGATCCTGGAATGCATTCATCTCAAAATGAACAGGATTCAAGACATTATGCTATTGCGTCTAAGGTTCCTATGGTAGAGCCTTCTGATGCTGCAGAGAGTAAAGAGTTTACTAAGCTTGCGTTTGAATTATCAGAGAAGTTTGATACACCTGTACTTCTTAAGATGTGTACCAGAGTTGCCCATTGTCAGAGTGTTGTAGAATTAGAAGATAGAGTGGCTAAGGATACTGTTGAGTATGAGAAGAACCCTGGCAAATATATTATGACGCCTGCTAACGCTATTAAGAAGCATCCTATTGTTGAAAAGCGTCTTGAGGATCTAAGAGAGTGGGCAGAAAGCTGTGACATTAACAGAGAAGAAAATGGTAAAGATAATGAGTATGGTTTCATTACAAGCTCTACAAGTTATCAATATGTTAAGGAAGTATTTGGAGACAAATACCCTGTCCTAAAAATTGGACTCATTAATCCACTTCCTGTTAAGAAGATTCTTGATTTCAACGAGAAGGTTAAGAATCTTGTAGTGGTTGAAGAATTAGATGGAATAATCGAAGAGCATTGTAATAAGATTGGTCTTAGACCAATTGGTAAAGATAAGTTTACTAATCTTGGTGAATTCTCTCAGACTATTATTGCTAATGCCTTTGATATTAAGAAGGAGGTTCCATTTACATTTGAAGAGGAGGTTCCGGCTCGTCCACCTGCACTTTGTGCTGGATGTCCTCATAGAGGAATATTCTATGTGCTTCATAACAGAAATATAACTGTTCATGGAGACATTGGATGTTATACACTTGGTGCAATGCCACCACTTAATGCACTTGATTCAACTGTATGTATGGGTGCAAGTGTATCAGGAATTCATGGATTTAATAAGGCAAGACCAGAGCTTGCTAATAATACAGTAGCAGTAATTGGTGATTCTACATTTATGCATTCTGGTGTAACAGGTCTAATTAATATTGCATATAATGAATCTAATTCAACTGTAATTATTCTTGATAATTCTATTACTGGTATGACAGGTCATCAACAGAATCCTACAACAGGTATCAATCTTAAGGGTGATCCGGCTGGAAAAGTATGTCTTGAGGATTTATGTAAGAGTATTGGAATCAAGAGAGTTAGAGTTGTTGATCCATACGATATTAAGGAATGTGAGCATGTTATCATCGATGAATTAGATGCTATGGAGCCTTCAGTTATTATTTCAAGAAGACCTTGTGCACTTCTTAAGAATGTTAAGCATCCTGGACCAATTGAGTGTGATACTGAGAAATGTGTTGGCTGTCAGGCATGTATGAGAATTGGTTGTCCAGCTATTAGTATGGTTAAGGGTAAAGCTCATATTGATGCTACACTTTGCGTTGGCTGTGGAGTGTGTGGTCAAATGTGTAAATTAGGTGCTTTACCACTTAGAAAGGAGGCTCAAGATGACTAAGAATATAATGATTGTTGGTGTTGGCGGTCAGGGAACACTACTTGCCAGTAAGATACTTGGAAAATTATTCTTAACTAAGAATTATGATGTAAAGGTTTCTGAAGTACATGGTATGTCTCAGAGAGGTGGAAGTGTTGTAACATACGTTAGATATGGCGACAAGGTTTATTCTCCTATAGTTGATAAAGGTGAAGCAGATGTAATTATTTCATTTGAATTATTAGAGGCTGCAAGATGGGTTGAATATCTATCTAAAGATGGTGTTCTTGTAACTAACACACAACAGATTAATCCTATGCCTGTTATTACTGGAAGTGCTAAGTATCCTGAGGATATTGAGAAGAAACTAAAGGATATGGGCGTTAAGCTTGATGCTTTTGATGCGCTAAGCCTTGCTAATGAAGCTGGTTCTTCAAAATGTGTTAACATTGTTCTACTTGGTCATCTGTCTAACCATTATGATTTCACTGTAGAAGAATGGCATGAAGCAATTAGAAGCTGTGTTAAGGAGAAGTTCGTTGAAATGAACTTAAGAGCATTTGAGTATGGCAGACACGGTGGTGTAACTGTGCTAGATCGTATTGGTGGTCTTATTATGGATGCTTTATCATAAATGTTTTAAAACTAATATTATGCAGCCACAAGGCTCTAAAGCGATTTTCTGTATGAGCGTAGAGCCTTGTGGTGCATAATATATAATTAACGCTTAAAAGAAAGAAGGTTATTATGGAAAGGTATTTTCAAGAAGAAATCGAATGCATGAATCGCGACAAACTTAAAGAATTACAGAATGAAAGATTTCTAAAGCAGGTTCGTAATGTATGGGACAATGTACCATATTATAAGAAGAAAATGAAGGATATTGGTCTGTCTTTAGATGATATTAAGAGTATAGACGACCTTCATAAGCTTCCATTTGTAACAAAAGATGACCTTAGAGAAACCTATCCTTATGGACTTTTTGCAAGACCAATTAAGGATTGTGTAAGAATTCATTCTACATCAGGAACAACTGGAAGAAGAGTTGTTGCCGGATATACACAGCATGATATTGATTTGTGGAATGATTGTACATCTCGTGCTCTTGTTGCTGCAGGAGCTACTAAGGATGATGTGGTACAGGTATGCTATGGATATGGCTTGTTTACTGGTGGTGCTGGACTTGATGGTGGTAGTCACAAGGTGGGATGCCTTACAATTCCTATGTCAAGTGGTAATACATCAAGACAGCTACAATTCATGACTGACCTTGGAACTACAATTATATGTTGTACACCTAGCTACGCTGCATATCTTGCTGAATCTATTCATGAAGCAGGTATTAGAGATAAGATTAAGCTTAAAGCTGGAATATTCGGTGCAGAAGCATGGTCAGAGGGTATGAGAGAGACTATAGAAGATATGCTTGGTATCAAAGCTCATGATATATATGGTCTTACTGAGTTGTCAGGTCCTGGTGTATCATACGAATGTAATGCTCAAAAGGGTATGCATATTAATGAAGATCATTTTATTGCAGAGGTCGTTGACCCTGAGACATTAGAGCCACTTCCTGTTGGAAGTAAAGGTGAGCTTGTATTTACTTCTATTACTAAAGAAGCATTTCCATTATTAAGATATAGAACTAAGGATATATGTGTTCTTAATGACGAACCATGTTCTTGTGGAAGAACTCATATTAGAATGAGTAAGCCTATGGGTAGAAGTGATGACATGCTTATTATTAAGGGTGTTAATGTATTCCCATCACAGATTGAAAGTGTTCTTATTGAACAGGGCTATCAACCTAATTATCAGATTGTTGTTGACAGAGTTAAGAATTCTGATGTATGTGAAGTTAGAGTTGAGATGCCTTCTGAGGAATTCACTGGAGAGCTTACTAAGCTTAACAGAATGGAGAAGGGATTATCTGACGCTATCAAGAATATGCTTGGAATCAAGGTTAAGGTTCGCCTCGTTGCTCCTCGTTCCATTGAACGAAGTGAAGGCAAAGCTAAGAGAGTAATAGATAATCGTAAGATTTAATATAACCTAAGGAACCAAGACCGACAACGCGATTTTCTTATGAGCGTGTCGGTACTTGGTCCGTAGGGAGCATATTGTAATTATACTAGATTGGAGGTAGCTATATGAATACAATTAGTCAAGTCAGTGCATTTATTGAGAATAGACCAGGAATGCTAAGAGAGATATTAGGAATTCTGTCAGAAGAAGGTATCAATCTTAGAGCACTTAATGTAGCAGAAAATGAAGATTACGGAATTCTTAGAATTATACCAGATAATATTGAGAAGACTATGAAGGTTCTTAAGGCTAACGAGTATCTTGTATCTGAGATTCAGGTATGCGCAATAGAAGTACCTGATGAGCCAGGTGGACTTGAGAGATTATTAGAACAGTTAGCTAATGACGGTGTAGACATTCAATATATGTATTCTGTATTTGCTTTTAAAGAAGGTAAGGCATATATGATAATTAGTGCTAAAGATGTTGTAATAATGTCTAGATCTATAGAGAAGAACAATATTGCAACTGCAGATAAAGAGACTCTAGGCATTAGTTAAGAAATATGTTATATTAATTTTGTGTGAGATAATGCTTTATGGCATCTCATTAATAACTGAGGAAATGTAGTGCTAAAATAGGAGGACTAATATGAGAAAAAGACTATTAGCTATGGGATTAATTGCAACAATGTTAATTGCTGGAGCTGTTATGATGACAGGATGTAGTTGTAGTAATAAGAATGCATCGAATACAACATCTAACCAGAGTGCAACAACTAACCAAAGCACAGCAACTAATCAGACAGCCAATCAGCCAGCACAGCAACAGACAGCAGCACCTAATATAGTTGGAAACTATAAGCTTATTGAGAAGACTGATGATGGTGTAACACTTAATGAAGGTCAGATTACTGCTCAGAACAAGGGTAGAACACTTGAGATCAAGGCTGATGGAACAGCTACTAAGAAGGAAGCTGATGGTGATGTTGAAACATATAAATATGATGCAGAGAAGTTCATTGAGAACGATGGAGATGTAAAGATATATACATTTGATCCTAACTCTAATACTCTTAGAATTACTGAAGGTAATGATGTATATGTATATCAGAAGCTATAATTAGATTAACTAATCATATCTAACTTGTCATAAAAGTCTGGGAAGGATATGGCTACACAGTCGCCATCGTCAAGTATTATACTTCCCTTGCTTATAAGATTAGCAATTGCAAAGGCCATAGCAATCCTATGGTCTTTTTTTGTTTCTATTTTTGCGCCAAATAAAGGAGCACCTCCGTAAATAACCATGCCATCATCACAGGCTTTTACATTAGCACCAATTGCTTCTAATCCATTAACAACTGTATCAATTCTATTAGATTCCTTGACTTTGAGTTCTGCTGCATCCTTAATGATAGTTTTTCCTTTGGCAAATGTAGCAAGAACAGCAATGACAGGAATCTCATCAATAAGTGTAGGAATTATATCTCCACCAATTGTTGTACCACGCATATCAGGAGAGTATGTTACATGAATATCTGCAACTTCTTCATTAGATTGCTTTCTGATATTCTCAAGGGATATATTGCCGTTCATATCCTGTATTATATTTATAATACCTGCACGAGTAGGATTGATATTGACATTTTTAATTAGAATATCAGAGCCTTCACATATAAGTCCAGCAACCATAAAATAAGCTGCAGAGGATATATCAGATGGTACAATTACGTGTTGTCCCATTAGTCTTGGCTTAGGCTTAATAGAGACCTCTGTTTTGCTATGACATTTTATATCGGCACCAAAGTATTCCAGCATTAGTTCTGAATGATTCCTGGACTGACTTGGCTCAATAACAGTGGTAGGACAATCTGCATAAAGTCCGGCAAGAAGACAAGCGGACTTTACCTGAGCTGAAGCAACCTTAGATTCGTATGCTATTCCCTTAAGATTTCCACCTGATATGGTAAATGGAAGATAACCATCATTGTTAATACATAAAAACTTTGCACCCATTTTAGATAAAGGCTCAATGATTCTTCTCATAGGACGAGTCTTTAAGGAATCATCTCCAGTAATTGTTGACTTGAACCTTTGACCAGCAAGAATTCCTGATATAAGACGAGTAGTTGTGCCGCTATTTCCTGCATCAAGAATACCACTTGGCTCTTTAAGACCATTTAACCCGACACCACTAACAATTACATTATCTAAATTAACATCTATTTCAACACCCATTTTCCTAAAGCATTCAATAGTTGATAAACAGTCTTCTCCCATAAGAAAATTATCAATTTTCGTTATACCATGGGCTATGGAGCCTAGCATTATGGCTCTATGGGATATTGATTTGTCCCCTGGTACTGTTATTTCACCTGTTAAGTTATGTTGTATTCCTTCTTTGAGTATTTTTTCCATTATGTCATGTCCTTTATATTAATTATTGTTATGAATAGATATTATAACCATTAGCCTTAAGTTCATTAATTGATTTAAACATTGAGAATTCGTCATACATCTCAATTCTAAGAGCACCTTCCTGGAATTCTCTGTTGTTAATAATTCCAATATTCTTAATATTAAGTCCTGCATTCGCAAGAATAGTAGCAATACGTGCGATTACGCCTGTCTCATCAAGAATATCAACATAGAATTCATATACATTATCAATAAGACCTTTACCTGAGCCTATGGAATCTCTATATTCCTTAGCATCTAGGAAAAGTGACTTAATCTTACTAGAATCCTTTGAATCTATTGCTAACTTGAAATCATTAAGCTCTTCAACATATTTGTCAAGAAGGTCAAGTATCTTATCTCTATTAGTCAGACAAATATTCTGCCACATTGTAGGTGAGGAGGATGCTATTCTAGTAATATCCTTAAAACCTCCTGCTGCAACAGTTCGCATTGTTGACTTGTCATTATCGTTATTCATAACGAAGTTAACAAGGCTTGATGCAATAATATGTGGAATATGGGATATAGAGCCTGTCACATAGTCATGCTCGCTTGGTGTAAGCTCTAAAGGTAATGAACCAATAGAGCTAATGAATTCTTTGAAATGATTAAGCTTACTTGCATCCACCTTGTTATTGTTAGTAATGAGATAATATGCATTTTCAAATAGAGAATCAGTAGAATTGCTGTATCCAATCTTCTCAGAACCAGCCATTGGATGACCACCTATGAAGTACTTTTCCAAATCATTGTCAATTACAGCCTGTTCCATTTCGCCTTTGACGGAACCAACATCGGTAAGGATTATGTCATCTGTAATTATTTTCTTAAGCTTAGGAAGATATTCTATGTTAATAATAACTGGAGCACATAAGTAGATTAAGTCGCAGCGCCTGAATTCTTCTATAGGAAATGTGTCATTATTTGCTATAATGCCATCCTTATATGCGCTTCTTATTGATTCAATTGAATTATCTATTGCAATTAATTCTATATCCTTATATCTTCTTTTGATAGTCTTGGCAATTGAACCACCGATTAGTCCAAGTCCAATGAATCCAATTCGTTTGTACATGATGTCTCCAATCTGTAAGCCTAACTATAAGTAACAGCAATATTATAGACTATTTGAAGAATAATATAAAGAAAATGAGAATTTATTTTTGTTACACTTTTGTGACACTTTTGTTGGAGTTTTGCGGATATTTATTGTAAAAAACATATTAATATATAGACAAGCCAAAAGAAAAAGGGCTACATCATAAAAAAAGGAGGACAAGTATATGATGAAAAAAGGTTTATTAACAGGAGCAGTTACAGCAGTAGCAATCACAACATTAATGGTAGGTTCAGTTACAGTATTTGCAGCAAATAATGATGCTAATATTGCAACTGATCAACAGGAATTTGTTTACTATGACATGGAAGATTATGATTATGATTGGGATTATGATTATGATTGGGATTACGATTATTGTGATTATGAAGACTGGGAAATGGATTATGGCAGCCTAAGCCAGGATGAGATTGACAGACTCAATGCAATATATGATCGCATGTGGGAGATAAGTGATGCAGTATATGGTGAGGATGAAGAGCTTTCATGGGAAGAATATGAAGCAAGATTCGCACAATATGAAGCTGAATATAACGCACTCGATTCTGAAGCACTTGACCTTGAGATTAAAGCTGGTTGGTATGGCGAACTTAATAGACAAGAGGTTGATCGTCTATTCGCAATCTATGACCGCATGGATGAGATAATTGATGAAGTATATGGAACTGATGAAGATTTATCTGATGAAGAATTCGAAGCAAGATTTGCACAATTTGAAGATGAGTACTTTAATCTATATGATGAATCAATTGAATTAGAGATGAGAGCTGGATTCTATGAGGATTGGGATTTCTAAGAATATTCAAATATTAAAATAATTATTGATATAAGGCCACTTAGTCTGATAATATTTAATTATTATTAGAAGGGTGGCTTTATAAGTATGAGTAATGTTATTTATCTGGCAGATGACGAAGAAGATATAAGAGAGATTCTTTCTCAATTCCTTGGAAATGCGGGATATGAGGTTAGATGTTTTCCTACAGGGGACGACTTATATGATGCATTTAATGATAAGGAATGTGACCTTGTTATATTAGATGTTATGATGCCTGGCACTGATGGACTGACTATATGTAAGAATATTAGGGCGAAATCTTTAGTGCCTATTATAATACTAACTGCCAAGGAGACTGAAGCAGACCAGATGAAGGGCTTTATTAATGGTAGTGATGATTATCTTGTTAAGCCATTTTCACCATCGCTTCTTGTTCTCAGAGTTAATGCTCTTCTTCGTAGAACTAATATGAATAATGAAGATGACAATATTACATATGGTGATCTTGTATTCTCTGAAAGGGAACATACTGTTAATTGTAATGGTAAGGAATTGGGACTTACTATGACTGAGTTCTCACTGCTTGAATGTTTGATTGCTGATGCAGGCTCTGCTGTATCTCGTAATGATTTATTAGATAAGGTATGGGGCATTGATACAGATGATGTTGAGACTAGAGTCGTTGATGAGACAATTAGACGTACCAGGCAGAAGCTTAAAGCAAGTAATAGCAATGTTAAGATTGCAGCTGTCTGGGGCTATGGTTATAAATTGGAGATAAATGATGAAAACAAGAATTAAGATATCCCTTCTTGTAGGTCTTACAGTTGCAGCAACCATATTGTTTGTTCTTGTGATATTCAATATGATAAGAAATGAACAATTAGAAAATCAGGCAGAACAGGCAATTGATGAGGTTGTTGAAGCTAATATTGAAATAATATATGGATATGATGATGCATCAGAATTCATATACGAAGATGAAACTGAATCTACATATTATGCTGAGCTTATTTATCTTACAGAATATGAAGATAAGAATAATGAATACACTATTACAACTAAAGAAGAAAAAATTGTTGACTGGTATAAGAAGCATCCATCAGATGTGATGCAATTTGCTAACATTGAGAATGCTTCATATTTTATTAAGTCAGTTGATTTGTCTGATGAAAATGGTGAATACATTCTTCTTGCTTATGTAAATGTAACAGGTGAGCCAGAATTAATAAGAGAGATTAATATAGTACTTATTATAACAGCTATTATTATTGGTATAATTGGAAGTATCATGGGATATATTATGGGACGAAAGCTGGAAGAAAATGAGTTGTCCCAGCGTACATTTTTTGAGAATACATCCCATGAGCTTAAGACACCTCTTATGACAATTAATGGATATGCTGAAGGCTTAGAGAAGGGCATCGTTACTGATTATAAGAAGGTTGGTCGAATAATCAATTCTCAGACTAGAAGGATGAGTAGTCTGATAGAGGATATACTATACATTTCCAAGGTTGAAAGTGGTATGGTTACTCTTCAGAAGGAAAAAATAGAGGTGGATTCATATATACAGGATATTCTTATGCCATTCGAAGGCATTGTAATGAATAAAGGTATAGAGATTACCATTAATCTTAATAAGGGATATATTAATGCAGATCCTGATAAGCTAGAGCACGCAATATCTAATCTTATTACTAATGCTATAAAATACGCAGATAAACGAATTGAAATTGATTATACTGATAATCGTCTTAGTATATGGAACGATGGACCTACACTAAGTGATGAAGAATTGAGTCATATATTCGAGCGTTTCTATACAAGCAGTAATGGTAATACAGGTATTGGTCTTGCCCTTGCTAAGGAGATAATAAAACTCCATGGTTACAGTATTATTGCAAAAAATTACAATAACGGGACTAAAATAGTAGTTAATATGATATAATGATTTCTAGGAGGACATATTATGGCAATAGCATCTTTATTACTCGCAATAGCAAGTTTACTAATTTCAGTAACACATTGTTATGTGTTTGGCCTTATTACGGCTGTGGCATCAGTTGTATTAGGCATTATATCTATATCTAAGAAAAAGGGCAGAGTGCTTGGGATTATAGGAATTATTATATCAGTTCTAAGCAGTGTAATTATTGTATTGACTTTGCTTTAATAGTGCGAATTGTTCACACAATTCTGACAACTCAAAAATATATTGAGAATTGTATTAGCATTTAATATAATAAGACTTAAGGATTATGGTTTGTAAATACCTTAAGTCTTATTTTAATGTATCGGGAGGTTATGTACTATGAAAGTCTACACAACAGAGAAAATTAGAAACGTAGTATTACTTGGTCATGGAGGGGCCGGCAAGACAAGCCTTGTTGAAGCAATGGCTTATCTATCTGGTATCACTTCTAAGATGGGCAGAGTTGAAGATGGTAATACTATAAGTGACTTTGACAAACAGGAGATTAAGAAGGGATTTTCTATTCACACATCACTAATTCCAATTGAGTGGGAAGATTGCAAGATTAATATTCTTGACACTCCAGGTTCTAATGATTTTGTGGGTGAGGCTGAAGAAGCTGTATCTGCTGCAGACGCTGCAATTATTGTTGTATCTGGTAAGAATGGAATTGAAGTTGGAACTAAGAAAGCTTGGGATATGTGTGAGAAGTATAAGCTTCCAAGAATGTTCTTCGTTACAGAGATGGATGTTGATGATGCCAGCTATAGAGAGGTTATAGAAGGCTTGTCTGAATTATATGGTAAGAAGATTGCGCCTTTCCATTTGCCTATGAGAGAGAATGGCGAGTTCGTAGGATATGTTAATGTGTTACAACAGCGTGCTAAGAAGTGGAAGGGTGATGGCACTGTTGAGAAATGTGATATACCAGATTATTCTAATGAATATCTTGAGAAATATAGAGAATTGTTAATTGAAGCAGTTGCTGAGACAAGTGAAGAATATATGGAGAGATATTTTGATGGTGACGAATTCTCTGAAGATGAGATTCGCCAGGCTCTTCGTGTTAATGTATCAGAATGTTCCATAGTTCCTGTTCTTATGGGAGCTAACTTACTGGCTAGAGGAATGTATACACTTATGGTAGATATCATTAAGTATCTTCCAAGTCCTGATAAGAGAGAATGTTCTGGAATTAATGCTAAGACTAATGAAGTATATGCTGCTAATTATGATTTCTCTAAACCTAAGTCTGCTTATGTATTCAAGACTATGGTTGACCCATTTGTTGGTAAATACTCATTTATCAAGGTTAATTCTGGTGTAATTAAGACTGATGATGCCTTATTTAATCATCATAAGGACGTTGAAGAGAAGGCTGGTAAGCTATATGTTCTTCGTGGCTCTAAGGCAGAGGAAGTAGCCGAGCTTCATGCAGGTGATATCGGTGCGTTAAGTAAGCTAAATAAGGTTGCAACAACTGATTCATTATCAACTAAGGCTAATCCTATTGTATTTATTAGAACAGCCATCTCTACACCTTATACATATCTAAGATACAAGGTTGTTAAGAAGGGAGAAGAAGATAAAGCTTCTCAGGCATTAAATAAGATTATGCAGGAAGACCTAACTATTAAGACAGAGAATGATGCAGCTAACCATCAGACATTAATATATGGTATTTCTGAACAGCAATTAGAGCTTGTTGTTGAGAGACTTAAGGATAATTATAAGGTTGAAATTGAACTAAAGAAACCTAGAATTGCTTATAAGGAAACTATCCTTGGCAATTCTGATGTTGAATATAAGCATAAGAAGCAATCAGGTGGTCATGGTCAATATGGTCATGTTAAGATGCGCTTCGAGCCACTAGGTGATACTAGTGAAGCTTATGAATTTGAGCAGGTAATTGTTGGTGGTTCTGTTCCTAAGAATTATTTCCCTGCTGTTGAGAAGGGAATTATGGAAGGCGTACAGGCTGGTCCGCTTGCAGCATATCCTGTTGTTGGTGTTAAGACTACATTATATGATGGTTCCTTCCATCCTGTTGATTCTTCAGAGAATGCCTTCAAGATTGCATCTAAGGGTGCTTTCAAGAAAGGTGTGTTAGAAGCAAGACCTGTTCTGTTAGAGCCTATTGCAAGCATGAAGGTTGTAGTTGATAATGATTATACTGGTGATGTAATGGGTGACCTTAATAAGAGAAGAGGTCGTGTAATGGGAATGAACGCCCTTGATAATGAGAAGACAGAAGTTGAAGCAGAGATTCCTTATGCTGAATTATATGGATATGGAACTGCTCTTCGTTCTATGACAGCAGGTTCTGGAGAGTATTCTTATGAATTCCTAAGATATGAGCAGACACCTCATGATGTTCAGGAGAAGGAAGTAGAGGCAAGAGCTAAACAGCTTGAAGGTAATGATGAGGAATAGTTTCCTGTTTTTGCTCAAATTTCCTTGACATAAATATATATATATATATATATATAATGTTACTTGTAGATTTTATGAAAGGAGAAAAAGTTATGGTACACGAAAATGCACGTGCGGGTTTTGGTAAACTGTTTACAGCACAAGTATTAGGAATAATTGCAGCATTTTGTTCATTGCTTACACTTATTCCTGGAATAGGACCTATTATTGCTGGTGCAGCAATTGCAATTCTTGGATTAATTGGCTATATTATGCAACTTGTAGGTCTTAATCAGGCAGGAAAGGATGAGGAGCTAATCAAGTCAGCTTTTGCATTAGCGATCTTCTCATTAATTCTTGGTGTAGTTGGTGGCATCTTAGGTTCAATATTTACTAGTGCAACATGGATTTCAAGTATTGTTAATCTTCTTAATACGATTATCAGTCTTGTAATTATTCACCATGTATTATTTGGTGGTGCTAATCTTAATTCTGCATTAGCAGATAAGGCTGCAAGCACATGGAAGATTGTACTTACTGTTATCATTCTTGATATTGTTGTAACAATCGGTCTTGTTATCTGTGGTATCTTAGGTGGAGGCACAGCATCTGCAATAGTAGCTATCGTAGTAATCGTACTTACTATTCTTGATGTAGTTCTTGACCTTATATCATTCTTCATGTATCTTTCATTCTTAGGTAGAGCAAAGAATGAAGTATAATACCTATTTAAGATTTTAGTATGACATGATTTAGGCATTCTTATATGTATCATAAAGGTATATCATAAGGATGCCTTTCTTTTTTCAAAAAATATTATACGTAGTTTTTAACTAGTTTCAGCGAGAGGGAAATATATGAAAAAAATATGGTTTAAGAAAGTAATTAGTGTTGTTATAGTAATGGCAATGGTTATAGGTGGAGTTGTTTCTTCGCCTGTTACAGCTAATGCGGATGGAGAATTTCCAGCTTACTTTGACTTGAGAGACAAAGGTGTTGTAACACCTGTAAAACTCCAAAATCCTTGGCAGGATTGCTGGTCTTTCTCCGGTACAGCTGCGGCGGAGACAAGTATATTATCGTTACTTGGAATGACTAATGAAGAGTATAAAGCAGCTTATGGTGAGAATTTTGATTTATCCGAGAAACATTTGGCATGGTTTGCAGAGCAGCCTATTACAGCTTTGACTAATCCTACTCAAGTGGGTGAAGGTATTCATACTTTCAAAGCTGATACTAATCCACATGCGGTATATGATAACGGTGGATTTAATGTAATGGTATCTACATTGTTCTCATCAGGCGTAGGTCCTGTATTGGAATCATTCTTTCCTTATCGAGGAAAAGAGGGGCTGACTACTTTACAATATGCTGAGAAGTATCCTGTAAAAGCTATGCCTGCAGTTATTGAATATGCAAAGACAGCTTTGTTCAGTGAGAGATCGTTTGAAACTGTTTACAATGAATTAAAGAATCCGCCTTATAATGCGGAAACACAGGCGATGGTTGATTATCTTAAGACCAACGGATATTTAGAAGGATATCCGGATCCTAAGGATTTAACACAAGAACAGTTTGAGCAGATTTTGTATAATTTTTACTTAGATCAAATAAGGAATAAAACCGGTAATTCAGAGTATTCTGCACTTGATGACTGGACAATTCCGGAAGCAAATGAACAGGGCAACGCTAATCGTGATGTTTATTCCGGCTTTACACTATTAGACGGTAATACACTTCCGGATATTGTTGTTAAAGGTGCGGACAAAAAATATCAAAGTACTTCTCAAGAAGGTATTAATGCAGTTAAATCAGAACTCATGAAAGGTCATGGTGTATCTCTTGGATTCCGTGGAGACACATCAAAGCCGGGAGAAGTTGGTACCGGAAAATATATTAATCTTGATACCTGGGCACATTATACTTATGAAGATTCTCAGCCTACTCATGCAGTATGTATAGTTGGTTGGGATGATAACTATTCCGTAACCAATTTCAACGAGGGACATCAACCTCCGGCAAATGGTGCTTGGATTGTTAAGAACTCTTGGGGTTCTGAGACTGATTGGTATGATAACGGTACGGGAGCTACTATCAATAAGAATAATTGGGGTGTAAAGAATGCCGAGGGTCAACACACAGGCTATTTCTATCTTTCTTATTATGATAGGTCAGTAATGAATCCGGAAACTGTTGTATTCGATACTGATTTTGCAAATGTTGACGGCAACTTTAGTGTATGGGCTTATGACTATATGCCTTCTATGGTTAGTCCTCAAGAGGATACAACTATACATACTACAATGGAAATTAAGACAGCCAATTTATTCAAGAATGACTCAGATAAACCTCAGAAGTTATATAGTGTGTCTACTAAGACGTCTGCACCTAATTCTACTGTAAATTACAGTATTTATCGTGTGAATGATAACACTGCAAACCCTGAAGAAGGAACTCTTTTAGGACAGTTTAGCGGAACATATGAATACGAAGGATTCCACAGAGAGAAGCTTGACGGAAGTATCGTTATAATGCCGGGTGAGACTCTTTCTGTAGTCGCTGAAGAATCAGCTATAATAGATGGTGAGAAGAAATACGGATGTAATGTTAATTCCGGAATTGATGCGGAGTCTAGTAAGGCTACTGGTGGACCAAGTTATTGTGTGTCTGTAGTTAATCCGGGCGAGAGCTTCTATTACAACGCCGGTAGTTGGAAAGATTGGACACAAGTGATACCAGATCTTAAAGCCGGTGTGCCGGACGGAGAACATTATGTTATAGATAACTTCAGTATCAAAGCATATATGGTAGAGACAAATCTTGACAATGCTCAGACGACTGATACAGTTAAGGTTGCTAAGGCACCAAAGACAGGTGATAGTTTACTCGATTTACTATTACAATTGTTTTTATAATACAAAGTATATGTATTGATAGATTTTTGTTATATGTTAGGAGGAAACGCTAATGAAGAAGGAACTTAAGAGGTTAGTGGGAATCATTACTGTATTAGCACTTGCGGTGACAACGATTATTCCGTTGCAGGCGGATGCTGATGCTGTAGTGCAAAAGACAGCATATTTGTATTCAGAGAACAATACAATTCAGATGTCATGTATTGATGATCCTAACATGCCTGTACCATATGTGGCAGTAGATGAATATTTTAATAATGTATATACTATTCCGTTTACAGCTACTAATCAAGGTGATGGAACATATGTAATTGATAACGGTAAGAGCACAATGGTTGTTAATCCTGCCGATAACACAATTCACTTTGATGCACCTGAGATATTCTTGTATAACAATGAACGATATGATACAAGTAATGATGCAGATAGGGTGTTCGAGAGAACAACTAATGTTATATACAAGGGAGCCCATAGTGCATTAGATCTTAATCTTGGCGATTATAATATTGATATTATAGAAGAAGATGGCAAGGTGTTTATGCCTCTTACAACGATATCAGATCTTGCAGGTGTAACATATTGTAATGCGGCATATGCCAATGATAAGATTTCATTTGCATATTCTATGAACCCGCAGGTTGTTAATTGGCAGGCTAATTTTGATCCGTTGGAGAGAACTCCGGGTGAAATACAGTATACATATAATGAGCTTTGCTTTGTGTTTGATAATATATATGGTTGTCCCGGTAATTGTGAATATGCTGATGTAATTAGGGCAAACGGACTTGATGGCTTCCTTTCTAATTATAATGGTGATACCAGACGGGTAAAAGAGCTTCTTCAATCTGCAAGTACAGTTGACTTCGTATTCGGTGTCGGTACATTAGGTAAAATGTTAGATGATGCCGGACATACCAATATGTTTGAAGCATTGATGAACAGTGCCGGAGATTCTGAGGCCGTTAAGCAGTTTCTTGATTTATATGATAATCATCCCGAAGACGAGAGAATGGCTCTTATATCAAAATATATAAATAAGGTTGCTGATGAAGATGCTACAAGAAAAGCAATAAGGAATTATGAAGACCTATTCGACCAATATACTCCGATATTTGATGTTGAAGAAGGAAGTAATAGGTATCGTTATTTCGAGTATGATGATACCGGAATATTTGTATTTACTAATTTCGATGATAATGTAGTAAGACTATTTAAGAGGGCGTTAGATACTGCCAAAGAACATGGCATGAAGAATTTCATACTTAATGTTTCTAATAATGGTGGTGGTTCATCAGAGTCACTTATGTATATGATGAATGCGGTAACCAGGCTTAACTATAAGGAGTTTTATTCTAACGGAACAATGACAGGTAACAGAGTGGCAGAGGTCTTAGAGTTCGATATGGACCAGGACGGCGTATTTGAAGGTGATAAGGAAGACTTTAATTATGACTTCAATTATGGTGTAATGTGTTCTAGACGTTCATTCTCTTGCGGTAATCTCTTCCCTTGTCTATGTAAAGAAGAAGGAATCCCTATTATAGGTGAGACAAGCGGTGGCGGAACAGATACGTTATGCTGCTTTAGAATGCCACTTGGTAATTTATATAATGCTTCGGCATTTAAAGAGGTGTGCTATAAGAGCGGAGAGAATGTAGAAAAGGGCGCTGCACCTGATTATGACATTACTAAGAGGAATGCAGATGGCTCTGTAGATTATACAGACTTTTATAATTTTGCATTACTCGACAATATTATGGATTCGCATTATGCAACGAATAATGCAGCATCTGATTCTTACCAGTATAATACTAAGGTACCAAAGGTTCCGAAGACTGGTGATAGTATAATAGATTATATATTACAGTTGTTTGTATAATTAAGAAGATTTGTAATGATTCTACAATATAAGTTAGGGAAATATTTATGAAGAAATTAGGGTTTAAGAAGATAATAAGTTTTGTCATAGTAATGGCAATGGTTATGGGCGGGGTTACATTCGTACCCGTAACATCTAATGCAGAAGAATTTCCGACTAGATTTGACTTACGAGACAGAGGTGTTGTAACTCCGGTTAAGATGCAAAACCCTTGGCAAAATTGTTGGTCGTTTTCCGGCACAGCTGCTGCGGAGACAAGTATTTTGTCACTTCTTGGAATGAGTAATAATGAATATAAAGCAGCTTATGGCGAGGATTTTGATTTGTCTGAAAGGCACTTGGCATGGTTTGGAGAGTATCCTATTACCGCCCTGACTAATCCTACTCAAGCGGGCGAAGGTATACATACCTTTGGTGCAGAGACTAATCCACAGAAGGTTTACAATAACGGAGGATATAATGTAACGGTAGCTTCACTTTTTTCATCAGGTGCAGGTCCTGTGTTTGAGTCAATGTTTCCATATAACGGAGCAGAGAAGTTGACGGATGTACAGTTTGCTGAGAAATATCCTGAAAAGGCTATGCCGTCAATCATTGAATATTTGGAACAAAGGTTTTTTGGCGGAAAATCTTTTGATGAAGCATATAATGAATTGAAGAGTCAGACTTATCCTTTTGATGATAATACGCCGGTGTGGATAAAAACACTTAATAATAAAGGATATTTTAACGAATATGGAAATCCTACTACTATAACAAAAGAGCAGTTCCAGGATATCTGCTATAAATATTACGTGGATATTCAAAAGGCTACCTTCGGTAATTCATATTATTCTAATGCTGATGATTGGACGATTCCCGATGTAAATGAAGAGGGTAAGGCTAATCGTGATTATTATATTGGTTTCACATTAAAAGATGGTAATGATCTTCCGGAAGTTAGAAAACTGGATGCCGAAAGGAAATGGATTGGTATTAATCAGGAAGGTATTGATGCGCTTAAGTCGGAGCTTATGAAGGGTCATGGAGTATCTATAAGCTTTCATGCTGACAACTCAAAGCCGGGAGAAGCATTGACAGGCAAATATATTAATTTAGAAACTTGGGCGCATTATACATATGAAACGGTTGGTCCTAATCATGGCGTATGTATAGTTGGATGGGACGATAATTATTCTGCTGATAATTTCAACGATGGTCATCGTCCACCGGGAGATGGTGCATGGATTGTGAAGAACTCCTGGGGCTCTGAGACCGATTGGTATGATAATGGTACAGGAGGTACAATTAATAAGAGAGATTGGGGTTACAAGAATGAAGAAGATAAGAATACAGGATATTTCTATCTCTCTTACTATGATCAGACAATACAGAATCCTGAGACTTTAGTGTTCGATAATGATATAGCTAAGGCAAGCGAAGGCGGTGGCTTTGATACATGGGCTTATGACTATATGCCATCAATATTCAGCTTTATGGACGATACAACCGTACATACTACTGATGTTATTAAGACAGCCAATGTATTCAAGAACAACTCTGATAAACCTCAGAAATTATATAGTGTGTCTACTAAGACTTCCGCTCCAAATAGTACTGTAGAGTACAGTATTTATCGTGTCAATGATAACACTACAAATCCGGAGGAAGGAACTCTTCTTGGTAAGGCAACAGGAACATATGATTACATGGGATTCCATCGTGAGGAGCTTGACGGAAGTATTGTTGTTATGCCAGGTGAGTCTATATCCATAGTTGCAGAGGAATCTGCCATAGTAGATGGAGAGAAGAAATATGGTTTCAATGTTAACACAGGTCTTAATGAGGAGGCATGTAAACAAATAGGTAGGTCAGAATATTCTGTGGCGGTAGTCAACCCCGGTGAGAGTTTCTATTACAATGCAGGGAAGTGGACCGATTGGACTGAAGTGATACCCGTTATCAAGGCAAGTGAAAGCAATGGAGAGATGTTTGCTATAGATAATTTCAGTATTAAGGCGTATATGGTATCTACCTCAGAAGCAATGTACCGCCTCTACAACCCTAATACTGGTGAGCATTTTTATACTTCTAATGCAGGAGAGAAGGATTACCTTAGTGCAATAGGATGGAATTATGAGGGTATTGGCTGGAACGCACCTGTAAATAGTGACACACCGGTATATAGGTTATTCAATCCATTTACCAGCGAGCATTATTACACAACGAATGAGGGTGAAATGTTCTATCTTAGTATAATAGGATGGAACTACGAAGGAATTGGCTGTTATTCTGCAGATAATGGAATGCCAATCTATAGAGTGTTTAATCCTTATGAAGATGGACCGGCTGCACATCATTTTACAGCTAATGCAGGAGAGAGAGATATTCTAGTTGGTCTGGGATATATTGATGAAGGCATTGGCTGGTACGGACTATAAGATGCGCAGGGGAGGATGAAAGCATTGGCTGGTACAAATTATAAATGTTTGGATGAGTGAATTATAATGAGTGAGGAAAGAAAAGATAAAGTTCTAGAAATAGTTATTGCTGTGTTTTTGGGTATTACTGCATTTCTTACAGCTTGGGCTACCTGGATAGGTTCTCTTCATGCTGGGCTGCAGGCAATACATTTTACAGAGAGTAATAACATTTCATCAAAGGTATCTGCTATGTATAATCAGTCCTCGCAGCTATTATTGCAGGATATGATGACCTGGAATACTATTCAAAACTATGCATTTGATGCAGAGCTTGCAGAGGAACAGGGCGATACTAAGAAGATGGAAGTCTTAGAAAAGAAGGTAATGGCCCTTCGGGAAGGAGTCTCTGATGAATTTGCAGAAGCTGTGAGTTGGGCAATTGACAATGAGAAGTCGCCCTTCGAAAAAGAAGGCTTTGTAGAATCATATTTTGAAGAGACAAAGCAAGGGATAGACATGGCTAATGCCAAGCTAGAAGAAGGAAAGCAGGATAATCAGAACAGTGATACCTATGGATTGGTTACAGTTATATATTCTATCGTATTATTCCTTCTTGGTATTGCGGCTATATTCAAGAATTTTCCTAATAGGGTAGCGGTAGTTGTACTAGCAATATGCTTCTTAGTTTTTGATACAATATTTATGATTACAATCCCGCTACCAACAGGATTCGATTTACTTAGTTATTTAGGGGAATTTTTTAAATGATACTTAAATAGAATTAAATAACCCATCTGCTAAGGACATTCTGACAGCTGGTTTCTAATTGGGACCAGCTGTTTTTGTTGCTTAAAATATATATGTTATAAACTTGTTAAAAACTTGACAAAACAAGGGCTTGTGTTAGAATTATTTATGGTAAAAAAGGCACATTTTGTGCAATTATGTAATAAAGGAGAACTCTAATTATGTCTAATACATATAATCATAAGACAATAGAGAAAAAATGGCAGAAATACTGGGAAGAAAACGAGACTTTCAAGACAGATGTGTGGGACTTTGACAAGCCTAAGTATTATGCGCTTGATATGTTCCCATATCCATCAGGAGTAGGTCTTCATGCAGGTCATCCAGAAGGGTATACAGCAACTGATATTATGTCTCGTATGAAAAGAATGCAAGGATATAATGTTCTTCATCCAATGGGATATGATTCCTTTGG
>CAJOGN010000008.1 GCA_905234245.1 uncultured Lachnospiraceae bacterium
TACTGATGAAGAAGCCAAAGAGAAGCGACAAAAGATTCAGGATGAATCCAGCTTCTTTGGCTCTATGGACGGTGCTACCAAGTATGTAAAGGGAGATGCGACTGCAGGCCTTATTATAACATTTATCAACTTCATCGGTGGAACTGTGATGGGTGTTATGAATGGAGGACTTGATTTTGCTGATGCCATTCAACAGTATGGAATTCTTACCATCGGTGATGGCTTGACGGCACAGATTCCTTCATTGCTTATATCTTTATCAACAGGTATTCTTGTTACCAAAGGTGCCAAGGAGAATGAAGAATTCTCTGATACTCTTATTAAGCAATTATTTGGATTACCCAAGGTTTTGTTTATTGTTGGTGGAGTAATGATAGGCTTAGGTGTTGTAACGCCTCTTAATATATTCCTATTTGCTGGTTTTGGTGCAGCATTTATTGTTGCAGGCTTCTCAATGAAGAAGACCATAGGAGAAGAAACCATACAAGAGGAGGTCGCCCAAGAGGAGTCCGAAGCGGAAGAGATTCGAAAACCAGAGAATGTTGTATCCTACTGTCGGTTGATCCAATTGAGTTGGAGTTTGGATACGGCATCATCCCGCTTGCGGACGTTAATCAGGGTGGAGATTTGCTTGACAGAGTAGTTATGATTAGACGACAAATTGCTTTGGAGCTTGGTACAGTAGTTCCAATAATTCGTCTAAGAGATAATATTCAGCTTAATCCAAGCCAATATATTATTAAGATAAAAGGAATACAGGTAACAGAAGGCGAGATAATGTTCGACCATTATATGGCCATGAATCCGGGGTATGTTGAGGAAGAGATTGCTGGTATACCTACAACTGAGCCTTCCTTCGGCTTGCCTGCTATATGGATTACTGAAAGTCAGAGAGAGATGGCTGAGAGTCTGGGATATACTGTTGTTGACCCGCCATCTATTATTGCAACTCATTTGACTGAGGTTATACGTAGACATATTGCTGAGTTGCTTACTCGTCAGGATGTATCTAACCTTATTGACAATCTTAAGGAATCTAATCCTGCAGTTGTTGATGAGCTTACACCAGCTCTTTTAGGTCTTGGTGACATTCAGAAGGTATTACAGAATCTTCTTGTGGAAGGAATTTCTATTAGAGATCTTCTGTCCATTTTCGAGATTCTCGCTGATAAAGCTCCCACAACAAGGGATACAGATGTTCTGACAGAATATGTAAGACAAGGACTTAAGTCGGCTATCTCTGGCAAATACTTTGTGCCTAATGAGAAGACAGATGTTGTTACATTAGACCCTAAGGTAGAGCAGGAGATAATGGGCTCAATCAAGCAGACTGACCAGGGTGCATATCTTACACTTGACCCTGAGACTATTAAGAAGATAATGGATTCTACTGAAGTAGAGATTAAGAAATTAGAAGATGTTGGCAAGATGCCAATTGTTGTATGTTCTCCAATTGTTAGAATGTATTACAAGAAGTTAACAGAAGAATACTTCAAAGATTTAATTGTTGTTTCCTTTAGTGAAATAGAATCAAATGTTGAATTACAATCGGTAGGGATGGTGACTTTGAATAATGACAATTAAGAAATACCAAGGTAATAGTAAAGAAGAAGCCATTGCTTTAGCTAAGAAAGAACTAGGGCAGAACGCTGAGATAATGAATGTTGACGAGAAGAAGTCAGGAGGTTTTCTTGGCATTGGCAAAAAAAGCGTATTTGAAGTGACTGCTATGATTGACGAGGATACTGATTCTAAATCTAAGAACGATTCAAAACCACATTTTGATGCTGTGGCTGACCAGGACATTAAGGTTCCACCAGTAGGTAGAAGTAGTGATGAGGAGTTAGAGGAGACTAAGAGACAGTTTGCAGAGCTTAGTAAGATTTTTCGTGAAAATGAACAGCCTAAAGCAGCGCCTCAAAATGTGCCAAAGCATGCGACAGCACCTGTAAAGGAGCCTGTAAGAGAAAGCACTGTTGCTGCTAAGGAGCCTGTTTTTGCTCCAGTAAATGAAGCTGTAGAAGAAGCTTCGAATGAAGTAGTTAGAGAGGTATCTCCTAAACCAAAGACATCTCATAATCATAAGTTTGTTAAGACCTTGTATAATACACTTCTTGATAATGATGTTGATGAGAAATATATTAATCAACTTCTCTTCGATATGGAGAAGGTGCTTAAGAATGGTAATAAGGTAAATTTCCTTATTTCTAATGTCTATCAGAAGATGATACTTAAGATGGGACAGCCTGCCACAATAACACCAGCAAAAAAAGGTCCTAAAGTGATATTCTTCATTGGTTCTACAGGTGTTGGCAAGACAACAACAGTTGCAAAGCTTGCAGCAAAGTATAAAATAGAGATGAAGAAGGAAGTTGCGCTTGTTACTATTGATACCTACAGAATCAAGGCGGCAGACCAATTAGGTGAGTATGCTTCAATCATGAAGATACCACTATCCGTAATATATGAACCAAGTGAATTGTCGGACAAGGTTGAGAAACTTTCAGGATATGACTACATTATGGTAGATACTTCGGGATTTTCTCATAAGAACAATGAGATGAGAAGCAAGAGTGTCGAACTAATAAGCTCTCTTGATGATAAGTTCGAAAGGGAAGTATACCTTTTACTTTCTGCTACTACAAAGTATCGTGATCTTAAGGAAATAATTGACTCATACAAAGAGTTTACTGACTTTAATATGATTTTTACTAAGTTAGATGAGACTGTTAACCTTGGTAATATATTTAACTGTAAGTTATACTCAGGTAATAACTTATCCTATGTTACCAACGGTCAAAATGTTCCAGATGACATCGAAGTTGTTGATACTCAGAAACTTGTTAAACAGTTATTAGGAGGCAACTAGATGGATCAAGCACAACAGCTTAGGAACATTGTTAAACTTCAAGAGCAAAGAAACATTTCCAATGCTAAGGTTATTACCATTACAAGTGGTAAGGGAGGCGTTGGCAAGTCTAATATGGCTGTAAATCTAGCTGTTCATTTTAGAAAAATGGGCAAGAGGGTAATTATATTCGATGCTGATTTTGGTCTGGCAAATGTTGAAGTGATGTTTGGGACTGTTCCTAAATATAATCTCACTAAGCTATTAGAGGGTGAGATGAAAATAGAAGAAATTATTACAAAAGGACCGGAGGATATTGGATTTATCTCTGGAGGTTCGGGAATAGTAGGTCTTAACAATTTGAATAAGTCTCAGATAGATTATCTAATATCTAATCTATCATATCTTAACGAGCTTACAGATGTATTAATAATTGATACTGGTGCAGGTGTGTCGGATTCTGTATTGGATTTTGTGTTGGCATCACCTGAAGTTGTTCTTGTTACTACTCCTGAGCCAAGCTCCTTAACGGATTCTTATTCTCTGATTAAGGCTTTATATAAGAATCCAGGCTTTATCAAGAATGGAACTAATATTAGACTTGTTGCTAATAAGGTTAATTCAAAAGATGAGGCAATGGCAGTATATAATAAGATTAAGACTGTTACTACGAAGTTTTTAAATGGAGAGGTCAAATACTTAGGTATGGTTCCCCAGGATGATACGCTAGAGAAGGCTGTTAGGAATCAGAAGATAGTTTCCCTGTCTTATCCAAAGGCAAAATCTACAAAGGCTTTTGAAACAATTGCCTATGAATTACTTGAAGAGAAGATTACATATAAATGGGGTATTTCACAGATATTTAGTAGTTTCATTAAATAGTACTATGTGTTAGGTGGAGAAGTGTATGGATACAAAAGAGATTAAACCTGGAAGTAAAGTGGATCTTAGATTGTTGCAGGAGGTCAATAGGAATGAAGGCTCTAAAGGAGTCGGTACTTATATGACTTCTGTATTTGATCTTGATGAAAGTGGTAACTTTATATTGCATATGCCTACACAGGGCGGTAAGATTCTCCTTCTACCATTGAATGTAAGATATGAATTCGTATTTACTACATCAGGTGGATTATATAAGGCTGAAGGAACTGTTACAGAACGTTTCAAAAAAGATAATTTCTACTTGATGAAAAGTGAAATATCAGGTGATATTGTTAAGTTCCAAAGACGAGAATTCTACAGAATGGAATGTTCTATACCTCTATTATTTCTGTCACTAGAGGATGACGAGGGTGAAGCTGAGAAGATGGCTGAGGTTAAGGAAATGATTAAGGATACAACAAGACCTGTGGCTGTTAGAGGACTTGGCACCATACTTGACATTTCAGGTGGTGGAATGAGGTTCATTACTGAGAAGGATTTAGAAGAGATTAACTACCTGTTCCTACATTTCGAGGTGCTTCTTAACAATAAGAAGACAAATCTCGAGGTTGTGGCACATATATTAGGTAAGGAATACAATCCAGATAATAAGAAGTATTCATATAGAATGAAGTTTTTATTTAAAGATACTAAGATACAAGAGCGTATTATAAGATATATTTTTGAAGAAGAGAGGCGAAATAGACATAAAAAGTTAGAATAGTCTGAAAATTATTCTGCATTTGGGTGACCATGCACTACTGAGAAGCATTTATAATGATATAATCTCATTAAATAACTGTTTAGGAGTATGTGCTATGGGAAAAACCACGAAATATGGAATTATTGCCCTAGCGTGTTCCACAGGAGGTCCTCAGGCTTTACATACTTTGTTGCCTATGTTGCCAGAGCATTTGGGAGTCCCGATGGTTGTGTTACAGCATATGCCGTCAGGATTCACTCATTCTCTTGCAGAGCGGGTTGATGGAATGTCGAAGCTTACTGTTAAAGAAGCCACTGATAAAGAAGTGCTTCTTCCTGACACTGTATATATTGCTCAGGGAGGGAAGCATCTTGAAATTGGTATGAATTCTTCTAATAAGCTTATTGCGAAAGTATATGAAGGTCCACCTATTAACAATCTACGACCTAATGCTGATGTTATGTATGAATCCTTGATTGATACTAATGTAGAATCGATTTTGTGTGTGGTATTAACTGGCATGGGGTCAGATGGCGCTAAAGGAATCGCTGAGTTAAAAGAAAAAAAGGATGTATATTGTATCACACAAAATGAACAAACTTGTGTGGTTTATGGTATGCCTAGAGCAGTAGAGGAAGCAGGACTATCTGATGTATCTGTTCCTTTAAAACAAATTGCGGAAACTATATCTAAGAAACTAGGGGGTTAATGATTATGGATATAAGTCAATATCTCGACATCTTTATTGATGAAACAGCAGAACATATTCAAAGCTTAAGTGATAATATTATGGCACTTGAGCAAGAGCCTGAGAATGCTGATACAATTAATGAAATATTCCGTGCCGCTCACTCATTAAAGGGTATGGCTGGTACAATGGGCTTTAAGAGAATGCAACATCTTACCCATGATATGGAAAATGTATTTCAGGAAATTAGAAATGGTAATGTAAAGGTTAATTCTGACATGATTGACATTCTATTTGAATGTCTAAGTGCAGTTGAAGAATACCTTGAGACTGTTAAGTCGACTTCTGATGAAGGTACTAATGATAATGAAGTACTAATTAAGAAGCTTAACAACTATCTTGAGCAGGCTGAAGAGGGAGGCGCTGATGCTCCGGCCAAAGAAGAAGCTGCACCGGCCGAAGAGGCTGCTGCTGATGAAGGCAAGGCAGATGATGGCGCGTCAGGTGATGCACCGTTTAAGTCTATCGAGGTAGAAGAATCCAACAAGAGTAAGCTGACCGAGGCGGCTGAGTCCGGTCTTAAGCTGTATGGATGTACTGTATATATCCAAAGCGACTGCTTGCTTAAGGCTGCAAGAGCATTTCTTGTATTCAAGGCAATAGAAGACTTTGGTGAGATTCTTGTGTTTAGCCCAAGCTCTCAGGATATTGAAGATGAGAGATTCGATCTTCATTTTAGCTTGATTATTGCTACTCAATCTGAGTTTGAGCCTATTAAGGATGCTATTTGTGCAGTATCTGAGATAGAGAAGGTTGAGTTTGATACAGTTACACCTGCTGATTATATTGCTGAAGAAGAATTGCCTAAGGAAGAAGAGAAGAAGGTTCCTGTTAAGGCTGAAGCTAAAGCTGCTAAGAAGGCTGGTGATCAAAGTAAGAGTAATCAGAACAAGGCTAAGAAGACAAGTAATAAGCCTGTTACAGCAAGAACAGTTCGTGTAGATATTGAGAAATTAGATGCTTTAATGAATCAGGTGTCAGAGCTTATTATTGCTAAGAACTCGCTTGTGTCTATTAGTACAACTGAAGGAAATAATGGATCGCAGGGATTTGAGTCTCAAAGCTTCCATGAACAGATAGAATACTTAGAGAGAATTACAACTAATCTTCATGAATCTGTTATGAAGGTTAGGATGGTGCCTATCGAAACAACTGTTAACAAATTCCCTCGTATGATTCGTGACTTGTCTCGTAAGCTTGACAAGCCTATGAATCTAATCATGAGTGGTGAGGAGACAGAGTTAGATAGAACTGTTGTTGACCAGATTGGTGATCCACTTCAACATTTACTTCGTAACTCTGCTGACCATGGTATAGAAGATGTTGAGCTTAGAAAGCAAAGAGGCAAGCCTGAGGAAGGTAAGATTGAGCTTAATGCTTATCAGGAAGGTAATAACGTAATTATCGTCGTTAAGGATGATGGTGGCGGAATCGATACTGAGAGTGTTAAGAAGAAAGCAATTGAGAGAGGTCTTGTTACTGAAGATGCTGCAGAAGATCTTACAGATAAGGAGATTATTGATTTCCTATTCATGCCAAGCTTTTCTATGGCAAAGAAGATTACGGATATCTCTGGTAGAGGTGTAGGTCTTGATGTTGTTAAATCTAACATTGAAGCATTAGGTGGAGATGTTGAGGTTAAGAGTGAATATGGAATAGGTTCTAAATTCACAGTTAGACTTCCTCTAACTCTTGCTATTATACAAGCATTGATGGTTGAGATTCGTGATGAGAAGTATGCTATAGCGCTTGGCTCAATCCAGAATATTGAGAATATATCTGTATCTGATATCAAGTATGTACAGGCTAAAGAGGTTATTCACCTTAGAGGTCTTGTTATTCCTCTAATTAGACTTGATGAGTTACTTGACTCAGAGCCTAAGGAGAGCGAGGACAATTACTTAACAGTAGTTGTTGTCAAGAAGGGTGATAATTATGCAGGCTTAGTTGTTGACAATCTAATGGGACAACAAGAAATCGTTATTAAATCTCTTGGTAAAACTATTGATAATAATAAGATTATCAATGGTGCTACAATTCTTGGTGATGGTGAAGTTGCATTGATTATTGATGTTAATGCTTTAGTATAATTTGGAGGTTTAATCATGGCTAATGAAATGGAAATTGTTGATCAGGAAAAGATTCAATATATTGTTGTAAAAATTGGTGGTGAACAATATGGTCTTAATATATCTTATGTAGATAACATTGTTCGTATGCAGAAGATTACTAGAGTTCCTAAGGCTCCACACTACTATGTTGGCGTAATCAACCTACGTGGTGAGATTGTTCCAGTTATGAGTGTAAGACGTAAAATGGGCTTAGAGGATGATGTCTATACTAATAAGTCTAGAATTATTATTCTGAAATTAGAAAATCTTGGTCTCATTGGTATTATTGTTGATGAAGTCAAAGAGGTAATTAACCTCGGCGAGAGCGATATTGACAGAAATGTTTCTAATGCCAATAGAAGAGCTGATGCCAACTATATCAATGGTATTGGTAAAGATGGTGATGAACTTGTTTCTATATTTGAGATTTCGTCAATTGTAGGAGAAGTTGAGACTGCATAAATAGTCTATATTATGATTGGAGAGTTTTAATATGTCCAAACTTAGTTTTGAAGAGGTTAATGCACTCTATCTCGATGTATTAAAGGAGATAGGTAATATAGGGGCAGGTAATGCTACAACAGCTATTGCGAATATGCTGAATCTGCGAATCAATATGCATGTTCCCAAGGTTGAGCTGTTGCCTGTAGAGAAGATTGGTTCTTCAATGGGAGCGGAAGATGAGATTATTGTCGGTATACTCCTGGGGGTTGAGCATGATATTGAAGGCTCAATGATGTTCTTAATGGATATGCCATCGGCCCGTAATCTGGTTAACAGGCTTATGATGAAGCCCGCTGATTATGATGGCGAATTTGATGAGATGGAATTATCGGCGATAAAGGAAATAGGTAATATTATTGCTGGATCGTACTTATCTGCGTTGTCAGGATTAACCAATTTGGTGATTATGCCGACTGTACCGTATGTTGCTGTTGATATGGCCGCAGCTATTCTTAGCGTACCGGCTATACAATTTGGTATGACAGGCGATAATGCTTTAATGATTAAGACAGAATTTGGGGATGATTTTGCTATTAATGGCTATTTTATCCTTATGCCTGAAGAAGATTCTTACGATAAGATTTTAGCAGCACTTGGTATTGCACTATAGAGGTTTTTATGAGCGAAATGGCAGATTTGAAGATATGCAAAGCGCCAGATAGCCTTACGACTATTGGATTAGGTTCCTGTGTTGGAATTGCATTATACGATCCAATAACTAAGGTTAGTGGGCTAGCACATATTATGTTGCCTGACAGTACACAAATAAAAAATAATACAGTTATTGCAAAGTTCGCAGATACTGGCATTACTAAGTTGCTTGATGATATGATTAAAGCTGGTGCCAGGAGACCTAGTATAGTTGCGAAGATTGCAGGTGGTGCAAGAATGTTCGCACTTAAATCGCCTGGTAGCTCTAGCATTAACATTGGAGACCGCAATGTTGCTGCGAGTAAGGCGAAGCTTAGGGAACTTCGAATTCCATTGTTGGCAGAAGATACAGGTCTTGATTATGGTAGGACCGTAGTTTTGGACAGTAATAATGGTGATTACATCATAAAAGCTGTAGGTAAGGATGTAAAAACTATATAGTTTTGGAGTTATTGATATGGGTAAAAAAGGGATTCCAATAATAATCACTTTGGTGGCATGTCTTATTACATGTGTTGTATCAATTATCCAAGGAGTCGATTTTTCAACATTCTTTTTTAGATTTATCATTGTACTTGCTATATTTGGAACAATAAGCATAATAATTGCAGTTATTATCAATAAGAACTTCAAAGATATTGATGCTGATGGTGAATTAGTAGATGGTGAGTCAGAAGATGGCTCAGAATCTGGTGGTGTACCTAATGAGAATGTTAATAGTAAGGATGATGAAGACGATGAAGATGAATTCGAAGATGAAGAAGATTATTAATTATGGGGGCTTTTTGAATGAAAGCTGTAGATAAAGAGAAGCTTTGGAAATCCTATGGTCAGAATAGGTCACAAGATATTCGTGAAAAGCTTATTGTTGAATATGCACCTTTAGTTAAGGTTGTTGCCGGAAGATTAAGCATGCACCTTGGTAACACGGTTGAATTTGATGATCTTGTTGGCTACGGTGTATTTGGATTAATTGATGCAATTGATAAGTTCGATGTAAACAAAGATGTCAAATTCGAAACATATGCAAGTGTTCGAATAAGAGGCGCTATTCTAGATCAAATCCGTAAAATGGATTGGATTCCAAGGACAGTAAGACAAAAACAGAAAAAGATTGATGAAGCGACTAAAGCAGTAGAAAGTAGGACCGGCAAGGTTGCTACAGATAAACAGATTGCTGAGGAGCTTAATATTACACATGCTGAATTAATAGAGTGGCAGTCGATTCTTAAGACAACTAATGTTGTGTCGCTAAATGAATATGTTGAACAGGGGTCAGAGCCAGCCATGGATGCTCGTTCTAATTCACATTTTCAACAGCCTGAGACAGCTATTTCAAAAAAAGAGCTTAAGAAGGTATTAGCTGAGGCTTTAGAGCAGTTAACAGATAAAGAGAAGAAGGTTATTTTATTATATTACTATGAAGAGATGACGTTGAAGGAAATCAGCGCTACATTAGAGGTTTCAGAATCTAGGGTATCACAGCTTCATACTAAGGCTTTAGGTAAGATGAAATCTAAGATGGGTGACTATATGGATGTGTTTGCTGGATAGACTTGCGACAAGTGGGGGGTTAATATGAATCAAGTAAACGGATACATACAAGTTGAATATAGAGAAGAAAACGAGGCTTTTTTGATTTATTATCCGCCTAAGGAATCTGGTGAAAAGCCTGATTATAGGGAATGCTCTGAGTATCTTAAGGCGCATGGATTTGAGAATTATGATAATCAGGAAATGCGTCAGTTGATTCTTGGGGATGCTAAGAGCGAGATGTCGCTTGGGGTAGGCGATGGAATCGAATTTATTGAGAGTATGTCATACAAGATATCTCTCGATAAGATGAAGGTTACATGCAGATTCTATCCGCCTTCTACAAAGGGTAATTGTATGAATGCTAAGGATATCTTAGGCGAGCTCGGTAAGAAGAATGTCAAGTACGGCATTGATCAGGATTTGATTTTAGAATTTATCGAGAACAGAGTATACTTTACAGATTTTGTGATTGCAGAAGGTCTTGCGCCTGTTCATGGTGTGGATGACAAGATTGAATATTTCTTCAATACCAATCCTAATCTTAAGCCTAAGCATAATGATGACGGCTCTGTAGATTACCGTAATCTTGAAAATGTATGTCAGGTTAAGGAAGGAGATTTGCTCGCCAAATTACACAATGGCGACAGAGGCTCTAACGGTAAGGATGTTACCGGCAAGGATATTCCATGCAGAACTATTAAGACTCTTAGATTAGAGCCGGGCAAGAACTTAAGGATTAGCGAAGATCAGACCGAGATGTATACTGAGGTTACCGGTCATGTGTCTCTTGTCAATGGCAAGGTGTTCGTGTCTGATGTCTATGAGGTCAGCGGTGATGTAGACAATTCTGTTGGAAATGTTGCATATAACGGTAATGTGCATATTCACGGAAGTGTGCGTGGAGGATTCCAGGTTATCGCAAAAGGCGATATTATAATTGACGGTGTTGTGGAAGACGCTCTTATTCAGTCTGATGAAGGACAGATAATTGTTCAGTGTGGAATCCACGGTATGAATAAAGGAATCTTAGATGCCGGAAGCAATGTAATAACAAAATTTATCGAGAATGCCAATGTATTCTCGGGAGGCTATATAGAGGCCGGTAATATAACTCAGTCCGATGTATCCGCTTCTGATGATATTATTGTATCAGAACGTAAGGGAACAATTAACGGTGGAGTTATAAGAGCCGGAGGCAAGGTTGAAGCCCAGACTATTGGCTCTGTAATGGGTACAACAACTCAGATTGAAGTAGGTATGGCGCCTGATAAAAAGGAACGTTATGTCAAGCTACAAAGAGAGATATCTGTATTGTCCCAGAATATTAATAAATTAAAGCCTATTATTAAGACATATAACAAATATATTACAGAAGGAAAGCAGTTAGACCAGAAGAATGCCCTTTATCTACAAAAGGTTGCTGGAGAGCTTACGAAGAATACAAAGGAATTAGAAGAGCGTCAGAACGAATTCAATGCCCTTCATCAGGAATTGATTACATCACGTCATTCTAAGGTTGATATTAGAAAAGATGTATTCCCTGGTGTAAGCATTACAATATCTGATGTATGCTTTAATGTAAAAGAGAAACGAAGCTTCTGTAGATTCGAAATGAAGAATGGAGATATTGTAGTAAGTAATCTGTAGGAGGTGGTCCTATGTCAATTAGTCCTATTAATTTTAATGGAATGATACAGAATACCGCTGAGGTTGGTAACATCAAATCCCATGAAGATACAAGACCTGAAGTTAATCAATCTAATCTACAGGTTGGCTTTGAACAAGAGGAAGAAGAACAGAGCCGTTCTGTTAATGAACTAGAACAGAAGTCTGATAAGTATGACCTTGGTGATGGGTCAGGCAATGGAGCTTATCAGGGCAATCGTAATAAGAAGAAAAAGAAAGAAGACAAGGAAAAGATGGCTGACGGAGTCGTTAAGAAAAAAGGTGAATCCTTTTCTTTTGACGTGTCAGTATAACTATTGAAAATGTAAGGAGATAATATGGCAGGACTTGAAATAGGTCTAGTTGTAATTGGAGTATTGATTTTTGCAGGCAGCTTCTTCATAACTGAGAAGCTGTCTTCTTCTGATATGAAAGAAATTACAAGAATTAGCGAAAAAGAAGTACAGAATATCGTAGACAGTCGAATTGAGCAATCAGAGAGTATTATTAAGGATAGATTCGATGATAAATTAGAAGATGCTGTTAATGATTTTGCCATTAGGACTGACGAAGAATATGTAAGTAAAATGAATCAGATGAATGAATATTCTGAGAAGGTTCTAGAGACAATGGAGAAGACTAATAACGAAATTGTATTCATTCACAGTATGCTTAATGATAAGCAGGAAAATGTTACAAAGCTAACAGAGAAATTAGATATTACTCAAAAACAATTATTGCAGCTAAAAAATGATGTGGATGAAAGCATTAATTCTCTAAAAGAACAGTATGATCAAAACATCACTCTAAAAAAAGAGCAGGAATTTGTTACGGGTATTGAAGCAACGCGTGTTGAAACAGAAACTGTCAAGACATTTAACGATGAATTAATTGAGAAGATAGCGGATTCTAACGATGAAGAGGTTCCAGAGGGCTTCAAGGAAGCAGTTACTGAATCATCTAATGAAAGTCATACAATGTCTTCTGAAGAAAGTGAAATTGTTAATCTGTATAAAGAAGGTTATAGTGAGATAGACATAGCCAAGAAGCTTGGTAAAGGTATTGGAGAGATTAAATTAGTGCTTGGCCTATATAACTAGAAGAGGTTAATATATATGAAACTAAAATACTATATGCGAGGAATAGGAATAGGTGTTATTGTAACTACTATAATTCTTGTAATCGCATTTTCATTTGTTGGAAATGATATAAGTGATAAAGAAGTAATAGACAGGGCAAAAAAGCTTGGAATGGTTGAAAGTAGTACAACAATGACTAATTCTACTGTTGTAAATAATACTAATACTACTAAGAATGCTACTAATGGAACAGCTGCTGAAGGTAATCAGACAATTCCAGGGGCAACCAATCCAATGCCTAACAACAACTCTACTCAAAGTGGAACAGGAGACATAACCCCTACAGATTCTGTTGAATTTACAATAGGAGAAGGGGATGTATCAAGAACTGTAATTGAAAGGCTTGTAGCCATGGGGCTTGTAAGTGATTATGATTCATTTAACAGATATCTTAATGAAAAGGGCTTAGATCATAATCTGCAAAATGGTACCTTCAAAATTAAGAGAGGAATATCACAAGAAGATTTGGCCAATCTACTTGTAACTAAGCAACAATTTAGAGAACAATAGAATAAGAATTATTATATTAAAAATAACTTGTGTTATTAAAACAGTTATGATAGAATGTTCAAGGCTTTAAATAAACACACATAATGATTAGGGATATGGTGCTATTTATAGTAAATCCTTAAGATGAATTATGTGGAAGAAATTAACCATGGAGGTAAAGAAAATGAGTGTTATTTCAATGAAGCAATTATTAGAAGCAGGTGTTCACTTTGGACATCAGACTAGAAGATGGAACCCTAAAATGGCTCCTTATATCTTCACAGAGAGAAATGGTATATATATCATTGATCTTCAGAAGTCAGTTGTAAAGGTTGATGAAGCATATAATGCTGTATTCGACATCGCATCACAAGGTGGTAAAATCCTCTTCGTAGGTACAAAGAAGCAGGCACAGGACACAGTTAAGGCTGAGGCTGAGAGATGTGGAATGTACTATGTTAATGAGAGATGGTTAGGAGGAATGCTTACTAACTTCAAGACAATTCAGAGTAGAATTGACCGTCTTAAGGCTATCGAGAAGATGGAAGAAGATGGAACATTTGATGTGTTACCTAAGAAGGAAGTTATAGCTCTTCGCAAGGAGATGGAGAAGTTAACTAGAAACCTTGGTGGTATCAAAGAAATGGGACGAGTTCCTGATGCAATATTCGTAGTTGACCCTAAGAAAGAGAGAATCTGTATCCAGGAGGCTCATGCTCTTGGTATTCCACTAATTGGTATTGCAGATACTAACTGTGACCCTGAGGAATTAGATTTCGTTATTCCTGGAAATGATGATGCTATTCGTGCAGTTAAGCTTATCGTATCTAAGATGGCTGATGCTGTTATCGAGGCTAATCAGGGATTAATGAATGAATCAGAAGACGCAGAAGAAGAGTCAAATGACGAAGGTCAGGACGAATAATAGATAGAATAATTGGAGGATTAAGTTATGGCTATTACAGCAGCTATGGTTAAAGAATTGCGCGAGAAGACTGGCGCAGGTATGATGGATTGTAAGAAGGCTCTTACAGAGACTGATGGAGATATGGATGCTGCAGTTGATGTGCTTAAGAAAAGCGGTGCTGCCAAGGCAGAGAAGAAAGCATCTAGAATTGCAGCTGAAGGTATTGCTAGAATCGCAGCTTCTGATAATGAGGCTTGTGTTGTAGAGGTTAACTCTGAGACAGACTTTGTTGCCAAGAACGAGACTTTCCAGGAGTTTGTTCAGGAAGTAGCTGACAAGGCTCTTGCTTCTTCATTACAAGGTGGCCCTAACGGTGAGGATGTTGATAAGCTGTTAGAGTCAGAAGGCTTAAAGGATGAATTGGTTGAAAAGACTGCTACAATTGGTGAGAAGCTTTCTGTAAGACGTTTTGAAAAGGCATCTGGCGATGTTGTTGTATCATATATTCATGGTGCAGGAAGAATTGGTGTTCTTGTGGCGGCAAGTGGCGAGAATAATGATGCTAACAAGGAAGCTCTTAATAATATTGCAATGCAGATTGCAGCTATGAACCCACAGTACATTTCACAGAATGACATCTCAGATGGTGAGAAGGCTAAGCTAGAGGATATCGTTAAGGAAAGTGCTCTTAATGACCCATTCTCACTTCCTAAGCCAATCTTAATGGAATTAATCGAGGAAGCAAAGGCTAATCACTGGAGTGATGAGGATAAGGCAATCTTCGAAGAGAAGAAGTCTAAGATGAATTTCTTACCTAACTTCTTATCTGAAGACGCTAAGAAGTCTTTAGCTGAGGTCGCTCTTAATGCAAAAGAGAAGATTTATGGTAATAAGATTTTCAGTGGACTTGTAAATGGTCGTGTTAATAAGCAATATAAGGATATCAGCCTTATGGATCAGGTATATGTTAAGGCTGAGGATGGTAAGCAAACTGTTGCAAAATATCTTGAGTCAGTAGATAAAGACTTGAAGATTACTAAGATGGTTCGTTTCGAAGTTGGTGAAGGAATCGAGAAGAAGGAAGAAGATTTTGCTGCAGAAGTTGCTGCTCAGATGAATTCTTAATACTAATTGTAATTATATATGGCTTAAAAAATGCATGTTCTTCTATTATAGCTTTATATTAGCTATAATAGATAGCTTGCATTTTTTTATAAGGAGTTAAAGGTTGGATACAGATAAGAAGGAAAACCTAAAAAATACCAGAGACAGACGTAAAAGAATTAATAGAATAAAGGTTGGAATCATATTAACAATAACTGGTTCGATTCTTATATCTCTTATCGCAATTGTGTGCCTTATAGTATCTGTTGTAAAGCTTAATAACAGGTTAGACGAGATGGAAGAAGGAGGTACTTCTTCATCAGTAAAAGAGGTTATTGCTTCTAATGATTCAAGTGATAATATCAAATCGCCTGATAGCCATGAGAAGACTAATGTATACCTTACATTTGATGATGGACCTAGTGATAATACCGACAGTATCCTTGATACTTTAGGTAGATATAATGTTAAGGCGACATTTTTCTTAGTTCAAAAAGACGATGCAGCTATGAAGGATAAGATTAAGAGAATTGCTTCTGAAGGACATTCAATAGGAGTACATTCTTATAGTCATAAATATTCTGAGGTATATGCGTCACTTGATTCCTTTAAGAAGGATGTTGAGTCAATGAGAGATTTTCTTGAACCACTTATTGGATATAAGACGAAATTGTATCGTTTCCCAGGTGGAAGTGGTAATAAAGTAACTAATGTTGATATTAGAGAATGCATTGATTACCTTAATTCGCAAGGAATTAACTACTATGATTGGAATGTATCTAGTGGAGATGCTGTAAGTAATGCATATACTGCTGATGAATTAGTTGAAAATGTTATGAAAGATGTGTTAAAATACAAGACGTCAGTAGTACTTTTACATGATGCTAATGCGAAAGGTGCAACAGCAGAAGCTTTGCCTAGACTTATTGAGGCTTTGCAGGCTTCTAATGTTAGTCTTTTACCTATAACAGACGATACACCGCCTGTACAACATGTGAAGGCAAAGTAAATAGAAGAAACTGGAGGAAAATAGAATGGGATTTTTTAAAGAATTTAAGGATGATTTTTCAGACGCAGTAGGTGAACTTGTCCCTGATGCTAATTATGAGGGTGAAGAAGAGAATCTCGAGACGTCAGATGATATGGTAGACACATTAGATGAAGAAATTGATGTAGATAATGAATTATCTAAGCTTGACGGACTCTTCGAGCAGGTATCTAAGAAGGTTGACAACAATGAGACAATCGCTGTAACAGATACTATAGAGCCTGAGAAGGAAGAGAAGACAGAAGTTAAGGAAGAGAAGAAGGAAGAGAAGAAGGAGAGTAATAATATGGATACATTTCAGACATATACACCTGCAGATACAACGTCTAATACTGTTTCAACACCTGTATCAACAGGTAATGTTGCAAGTGATGAGAATGCAGTAATTACTAAGGGTATGACAATTACAGGTAATCTTGAATCAACAGGTTCAATCAATGTTGAAGGAACTGTTAATGGTGATATTACATGTAATGGTAAGCTCGTTATTGCAGGTTACGTTGAAGGAAACAGTAATTCTTCAGAGTTCTTTGCAGATTCAGCTAAGGTAGTTGGTGAGGTTAATACTACAGGTACAGCTAAGGTTGGCGTTGGTTCAGTAGTAGTTGGTAATATTGTTGCTACATCTGCTGTAATCGCTGGTGCTGTAAAGGGTGATATCGATGTACAGGGACCAGTTGTTGTGGATACATCAGCTGTAGTAGTTGGTAATATTAAGTCACGTTCAGTACAGATTAACAACGGTGCTGTTATTGAAGGTTTCTGTTCACAGACATACGCAGATGTTGATGTTGAGGGATTATTTGGCTAATGAAGAGAGTATTATTAAAGCTTAGCGGCGAAGCTTTAGCAGGCGATAAAAAGACAGGCTTTGATGAGGCAACCTGTATAGAGGTTGCTAATCAGGTCAAAGCAATTGTTGATGCTAATGTTCAGGTTGGTATTGTTATTGGTGGCGGCAATTTTTGGCGTGGTAGAACAAGCAATACAATTGAAAGAACTAAGGCTGACCAAATAGGTATGCTTGCTACGGTTATGAATTGTATATATGTATCTGAGATTTTTAGATACGTTGGAATGGACACTGTAGTTATGACACAGTTTGCCTGTGGCGATTGTTCTGTAATGTTTTCTAAGGATGAGGCTATGAAGGCTTTATCAGAAGGCAAGGTAGTGTTCTTTGCAGGTGGAACAGGTCATCCGTATTTTTCAACAGATACGGCGACTACACTTAGAGCTATTGAGATTGAAGCAGATGGAATTCTTCTTGCGAAATCAATTGATGGAGTGTATGACAGCGACCCTGCAACTAATCCAGACGCTAAGCGTTATGATAAGATTTCTATTCAAGAAGTTATCGATAAGAGATTAGGAGTTGTGGACCTTACAGCTTCTATTATGTGCCTTGAGAATAAGATGCCAATGTATGTGTTTGCTCTTAATGAGAAGAATAGCATTAGCAAGGCAATATCAGGTGATTTTAATGGTACAATAGTTACAAATTAGGGGGAACTTTCAATGGATGAGAGATTGGTAAAATATGATGACAAGATGCAGAAATCATTAAACAACTTATATTCTGAGTATAACTCAATTCGCGCAGGTCGTGCTAATCCACACGTGTTAGATTCAGTGCTTGTTGATTATTATGGTACACCTACTCCAATTCAGCAGGTTGCTAATGTATCTGTACCTGAGCCTAGGTTGATTCAGATTCAACCATGGGAAGCTTCTATGGTTAAAGAAATTGAGAAGGCTATACAGACATCTGATGTTGGTATTAATCCTACTAATGACGGTAAGGTAATAAGATTAGTATTTCCTGAGCTTACAGAGGAACGTCGTAAGGAGCTTGCCAAGGATGTTAAAAAGAAGGGCGAGAATGCTAAGGTGGCTGTTAGAAACATAAGAAGAGATGCTAATGATTCCTTTAAGAAGCTATCTAAGGAAAGTGATATTTCTGAAGACGATATCAAGGAGTTAGAGGAAAAAGCGCAGAAGTTAACAGATAGCTATATCAAGAAGATTGATGATGCTGTTAGTGACAAGACAGAGGAAATTCTTAAAGTATAGTATAAAAACAAAGGACACGAGGTTTTAGTGTCCTTTTTTCAATAAATAGAGAAATAATAGGAGAGAATATATGGTTCCAAAGCATATTGCAATAATACTTGATGGTAATGGTAGATGGGCGAAGAAGCGTGGTCTTCCTCGTACGGCAGGTCATACTCAGGGTGCGAAGAATATTGAGACGATAAGTAGAGCAGCATATAAAATGGGTGTAAAATACCTAACAATATATGTGTTTTCTACTGAGAATTGGACAAGGCCTCAAAGTGAAGTTGATGCGATTATGAAATTGCTCAATAATTATCTGTCAGATTGTCTTAAGAATGCTAAGAAGAATAATATGCAGGTTAGAATTATTGGTGATAAAACAAGACTTTCTGAGGATATGCAGGAAAAAATTGCCAAGCTTGAAGAAGTATCTAAGCAATACGATGGTCTTAATCTTAATGTGGCAATTAATTATGGAAGTCGAGATGAGATTGTTAGGGCCACAAAACGGATTGCCACGAAGGTTAAAGATGGAGAAATAGATCCTAATGATATTACAATAGATATGATTAGTGAAAACCTTGATACTAAAGAGATTCCAGACCCAGACCTTCTTATTAGAACTAGTGGAGAAGAGAGACTTTCTAATTATTTGCTTTGGCAATTAGCTTATAGTGAGTTTTATTTTACAGATGTTCCATGGCCTGATTTTTCTAAGAAGGATTTAGAAGAGGCAATTGAGGAATACGGTAGAAGAAATAGAAGGTATGGGAACGTTTAGTTGCCAGATTACTTAGTAACGAATCGTTACCAGGTTTACTTGGTCACATAAAGTAGAAGGAGATAAAATGTCAGATACATCAGTAGATAATAAATCAAGTAAGAAATCAGGCTTTATTCAGAGGCTCATATCAGGAATTGTACTTGTTGCAATTCTTCTTGTAATAATTATTACAGGAGGGCCTGTGCTTTTGGTATCAATGGGTATTATATCCATTATTGGTATGTGGGAGCTTTATAGAGTATTTAATGTACATAAGAAATTAGCAGGTATATTTGGATATGTGTTCTGTGCATTGTTTTATGCTAATTTACAGTTTGGCTTTTTGAGAGAAACATACTTGTTATTCGTAGTATTTTTGACCTTAGAGCTTGCTATATTTGTGTTCTCATATCCTAATTACAAAGCAGAACAGATAATGGCAGTATTCTTTGGATTGTTCTATGTTGGTGTTATGATATCTTTTATCTATCAGACAAGGTGTCTGCCAAATAATGGCGCTTTCGTTGTATGGCTAATATTCTGTTGCTCATGGGGTGCTGATACCTGTGCTTATTGTGTTGGAATGCTATTCGGTAAGCATAAGATGTCGCCAAAGCTTAGTCCTAAGAAATCAGTTGAGGGAGCTATCGGTGGTATTGTTGGCGCTGCATTAATTGCTGCAATTTATTTAATAATTGTAAGAAACTATATGAATATTGTATGGCTTGATATTGTTATTCTGTCAGGAGTTGTTGCTGTTGGTGCTTTTATCTCTATTATAGGAGACCTTGCTGCTTCAGCAATTAAGAGATTCTATGATATTAAGGATTATGGCAAGCTTATTCCTGGTCATGGAGGAATTCTAGACAGATTTGACTCTGTTATTATTACTGCACCAATAATATATATGTTATCATTCTATTTTGCATAGGAGGAACAAAATGAGAAAAATTGCTATTCTTGGTACAACAGGTTCTATAGGAACACAGACGCTTTCTATTGTAGAAGAGAAGAAGGACCTTGACGTTGTTGCAATGTCCTGTGGCTCTAATATTGATTTGTTTGAAAAGCAAATTAGAAAGTTTAGCCCTAAGCTTGTGTCTTGCGGAAGCGAAGATAAGGCCAACGCTCTTAGGGAAAGAATAGCAGATCTTAATATAGAAGTATTGTCAGGAATGGATGGTCTTGTTGCTGTGGCAACACATAGCGAAGCTGAAATAGTTGTTACAGCTATTGTTGGGATGCTTGGAATAAGACCAACTGTTGCCGCTATTAATGCAGGAAAGGATATTGCTCTTGCTAACAAAGAAACACTTGTTACAGCAGGACATATCATAATGCCTCTTGCCAAGGAAAAGAATATTTCAGTTCTTCCTGTTGATAGTGAACATTCTGCAATATTTCAGTCTTTACAGGGAAATGAAGTTAATTCTATCCATAAGATATTACTTACTGCAAGTGGTGGACCTTTTAGAGGATTTACCAGTAAGCAGTTAGAAGATGTAACCCTAGAAGATGCCCTAAAGCATCCTAACTGGGACATGGGCAATAAAATTACCATTGACTCTGCTACAATGGTTAACAAGGGCTTAGAGGTGATGGAGGCCAAATGGTTATTTGGTGTTGATTTAGATAGAATTGAAGTGGTAGTACATCCAGAATCTATTCTCCATTCGGCTGTTGAATACGATGATGGTGCTGTGGTAGGTCAGTTAGGCTTGCCTGATATGAGATTGCCAATTCAGTACGCTTTATATTATCCGAAGAGACTTCCTATGTCAGGAGAATATCTTGATTTATTCAAGATTGGTTCTCTTACATTTGAAAAGCCTGATATGAATGTATTTGTAGGATTAAAGCTTGCCATTGAAGCACAAAGACAAGGTGGCAATGTACCTACAATTTTCAATGCTGCAAATGAGAAAGCTGTAGCCTTGTTTTTAAATAAAAAGATTAGTTTCACTGATATATACAGATTGATTGAAGATTCTATGAATAGTATTGAGATTATTAAAGATCCTAGCCTTGATGAGATTCTATATACGGAACAGGAAGTATATAAATATTTATCTAAATACTAAAGCGGAGATTATTTAATGCTTAAGATTTTAATTGCGATTCTAATTTTTAGTTTTATAATTATATTTCATGAATTAGGTCACTTCTGGGTTGCGAAAATGTGTGACGTTAAGGTCAATGAATTCTGGCTTGGAATGGGGCCTACGCTATTACATTTTACTAAAGGAGAGACTAAGTACTGTCTTAAATTACTTCCTTTTGGTGGGGCGTGTGTAATGGAAGGCGAGGATGAAGAAAGTGATGATGAGAGGGCTTTTAATAAGAAGCCTGTATGGAAGAGATTTTTAATTGTTGCTGCGGGGCCTTTTAATAACTTTATTCTTGCTGCAGTACTATGCTTTATTGTAATTGCGACGGTGGGAATAGATAAACCAGTTGTTGACTCTGTTTCTGAAGGTTATAGTGCTGCTGAACAGGGGATTTTGCCTGGAGATGAGATAATATATCTTGATAATTACAGAGTTCATTTTTCTCATGAGATTTCTGCCTATGTATTTTTCCATAAAGAGGATACAATAGAAATGACCTATGAGAGAAATGGTGACAGAAATTCAGTTTATGTTACACCTAGACTTAAGGAGGATACAGGTAAGTATCTTATAGGAGTCAACTGGGAAGGTGAATATGAGAAGGGTAATTTCTTCGAGAATATATACTACGGTATGTGCCAGATGAAGTATTATATATATTCTACCATCAAGAGTCTGTCGGCGTTGATTACAGGTCAGGTATCTATTAAGGAGATGTCAGGACCTGTTGGAATTGTCAAGGTTATTGGTGATACTTATGAAAAGTCAAAGGATTCAGGGGCATTAGCAGTTGTAATGAATCTGTTGAATCTAGCGGCACTTCTTTCTGCCAATCTGGTTGTAATGAATCTACTGCCTCTTCCTGCACTTGATGGTGGAAGACTTGTGTTATTTATTGTAGAAGCAATTAGAGGCAAGAAGCTGAATGAGAAGATAGAAGGTAAGATTCATTTTGTTGGACTTGTCCTATTAATGGGACTGATGGTGTTTATAATGTATAATGATATAGTTAAAGTATTCTTTAGCTGATAGGGGGTATTATATGGGAAGAAATGATACGAAGGTAATTCATATTGGTGACAGAGTAATTGGTGGTGGTAATCCAATTCTTATTCAGTCCATGACCAATACTAAGACAGATGATGTTGAAGCTACAGTAGCGCAGATTAATAAGTTAGCAGATGCTGGCTGCGATATTATTAGATGTGCTGTTCCTAATATGGAAGCGGCTAATGCACTATCTTCCATTAAGAGTAGAATTAACATACCTCTCGTAGCAGATATACATTTTGATTATAAGCTGGCTATTGCTGCAATTGAAAATGGTGCTGATAAGATTAGAATTAATCCTGGTAATATTGGTTCAACTGATAGAATCAAGGCAGTTGTAGATGCAGCCAAGGCTAAGAATATTCCTATTAGAGTTGGTGTTAATTCTGGCTCCTTAGAAAAGGAAATTGTCGAGAAAAATGGCGGTGTAACAGCTGAAGGGATTGTTGAATCAGCCATTGATAAGGTAAGAATAATTGAAGACCTAGGATATGATAATCTTGTAGTTAGTATTAAGTCGTCTGATGTACTTATGTGTGTTAAAGCACATGAATTAGTTTCGAAAGAGATAAATTATCCCCTTCATGTAGGCATTACAGAATCGGGTACAATTATATCAGGTAATATTAAGTCATCTATAGGGCTAGGATTAATCCTAAATCAGGGTATTGGTGATACAATTCGAGTATCTCTTACAGGAGACCCATTAGAAGAGATAAAGTCTGCAAAGCTAATTCTTAGAACTCTTGGATTAAGACAGGGTGGAATAGAAGTAATATCTTGCCCTACCTGTGGTAGAACGCAGATTGACCTTATATCTCTCGCTAATCAGGTTGAGAATATGGTTGCTGATATTCCTCTTAATATCAAGGTGGCTGTTATGGGATGTGTTGTTAACGGCCCTGGTGAAGCCAAGGAAGCTGATATTGGTATTGCTGGTGGAATTAATGAAGGCCTTATTATTAAGAAGGGTGAAATTATTAAGAAGGTTCCTGAAGATAAGCTGATTAGTGAATTGAGAAATGAATTACTTAATTGGAGTGAATAGATATCTATGGACAAACTGTTTTTTGAAGCGTTTCCTAGCATACAATTAGATAATGATTTGCATAATGCGTTGAATGATTCAATGGTAACTAAGGTAAGTACTAACAGCTCGAAGGATGCTGTTAGTGTTTACCTTTATTGTCGTAGAGTAATTCCTAAAAGAAGAATTAGAACCCTAGAAGAACAGATTAAGAAGCAGATATTCTCTTATGATGATATTAAGATAAATGTTATTGAGAAGTTCGAGTTGTCTTCTCAATACAGTGTTGAGTCTTTTTATAATGAATATATTGATAGTATATATCATGAGGTTAGTGAATATAGTTCATATATGCTGGCTGTAATTAAGAGGGCTGATTTTGTATTTGAGGATAATAAGCTTACTATTGTTCTTGAGGATAATATTTTTACTCGTAGCAGAGAGGAAGAGATTATACATATATTTCATTCGATTTTCTGTGATAGAGCAGGGTTAAATGTAATAATTGATGTAGATTATAAGGAGGCTAAAAAGACTAATTATCAAGAGAAGAATGAAACATATATTAGGAATAAGGTTGATAAGATAGTAGACAGACTTGAAGAGATTAAGGAAAGAGAAGAAGAGGAAAGAGAAGAGGATGTTGTAGGGAGTAAGAAGAATAATAAGAAAACCTACGGACTTGTCAGATCTAGCAACAAAGATGTAATGTATGGCAAGGATTTCGATGGTGATGCTATTAATATTATCGAGCTTAATGATGCTGATTGTGGTAATTATGTAATTATTTCTGGAGAGATTTTTGGAATAGATTACAGAGAGATTCGTAATGAGAAGACAATTGCTACAGTATCTATTTATGATGGCTCTGATTCCATAGATATTAAATTCTTCCTTAGAAATGATTTGCTTTCAGAATTCAAATCACATTTTAATGAAAAACAAGGTATTAAAGTTAAAGGTATACTTGACTATGACAACTTTACGAAAGAGACTAACATATCAAGAATAGAAGGTGTTAAGAAGACTTCTATAGCCTCTAGCGTTAGGATGGATAATTCTATTGAGAAAAGGGTAGAATTACATTGTCATACTAAGTTCTCAGAGATGGATGGAGTATCATACGCTACTGATATATATAAACAGGCCAAGAAATGGGGTCATACAGCCCTTGCGATTACAGACCATGGTGTTGTTCAGGCTTTTACAGAAAAGGGCTTAATGCATGGAGCCTATGATGATTCTGACTTCAAGATGATTCTTGGTTGTGAAGCATATATCGTTGATGATTATAAAGGTGTAGTGACTAACTCAAAGGGTCAGAGTCTTCATAATACCTATGTTGTATTTGATATAGAGACAACAGGGCGAAATGCGTATAAGGATAGGATTATAGAAATTGGCGCTGTCAAAGTCGAAAATGATAAGATAGTTGATAGATATTCTACATTTGTTAATCCTAAGAGGCCTATTCCTTATGAGATATTCCAGTTAACATCTATTACAGATGATGATGTTATTGATGCGCCAACAATTGATAAGGTGCTTCCTGAGTTTCTTGAATTTTGTGAAGATTGCATTATGGTAGCTCATAATGCTGATTTTGATATGGGATTTATAATTGCAAATGCTAATGAGTTAGGTATTTCACTAGATAAAACCTATGTTGATACCTTAGGCTTAGCAAGATTCCTGCTACATGATATAAGTAAATTCACATTAGATGCTGTTGCCAAGAAGCTGAAGATTAAGCTGGAACATCATCACAGGGCTGTAGATGATGCTCTATGTACTGCATATATATTTATCGATTTTTATAAGAGGCTGATTAAGCTAGAAATTGATAATTTAGATGAGATTAATGAGAAATTCATTATGGATGAAAAGGCAATAAGTAAGCTTTTTTCATACCACTGTATTATATTAGCTAAGAATGATATTGGAAGGATTAATCTATACAAGCTAATATCTGACTCGCATCTTAAGTATTTTAACAGAAGACCTAAGATGCCTAAGAGCCTAATTAATGAATACAGGGAAGGGCTCATTATTGGTTCTGCTTGTGAAGCAGGAGAATTATATAGAGCTCTTCTTGAGGGAAAAAGTGATGAAGAAGTGGCTAAGATTGTAGATTTCTATGATTATCTTGAATTACAGCCTGTAGGTAATAATGAATTTATGGTTGCAAGTCCAAAATATGATATTGAATCATTAGAGGATATTAGAGATATTAATAGGCAGATAGTTCGATTAGGTCAGAAGTTCAATAAGCTAGTGTGTGCGACCTGTGATGTACATTTCTTAAATCCAGAGGATGAAGTATATAGAAGAATTATAATGGCAGGTAAGGGCTTTGATGATGCAGATGATCAGGCGCCTTTATATCTTCATACAACTGATGAGATGCTAGATGAATTCGCTTATCTTGGATATGACAAGGCGAAAGAAATTGTCATTACTAATACTAACAAGATTGCAGATATGTGCGATAGAATTAAGCCAGTTCGACCTGACAAATGTCCTCCTGTAATCGAGAATTCTGACCAGATGCTTAGGGATATATGCTATAACAAGGCCCATGAGATGTATGGAGAGGATTTACCGGAGGTTGTATCAGAACGATTAGAGCGTGAGCTTAATTCTATTATAGGCAATGGCTACGCCGTAATGTATATAATCGCTCAAAAGCTTGTATGGAAGTCTGTAGAGGATGGATACTTGGTTGGCTCCCGTGGTTCTGTTGGTTCTTCGTTTGCGGCAACTATGGCAGGTATTACAGAAGTTAATCCCTTAAGTCCTCATTATCTATGTACGAAATGTCATTATGCCGAGTTTGATTCAGATGATGTTAAGGAATTTGCTGGTCGTGCTGGATGTGATATGCCTGATAAGATATGTCCTAATTGTGGTACGCCTTTATCTAAAGAAGGCTTTGATATTCCATTTGAGACATTCTTAGGATTTAAGGGTAATAAAGAGCCTGATATTGACCTTAACTTTTCTAGTGACTATCAATCTAAAGCACATAAATACACTGAGGTAATATTTGGAGAAGGTCAGACTTATAAAGCAGGAACAATTGGTGGCCTTGCAGATAAGACAGCGTTTGGCTATGTTAAGAAGTATTACGAAGAACGCGGTGTAGATAAGAGAAGCTGCGAGATAGATAGATTAGCAAAAGGATGTACTGGAATAAGAAGAACTACTGGACAGCATCCGGGCGGTATCATTGTTCTTCCTATGGGTGAGAACATTTATTCCTTTACACCAATACAACATCCTGCTAATGATATGAAAAAGGTTGATATCATTACAACACATTTTGATTATCATAGTATTGATTCTAACCTCTTAAAGCTTGATATATTAGGGCATGATGATCCTAATATGATTAGAATGCTTGAAGATATAACTAATATTGATGCTACTAAGATTCCACTAGACGATAAGGATGTAATGTCTTTATTTATGAATACAGATGCACTTAAGGTTGCGCCTGGTGAATTATGGGATGACTTGGACCTTGGTACGCTAGGCATTCCAGAATTTGGAACACCATTTGCAATGGGAATGCTTCGTGATGCTAAGCCGAAGGAATTCTCTGACTTAGTTCGTATATCAGGCTTATCACATGGTACTGATGTGTGGCTTAATAATGCTCAGGATCTCATCAGAGATGGAATTGCTACAATTTCAACTGCAATATGTACAAGAGATGATATTATGACATATCTTATTCATCAGGGACTTGATTCAGAAGAAGCATTTACCATAATGGAAAATGTACGTAAGGGTAAGATTGCATCTGACCCATCTTCTGATAAGTGGTTAAACTGGAAGAAGGATATGGTTGAACATGGTGTACCGGATTGGTATCTTGGTTCATGTGAGAAGATTAAGTACATGTTCCCTAAGGCACATGCTGTAGCCTATGTTATGATGGCATGGCGAATTGCATATTTTAAGATTAATTATCCTCTTGCTTATTATGCAGCCTATTTTTCGATTCGAGCTAAGGCCTTTAACTATGAGTTAATGTGTCAGGGAAAAGCAGCTGTTGAAAATCATTTAAAGGAATATAGTGATAAAGAATACTTGTCAGCTAAAGAAGAAAATGAATATGGTGATATGTTACTTGTGCAGGAAATGTATGCTAGAGGCTTAGAGTTTTTGCCACTTGATTTGTACAAATCAGATGCAAGATATTTTAAGGTAGAGGATGGTAAGATAAGACCACCGTTTATATCTGTGGATGGAATGGGTGAGAATGCTGCTGATTCTCTAATGATTGCTGCTAGTGAAGGAGCATTTACTTCTAAGGATGATATTAAGAATCGTGGCAAGGTCCCTAAGACAATTATTGAGACCTTCGACAGATTAGGTGTTACTAAAGGGCTGCCAGAGTCGGCACAGATATCCCTATTTGACATTATATAGTCTGTTGGATTGATTAACGTATATGTGAATTCCTGATTATGAGACGGTTTGAAAGTCTTATATGATATGATATGATATAATTATTGCTAGAATTAAATGACATAATATTACTTGTGAATATAGGCGTATTGCTATTTGTTGTCGTATTAATAATATTAATGTAAGAGGAGGAATAATTAGTGGGAGAAAATGGACAAAATGCACCAGTAGGTCAGAACAACAAAAAAAGAAATATAATTATCATTGTAGTTATAGCTGTTGTTCTTGTAGTAGGTATGATTGTTGGAATCATATTTGCAATAAAGGGGGATAAGAAGGTTGACGACGATGGATTAGTAGATACTATATCTAAAAGGGATGTTAAAGCGACTATATCTACAAGTGGCGTGTTAGATTCTGCAGAAAGTGAAGCGGTAACTAGTGCTCTTATGGGTAGCGCCGTTAAGAATGTTTATGTAAGAGAAGGTGAACATATCGCTCCTGGACAGATAATATGTCAATTAGATACAAGTAGCTTGCAGCAACAATATGCTGAATTGCAAAAATCTATTGCCCAGGCAAAGGCTGATAAGATAAAGAGTAATCAGGAATACGACAAAGAAGTTCAGGATGCTCTAAACGAGAGAAATGCTGGAATCGATGAAATAAATCAGCAGATTTTTATAGCTCAGGTAAATTATGATAATACTGCGACTGAATTAGACAGACAAAGAATTAGGTATATGCAATATCTCCAAGATCCTAATCATAGCGAGTGGGATATGGAAGCGATTGAGATGGAATCTAATATATCTGATTTAGAAACATCTTTAGAGGTTAACAAGAGTATTGTTAATGTATATCAGAGTGTTCGCGATAGTGTTCTAGAGGCTGGCGATGGAACAAATTATGTTGACGAGCTTCGCAACAGTATTAACGGAGTGACAGATGGAACAATTAGTTCATTAGAAGAAGCTGCAAGAGAAGTGCAAAATAGCATCGGTCAGGGTACTGTAAGAAGTACAGTTGGTGGTGTTATAACAAGTCTTGGAGTAAAACAGGGAGATACATATATTGGTGGTTCTATTTGTACTGTTGAGAATGATAACTCACTTATGATTCATACACAGGTGAATGAATCTAAGGTTGCTGATGTGTCTGAAGGTATGAAGGTTATAATTACGACAGATGCTACAGGAGCAACCGAGCTTTCTGGGGTAGTTACTTATGTGGCTCCAAGAGCTGCTTCGACCTCAACTTCAGGCAATGCTGCTGATGTGGGTGCTAAGATAAGTGCGTCTTTTGGTTCATCTGGTTCATATCTTGTTAAAGTATCACTCAATGAGCAGAATTCTAGACTTCGACTTGGAATGAATACTAAGCTTAAAATAATTACTAATGAAAAACCAAATGTATTATCTATACCATCTGCTGCATTACAGGAAGACAAGGATGGTAAGTTTGTTGAGTTAGTAACAAATATGGATAAAGTTGATGATGGTTCTGATGACTCTTACAAGAAAGAAAAAGTATATGTTAATGTAGGAGTTATGGGAGATGATTATACAGAGATACATGGTACAGGAATAAAAGAAGGCGAATATGTGTATATTCCTGCTGATTCACAAAAGATGTATGATGAACTCAAGAAGTGGGTTGAGAGTTACTCTGGAGAATAGCATTTTTTAAGAAAGGGACCCCTGATAATGGAGGTAGATAATCTACTATTATATAAAAATGATGATTTGCTTTTAAGAAGATTCTCATCTATATTGAAAGACAAAAGTGCTGATGAAAAAGAGACCTTTGATTTGCTCTCAATGCTCATTAGGTTCGGAGCAGAGCATGGGTTTTATGGCAATCTATGGCATTGTTATATTACATATATGATGGTGTATGATGAGAATCCTTATAGCATTGATTGTGAAATAAAAGGAAATCCAGGCGGAACATTTGACAAGATAGCATTACATGATTATGCCATATTGAAAGCGCTATTTGATTTTGATTTGAATAGTTTAAATATAGATTTTGATATGGATACAATTATTAACTTTTATGAAGATGCTAATAAGGATAAGGTGTTCAATCGAAGAATTAGAGATAGAATATGTGAATTATCTGTTTCATTAGAAAAGTGTAATGATGTATTAGAATTTAGAGAACTGATAGTTGATTTTTATAAGCAATTTGGTGTAGGTATGCTTGGACTTCATAAGGCATTCAGGTTAGATGATGATGGAAATATTATTCCTATAAAGAGAATTACACATGTATCCTTTAATGACCTTGTAGGATATAAGCTTCAGAAGGACAAATTGATACAGAACACAAATGCATTTGTATCTGGTTCTAAAGCTAATAACTGTCTACTATATGGTGATGCTGGTACTGGTAAGTCAACAAGCATCAAGGCATTAGCTAATGAATACTATGATAAGGGTCTTAGAATAATCGAGATATATAAGCATCAGTTCAAGTATATTAATAATCTTATTTCTAATATTAAGAATAGGAATTACAAATTCATTATATATATGGATGATTTATCCTTTGAAGATTTCGAGATTGAATATAAGTATCTGAAAGCAGTAATAGAGGGAGGCTTAGAGAAGAAGCCGGATAATATCTTGATTTATGCTACTTCTAACAGGCGTCATCTTGTGAAAGAGAAGTTTACTGATAATACAGAGTCTAATGATTTGCATAAAAGCGATACTAAGCAAGAGAAGCTATCTCTTGCTGCCAGATTTGGAGTATCAATTTATTATGGCGCTCCTACTCCAAAAGAGTTCAAAGAAATCGTATTAGCTCTTCGTGACAGGAATAATATCAATATGAGTGATGAAGATATTCTAAGTGCTGCTAATAAGTGGGAGTTAAGCCATAATGGCTTGTCTGGTAGAACAGCGCAACAGTTTATTGATTATCTAATAGGCTTGGATAATTAAAATACATTTGATTAGGAGATAAAATGAATTCGAATAAGAAAATAATATTCGTTGATATGGATGATACTTTGCTTACAACGGATAAGAAGATTTGTAAAGCTAATGTTGAAGCAATTAACAAAATGGTAAGTGAAGGTCATATATTCGCAATTAATACAGGTCGTCCCCTTAATGCTGTAAAGAAGTTAATTGGCGGTCTTAATATGAATAAGAACTGTTATATACTTTCTTTTCATGGAACGAATGTATATGATTGTGAGAATGATAAGATAATTCATGCTGACTCAATGGATGTTACTGAATCTATTAAGCTACTCAAGGCTATTGATGAAGAAGGTATTCATTCCCAGACATTTACAATTGATGGAATCTATACGACTAATGATGATGACATATTAGTAGAATATAATAAATATTCTAATGAGCCGTACAACATAGTCAAAGACTATGATGAATTAAAGGGGCTTAGCCTTCATAAGATAATGGCAATTGATTATAAAGATCATAGAAGGCTTGTGAAGTTTCAGGAAAAATATGCTAATGATGGTAGTAAGCATTTTTCTACATTTTTCTCCTGCCCAGAGTATCTTGAGTATACAATGAAGGGTGCTGACAAGGGTAATGGTGTAAGATTCTTAGCTGATTATCTTAATATGTCTATTGACAATACAATTGCCTGTGGTGATGAGAGAAATGATATATCAATGATTAAGGCTGCTGGACTGGGTGTATGTATGATTAACGGTAATGAGGAAGCTAAGCGTTCGGCAGATTACATTACCAGGAATAACAATAATAATGGTGGTATAGCTGAGGTGATTAATAAGTTTATATTATAGATAGCTGAAAAAAGATAAGATAATACTATAAAATGTAGCAAAAATAACGATTTATCCACTAAAACACAATATATTGTGGATAACGTTTGACAAGTAGCATAATAGATGTTATTATAAATATGAGCAAAGGAATTGCTCTGGAACTTATTCAATTTAATATGCGCCAAGGAGGGGATCTATTATGCTTGATATGAATTTCCGTGTATCAGAAATCTTTCAAAGCTCCGATTCTGATGATTCCCGAAGACAGGCTGTCATTAACCGTAAACCTCTTCAGCGGGACAGCGCGTCAGAATTCGGAAGCATATTCAAAGCTGCTTGTGATGAGGTTAATTCCCAAGCAAGTATCACACACCAAAATAGGGGTTATGTCCCTAAAGTCAATACATCGTGGCAACCGACTGTATTGATTAAGTAGAATTAAGTTTCGAAAAGAGAAGGATCGCAATTGCGGTCCTTTTCAATTTTTTGACGGAGAGAAATAATAATGAAAAGAAGGCTTGTTAGTATAATAGTGTTATGTCTAATGATTATTGCTATGACAGGATGTGCTTGTAGTAGCAGTAGTTCTAACAGTTCTAATAATTCTAATCTGGCTAATGATGCTTATATTACGGGTGATTTTAGTAAGTTTGATAAGGATTACGTGAGAAATACTGGTCTAATATTTGGTGATTATGAGATTGTACTTCCCGTAAAGGTTAGTGAACTCCCATTTAATAATCATACAAAGGCTTTTGAGGTTAAGCTTAATAATTTGGTGCCTGACGACTCAAGGATAAAACCTAATCAGATAATTATGTATAATCCTTCTGACGCTGTTACAAGTTCTGAGAGAAAAAGTAATGGAACATATTATGCTTTTAACGATACAGCGCAGGATAATTTGCCTGAACTATGTAATGTATATGCAGTGGTAATTAATACGAAGGATCTTGATGATAATAATTATATACAGATTGGGCCAAATAGAATTACGAAGAATATGACTTACAAAGATGCCTGTATAACCTTTAGAAATACTGTTAATAATCAGGACAGTTATAAGGAGAATCTGTACGATAATAAGGACAAATACTCCGTTGCATTTTATAACGATTTGCTTTATAGAATTGTATATGACAAACTTGACGAGAATAATGCTGTTATTGTTATAAGAGCTGATAAAGACATTAATGATGCAAATAATCTAAATGATATTCCTTGGAGTTATTAGAAATTATGCTACAATCTAAGCTAAAAAAGATTAAGACAATATATATTGTATTTTCTGTTATTTATTCTTTTATAATAGTTTTTGGTATTTTTTTAACTATAGCTGAATGCTTAGTATTTGAAAATACAGCATCGACTGTTTTGGTTATAATCAATTATGTTAGACAGATAGTAGCATTAGTTATATTCATACATGGTTTAATCAGTATTAATCGCTGTCTTAATAATCCAGACTATCTTGATAAATATATGAGAGGATATAATATTTGGATTGTTTTTATATTGTCAGCTTTGGTTACACCTTTTTATCTTATTGTGGGGGTTAAGACATATAAGGCTTCGCAGATTTATATTGCATCTCATATATATGCTTCTAGTGATTCGACAGATGATAAATTATTTGAAAATAACAATGTTAACATTAAGTATCCTTTATCTAATGCTAAGCTTACGCTGTTTGTTGTGCTTTCAATTATTGTTGGTTTTGTTAGTACTTGTGGATACTTTTTAGGTGCCTCTATTGCAAGTATAGCAAATGAGAATAAATCATTTTATAAGATTGAAAAACCAACAGGAGAAATGCCAAGTATTAGACTGCATTACGATAATAATGAGACAGATTTGTTCGACCAGAGTTTTAACTTTAATGCGTTAGATGACTACTTTGGTTATAGCTTTTATTCTGATGATGATTTGACACCTGAGGATACTGTTAAAGCCAATACGTCTCTTATGGGCAAGAATAGTAATGTTCCTGGATTTTATATCGCATTTACAGCTAATGAGAAATGTAAAGTAAAAGAGATGAAGATTACAGATGTTTCCATAGATTACAACGTTTATGATGTTCCGGGGCTTGAACATTATAAGACTAATATGGATTCATATTATATATTAATTAATGGAAATAAGATTGATAATAATACAGAATATGTTATTGCAAAAGAAATTCTTAAATCATTAAGTAATGAAAAAACTTATTATTATGAGAATAACTATAGTGATTATAGTAGTCTCTATGTTAATAATCGAGACAACTATAGTATTAATCTTAGATTCGATGTAAATGGAAAAATTAAAAGTATAAATGTTGATATATATAGTGCATATTAAGGAGCTTGATTAGTAGTTATGAATTATTCAAAAGAAGAGCAGGAAAGAATTATGAAAATGTCACCGGAGGAGTGGCAGGAATTCAAGAATGCAAGTGACCAGTTTGAACAAGATAGCGAAGAATATATTCAGTTAAAGCTTAAGCTTGAGGCTGAAAGGGCCAAGTACATTGAAGAGAGTCAGAAATTAGACAAGGAAGTTGCTGACCATTTTCATAAAGAAAATCTTGCTGAATACGAGAGATTACAAAATGAATTTATTCAAAAGGAAAAAGAGGAGTATCTAAGGAAGCTACAGAATGCAGTTAATAATGACGGGACCAAGAAAAAATCCTATGTAAAATACATTATAATCGGCGTAATTGTAATAGTTTTAGTAATAATAATAACAGCAATAGTTGTATCTAATCAGAAGGATGATGCTACACATTTTACAAGAGAAGAGATGGTGGCAATGCAAAATGATGCTCAAGGGGTAAGTGAAGGTCATTACGATAAAGATACTGGTATTTTTATTCAGGACTCTGAGACAAGCGAGATGACAGAACAGGATTTGAAGCTATATAACGATAGTAGGATTAAGCTTTTTTTTGAGCATCATTCAATAGGTATTATGAATTATTCAAGAAACATTGATATGTCCTTGTTCACGCAGAAAAATACTAAGGATGGTTTTGTTCAATTAGAGCCGAAGCGTACAGAATACTATCAGATAAAGCTTTATAGTGATACTAACAAGGACAATAGAACAATCAGAAGCTTTATAATTGATTATGATAATCTTCGTTATCTTAATGATAATAATGTATACTGTATGTTCGAGGATTATATAATTAATAGAAATACAACATATAATGATGTTAAGAACTATTTCTCAAATAAGACAAATGATATTAGAGAATATGCTGATTCCAAAAAACATGCTGAGATTAATATAAATAATATCAAGATTACTGTTGACAGCTTTGAGGATGAGAAGATTAAGCCAGTTGGTACAGTAGATAAGATAACTGTGGAGGTTGCAAAATGAGAAAAATATGTGCTTGTTTGATTGCTGGAATTCTAGTTATTGGTTCCTTAACAGGATGTGCTTGTGGAAGAGCTTCACAGATTGTGGGAACATGGAATGAGGTTCAGGATTACTCACAGGTAAATTCTGAGCCGGCTAGAAAGGTTTGTGGAATCTGGATTGAAGATATACCTGAATCACAAAATCGTGATGTGTTATATCTAAGAGGTGATAAGTATAATGCTCAAATCTATGGAGGCTACGATGGCGGTAGCTGGATTATAGATGAAAACGACTCTGATATAATCATTTATAATAAGTATCCTATTGCTGTTGAAGGTGTGCCCCTTAGTGATATGACAAGATATAAGTATCATCCTGAGAATGACACTATAACTAATACCTTTGATGATTCCTTCGATGAAGTAAGGTATGTAAGGATGAATCCTGTTAAGATGGTTCTTAATAGTGATAATAGGGGGACCTATGGTGATAGAGAAGCAAAATGGGAATATGATGAAAGCCATAATAGCTTGAAGGTTAAGGTAAAAAGACCAGATACAAATAAGGACTATGATGGTACGGAGTGGATAGTATATGATACATGCCATTTCTACTATGATAAAGACAAACAGTGTCTTTGCAGAAGTTATATGGATGGTTCTATGTACGATATGAGCAGATATATGGAGAAGGAAATTCCTGCAAAATAGTATAAAATAAGGCATTGACATATATTTTTCATTATGTTATATTATTCTCGTTGCAAAAATAAAGAAGAGTATCCACTCTCACCTAGGCGCAATTGGGCGACTTAGTGTTAATATTTCAACTATTTTTGATTTTGTTGATATAAGTGGATAGTCTGTCTATCCACTTTTTTCAATTTATGGAGGTATGGAACCATTAGCGATTTACAGATTAATGAACAGATTAGAGACAAAGAGATTCGACTAATAGGTGATGATGGGCAGCAGCTTGGAATAATGTCTTCTAAGGAAGCTATGAAGCTTGCTGATGATGCAGGGCTTGATCTTGTTAAGATTGCGCCTAAGGCTAAGCCACCTGTATGTAAGATTGTTGATTATGGGAAATATCGATACGAGCAGGCGCGCAAGGAAAAGGAAGCAAAGAAAAAGCAGAGAACTGTTGAAATCAAAGAAATTAGACTTTCGCCTAATATTGAATCAAATGATTTGAATACTAAAATGAATGCGGCTAGAAAGTTCATTGCTAAGGGCAACAAGGTTAAGGTTACCTTAAGATTTCGTGGTCGTGAGATGGCTCACATGCATGATAGCAAGCATATACTTGATGATTTCGCAGAGAGTATGTCTGATGTTGCTGTAGTGGAGAAAGAACCTAAGCAGGAAGGTAGATCTATTAGCTTGGTTCTTGCAGAAAAAAGATAGATTATTTTAAGGAGGAAATAAAAATGCCAAAGATTAAGACAAATAGAGCAGCTGCAAAGCGCTTTAAGAAGACAGGGACAGGTAAGCTTAAGAGAAATAAGGCTTATAAGTCACATATCTTAACAAAGAAGACAACTAAGAGAAAGAGAAATCTTCGTCAATCAGCTATTACTGATTCGACAAATGAGAAGAATATGAAGAAGGTATTACCATACCTATAAGATATGTTGCCATATTAAATAAAGGTAGCATTTAAGATAAGGAGGATTAGATTAATGGCTAGAGTTAAAGGTGGCTATAATGCCAAGAGTAAGCATAATAAAGTATTAAAGATGGCTAAGGGCTATAGAGGAGCAAGATCTAAGCAATATCGTGTTGCTAAGCAATCAGTAATGAGAGCACTTGCTACTTCTTATGCAGGTCGTAAGCAGAGAAAGCGTCAGATGAGACAGCTTTGGATTGCAAGAATTAACGCAGCTGCAAGACTTAATGGTCTTAGCTACTCAAAGTTCATGCATGGACTTAAGCTTGCTGGAGTTGAGATGAATCGTAAGATGTTAGCTGAACTCGCAGTTAATGATGCGGAAGGTTTTGCGTCACTTGTTGAGCTTGCAAAGTCTAAGGTTGCATAATTGTTATTATACAATAATCTTGTATGAATTATATTTTAGGGGGTATTAATTATGGCTATTTTAGTTACAGGCGGAACAGGATATATAGGAAGTCATACTGTTGTTGAATTACAGAATAATGGATATGATGTTGTAGTATTAGATAATTTGTCTAATTCTAGTGTTAAATCACTTGATAGAGTTAAGGCTATAACAGGTAAGGATGTAAAATTCTATGAAGGTGACATTAGAGACAGGAAGATATTAGAGAAGATATTTGATAATGAGAAAATCGACTCTTGTATACATTTCGCAGGTCTTAAGGCCGTTGGTGAATCTGTAGAAAAGCCATGGGAATACTATGACAATAATATTACAGGAACACTTACTCTTGTAGATGAGATGAGAAAGCATGGTGTTAAGAACATTATCTTCTCAAGCTCTGCAACAGTATACGGTGATCCGGCACAGATACCAATTACAGAGGAATGCCCTAAGGGACAATGTACTAATCCTTATGGCTGGACTAAGTCAATGCTTGAGCAGATTCTAACTGATATGCAGAAGGCTGATAATGAGTGGAATGTTGTATTGCTTCGTTACTTTAATCCTATTGGAGCTCATCAGTCAGGAACTATGGGTGAGAATCCTAACGGTATCCCTAACAATTTGATGCCTTATATTACTCAGGTTGCAGTTGGTAAGAGAGAAGAGCTTGGTGTATTTGGCAATGATTATGATACTCCTGACGGAACAGGTGTAAGAGATTATATCCATGTTGTTGACCTTGCTGATGGTCATGTTAAGGCCCTTAAGAAGATAGAAGAAAATGCAGGTCTTTGCATATATAATCTTGGAACAGGTACAGGATATTCAGTTCTTGATATTGTGAAGAATTTTGAAGAAGCTAATAATCTTAAGATTCCATATTCTATAAAGCCACGTCGAGCTGGTGATATTGCTATTTGTTATGCGGATCCAACTAAGGCTAAGAAGGAGCTTGGATGGGAAGCAAAGTATGGAATTAAGGAAATGTGTGCCGATTCTTGGAGATGGCAGAAGAACAATCCTAACGGTTACGAAGATTAAAGTAGAAAATCTTCAAAAAACACTTGCATTTCGAGCCATATTAGTATATTATACTATTTGTTGTGAATGCAACTAAGGTTCGTTGGTCAAGTGGTTAAGACGCTGCCCTCTCACGGCAGAATCAGGGGTTCGACTCCCCTACGAACTGGTTACATAATGTTTTTACGTAATGAAGAGCAAGGAAACTTGCTCTTCATTATTTATATATATTCTTTTAATAAAGGTGGTGGCGTATGTCTAGAAGGGAAATATACGAGGAAAAGACAGAAAAACTTATACTCCCCATACTTGATGAGTTGAATTTTGAACTTGTTGATGTTGAATTCGTCAAGGAAGGAAAGGAATACTATCTTAGAGCTTATATTGATAAGCCGGGTGGTATTACAATTGATGATTGTGTGGATGTATCAAGGAAGATGAATGAGCTTCTTGATGAACATGATTATATTGATGAACAATATATATTCGAGGTTAGTTCACCAGGCCTTGGAAGACCGCTTAAGAAGGATAAGGACTTCGACAGAAGTATTGGAAAACAAATTGAAATTCACACATTTGCTAAAGTTGGTAATAGTAAGGAATTTGAAGGTGAGTTGTTATCACATGACAAAGAATCCTTTACTGTTCTAATAGATGAAGAAGAAATAGTATTTGACAAGAAAAATGTTTCACTAGTAAGATTAGCGTTTGATTTTTAATTAAGTAGGAGGAATATTATGGACGTTAAGGTTTTCATGGAAGCGTTAGAAGGATTAGAAGAAAAGGGTATCACTAAAGAGGTTGTATTTGATGCTTTAGAAGAAGCTTTATTTACAGCTTGTAAGCAGCATTATGGTACCAAGGATAATTTTACTGTATTTATTGACAGAGATAAGATTGAATGTAGAATTATCCAGTCAAGAGAAGTTGTTGAGAAGGTTGAAAATGAAGTTGAACAGATTTCTCTTGAGGATGCAAAAAAAATTGATAAGGTATTCAAGGTAGGAGATACTGTTAATACAGAAATTGACACAAAGGAATTCTCCCGCGTTGCTGCACAAGGAGCAAAGGGTACTATTACTCAGAAGATTCGTGAAGTTGAGAAGAAGAATATCTACAACGAATACAGTGAGCTTAATAATACTGTTGTAACAGGTATTGTTCAGAGATTTATGGGCAAGACAATTTGTGTTAATCTCGGTAAGGTTGATGCGTATTTGCCAGAAAAGGAACAGGTAAGAGGCGAGCATTACAGACAAGGCGACAGAATTAAGGTATATATTGTTAAGGTTGATGATAATAACAATAGAAATGTAAGAGTTAATGTATCAAGAACACATCCTAATCTTGTTAAGGGATTATTTAAGGAAGAAGTTACTGAAATTAACGATGGCATAGTTGAGATTAAGAATGTAGCCAGGGAAGCAGGTAGCAGAACTAAGATTTCTGTATATTCTAGTGATGAAAATGTTGATCCAGTAGGCGCTTGTGTTGGTGTTAACGGAACTCGTGTTAATGCTATTGTTGATGAGTTGAATGGCGAGAAGATTGATATTATAAAATGGAGCGAGAACCCAGCTCAATTAATTGAGAATGCCCTTAGTCCTGCTAAGGTAATAGGTGTTATCGCCGATGAAGATGAGAAGACAGCACAAGTTATTGTTCCTGATTATCAGTTGTCCCTTGCAATTGGTAAATCTGGACAAAATGCTAGGCTTGCTGCCAGACTTACAAATTATAAGATTGATATTAAGAGCGAGACTCAGGCTAGAGAGTCTGGAGAGTTCGATGAGTATTTCGTTGAAGGTGATGACGATTATTATTATGATGAAAACGACGAATACTATGATGACGAAGAGTATTATTATGAAGAAGACTATAATGATAATGATGAAGAGGTTGATGATACAGAAGAGTCAACTGATGTAGATAATACAGAGGATGGTTCTGATGAGGAATAAGGCTTTATCGTTAATCGGTCTTGCTAGTAGAGCAAGAAAGGTTAGTAGCGGAGAGTTTTCTGTTGAGAAAGCTATTAAGTCTTACAACGCATTTTTGGTGATTATTGCTGAGGATGCTTCGGATAATACTAAGAAGAAATTTAGTGATATGTGTAGTTATTACGAAACTCCGATTATTTTTTACAGTTCAAAAGATGAACTTGGACATAGTATTGGTAAGGAATACAGAGCTTCGCTTGCAATATTAGACGAGAATTTTGCTGCAGGAATCATGGAGAAGATTGATTCTCTAAGCAAGTAATGGAGGTAAGTGTATGGCAAAAATTAGAGTATATGAATTGGCAAAAGAATTAGAGGTAGAATCTAAGGCTATTATTGAGTTATTAGCCAAAGATAATATAGAAGTAAAAAGTCAAAGTGGTCTTGAAGAAGATATATCTAATAAGGTTAGAAGTGCTTTGGGCAAAAAAGCTGAAAAGGCTGTAAAAGCAGCTGAAAACAAACCTAAGGAAGAGCCAAAGAAAGAAAACAATAAAGAGGCTGCTCCTAAGAAGCAAGAACCAAAGAAGGTACGCCCAAAGGCGCAGGGCAAAGAAGGCTCAGAAGAGCCTAAGAAAAATACAGCTGAAGCACCTAAGAAGAAGAAAAAGACTGTTGTCTTTAATCTTGGTAATTCCAGCTCAGGAAACAGACGCCCTAGAAATGATGGAAGACGCCCTCATGGACAAGGCCCTAGAAATGAAGTAAGAAGAGGACCTATTAGAGTTAGAGAGGGAGTAGAGGCTCCATCTGTAATTAGAGCGCGTAAAGAGGCTGAAGAGGCAAAGAGAATAGAGAGAGAAAACGCTAATAGTACTTCTAATGAAGAGAGAAAGCCTCAAAACAGGCCAGAGCATAAGGTAGTTAGAAGTGAAAATAAGCCAAAAAGACCAGCTCGCCCTGAGAGACCTAATATATTCAAAGACAATAATTCTTCTAATAATGGAGGGAATAATGCAGGAGCACCTGAGTCTTCTAAGCCTAATTCAAGAAGAGGTGGAAAACCAGGTAAGAGAAATGGTGGTCGTGACAACGACAGATTAGGCAGAAAAGAAGAAAATTATCGTAATCTTGAGAAAAATGGTGGTGTAAAGCCTAAGAAACCACAAAAGAAGACATATGAAAAGTCTGATGAGATTAGGTCAATTGCGATTCCTGAGAGACTTACAATCAGAGATTTTGCAGATAGAATCAAGGTTCCTGCTTCTGATATTATCAAGAAGCTATTTATGAAGAATATCCTGGTTACTGTTAATCATGATATTGAGTATGATATAGCTGAAGAAATCGCATTAGAATATAATGTAATTACTGAGGTTGAAGAGAAGGTAGATGTTATCGCAGAGCTTCTCAAGGAAACAGAGGAGGATCCTAAGACACTTAAGGCTCGTCCACCAGTTGTCTGCGTTATGGGTCACGTTGACCATGGTAAGACATCACTTCTTGATGCAATTAGAGATACAAAGGTAACTGACAGAGAAGCTGGTGGTATTACACAGCATATCGGTGCTTACATGGTTCCTATTAATGGACAGAAGATTACTTTCTTAGATACTCCTGGTCATGAAGCATTTACAGCAATGCGTATGAGAGGTGCAAACTCTACTGATATTGCGATTCTTGTAGTTGCAGCTGATGACGGTGTTATGCCACAAACAGTAGAAGCTATTAACCATGCTAAGGCTGCTGATATTGAGATTATTGTAGCAATTAATAAGATTGATAAGCCTAATGCCAATATCGAGAGAGTTAAACAGGAATTGTCAGAATATGAATTAATTCCAGAGGATTGGGGTGGTTCTACTATATTCTGTCCTGTATCTGCTCATACTGGTGAAGGAATCGATAATCTGTTAGAAATGATTCTTCTAACATCAGAGGTTCTTGAACTTAAGGCTAATCCTAAGAGAAATGCAAGAGGTCTTGTAATTGAGGCGCAGCTTGATAAGGGTAGAGGTACAGTTGCAACTGTGCTTGTTCAGAAGGGTACACTTAAAGTAGGTGATCCTATTGCTGCTGGTTCCGCATTTGGTAAGGTTAGAGCCATGGTTGATGAAAATGGTAGAAGACTTAAGAGTGCTGGCCCATCAACTCCTGTAGAGATTATTGGTTTATCAGAAGTTCCAAATGCTGGTGAGATATTTATGGCAATGGATTCTGAGAAGGAAGCTCACAACTTTGCTAACACATTTGTTACAGAGAGTAAGAACAAGATGGTTGAGGATTCAAGAGTTAAGATGTCTCTTGATGATTTATTCTCACAGATTCAGGAAGGTAATCTTAAGGAGCTTAACCTTATTGTTAAGGCCGACGTACAAGGTTCGGTTGAAGCTGTTAAACAATCTCTTGTTAAGCTAAGTAACGAAGAAGTTGTTGTTAAGGTTATTCATGGTGGTGTAGGTGCCATTAATGAGAGTGACGTTATCTTAGCATCTGCTAGTAATGCTATTATTATCGGATTTAATATTCGTCCTGATGCCATGGCTAAGGAAACTGCTGATAGAGAAGGCGTTGAGATTAAGCTATACAAGGTAATATACAATGCTATTGAAGATGTGGAAGCAGCTATGAAGGGTATGCTTGATCCGGTATTCGAGGAACAAGTTATAGGTCATGCTGAGATTAGACAGATATTCAAGTCCTCAGAAGTTGGTAATATCGCAGGTTCTTATATCTTAGATGGTAGAATGGAAAGAGGCTGTAAGGTTAGAATTAATCGTGGCGATGACATGATATTTGAAGGAGACCTTGCGTCACTTAAGAGATTCAAGGATGATGTGAAGGAAGTTAAGGCTGGATATGAGTGTGGTCTCGTATTCGATGGCTTTAACGATATCAAGGAAGAGGATATTGTTGAGGCGTATATTATGGTTGAGGTACCTAGATAATAGAGGTTACATATGAAAAAAAGAAGCATAAAAAATACACGTATTAACGAAGAGGTTCTTCGTGAGCTTTCTAATATAATAAGAGGCGAGGTTAAGGATCCAAGGGTTAGTTCCCTTACATCAGTTGTTGCTGTTGAAGTGGCACCTGATCTTAAGACTGCCAAAGCTTATATTAGTGTTCTTGGTGATGAAGAAGCACAGGCTAAGACCTTAGAAGGCCTTAAGTCTTCTTCAGGATTTATTCGTCATAAGCTTGCACAGAATGTTAATCTTCGTAATACACCTGAGATAACATTTGTAATGGACCAGTCAATCGAGTATGGTGTTAGAATGAGTCATCTCATAGATGAGGTTAATAAGGAGAATTCTGATGATTGATTTGAATAACATTCTTGAAAATGCTAAATATGTCGCGATTCTTGGTCATATCAGACCTGACGGAGATTGCGTGGGATCCTGCATGGGATTATATAATTATATTGAGGATAATTATGAAGGTATTAAGAGTGATGTATATCTTAATCCTATACCTGGTTGCTTTAGTATATTTGCAAATGCAAAGAAAATAGTTAATTACACTGGCTTTGATTTGCTAGAATCAATTGACGATTTCCCTAAATGTGTTCAGGGCTCCTATGTAAGAAAAGAGCCTTATGATGTAGTTTTTGCACTAGATTGTAGTGATAAAAGAAGACTTGGCCCTGCGTATCCTATTTTCAAGAATGCTAAGAAAACTATATGCATAGACCATCATATGAATTGTGATGGATTTGCTGATATAGATTATATTATTCCTGACTATAGTTCCACATGTGAGCTTCTCTTTGATATATTTGATTATGAGAAAATTGACAAAAAAGTGGCTGAGTGTCTATATACAGGAATGGTAACTGATACTGGTGTATTCCAATATGACTGTACAGAGTCTCATACAATGGATGCTGCAGGCAAACTAATGGATAAGGGAATTGATTTTTCTTATCTTATTGAGCATACATTTTATGAAAAGACCTATAATCAGCAGAGAATACTTGGAGTTGCTCTTCAAAAATCAAAGCTTACATATAATAATAAGATAATATATTCTTATATTGAAACAGATGAAATGGAAGAGTATAACGTTAACACCAAGGATTTCGAAGGCGTATGTGAGAAAATGCGTGAGACTAAGGGAGTAGGCGTAGCATTCTTTATGTATCGTCAAAATGATGGTAAAATCAAAGGCTCTCTTCGCGGAACAGCAAATGTTGATTTATCAAGAGTAGCTGGTAATCTGAATGGCGGTGGTCATAAGAAGGCGGCTGGATTTACTCTTGGTAATATTAAAATGGAAGATGCTGTCGAAAAAGTTGTTGAAGAAATAATTAAAGAATATGAAATCGGGAATAATTAATGTATACAAAGAAGCGGGTTATACCAGCTTTGATGTGGTTGCAAAATTAAGAGGAATTCTTCATATTAAGAAAATAGGCCATACAGGTACATTAGATCCAGATGCAGTTGGAGTGCTTCCTATATGTATAGGCAAAGCCACAAAGGTGTGTGATATGTTGACAAACACTGACAAAACTTATGTGGCAACTTTGTTGATGGGTGTTTCAACGGACACATACGATATTTCTGGTACTATTTTGGATAAAAAAGAAGTAAATGTTACTCCTGAAATGGTAGAAAAAACCATTAAATCATTTATAGGAGAACAAGAGCAGATTCCACCCATGTATTCTGCAATTAAAGTAAATGGTAAGAAATTATATGAGCTTGCCCGAGAAGGAAAAGTAATTGAACGTAAGGCGAGAAGAATTAACATTTACAATATAGAAATAATAGATATTAATCTTCCAAGAGTGAAGATGAGGATAGATTGTTCTAAAGGTACTTATATTAGAAGTCTATGTAATGATATTGGAGAGAAGTTAGGCTGTCATGGCTGTATGGAAAATCTCGTAAGAGAACGGGTAGGAAATTTTTCTATTGATAACACTATTATAATAGAAGAAATACAATCGCTTATGAATGAAAACAGGGTTGAAGAAGTGGTATTACCTATCGATAGTGTCTTTTCTTCTTATCCGGCGCTCAAAGTGAAGGCTGAATCCCGGAAAGCTTGTCTAAATGGCGCAAAACTTAGATTCTGCGATTTGGTTGATGGAAGTTACAACGAAAATTCTCGGCATAAATACTATAGATTATACTTGGAAAACGGAGAATTTGTAGGGATTTATCAGAAAAAACAAAACAATTTAGTTGTTGAGAAAATGTTCTATGAAAATATTTAACTCTTTAGAAGAATTCGATTTACAAGTTGATACGGCAATTACTATCGGGAAGTTCGATGGACTGCACAGAGGACATAAGAAGTTGTGTGGTAGTCTGTTCTCTTTAGAGCGAGAAGGCGTAAAGTCTCTTGCTATATCTTTTATTGATCCACCTAACAGTGTAATTAACAATTCTGATTCAAAGCAAATTGTAACATTAGAAGAGAGGCGATTGCTTTTTAAAGAAAGCGGTATTAGTATCTTTATTGAGTGCCCTTTTGATGAAAAGCTACGAAAAACGCTGCCAAGAGATTTTGTTTTGCGACTCATCAATGAACTCAATATGAAATACCTTGTTGTTGGAACAGATTTTAGATTTGGTTATAAAGGCAAAGGAGATGTTAGCCTCCTTAAGGATCTGTCTGAGGAGTTAGGCTTTCAGCTGATTGTTATCGATAAATTGCAGGACGACAACATTGACATTAGTTCTTCGAGAATTAGAGCAGAGATTCAAAATGGCCATATAATTAAAGCTAATCAATTGATGGGAAGGAATTATTTCATATACGGCGAAGTAGTATATGGCAGACAGATTGGAAGAAAGATTGATTTCCCAACAATTAATATCATTCCATCCAAGAAAAAGCTAATTCCAGCCAATGGCGTGTATATTACAGCCGTTATTCTTGATGGAAAACAATATAACGGAATAACTAATGTTGGGGTTAAGCCAACTTTTGATGATGACAATACATTAAGTATCGAGACACATATTCTTAATTTTGAGGCAAATGTGTATGGTAAAGAAGTAAAAATCGTCTTTTTAAAAGAGATGAGAAAAGAAAAAAAATTCGATTCTGCAGAGGCTTTAAAAGCCCAGTTAATCATTGATAAAAAGCAGGGAATTGATTTTTTTACTAATGAACAATATTACGAAAATGTTACATAATTATGTTGACAATGTGAAATTCTCTTGATATACTCGTAATTACCCTTGTGGGCAGATGGAGTTTTGAAATATTTTTGGAGGGATTATGAGGAAGAGGATTATTAGCGCAGTAGCGGTACTTGCATGTGGTGTGTTGATGGTAACCGGTTCTGTAATTGCTTACGAAAGTCAGGAAAATAAGGATGTTCTAACAGCTGGAGTCTTCGATTATACTTCGGTTGATAATGCTAATGAAGCCGCAATTTCAATGGCTAATTCAGGCGTTGTTGCTACTGCAACACGTAATACATATGGATTCAATAATATTGGAGTATCTACCGCAGAAGGTACTCTAAATGTTAGAGAGGAGCCAACAACAGATTCTTCAATTGTTGGTGTTATGCCAGATGATGGTGCTTGTGAAGTAATTGACTCTAGTGGCGAATGGTATCATATCAAGTCTGGTGATGTTGAAGGATATTGCTTGGGAAGTTATATTGCAACTGGTGATGAAGCTTTAGATATGGCTGATCAGGCTATTTCAACTAAGGCTACAGTTAATTGTGATGCCCTCACTGTTAGAGAAGAGCCTACAACAGAGGCAAACGCTATTAGTTCTGTAACTCAAGGCAAGAAGGTTGACGTTGTGGAAGAGCTTGATGGCTGGGTAAAGGTTGTATCAGGTGATAAAGAAGGATATATAAGTGCTGATTATGTTACAGTAGGTCTTGATATTCCAACAGCTGTAACAAAAGACCAGGCATCTGCTAATGGTGGTGGAAGTGTTGTTTCTAACGCTCTTCAATATGTTGGCGGAAGATATGTATGGGGTGGAGAATCACTTAAGAGTGGAGTTGACTGCTCTGGTTTCACTATGAAAATATATGAGCAATATGGCGTATATCTACCACATTCTGCTGATGCTCAGATGGATATGGGTACAAGAGTTAACGGTTTAGCAGAAGCGCAGCCAGGTGATTTGGTATTCTATGGTAGTGGCGGATACGCTTCTCATGTTGGAATTTATATGGGTGACGGACAAATTGTGCATGCATCATCTGCCAGAACAGGAATTAAGGTAAGTAGTGCGTCATATCGTACGCCTATCGGAATTCGTAGATATTTATAGTATTGATTAATACTTTTTCAAAAACTTTGCGAAGACTCTCTTAGTCGAGCAAAGTTATTTGAAAATATTATATAATTTGCTTTACATGCCAAGGCATGTATGGTACTATATTTCTCGGTGCGAATTGCGCCGCAACCTTTATTCGGTATTTGGAAGACTCCGACCTTTTACTGGATTTAGGCCATAAGAATACAAGGAGGATAATTTCATGATTACAAATGAAAAGAAGCAAGCTATTATTGAAAAGTACGCTACAAAACCAGGTGACACAGGCTCTCCTGAGGTTCAGGTTGCTGTTCTTACAGCCAGAATCCAAGAGCTTACAGAACATCTAAAGGAGCATCCAAAGGATCACCATTCTAGACGTGGACTTCTTAAGATGGTTGGTAAGAGACGTAATCTATTAGGTTATCTTAAGGAGAAGGATATTGAGAGATATCGTTCTTTGATTGACCGTTTAGGCTTGAGAAAGTAGTAAGATAAATAGAGCGGAGTCGTCCGCTCTTTTTTTGCATTTTTAAGGAGGAACATAATGAAGACTTACACAATGGAGCTCGCCGGTAGGACACTTCGTGTTGATATCGACAGAGTCGCAAAACAAGCAAATGGTGCTGCGTTTATACAGTATGGTGATACAACAGTTTTATCAACTGCAACAGCATCTGATAAACCTAGAGAAGGAATTGATTTCTTCCCTTTGAGCGTTGAATTTGAAGAGAAGCAGTATTCGGTTGGCAAGATTCCCGGTGGATTCAATAAGAGAGAAGGCAAGGCATCAGAGAATGCAGTTCTTACAGCCCGCGTTATCGACAGACCTATGAGACCGCTGTTTCCTAAGGATTACCGCAATGATGTAACACTTAACAACCTTGTACTTAGTGTTGACCCTGATTGTCGTCCTGAGCTTGTTGCAATGCTTGGTACAACAATCGCAACATCAATATCAGATATTCCATTTGACGGACCTTGTGCTATGACACAGGTTGGTATGATTGATGGTGAGTTCATAATTAACCCATCTCAGAGCCAGTGGGCTGAAGGAGACTTGAAGCTTACAGTTGCATCAACTGCCGAGAAGGTTATTATGATTGAGGCAGGAGCTAATGAGATTCAAGATGATAAGATGATTGAAGCTATCTATAAGGCTCATGATGTTAATCAGACAATTATTGAGTTCATTAACAAGATGGTTGCTGAGGTTGGTAAGCCTAAGCATTCATATACAAGCTGCGCTATTCCAGAGGAAATGTTCGCTAAGATGAAGGAGATTGTTACTCCTGAAGAAATGGAAGAAGCAGTATTCACTGATGAGAAGCAAGTTAGAGAAGAGAATATTAAGACTATCACTGAGAAGTTTGAAGAAGCCTTCGCAGATAATGAAGAGTGGCTTGAAGTTCTTGGTGAAGCTATCTATCAATATCAGAAGAAGACGGTTCGTAAGATGATTCTTAAGGATCACAAGCGTCCTGACGGCAGAAAGATTGATGAGATTCGTCCTCTTTCTGCAGAGGTTGACTTAATCCCTAGAGTTCATGGTAGTGCAATGTTTACTCGTGGACAAACACAGATATGCGATATTGTTACACTTGCGCCTCTTTCAGAGGTTCAAAGAATTGATGGTCTTGATGAAAATGTTGTTAATAAGAGATATATGCATCATTACAACTTCCCATCATATTCAGTAGGAGAGACTAAGCCATCTCGTGGACCTGGACGTAGAGAAATTGGTCATGGAGCTTTAGCTGAGAGAGCGTTAATTCCAGTGCTTCCTTCACCAGAAGAGTTCCCTTATGCTATTCGTGCAGTGTCTGAGACATTTGAGTCTAATGGTTCTACATCTATGGCTTCTACTTGTGCATCATGTATGTCACTTATGGCTGCTGGTGTACCAATTAAGAAGATGGTTGCAGGTATTTCTTGTGGCCTTGTAACTGGAGATACAGATGATGATTACTTAGTACTTACTGATATTCAGGGACTTGAGGACTTCTTTGGCGATATGGACTTCAAGGTTACAGGTACTAAGGATGGTATTACAGCTATTCAAATGGATATCAAGATTCATGGACTTACCCGTCCAATCGTTGAAGAGGCTATCAGAAGAACAAGAGAGGCCCGATTCTTCATCATGGATACCTGTATGAGCCCTGCTATATCTGAGCCAAGACCTACTGTTAATGAATATGCGCCTAAGATTATTCAGATTACAATTGATCCGGAAAAGATTGGCGATGTAGTAGGTCAGCGAGGCAAGACTATTAACGAGATTATTGAGCGTACCGGCGTTAAGATTGATATTACTGATGATGGAAATGTGTCAATCTGCGGTAACGACGCTGACAAGATGGACGAAGCCCTTGAGATGATCAAGATTATTACAACAGATTTTGAGCAGGGACAGATTTTCGAAGGAAAGGTTGTTTCAATTAAGGACTTTGGTGCTTTCTTGGAATTTGCTCCAGGCAAAGAGGGTATGGTACATATCTCTAAGATTGCCAAGGAAAGAATTAATCATGTTGAGGATGTCCTTACACTTGGCGATAAGGTTAAGGTTGTATGCCTTGGTAAAGACAAGATGGGACGTATCAGCTTCAGCATGAAGGATGTTAAATAATACTGCGCCCTGCAATAGAATAATTGATGTTACTAAATCCTTTGCCGAAAATGTACTGTCCGGCAAAGGATTTTGAGAATGTCACAAAATATACTTTATATTGTATCAAATCTATACAAACCACAAAATGTTGTATTTTGCTCTTGAAATAACACTACAATTTGTTATAATAACAAAGGTGT
>CAJOGN010000009.1 GCA_905234245.1 uncultured Lachnospiraceae bacterium
TGTCTCAAGGTTAGCCCTTGATATCACATTTCCACCCAAATCAGATATTACTATTACTGTATCGTGGCTCTCAATGTTGACACCAATAATGTAGGCAAACTCATGGTTAATGCGAAGCATTACCTTACGACGACCAGCTCCTGACACATCATTTACCGTACCACATTCCTTAATAAGCCCTTCCTTAAGGAAGTCATTACATATCTGGGTTACGGCAGCTGCTGTAAGACCAGTAGCCTCCGCAATCTCCTTTCGAGAGACGTCGGCATGGGAATTCATGTATCTTAATATAGAGCTTCTATTCTGTTTTTTCACCTGTCCCATATTTATGCCATTTTTGTACATGTTAGAATACCTCTATAAAATAATTAATGCCTGCGCACATCTATACAATAAAACACATGTCTAATTAGCCGAGGTCGTCTAAGCGATTTTCTTCATGAGCGTGACGACACTCGGTAATTAGACATAGGCTATATTAGCAATGTGTGTCGCAGGCATTAGATTCTTATACATATATGTTAATTACATGCAAATACATTCTATATTGAGCATATCAGCTAATGCCTTAATGTCTTCTACAACATTACCATAACATACTACAAAATGCGGCTCCCAGCCTTGAAGAATTACAATCTTAGCTGCGTCATTATTAGTCTTAACAACAACTGATGTTCCTGTAAAGCGCTTCGGAACTTCTAAAGCCTCGCCTCCTGCTACGAAGAAGCGATAGTTGCCCTTAGAATCAAGACCAATTCTGAAGATTGTAACCTCGTCACTTCCCTTGCTTCCAAAGTCAAGTGTTGGTCCAATCTTCCTGTTACAGTGTACACCAACATTTGCCTCATCATTCTGTGCAAGAGTACAGGCAGCCATACCACAGTGCCACATTGTAATGGAATTCTCCCTCTCATCCATTGATACTGGATCGCCGAAGAACACCGATTGACCTGTAAGACTGGCTCCTACGTACATTGATAATGCTCCATAAGTATCAGCCTCGCAGCTTGCTACAACGCCTAAGTCATTAAGTATTGAGAGCACTGCACATACAGGTGTACCAAATGCTGTAAAGAAGTCTGGCCAGCATCTTGAAGCTAGGGCCTTAATGTTGTTGTTATCAACATATTCCTTATATGACTTATATAATCTTGCGAAATCCTTAACATTTTGCTCAGGGATGCTGTCAAGTCCAACCATTCTGTTCTTAGCATCCTTAATGAACTCTTCAACCTCTTCGTCAGAGTATCCCTTAGCAACGTCCATAAGCTCTCTTGCTTCGATTGACTCTAGTGTTACTCCGAACTTAGACATCATCTGAGCATCCATTGCTCTTCCGAAGCCGAAGCCCTGTGGAGTATGACCAATTGCCGCAAGCTTAAGCTCAGTTAATTCCTTCTTAACTCTGGCTGCATTAATTACAGCCTTAATCTTAGCTTCAACATTTTCCTCATCAGGAGCACCAAATATATATTGGAAAGGCTCTTCCCTAAATGACTTAATAGCATTTGCTGCAGAATAAGCACCTGTTAGGGAATTAAGACGAAGTCTTGTTCCGTCAATTACAGGCTCGCGAAGTGTCCATAGCAAGATAGGGCTATCAAACTTCTTAAGCACCTGTGATGCATAAGCTGCGTTGGCAAATGTAGCATTTTGAAGCACAATCAAATCAGGACTTATGGTATCTAAGAACTCATCTAAGTCATCAATAGAAAGTAGCAAATCCTTAGGGACCTTCACATTGTCAGCTAAGCTGTTTAATAGTTTAACAGACTTGTCGAACTGCTCCCTTGCACTTTCTAAATGATATGTTGGCACTCCAATTGGAATATATGCAACTTGAAAATCTTTCATATCTTTTCTCCTAATAAAATAGTTCCTTATTATCGCCAATAATACCAGGATATGCACCCTGATCTATTAGCGGCTTTCTGTCAGGATGTGCAATCACCCATTTGTTGCGGGCAAGAAGCAATTCTGTCTCCATATCCTGATCCTCATGATTCCTATTAGCAATACTATTAATAATAGTATCTCTCTCCCTCTTTTCCTTGGTGGAAAGAGGAGTATTAGTTCCTTCTGCAAGAACAACCACAGCCTTGAAGCCCTCATCACACACCTTAAGTGGTGACAGGTGAAGGGTTGTCTGATACATCTCAATCATTGTTCCCTTAGGCACAAAGAATACTGTAGCGTCGTCATTGTTATAATGGCAGTTCTCTATATCATAGGAATGGCCAAGCACAAGCATCATGTCAGTTACAGCGATGTTAATCTCACTGCATTTGTGATACTCAAAGCCGTTATATGTAGAATTCCTACCATTGCAATAACCAATCTGAATTGGCATACCACCATAGATTACGCTCTTAATCGTTCTCGCAATGTGGGTTAACTCCATTGGCTCTTCCGATGGAACATATACATTTCCATCATCAGGAATATCCGTATTAGCCTCCATATATTCTATAAGTTCTGATACGTCATATCCCTTTAGAACCTGGCCAAATGAGTTGAACTCTTCGTCGTATACCGACCATATCTTAACGTCATTAACTTCATTAAGTCTCTTAAGCAAATCACTCATATTATAACCCCTTCATAGTCAATCTAAATCTTATAGGTCTCTTACTACCTTGTATGTAGCAATCCAGTCCTCTGGGCCATATCCTGCTTCCATAGCAGCCTCGTATACCTTCATTGCATTCTCTTCGCCAGGAACCTTAACACCACATTCCTTAGCAAGATTTAAGCAGATTCCGATATCCTTGTACTCATTTTGTACAGAAAATGCTGTTGTGTAATCCTCTGCTGCAAGAGCATCCTTCTTCGAATCAAGATAGAAGTTCTGTCCGCCACCGAATGACACACACTCTGCAAATGTAGGAATGTCGATTCCGTTCTTGCCAGCAAGTACAAGCATCTCGTTAACACCGTTCTGAATCTGTGATACTAATGCGTTATGGCAAATCTTCATTACAAGACCAGCACCGTTGCCGCCAAGTCTCTTGATGTTCTCACCCATATATGAAAGGATAGGAACAATCTTGTCATAAAGGTCTTCATCACAACCAACAAAGATTCCCAGCTTACCTGCGATAGCAGCTGGCTTAGACTTAACAACTGGAGCGTCAGCAAACTGAGCACCTGTAGCCTTAACCATCTTAGATATCTCAACTGATACAGATGGGTCAATAGTACTCATATCAATACAAATCTTAGATGAATCTGTTACCTTGGCAACCTCATCATATACAGCCTTAGAATGCTCTGACTTTGGAACCATAGAAATGATAACGTCAGCATTCTGTGCAACCTCTGTAGAGTTAGCACATTTCTTAGCGCCAACACCAACTAGCTTGTCAACCTGTGCCTCATTGAAGTCAAATACAAATACATCATCGTCATGCTTCTTAATAATATTCTCGCACATTGACTCGCCCATTATTCCCAATCCAATAAAACCTATCTTCATTATTTTACTCCTTTACTATGTAATACTATTCTATTATATATTAGTCAGTTACTGTAGCATCCCATGCAGCCTGGAATTTGTTCATACCGAAGTCTGTGAATGGGTGATACATAGAATCCTTGTATACCTGAAGACCAGCTGTAACGATGTCAGCACCAGATACAGCACAGTCATTGAACTGCTTACCATTTCTAACTGCAGCGCAGATAATCTCTGTATCGAATCCGTAGTTATCTCTGATTGTGCAGATGTCTTCGATGTACTGAACACAATCCTCACCAGAGTTCTCCTTCCATCCGATGAATGGAGAGATGAAAAGTGAGTTGTTCTTCATTGGTAAGATAGCCTGTGATGGTGAGAAGATTAATGTAACATTAGTTCTGATTCCATCCTGCTCAAGTCTTCTTGCTGCTGTAACACCTGCTAATGTGCAAGGAATCTTGATTACGAAGTTAGGGCACATGCCTGCAATCTCCTTACCCATAGCTACCATGTCATCTGCATTGTCAAGATGAGGATTAATCTCTACTGAAATAGGGAATTTCTCATATCCTTCGATTCCCTTCTCCTTAACGAAATCAGCGAACTGCTGTAATACTTCCTTAAATGGCTTACCTGATAGCTTGATATGGTTAGGGTTAGTTGTAACTCCATCGATACCAAATGTATCATATGCCTCTCTTACTTCATCAATTTTTGCACTGTCTAGAAAATACTTCATTTCTTAATTCCTCCTAAATAATAATCTTAATTTATATTACATAACCCGCTTCTTGTGCTAAGCACTGGCCGGCTAGCTGTTGTTAATAACTACTTGGCAAGACTCATAAGCTCGTCGAACTTATCAGATTTCTTCCTGATAAATACTGGTGGCTCACCAATTGGTGCTCCTACAATAACCATTCCGCCGTCGAACTCTTTGCCTGAATACAAATGTACCCATTCATCCTCTGGAAGATATACTGTCTTAGTATCTGCCTTAGCATCAATAACAGGTGCTACAAGTATGTCTCTTCCCAGAAGATACTCTAATGACTCTGTATATGCTCTTGGCTCATCGTAATGATAGAATAGTGGTCTCATTACAGGCGTACCATTCTTAACATTTTCATCAACAAGCTCCTTTAGGTAACTCTTAAGGCGTACATGAGTGTCAGTGAACTTCTTAAGCTGAGCATATAACTCATCATCATCGTCGAACTGAACATTCATTATTGGCTGGTTACCTTCATGGAATCTATATAATGGGGAGAATGCATTCATCTCTTCCCATCTTAATAGAAGCTCCTTGCTTCTTGATAGCATCTTCTTCATTGTTGTATAACCACCTACATCTGAGTGGGCCATTCCATAACCACTCATTGCAAGTGACAATGTAGCTGGAATTACAGCAGCGATACCATCATCTAAGGACCAGTCTACGTGCTGATCTCCATTCCACATAAGGTGTGAATACTTGATTGTCTCTGTATGACCTGCTCTTGTGAAGAAGAATACCTCTCCTTCCTTACCTGCCTCTGCAATAGCTTCATTGTTAAGCTTTGCCCAGATAGCTGGCCATCTGTTATGCATTTCGTATGGATCCTCACCGCTGTGAAGCACACAGTCAACTGGAAGGTACTCACCGAAGTCAGCCATCCATCCGCTAAGGCCGATGCCAATCATATTGTTCTTAATTAATCCCTTGTACCACTCGTAAGCATCTGGATTAGTGAAGTCAACCATTGCTGCAGGGAATGTAGTGATTGTAACCTGATAATCATTGCCATCCTTGTCCTTAACGCAATATCCGTTGGCTTTAGCCTCCTGGTAAATGTCCTTCTCAAGAGCGATAAATGGATTGATATATCCTAGGAACTTAATTCCCTTGGCATTCCATTCCTTAATCTTCTCTGGCAGGTTAGCGTATTGGTCTTCCTTATCATATCTCCAATTCCACATTACCTGATAGCCGAACTTAGTACGCCTACAGCCGCACCAATCCTGGCTCCAGATACCTGCTATCTTAATGCCCTTAGACTCAGCCTCTGCAATCTTAGAATCAATTACATCACAGCCTTCCTGAACCGCAAGAATTGCGCCGTCGTATGTCCACTCTGGAAGCTGTCTCTGGTGACCTAACAGGTCAGATACCTTAGAAGACAACTCTGTGAAGGAATCAGCCTTCTTAACTACAAAATGTGGCTTGTCCTGCAGGTACAATGTTGTCTGATTAGGAATCTGGAAATTGAACTCCGCATAATTATCAATAAACACATGCACAAAATACTTATCAGACGATACGTATGTTGGTTGTGCATAGTAGCTCTCGAACTTCTTAAATGGAAGAACCTTCTTAGGCTTCTTGCCGAAGAATGTCTCTCTAATAAGCTTCTTACCAATTCTATTGGTATTCTGATGCTCAGCAACCCATATTCTAACATTCTCTCCCTTAAGGTCGAACTTGGAATATGTCTCGCCACAGCCATAAATATGCTCAGATGGATTAGCGTCGAAGCTTATCCAGTATCTGTTAATATCTGTAGCCTTGCTGTCATATGTCACTTCAATATCTCCATTTTCCTCAGTAATATTGAAGTAATGGTCTTCATCCCTCTTTGGATCTGTAAAATGTAAAGTGGTACGATTGCCTTCATTCGTCTTGTCAACAAATGTAAGCGTTGATTCATAGGAATTGCTCATAGAATATACGAAGCTTCCTCTGCTCATTGTAAAGTTGTTCGTACCTGTTCCAACCTTAACTTTCATCTTACTTAAAGAGTCTAGTGTAATCATAAAAAACCCCCTTGCATATAATTAATTAACAGCTTTAATTAATTATAAGACAAGGGGAATAATTTTTCAAGTACTTAATGATTAAGTTTTATTATTTTATGCCTCCTGAGACTCTTTCGCCTGCGCATCTCTCTTGGCATTTCTCTCTTCAAGCTCATTCTTAAGAGCAATAGCGTCCTTCCTACCAATGTTGTATCCGAACTGCATTAGAAGTGCCATTATTAGATACATAATAAATGGTACAAGTGTTGCTAATGTATATATACCATTATTAACCTCCGGTGTCTGCTGTACAACATCTCCGGCGCCTGCCTCGGCAGATACATAACCGATAACTCCAAGTAAAGCATTAAATCCAACACCTGCTACTGTCTGACCCATCTTTCTGAAGAATGAGAATATAGCATAAGATGTTCCTTCCTCGCGCCGACCTGTAAGCTTGTCCTGGTAATCAATGGCATCTGAAACGATAGCCCATACCTCCATCGTGAAGAATGAAAGTCCAATTCCTGTTAGGAACAAGAATCCCATGAATATATACGGATTAGGAATCTTCCAGATAAACATTACCAGATATGCACCCGCAGCAATAAATGCACCGAATCCACACAACTCTTTCTTACCGAACTTCATAACCAATTTGTTAAGGAACGGAATTGAAAGTGCCATTGGTAAGTATGTCGCAATAGGTACAAGGGACTGTAATCCCGGCATCTCATAGTAGTTCTTAAGAAGATATCCGTTAGCTGTATTAGTGAACATATTACCTGCAATAAGAAGCATACTTGCAAGAGATAATGTAACGAAGGGACGGTTCTTCATAAGAGAAGCCAACGTCTTACCAACAGAGCTCTCACCCTTCTTCTTGGTCGGTGCAATAATATTCTCTCTTGTCAATCTATAGTTCAGCTGATATGCAACGATCTGGAATCCAACGATTACAAGTGTAGCGGCAAAAAGCTTGTGTCCATCAAGGTATTTTGCTCCATTAGCTGCAACAGAATATACTACCAATGGGAAAATAACAGAACCTGCCATCTGTCCGATACCTGCACCAACAGTACGAGCCATAGACAGTGTAGATCTCTCCTTGATATCGTTAGTCATAACTGTTGCCATTGAACCATAAGGAATATTAACACCTGTATACATCATTCCATAGAAGATATATGTAATGTATGCATAAATAAGTAACTGTGTTGAAGACATTCCAAACCAGTCATATACCGGCAAGAATAACAGTACCAACGAAATCATCATCGGGAATGAGAAGAAATAAATCCATGGACGAAAACGTCCGGTCTTCCTAGGCTTCAAATGATCGATAATACTTCCCATAATCGGATCATTGATAGCATCCCATACTCTCGCTACCAGGAACAAAATAGCAATCTGTGCTGCGTTAATACCGAAAACGTCAGTATAATACATGTTCAAGAATGAACTGATTACACCAAACGCCAAAACCCCACCGGTATCACCAAGCGCATAACCTATAACGTTCTTTGCGGTCAGCTTGTTCGGGTTTGCTTTTTCAGTTGTAGTTGTCGTTGCCTCTTGCATTATAACGCCTCCTCCTTCTTCATAATTAATTAACGGCATTAATTAATTAATTAATAGTTTTAATTAATTATATTGCTAGCTTTTTTATTTTTCAAGAATTTTATCAAAAAACGCCTATTTTTTGTGCATACTATACTTATTCGCTTGTCCATTTTGTACAAATTAGACAAGACTAATCTCCTCTAACTATTAATCAGCCTATCATATAGATGACTATTAATCTCACTATTCTTGAGGTGTTCTTCTTTTGGCGCCTCAAAGTCTGCCTCTCCACATATATCTGCACCTATAAGATAACGATTGTCTAATATGTAATCTATCCATTCATCTAGCTCTTCAAGAGTCATATTTCCCTGATCCCAATTAGTACTTGTAACAGATTCCTCAAGAGCATCCTTATCAATTGACATATATATAGGAAGCTTGCTCTCAGACAGCTTGGAAGGCGTTCTAACAACAAGGGCCTGTTCTCTACATTTCCCAAGGTCATCTAGTTCATATAGAAGCTCTGTGTCAACGCCTATCATATATACTCGCTTTAGATTGGGAAGATTAAATAGAGCATCCTTAACCCAGCTTCCGCAGGACATGAGAGACTCGAACATGGATGCTTTGCAGTCAGGATGTTTGTCAATTAGTACTAATTCGAATTCTCTGGGAATTTTCTCTAAGAACAAATGTGTCAGATAGTGATAGTTGCCTGAATCTATAAAATGTATACCTCGAGCGTCAATGCCTTCAAGGCGCCTTCGTAGTTCCTTTAAAGCCGCATTATCAACATAGCAGTTGGTGCCATCAATATCACTACAATCTATATACTCATAAGAATTAATAAAAGGTCTATAAAAGTCTTCCCTTTCATAGACCTTGGACATGCTTAATAAAGTCATCTTACTCATAGCGCCGCCCTACTGCTCATCATCCTTGAGGGCCCGAACTCTAAGCTCAAGAAATTCCCCCACTTCAGCATTAAATACTCTCTTGCCTGCAAACTTCGCAACCTTGGCAATTGCAGCCTTGTTGTCGCTCTCTTCCTCACAGGCACCTTCCAACTCGAACATATATAATCTCTTGCCATCAAGCTCATTATATTTCTCGAATCCCGTACGCTGAACCTTGTACTGCTCTAGCACATCATTAAGCGGATCTTCCTTCGTCTCGTTCTCTTCAAGCTCGCAATACAAAGTAACGCAGTAGTTAGTACCACGTCTGTATTTATAATACGAATCACCTACCTTGGCATATTTTGCAAGATTATTATATTTTTTAAGCGATATACATTTTCTAACTAGCATAGGAAACCCTCCATGCAACATCCCCTTCTTATATACAAGAATAACATATTTTTCAAAAAATTTGTCAACATTTTTTATTAAAAATGCTATATTTTTATAATATGGACGAAAAAATTAAATCAAAAGGTAAAAATTTTAATATAGACCGAAGACAAAAGGGCATAATTTGTATAATAATTGCCGCTCTTGGCTTCGCATTTATGAATTTGTTCATTAAGCTGTCAGGGGATTTGCCAGTGATGGAGAAGGCATTTTTTCGAAATCTCATTGCAGCCTTCGTGGCATTATTCATTATGCTCAAAAATAAGATTCCTTTTACCACAGGTGAAGGAGGATTGAAATATCTGTTTCTTCGCGCCGCTTTCGGAACCCTTGGAATATTTGCCAACTTCTATGCAATAGGAATGATTAATATAAGTGATGCGGCCATGCTTAACAAGCTGTCCCCATTCTTCGCAATCATTTTCTCAATATTTCTGCTTAAAGAAAAGCCAAAATCATATCAGGTACTGTGCGCTATTGCCGCCTTTTTAGGAGCAGTCTTCATCCTGAAGCCAGATGGGGACATATTAACATCCCTTCCTGCTTTGGTTGGCCTATCAAGTGGTGCATTTGCAGGACTGGCCTATTCCTATGTGAGACTGTGTAGCTTCAAGAAGGTGCCAGGGCCTGTTATTGTGCTGTTCTTCTCAGCATTTTCTTGTATAGCCTGCGTGCCATTTATGATTATTAACTTTAAGCCTATGACCTTAGAACAGCTTGCATTTCTGTTACTAACAGGAGTATCAGCATCTATCGGACAAATATTCATTACCAAGGCATACACATATTCACCAGCCAGCGAAATATCAGTATATGACTATACTAATATACTATTCGCAGCCCTCTTAGGAATGCTTTTCCTGGGAGAATTCCCAGATGCCTTCAGCCTCATTGGATACGCGGTCATTATCGGCGCAGGAGTTGTGATGTTCTTCATTAATAAGAGGAAGGCTAGTGCATAACGTGAGGGGGCGAGGGTAGATATAGTGTCTAACTAAGGTGATTCTTCGCTAAGAATATGTAAATAATTGATACACGTTCTTTGTAACATTATGACAGGAACCGGTGCTCGATCCTCCATCCAGTCGGCTCGCACCTATTTCCAGCATCCTTGCTGGAAATTTCCTTCACTTAATCAATTACTAACATATTCTAAGCTCTAATCAATACGTTCGACACTATATCTACCCTCGCCCCCTCACAAATACACCGCCTAGAATAAATCATATTTCCTAAGTATGCATAACGTGGGCGTACATTTTAGTCACATCCTCACTCATATTAACTGGTTCTAGCTTTATGTCCGGATGCTTCCTGGCGAATACAACAAATATTTGATGTGCAAATCCCTGTCCCATCCACTGAATTCCATCGAAGTCTCTTTGAATTCTTCTAATTGATTACAAACTTCCTTAGCTTGCGATCTGGAAACAGGAGATGCATTAAATGTTTTATTTAGCACTATTTTCATTATTATTCTCCACCTACTGAAATACAGTTTTATTTCATTATGTTACCTAAAACAAAGGTTTGAGTTCTTTTTCATATGTCGAAAGAGACTTAATCGATGTCTCTTTCCCTTTCAATAAGGAATCAAAATCAACCCTAATTTCCTTCATTCGTTCATCTTGATTAAAGAAATGAAATCCCCATATAAAGTAATCATTGTCATCGGCAAAAACCTTCACAGGCGCTATTTCTTTGTGGTGCTTCATATCCAACAGAAAACGTTCTTTCCATGCATCATCTGCTAACAAATGTGTCCCCTTAGGCTCTATAAATACTTGTAGTTGCTCATATCCCGCATCTTTATTCTTGTGTAATAACAAAACATAATCTGGCTCGAACCTTTCACCACCTTCAAATGAATAAATGTGGAACTGTCGCTCATTTCTTAGAAGATATACCTTATCATATTCACTTTCTAACTTATTAACATAACCTTTAAAATATGCAACAAAAGCCTTCTCTTCACTTGTTCCATAATTATCTTCAAAAGCAAACCAATCTTCTGAAGACAAATCTATTTTCATCTTTAGTGGCACAGACATATCATTTTGTGATACTCCAATACCTCCACCATGAGGATTCATATAATTACATTTTTTATTCTTGAATACTTTATTAATATTAACTGGTATAAAATCTGTTGTGCCAACATAGGTCTCTTTAATACTTAAAATGTAATTTGCAATCCTTCCTAATACATTTACACAAGCTTTAAAAAGCAATGTCGAGGAAGGCCTTTCATACTTTGAGCAGATAACAATTGTAACTTCTCCAAGGTATGACTCATCATAGATGAACTCATCTGTAGATGTAATGTTAGGAAAATACCCCTTTAAAATGTTAAACTTATATACATTATGCTTACACATAGCTTTTTTTACAATTGAAATGTTTATTCTAGCAATCTTTGAAAAAGTTGTACGATATTTATATACTTCTACCTCGTCGTTTGAATTATCATATCCTTCATCAAGTATTACATCTTCGCCACCTCTTCCTGTTTCAAGTTGAACAGTATATTCTTTATCACGGACACTCTGAGGAAGCTCATTAACTGACTCGCGATTTTCAGCCTTACGCTCGTTAACATATATAATTCCGCTCTTATACAAGTCATCATTTTTAAAAGAATCCTTCAATTTGTATGTTCTTTCAACTATATTATCTAAATCTATTCCTATTTCTCTTAAAGCTGTGTGCAATTCACTAATATAGCGTGGCTCATTCCAACAATGATAAAACAACTCTTCACATACACGAAGTGGGTTGTCTAGATCGTGATCAAATTTTCTAGTATACATATTTTGCCCTTCTTCAACAGCAAATGGGCAATATCTGGCGCCACGTCCTATAAGTTGAGCTTCTTTCATTGTAGTTTTTCCAGGCTTGCCATTTTTGGCATCCCTTGTCTCATAGAGACGTACTATATCAAAAAGATTCAACACATCCCAGCCTTCATTTAACTTATCAACAGCAAATACTGCTCTATAGGGATTCGTACTATCCTCAAGTGAATTTAAAAGTATTTGTTTGTTCTCTACATCACTATTGCTATTTGCTGATATGCAATGCCCCTCGGAAAAGTCATCTCTTAATTCGTATGCTAGCATCTCCGGAGTAATATCATTTTTCTTAAAATAAGCTTGTGCTTCTTTCAATGTTTCACTTGTTGTTTCTTCATATATTCTCGTTATATCTGAACCATTCAGATTATGAACCATTTCTATAATGGATTCCATATTAGACGCATTATCCCTCACAAACCTTGATTGAAAAAAAACAACAGGTTTTATATTCAAATGGTTATCTTGAAATACTTTATAACGATACTGACTAAGAATAAGTGCTTGTAATGCTCGATCATTTACTTCTAAATCCGAACGAAGCGTCTTAATTTCTTTAGAAAACCCATCTTCTCTGAACTTATATAGAGGGTAATCGCAAACAATCTTATTCTCATATGCCGCCTTTATCGACACATTCTCAAGGTCACAAGTTGCCGTAAACTCTAGCAACACATTATCAACATTCATTTCAAGAATCCTTTTAACCGTTGACTCCCAACTATAATAACTTTCTTCCTCAACAGCTGTCATCCTCTTAGTATCAGCATTAAGATGATGAGCCTCATCAGATATTAATACAATTCTTTGTTCTGCAAAATCATCAAAGGTCATGCTATCTTCCTTTGGAAACATCATGTCATAATGCAACGCTTGAGTTGTTGAAAAGCAAATATTTATAGCATCTGGATCTGAATCCTGAAAATTGCTAACCTCTTTTATAGGAACGCGTTGCAGGTCTATGACAACCTCTTCATTAAACAAATACTTACTTGAACGAGTGTTTAGAAAATTCTCTTTTGTTTTCTGAACAATATTTGAGAGATTGACAAAAAACAAAAAATTCCTATAGCCTTGATTATATAAATACAATATTAGACCAGCCATTATAAGTGTCTTTCCACTTCCCGTTGCCATATGAAATAATACCTGCGTAGGCCTTTGTCGCAATTTTTCGTTGCCAAAATACATTATGAAGTTTTCAAATGCTAATTCCTGATATGGTCTTAATTCAAAATTCTTGTTGATGTTATCTTTAATAATATTAGGAACTTCCACAGAATGGCCAGCCTCTCTTAACACATCAATTTTTTCATATAAAAATGCCATAATCAATTATCTCCATAAAAGCTTTTAGTAAATGCTTTATCATCTTCACTTATTTCGAAGGTATCATCGTCAATATCGCAGTAATTTACATACAACTGATTTAAGTCAAGCAACTCTAAAAAAAGACGTTTCTTATCTCTAAGCGACAGTTCACTAAAATCTGATGCATTCACGTCGATATCCTTGGGATTTACATAGCAACTAATAAAGCCTGTTTTCTTTATCTCAGCCCATATTGCTAGTAACGACTTCTCATCCTTAGCGTCATGAATCTGGTTGATATACTTTTGATTCAATTCGGCCAACTCACAATATACAAAGGACCCTCCGCCTTTCCAATTGTTTTTCTTGGATATACCGCTTTGTTCTCCTTCCAGTACTTTTCTCAACCTCCTCAACGCTATATCAATATGACTTTCTAACTGTTCACAAATGATAAATTTTCTTTTTGTTTTTAGTGCAGCTGCAGCTGAACTTCCAGTCCCTCCAAAAAAGTCTAGAACATAATCTCCCTCATCAGTATGTGCTTTGATAATGCGTTCAATCAATTTTTCAGATTTTTGCCCTTTAACTTCGTCATCGGGATTCAACATTTTTGAAACAGTTTCTCCAGAATACGATACTATAGCTATACTATTCAAATCATCATATTCGTTGCCATTCCAAACATCCTCTATAGGATATCTTTCTGCATCGCTAGTAGCTATCTTTTTAAACTCTTCCCTAGGGATGTAACTCTTTTTAAAGGTAAGACTATTATTATTTTTTGAATAAAAAAGTATCGTATCGTGATTCCTAATCCAATTATTATCTGCAGACTTGTAACCTGATATCCATCCTATTCTCCATATAATTTCTCGCTGGAAGTTTTCTTCACCAAACACTTCATCCATTAACACCTTAGCATAATGCACTTGGTGATAATCTAACTGAACATATATTGCCCCCTCAGGTGAAAGAAGCCTTTTTGCTATTTCAAGTCTATTCTTCATAAATGTCAGCCACGAACTTCTACTAAATTTGTCATTATACGAAAATGTATCAGACTCAGTATTATATGGCGGATCAATATAAATCAATTTGATTTTACCCTCATATTTTTTTAGTAAAGATGTAATTACAAGAAGATTATTCCCCTTTACAAAAATACTATCATCACTGAATTCATTTACAGTCTTTTCTTCCTCGGCATCAAACCTAGATGCATTAACCATTACTTTAGGACAAAGCAACCTATCTACATCATTTGGTGCTAGTATTTTATTCCAAAAGATTTCCTCTCGTTTTTTTTCATCCTTCGTCTGGCCTCCCTCAAGCACACAATCTTTGTATGGAAATACGAGTTCTACATTTTTCGAAGAAGATATATATTCCTCTTTTTCATTTACAAGTCCAATCTTATTTTTATAGCGCGTATACGAACTAGGTAGAAACTCTTTATTATTAATTAACCAACTGAATCCCACTTTATCAAACACAGCTATTCCTTCTACATCAGTAAAGAAGCGATCTCTAGTTTCTATATCGTTGTATAGCGCCTTTATTAAATCAGCATCCATCTTCATGGTTGCATTATATACTGCATTTCTTAGAATTTCACCGTCCTCGGACAAAAAACGACTATCTTTCTTCAGAATCGCTTGTACTTTATCAAACAGATTTCCCATTCATCAATCCTCCATCATATTTCTCCATTTAATATATCACTTTTTGAAACAAAATTAAACTTTTTAGGTTTATTTATATAGTTCAATAGACCTTTAAGATAGTTCTTTTGGTTGTAAAACAGCCTTAAACTAAATATTATCTAACCTTTTAGGTCTACCTATTCACTTAACATTGGAGGAATTATAATGACAGAAACAGAATACTCAAAAATAGGTACAAGAATTGCTATTATAAGACGGTCTAATAATTTGACTCAAGAACAATTAGCAGAAATGTTAAATGTCACTCCAAAACATATAAGTCATGTTGAAAACTCTACTTCATCTTTTTCTCTTAAACAACTTATACGTTTTTGTGAAACATTCCATTGTAGCTTTGATTATTTGATTTTTGGCAACAAAGAAAACCCAGCACTTTCTAAACTGCCGGATGGAATAGTTGATATTCTTAATAATAATGATGAAAATACACTAGCTCTTTTAACCAAGTATCTAGAATTATTTATAGAATTAAACTCTTAAAACATTTTTAAATCAGACATTTTATGTATTAAAGTGCAATTAACTGAGGAGGCGTGGCGCCTATATGTCCTCATGCGTATTGCTTCGAGCTTAGGATATATTAGTAATTGATTCAGTGAGGGAAATTTCCAGCACGGATGCTGGAAATAGGGGTTCGCTGCCGGGATGGCAGATCGACCCCCGGTCCCTGTCCTCATATTGCAGACTATGTTACCTCAATTACTTACATATACTTAGCGAAGAAGCACCAAAGTATGAGAATGCTTTTGCACCACCCCATCCCACACTCAAAAGGCTATACTTCATACAAAAAATCCCTCGCAAAACTATGAGGGAATAATTTGTCTTATTATCTTTTTGAGAAAGAAAAATAATGTTTTGAGAATCGTGGTACACGACTGGTGGTAGCTTTGCAGACTTACAATAAGCAAATGAAACATCCATTAATTTTGTCGTTAATTACATTCCTGAGGTTTTATATTCTTCACCAGTATTATTCTTATAAGTTTCTTCAATCTGCCAAACGACTAATTCTAATGCTTTACGTTTTATTAGGTCGTTCTCTTCCTTTGCCTGTATACCATCATGAATCATTTTCATAGTATTCCAATCGGCTTCAAAACTAGCTCGCTTTAAATCATGCGGGTACACGGACCACATCCAACTACGAAAATCATGTATATCTGCCGAGGTGCTTTTCGTTATAGCATTAATCCAATCTGTTGGTTCAGCCAATGAAAAAATGACCTGATCCTCTATATAACGTTCGTTCCCTGATTTGACATAGGCGTTCAAACCATCAACCCATGTATCAAGTAACAATATATCACGTAAACTAGCGCGTTTATATTTTGCATTATGAAGCTTAATCTCTTCATTTATCTTTGTTGCAAAAGAAACGGCTTTCTTGTATATATTTTCTTCGTTAAAATAAAACCTATCAATGGTTATCTCACCCGTATAATTACAATCCTTAAGGTTCTTAATCATAGCAGAAAGAACACGTTGAGAAAATGATTCTTCAAAACCTATTTCTTCTAAACTTGACATTAAGCTTAGAATCTTGACATATATAGATATGGGATATCCATCCCTTTCCAGTTTTGCGATCATTTCTTCCAAATAATCCTCGCATGCGTTCTGAGTTAAATAATAGTAATTATTATACAGTTTACTGTAGGGATCGTCCGTATCAATATGAGCCATATAAAAATCTTTTATTCCGCTTATTTCATTGATAAAACTTTCAGAATCATACTCCCCACTCTCAACATATGCTTTTATCGACAGAGCTAATGGCTTACTGCTTGAGGATGACAAAAAAACAACATCATCTTTCGGCGCAATGTAGTTGCTTTTATATTTCGCGGCAAAATCAAAGCATTCCTTCACAACATAATCCTCTATCTTTTCCTTATACTCTGGATCAATTGATAGAGTATTCAGCTTTACTATCAAAAAGTTGACTTTTGACAAGAAAAATTGAATTGTCCGCAGATTATGATGCGGTAAATCATCCATCCTATGTCTTATAAATGCAGTATTTCGTCTTATAATATTCTTAACATCTTCCCTGTAACCTGTTTTGTCAATCAGTGCGTCAATAATATGCATGTAGTCTGCATCGTACCTCAGCGTAACCCCTATTAGCTTTTCTCTAATCTTTTTATAATCTTCATTCGATTCTGGCGTAGGAAAAAGCTCGTTGCGACGGTATTCCAACTCACTTAGAGTTAGTTTTTTATTTGAATTCTGTTGCCTTTGATCTAACCAATACTTAAACTGATTTTTTTCTTTATATGCTGGCCAAAGAACCCCCTCATTAAGCGCCACCATATATTGCTGTTCAATTCTCTCTGGAACAATTTCTGTTGATATTTCTTTTTCGTTTGCAACTATAATTACTTTGGCTCCATCGTGTTCCACCATGCCATTTATGAAACCAAAGACTTCGTTTAGATTGCAATTACACCTTTCCAGATCATCGAAAATAAAAACATATGATCTTGTTCTAATCCAATCTAATGCAACATCAAACAAGGACTCTTCTGGAAAAACCCTTTTTGCAAGTCCACCCAAAATTTTCTTTGTGCTTGAAGCAGCCGAATAAAGCACCATATTGGTATATATACCATCTTCGTTTTCTTCCTTTTCTCCACCATGTTTTTCCTCGCCTTTTTTTGCTTTGTTTATCTTACTGGCAAATTCCCACACTAAGTTTTTTTGCACATCCTCTATAGATTGGCAGCCGTAAAGTGATACATACATAACTTTCCGCTGGTTTCCTCCCACTCTCGCTTGTTCGATTGCTGTCTTCAATTCATTTTTTACAAAATATGTTTTCCCGCTACCCCATTCACCGTCAATTAAAACAGCATAATTGTATACATTATCTTGAAGATATCGCTCTATCTCCTTTACTATGTCTGTACCCTTCATATATAAAATCACCTCGCTCAATACTAAACTATATATATTTCAACAAAAAATCTGTAATTCCTATAATAGAAAAACCGTTCTCATCCAGTGTTTCGCCAATCGGTCTATTTACAACGACTATCTTTTGTATCTGATCATTCAACTTAAAATAAGGGCGTATTTCTCTTTCGCGTGTATCCGCGTTAGAAATATCGGCAGTAACCTGGATATAAAGAGATTTCAGACCTTTAGTCGCATAGAAATCAACCTCATTATTCTTACGAATCGATTTCCCATTTTTATCTTTTTCTACAGTATCAAACGCCCCAACATTAACAGAATATCCATTATAACAAAGTTCGTTATAGACAATGTTTTCAAGCATTTGTCCTTCATCAGGAAAGGCAAAATTTAAACGGGCATTCCGCAATCCAGTGTCAATAAAATAATATTTTCTGAGTGCACCAATTTCTTTTCGTCCCTTTAAATCATAGCGTTTAGCCTCACGCAAAAGAAAAGCATCTTTAAAGTAACCAATATAGTTTTCTACTGTCTGCTTGTCAATATTTTCATGTCTGACACTTTCAAACGTATTAGCTATTTTTTCTGAATTAAGTAGTGAACCTGTTGAAGAACTAATAATATTACATAATTCATCTAACGCTTCTCCCCTTTTCAACTGATTCCTTTCTACAATATCAGCAAAATATGTTGTAGTGAATAATCTCTTTAGATAGTCTTTTCGCTCTTCGTCACTTTTTAGTACAGCCAATGGCATTCCACCGTATTGCATATATGAATATAATGCTTCTGTTGCAGAACCTCCGACATACCCATAGTATTCTTCAAATGAGAGCGGAGAAAGTTTTATGTTTGTTGCCTTATCTCTAAATTCAGTAATTATATCTGAAGATAGCATTTTAGAATTTGATCCAGTCACATATAAATCTATATTCTTTTCTCTCGATAGCCCAAGAACAACATCAACGAATGATATTACTTCAGTATCATTAGCATCCGCTAAAACATGTTTACCGCCAGTGAAATTAGGATTTATTATAGAATATACCTTCTGTATTTCATCTATAAAAATATAGTAATTATCTTTTTCTTTGCATTTTTCCCTTATATAAACTCCTAGTTCTAAAGGGTCACGATACTTACTATTTTTATCATCATCCAATTCCAAGATAATTATCCTGCTCTCCGGAATATTCTCCGATAGCAAGTATTCTCTATAGATTTCTTTAAGAAGAAATGATTTCCCACATCTTCTCACACCTGTTATCACCTTCGGAAATCCATTATTTTTAGCATTAATCAACTGATTTAGATATCTATCTCGCTTTATCATATAATCTCCTAAATTGTAGAATTCTACACTTTTGCCAATTACATTTTATCACATTATGTTTTCTCAATCTACAAAATTGTAGAATTCTACAGTTTCGTAGATTACGGCACCACCCCATCCCACACTCAAAAGGCAGCACCCCAACAAAAATCCCTCGCAAAATTGCGAGGGATTGTAATCTCTTCGATATAAATCGTAATTATCTCTTTGAGAACTGTGGTGCACGACGCGCGCTCTTTAAGCCGTACTTCTTTCTTTCCTTCATACGAGGATCTCTTGTTAAGTAACCAGCTGCCTTAAGTGTTGGTCTAAAGTCAGCATCAACCTCAAAGCTCTTGCAATACCATGTCTGATAGCACCAGCCTGTCCTGTGTATCCGCCACCCTTAACATTAACAAGTACATCATACTTATCAAGTGTATCAGTAGCAACAAGTGGCTGTCTAACAACTACCTTAAGTGTCTCAAGACCAAGGTACTCGTCAATATCTCTTTTGTTAATTGTAATCTTACCAGAACCTGGTACAAGATATACTCTGGCAACAGATGACTTTCTTCTTCCAGTTCCGTAATATTTATTATCATTCTTCTTAGCCAATTTACTTACCTCCTAATTAAAATGTTAAACTCTCTGGTTGCTGAGCCTGATGATTGTGCTCAGGACCTGCATATACGAATAACTTCTTATACATTGATCTACCAAGAGGTCCCTTAGGAAGCATTCCCTTAACTGCATGCTCGATAACTCTCTCTGGATGCTTCTCAAGCATTGTCTTAAGGTTAGTCTCCTTCATACCACCAACATACTCTGAATGGTGATAGTAAATCTTCTGGTCAAGCTTCTTACCAGTAACCTTAATCTTCTCTGCATTTACAACGATTACATAATCGCCACAGTCTGCATGAGGTGTATATATAGGCTTATTCTTACCTCTTAATACATTGGCAATCTCAGAACACAGACGACCAAGTGTCTGACCTTCTGCGTCTACTACATACCATTTTCTCTCAACTTGTGTTGGATTAGGCATATAAGTCTTCATCATTATTTCCTCCTTAATAATAAAACAAGGTTAGCAGTCCATCTACCAAATGTCCAAAAATAAACTTCCTGCTATTTATTTGTAAAAAGAGCATTTCGGGGCTAGTGAAATGCCACTTTCTCACAATGTCAGCCTGACCATTATACTCTAGTCACATTGGGCTTGTCAAGAGTTTTCACCTGGTTTTTGTCGCATTTTGGCTATCTTTCTATTCGTTCGTCTCTACTTTCTTAATTGCAGCGCTAACGTCCTTAGATAATTCCATCTTTTGGAAGTCAGAATTATTAGTTAGAATCATTTCAAATCCAGGAGTTGTATCATATTCTACAGTTGCTTTATCAAATCTTAGCTCAAGAATATGACCACCCTTAGTCTTATCATCAGATATAAAATGGAAATGCCAACCTGGAGTATTTAGTCCACCCATATAATCAGGACAATACAATGCAACAACTGTACCATTTATATTGTCATAAGTAAATTCTCTCTGGTCTGTCTTAAGTGCCTCATCAAGTGTCCTATAAGGTTTCTCCTGCTTCAATTCGCTACGAACATTCATCTGATTGAATGTACCTTTTATTTTCACGAAATAGAACATGTTCTTTCCATTCTTTTCAACTATATCATTTAGCTTTCCCTTTAAAGCATTTATATCATTGATTTCAGAGAGTTCTTCCGTTCCGTCCTTATCAAAGAAGGTAACATTAGAAAATGGTATGGTCTCCTCATCACTTGCCTCTTTAACAGAGCCATCACCAAGGGCCTGATATACCTTTCCATCAAGCACAATCATCTCACCGTTAACACCCTCAAATGTTCCGATACCTATATCTCCATGCTTCTTGAGTTCACTTGTCTTAATAATGCCATCATAGTATCCTTGTGTTAATGACTGCAACAACGCAACCTGATAAATTGTCTCTCTATCAGCCTCTGATTGCTTTGTAGAACAGGCACATAATGATACCATCATTACTACCGCTATAACAATAGCTATTTTACTTTTTGCTCCATTTAAGAATTTCATTACTATTATCCTCCTTGGTTTTTAATATACCTTATCACCTTCAAAATATGTTGCATTAACTTTGGTCTCATGAATCTTGTCAGATGGACAGGTAAGAACATCCTTATCAATTAATAGAAAATCAGCGTATTTGCCTTCTTTGATGCTTCCCCTCTCCTCTTCAATAAACATTTGCCTTGCACAATTAATAGTCAGCGCTCTTAACATCTGCACACGGGTTAATAGCTCCTCTGGCCACCAAGGCTTTCCTGGCATAGTATGATTCATTCCTGTAACCGCAATCTCCATCAGTCCAAATGGGTCATCAGGACCACCACTTGTTGCCGGATAGTCAGTATGGGAAGTTGTATTAATACCATTATCAAAGAACGACTTCATAGGATATGACTTATCAGCCATTCCTTCTGGAACCGTCACCTTCAGTTCTTCAACTAATTCATCAGATGCACTATGCCATACTGTTCCTGCCACAACACACATATTACGCTCAGCCATACGCTGATAATCAGAGGGTATCACTCCATAAACATGGACTAAAGTGTTACGCATTTCATCCTTGCCACCATTGGCATATCCGCTTACAGCACGATTAACAGCCATATTGCCCATTGTATGTATGTGCATAGAAAGGCCATTTTCATTAGCCTTCTTAGTTATGTTAGTAACTTCTTCTTCTGTCCAGTTAATAAGCCCCTGATGTCCATCAGGATATAATGGTTCTACAAAGCCAGTGGTACCTTCTACTGTTCCGTCAATAAAGAGCTTAACCCATCCTGGTACGATATGCTTAGAAGCATATTTCTTAACAGCAATTGCCTCATCTATGGATTTATCTACATCCATCCAGCTCTCTATCTCATGACTCATTCCTAATATAAAATGTAAATCGCCAGCCTTATCTACTTCCTGAGCCGCCCTATAGAAACGGTCGTCATTGAAGTAAGAAGACCATCCATCCATATACATAGTATATCCTTCAGATAATAACTGTTGTTGAATTGCATACATGTTGGATTTTGCTACATCTACAGGAACAAGGTTGTCATTATCCAAAAAGGAACGCACATAAGTACCAGCTTGCTCTTTGAGCAGACCTGTTGGCGTACCATCATCTCCCATTACGATTTCGCCTCCCCTTACTTCGCTCTTAAGCACAGTTCCATCTTCTGTCATAATACCAGCCTTAACAAGACACATGGTATTAGCAAGTCCCTTATGTCCTTCCTCGTCTGCAAAATAAACTGGCATATCAGGACATACAGCATCAATCTGTTGGCGAGTCGGCATATTCTCAAGGAATCTCATATACTCCCATCCGAATCCAAATACAGTCTTGGTGCCATTATCTTTGGCCTTCTTAACTGCCGCAGGCAGGATTTCATTAAGAAACTTCTCTGGAGTATCATCAGCCTCAATAAATGCTCCTACAGAAAGCATGGCATATCCCATAAGGTAATGAGCATGAGCATTACCACAGGATGGCATTACCATACCTTTATTAGTATAATCAATCACCTGCGTCTTACCATCATCTATTAACTCCTTAACTCCGTTCCTGTCGCCTACATAGATGTACTTTCCATCCTTTATGGCAAGAGCTTCTGCAAGATTGTTCTCCTCAGATGTAAAAATCTTTCCTAAAACCACCAACTCTGCTTTAATATTATTTCTCATATCTCCCCTGTCTACTCCTTTCATCATTTAATACATTACATTTTTTATGGCATCTAAAAACCTATTACACATCTAATCGCTGTTTTTTTACAAGCTCTGCGAAAACGCCATCTTTTTCTATAAGCTCTTCATATGTTCCTTCTTCGCAGATTCTTCCCTCATCTAATACCAATATTCTGTCGCAGTTTTGTACTGTAGAGAGACGATGGGCAATAGCAATTCTGGTGCAATTCAACTTATCTAAAGAATCAGCAACTGCCTGCTGTGTAATATTGTCTAAGGCACTTGTAGCCTCATCAAGAATCATAATCTTACGCTTACTGCATACTGCTCTTGCAATTATAAGACGTTGTCTCTGGCCACCTGATACACCGCCTCCGCGTTCAGACACCAATGTCTCCATACCCATAGGCATTGCTCTAATATCATCTGCAATTCCAGCAATTTCTGCGGCTTCCCATGCCTCCTCTAAGGTTGCATTAGGATTTGCCAGAGTAATGTTCTCGAAGATATCTCCCTTTAATAATTTCGCATCCTGCATAACCATGCTGATTCCATTCTGACGAATAGAACGAAGATTAACAGAAGATATATCATACTCACCGAACATTATATTGCCTGCGCTTGGTTTCTCAAATCCAAGGAGCAGCCTCATTAATGTACTCTTGCCACAGCCCGACTTTCCAACTATAGCTACATATTCCCCTGGCTTGATATTAAATGAAATGTTATTAATAACCCATGGCGTCTCCTCGCTATAACGGAAGGATAAACCATTTACATTAACACTTCCATCCACGCTTTCCACTGATGGTTTCTCATCGTCACATTCAGGAGCAGCATTAAGAATTGGCGCCAAATGTCCAAACTTAGGATACGATCTCACCATAGATGCTATATAGGTCAAAAACAAAACAATGGATGCATTTATCTGACCAAAAGCTGTATTAAATGCCATAAAGTTCGCGGTAGAATATCCTGTGTCCATAGCACTAATATAAATATATACAGTTCCTATCATTCCGATTAGTACCACGAAGGCATCCATGCAGTAGAGATACTTAGGGCGATTAAATGCAGCCCTGGCATATTCTGAGAATCTGCTTGCCCACTTTGAAAAGGCACGGTCCTCAGCACCTGCTAACTTTATCTTCTGAATACCACCTAATAGAGTAGCTATTGTTCCAGAAGCTTTAGTATTAGCTTCAACTACCTCAACCTCTCTTTTCATCAATTCACGTAATATAAGAACAATAACAAGAACCTGAGCTAAGATGATTCCTATGGCTATAGGTAGTAGCGAAGATGCATAATATACAATCTGATAAAAATATACAACACTAAGAACCAATGTAAGTCCACCGCCTAATATACCTTTAACCATAGAATCTATCATACGCCATATATTATTAATACGCGTAGCCAGATTTCCCGGACTGTAATCTTTAAAAAATGATGTTGGAAGAAGCATCACTCTTGCGAAAACAGCAGCCTCAGCAAAATTTCCCATTTTGATGGCAATCCTGTTCATGACTAAGTTCTGATTCATTTTAAATAGCAATGTTCCCACAGCTACACCTAATAGCAATCCTGCTATAGGCAATATAAGACTAGTCTGACCGGAAGGAGCCACCTCGCCATATGCCCATGATGATGCAACAGCAGGTAATAATCCCACCAATGCAGAAATTAGCGCCGAAAGAAATACCTTAATAAAGTCCCCTTTATCTAATGACTTGAACAAGAACTGTACAAATTCTTTTACTTCTAAGGAACGGGCGGGAAGAACAGGATAGAATAATTCAGCCTTCTCCTCTAAATACCCTTCCGTTTTTTTGTTAATTTTAACATTCTCACCAGTTAAAGGATCTTTATAGTGATATCCCCCAGAATACCTTGGCAGTAAGGCCACAACCTCGCCATTTTTAAGCTTTCCTAAATAAGCTCCAAATGCATCCTTGTACCATCCTTTTTCAAGCCTTACAGTTCGATGCATAACACCTGAAGGGCGGCACATATATTCAATACGCTCTTCTAAATCCGTAACACCATCAGGAACAACCCCAGGGGTGCCCTGACTATAACGCAGGCAGGCTCTTACGGCACCATCTGCCATCTCTAAATCATCTGCTCCGAAGAGACGAAGTATACTATCATCACCAACACTTGCAGCCAGCTTTTCGTAGCCACTTCTAAGGCTCTCACGATTCAGTTGATCTCTATTTTTCATCTGTAAGCTAATATCTTTCATACTCTTTTACTCACTCTTTACTAATCGAGAATACATACCATCTAATTCCATAAGCTCTTCATGTGTACCTTCTTCTACGATATCTCCTGCCTTAAGAACGTAAATCTTATCAGCATCTCGAATCGTACTTAGTCGATGAGCCACAACAACAGTAGTAATACCTCGTTTTCTCACATTATTCATAACCTCGTCCTCAGTTTCAGCGTCTAATGCACTAGTTGCTTCATCAAGAACAAGTATAGAAGGCTCAATAGCCAGCGCTCTTGCTATCTCCATACGCTGAAGCTGTCCACCAGAATAGTTCTTACCTCCTGGCTGTAGAACGGATGCATATCCACCCTTTCTGGAAGCTATCTCATCATGAATTCTTGCATCCTGACACGCTCTAACTACCTCTGCCTCCTCAATAGTGGTATCCCAGAAACGAATATTGTCAGAAATAGGGTCATCAAAAACCATAATGTCCTGGTCAACGATAGCTAAGGAGCTCTTTAACTGTTGTTTTGGAATATCCGATAGTTTTTTCCCATCCAGCAAAACCTCTCCTGACCAAGGCTTATACAAGCCAGAAAGCAGCTTTCCAAGAGTCGATTTACCACTACCACTGGCTCCAACTAAAGCAACCTTGCTTCCCGGCTCTATATGAATACTCATATTCTTAATCAATGGTTTTCCCTTAGTTGAATAGCCAAATGTAATATCCTTAAACTCAATATCTCCCTTTAGCTTATCTAGATTCTCCCACTCTTCATCAGTTAAATCCTTCGTATTTTCCTCAACATCTACAGGATTACTCATTACATCCTCTACACGTTCCATCTGAACCTGCATTTCCTGAATGGTCTGTCCCATAGTAATCATTTCATTTACTGGTTTTGTAAATGCTGTGAGAAGACCTGTAAAGGCAAGTAATGTACCTGGTGTAAACTGACCGTCTATAATCAACTTTACTCCAAAGCCGAAAACTGTTATGTTAGTAATCTCCGTCAGTAATGAAGGTATAAACGCCATAGTTTCATTGAGCCAGCATAGCGTCACATCACCTGCTGTAACATTGGCATGGATACTTGCCCATTTCCTGTAATAAGCATTTTCCGCACCTGCTGACTTTAAAGTCTCAATCATATCAATTCCTGCTAGAGAAGTGGAGTTAAGCTTTCCATATCCAATGGTAATTGTTCTTGTAATATCCACTCTTTTTTTGGAAACCAGCCTTGCCACAATTATATTAAGGGCAACTGTAGACACGCCAAGTAAAGTGAGGAATAAACTATAATAAGACATAACAATTACATACAGAACCAGCATAACAATATTGATTGCTGCTGGTGCCACCTGAGTCATCAAGGTTGTTACTACCATCTGATTCTCCGTCGTTCTCATCTGCAAGTCTCCCACAGACCTTCCGGAATAATAAGTCATTGGAAGGTGTAGTAGATGCTGAACAAACCTGGAGGAATCAACAACTGCTGAACGACCCTGTACGCGCACCATGTAAATCGACCTTATGATCTGCATTACTCCATAGATTACACACAAACCAGATAAGGCTATAACAAACCCCGTGGGAGACGATGTCTCATTACCGGTAATATAATAATCAACAACTGCCTTTCCTGCAGTGGTAAAAAGAACTGTGGCGATAGATGCTAACGCTGCTGTTGCCAAAACAATAGCCAGTGCAGATTGCAAGCCCTGCAGTCTCTTTATAACAAAGCGAAACGGACTAGGTTTATTTCCGCCCTTTTCGAATTTCTCAGTAGGTGAAAAAGTAAGAGTAATACCTCTAAAGCACCTCTCAAGTACTTGTATAGGATAACTGATACTTCCTTTACCCGGGTCATTTACATAAACATGCTTTCCTCTTATACCCGTAAGTACAACAAAGTGATTGGCATTCCATTGTATAATACATGGGTATGGCTTTTTCTCCTTAAGTTCGTCAAGACTTAAGGTATATTTCTCAGCCTTCAAACCATATTCTTCAGCCGCCTCTAGTACAGCTTCCGCGCTTGTTCCGTCACGACCTACACCACAAGCTTCACGGAGTTTGTCAAGGGGCTCCCATCTCTCATAATAGGCTAATATCATTGCAAGGGATGCTGCGCCACATTCCACCGCGTCCATTTGCATTATCTGCGGTACTTTTTTTCTGCTAAATAACATAATGCTCCCCCTATTTTTTACCAAAAATCATAGATAGCGGTGTTTTTTGATCAACCGTAATAGTTACCTCTACGCTTTTCTTGAGGTCATAATGCTGTGAGTCAGAGATGATAACTGGATGTACCATCTTCACATCTCCTGCCAACTGACGTATCTCGAGATCCGTCAAGCCTTCTCTCTTATAATTGTCCACGTCAATTGCCCATTCTTCAACATATAATACAGTTTCAGGATTCCCATCTACATAGGCAAAATCTCCTGGCTTAATTCGAAGAGCCGTATCAGTGTCCACAAAGCAGACAATTCCATCTACTCCTGCGGCTCCTTTCTTAGTTATATGGTCTGACACAGAACCAAACACGGCCCATGCTATGATTCCCAAAAGAATTGCAACACAAGCTATGATTGATACCCAGATTCCAGGTGTGGTCATACGAAGATATTGGTCTAAATCATCTGGGCTTTGCAACCTCTCAAGACCCTTCTTTTCAGAAGAAGCTTTCTTGTTAGTTCCCTTTGCTTTTGTGTCTTGCATACTATTTCTCCTTTTCTTTAACTGGCAATATCCTTAACTAGTGCAATTTCCTTAGCATAACCTGCGTCATCATTAGGTGTCTCTAAGATAAATGGTTTGTCCTGCAGTAGTGGATGCCTAATAACATTAGATAATGTATCAATTCCAATATGTCCTTCGCCTAGCTTAGCGTGTCGGTCCTTGTGAGCGCCAAGCTCATTCATACTGTCATTAAGATGAATTGCTTTAAGTCTGTCAATTCCAATTACCTTATCAAATTCATCTAGCACTCCATCAAGATTATTGGTAAGGTCGTAGCCTGCATCCCAGGTGTGACATGTATCGAAGCACACTCCCAGCCTGTCTGAGAGTTCTACTCTGTCTATAATATATCGAAGCTCTTCAAATGTCCTGCCTATTTCACTTCCTTTTCCTGCCATAGTTTCAAGAAGAACAGTGGTTGTCTTAGCCTCAGGCAGCGCCTTATTAAGTGCTTCTATGATAAATGCACTTCCTTCTTCAACTCCCTGGCCAACATGAGATCCTGGATGAAAATTGTAATACTGATTAGGAGTATATTCCATCCTCTTCAAATCATCAACGAACATATCTAAGGCGAACTTCCTGATATTCTCCTTATCTGAACACAGATTCATTGTATATGGCGCGTGTGCCACCAATGTACCGAAATTATTATCAGCCATATATTCTAGTAAAGCGTTAGCATCGTTTTCATCTATGTCCTTTGCCTTGCCGCCGCGAGGGTTTCTTGTAAAAAAAGCAAAGGTGGAGCCACCCAGCTTAGTAGCCATCTTACCCATAGCCATATACCCCTTCGACGCCGACAGGTGATTACCTATATATATCATATTTACCTCCTATAGTTACTTCGCAAGAGTATGCTATAAAAACCTAGTTTGCGATTTTCCCCATGAGCAAACAGGTTCTTTATAGCATACTCTAGAATAGCACTCTAAACTCTATGCTATGTGTATCTAATGACCTGGCGCTAATCTTAGCTTTATGGCTCTGTGCAATAGCCTGGACTACAGATAGGCCTATACCGAAGCCACCCGTCTTAGAGTTACGCGACTCATCCATTCTATAGAACCTTTCGAAGAGCTCGTTATGGCTGCCAACCTCAATCTCATCAACGGAATTACTTACAATTAGCTCCTTGCCCTTCTTAGTCCTGTGAAATGTTACATCAACATTTCCACCATCATTAGAATACTTAAATGCATTATCTATAAGAAGAGACAGCATGCGAGATAAGTTCTCCTCGTCACCCTTAATTGTAATGTCAGGCTCGATATTGATGTTGTATTCCTTGCCCATCTTAGAAGCGATTGGCTCATAGGATTCGCTTATCTCTTCAAATAGTTCAGAAGCATTGAAGTCAATCATTTCCCTTTCTATAGTGCCTTCATCCATTCTGGATAGGAACACCATCTTCTCTGTAAGAGAAGTCAGTCTGTCAGCCTGCTTATCAATGCTTCTTGTCCACTCGGATTCTCCATCCTCCATCTCAACTATCTCAACATTTGCCTTGATAATAGCCACTGGTGTCTTAAGCTCGTGAGAAGCATCTGTAATAAATCGCTTCTGCTTCTCATAACTTTCGAAGACAGGCTTAAGAAATATCTTCGATAATATTGCAGAGAGAATGAATACAAGAATCTCACCTGCAACAGTTACAAGTATACTTATTAGAAGGAATGACCTAAAGGATGACAAGTCCCTCTTACAATCTAAGAATATATACATCTTCCCGCCATCTACATCAATACTGCGATACATATAATCATTATACATACCACTTGTGCTGCCTTTGCTGTATAGCTCCTTGGCGTAATTAATGGCACTGTCACTTGATATGGCTGCCACATTATCAAGGTTGCTTGATACGTAATCGCCACTGTCAGATAGTGTTATGTTGAAATATCTTGATTCAAAGGGAGTCTCTTCATTAATGTTGCCACTACCGCCAACTCCCATACCGAAGAATCCAGCCTTCTTATCTCTCTTCTGTCCCACCAAATTATCCTGTGGATTAGCGTTCTTATTCATCTGGGTATTATTGCCATCTGGCTTCATAGAAGGTTGCATGTCAGGCTTATCTGTAGGCTCTTCCTCAGGAGCCGGATTTTGCATTTGCATAGCGTCACCATTTTGTTGCTCATCCACCTTGGGAAATTCACCGTTATTCTCTGCTAGGATATCCATCCTGGCATTGGCGTTAGTATATACATTTGAATAGTTAACAATATTGATTACACCCATTATTATAAGAAATACTGCTGTAACAGATATCATTATAATAGCTATGAATCTTCGTCTTAAACTCTTAACCATAGTTTCTTCCTATAATATTAATTACTTTTCTTCATTCTTAATTAAGGAATATCCAATTCCTCTATGGGCCTTAATTGTTATGTCAGCCCCTAGTGACTTTAGCTTCTTACGCAGGTTAGATATATATACCCACACAACATTAAGCTCTGCTTCAGAATCATATCCCCATATCTTATCCATGAACTGATCAACAGAAATAATTTGTCCAGGATTAGTTATGAGCATCTCAAGCATCTGAAAATCCTTATTGCCAAGCTTGGCGCTTCCATTAGGTGTAGTCACCTGAAATGTAAGTCTGTCTAATGACACATTTCCGAATTCAAGAGAAGAATCCACAACTTCCTCTCTTCTTCTGGTAAGAGCTCGAACCCTTGCTAACAATTCCTTCATTGCAAATGGCTTAGTTAGATAATCGTCAGCCCCTGCATCAAGCCCCTCTACCCTGTCATCAATCTCTGACTTGGCCGTAAGTAAAAGCACTGGCGTCTTAATCCCAGCAGCCCTGGCCTCCTTAAGAACCTCAACACCACTCATTCCCGGCATCATTATGTCAAGAATGGCTCCGTCATATATATCTGATTCTATATAATCTAATGCATCATTACCATTATTTACAGCATCTACTGAATAGTTGTTAGATTTAAGAATCTTAACAAGTGCATTAGACATTTCTTCTTCATCTTCCGCAAGTAATAGTCTCATCTCTATAGCCCTCCTTACATCATCATAAGTGATAATAACATAATATTTAAGAAAATAAAAAAATTTTTCAAAACTTAAGGTTTTTTTAGTTTCGTTTAAGTTTCGAATTATATACTACAACCATCAAAGGAAAACAAGTTACTAAAACAACTAGTTAAAGGAGTTGATATTATGAAGGATCAAATGACATTCAAAAGATATGAATTAAAATATATGCTCACAATAGAGCAGCAACAGAAAATATTAAAGGCAATGGCCAATCACATGAAGGAAGACCCACATGGTCATAGCACAATCCAGAGTCTTTACTTCGACACACCAGACTTTCTCCTTATTAGAAGGTCAATCGATAAGCCAGCATATAAAGAAAAGCTAAGGCTTAGAAGCTACGGTGTAGCAAATGAAGATACAAAGGTCTTCCTAGAACTCAAGAAAAAATACGACAAAGTTGTATATAAGAGAAGAATTAGTTCCACAGAGTCCCAGGCAATTAACATTTTCAAGCAAAACGAAGAGGACGAAATCAAAGATTCTCAGGTTAAGCGAGAGATTGAGTACGCAAAAGATTATTACAAGGACCTTGCACCAAGAGTTCTCCTCTCATACGAGAGAGACGCTTACTACTCTACTAAGGACCCTAACTTCAGAATAACATTTGACTCTAACGTATTATGGAGAGATACAGATGTCAATCTTCATACTGGAATATATGGCAACCCTATACTCCCTGAGGGGTATGTGTTAATGGAGCTTAAGACAGCTGGTGGCCTTCCACTATGGATGACTAAGGTCCTCTCAGAAGAGAAGATATATAAGACATCTTTTTCAAAATATGGAACAGCTTACAAGACCATCCTTGCACGAGATGGCAAAGTAAAACAATTTGCTTACAACTATAATTTAGGAATGAAAGGGGTATTTAATTATGTTTAATAGTATTTTTCAATCAGTACTCGATTCGAGTAGCGAAACACTTGACGTTAGCGGATTCATTATCTGCATAGGCGTATCAATATTAATAGGAATTTTCTTAGCATTTATGTATGCTTTCAGAACAAAGTACACTAAGAGCTTCGTTATTACCTTAGCAATGCTTCCAGCAGTTGTATGTACCGTAATAATGATGGTAAATGGCAATATCGGAGCAGGAGTTGCAGTAGCAGGTACCTTCAGTCTTGTAAGATTCAGATCAGTACCTGGAAGTGCAAGAGACATAGGCTCAATATTCATGGCAATGGCCTCAGGTCTAATTGCAGGAATGGGTTACTTAGGATTCGCAATTCTATTTACACTTATAATGGGAATTGCACTTATGGTATTCACTAACGTTCCATTTGAAATGGGTAAGAAAAGAGATGCAATTGACAAGACTCTTAAGATTACTATACCAGAGGATTTAGATTACTACAGTGTATTTGATGACACATTTGAACAATATACAACAGAACATTCACTTGTAAGCTCTAAGACAACTAATATGGGCTCAATGTTCAAGCTCATATATAACATCTCCCTAAAGGACCCATCTAAGGAAAAGGAATTCGTAGATGCCCTCCGCTGCCAGAATGGCAACTTGGAGATTGCAATAACAAGACAGGAGGTAAACAACAATGAATTATAATAGATTAAAAAAAGGGATTGCTGTATTGGCAGTTGGAACTATGCTGACATTTTCCATAGCAGGATGCTCCCTAACAAATAACAATAGTTCAAGCACAACTAACACAACTTCAACTACAGTTGAAGCATCTGACTTAAACAACCTGTTCTCTAACAGGGACTTAGATGCAAGCTATGACGCTTCTTCACCGAAGATTACACTATCCGATTCTTCCATAACCTCGGATTCGAGCAGCGCAACAGTAAATGGTAACACAGTTACAATCACTGCTGCTGGAACATATATATTAACTGGTTCTAGCAAGGACGTGCAGATCGTAGTCGAAGTAGGTGACACTGACAAGGTACAGCTTGTATTCGACAATGTATCACTTACAAGCTCACAGGCAACTGCCCTGTTCGTAAAGCAGGCTGACAAGGTGTTCATTACATTAGCAGATGGCACAACTAACTCAATTTCAGTTAGTGCTGATGCTCAGACAATCGACGATGACGAGGTCAACGGCGCTATCTATTCTAAGGATGACATTACAATCAACGGCAATGGTACACTTAATGTTACAAGTGACAAGACAAGCGCAATCGTCGGAAACGATGATGTCAAGCTAGTGAGCGGAACAATCAATGCAACAGGTGCCAAGCATGCTATCAAGGGCAATGATACCATAAGCGTTAAGGATGCAGTTGTTACTGCTAACGCTGGCAAGGATGGCTTACATTCTGATGGCAATATCAATATTGTTGGTGGAAATGTTAATATAGCTAACTCCAATGAAGGTATGGAAGCCACAATTATTAATATCGCAGGTGGAGAGACAACTGTAAATGCTAAGGATGATGGACTTAATGCAACATCTCCTGATTCTAATACAGGTAACGACCCAATGGCAACTGACTCTAATGCAGCCCTTAACATCTCAGGTGGTAAGCTTACAGTAATTGCTGATGGCGATGGACTTGATTCTAACGGCGGATTATACATTTCAGGTGGAGAGACATACGTATCTGGACCAACTAATGATGGCAATACTGCAATGGATTTCAACTCAGAATGTGTAATAACAGGAGGAACTCTTATAGCTGCCGGCTCAAGCGGAATGGTTGAAGCGATATCAGACAAGTCAACACAAGCAGTTATGACAGTTAACGCAAGCTCTAACAGCGGAACAATCAAGGTTACCGATTCAAGCGGTGCAGTAGTTGCAGAATATACACCTACAAAATCATATGGATGCATAACAATCAGCGCTCCTAACATGAAGGTAGGCGAGACATACAAAGTATATTGTGGCGACACTTCAGAAGACATTACACTTAGCAGCACAGTTACAAGTAATGTAACAGCTACCATGGGTGGTGGCATGAAGGGCGGCGGACGCGGCCAGATGCAGCAAAATCAAAAGCAGTCTGCCCCTACTGGACAGACACAGACGGGAGAGGGCATGCAAGCCCCTCCTGATGGTCAAATGCAGGCTCCTCCTGACGGACAGATGCCACAAGGTCAGATGAAGCAGGACAAAGCAAATCGCGGCAACAAGCAGCAAAAGACTACTAATTAACCGCAACAAAAATACTAACATTTGCTAAACCCCACCGGTACAATAGAAGAGATTCCTTCCCTCGCATTCGTGCACATTAACAAATACCCTGAAAAAAATCTCTTCTATGTACCATTGGTGGTTTATTATAGGAGGTTATTCTTAACCTCTTTTTTCATTTCCTCAAGTTGATGAACTGTTGTCTTATCTCTGTAATTCTCATAAATAATTCTTAGAAGATAACCCTGCTCTAATGCTATCTGTCTCGACTTCTCATATACAAGCTCGAAGGAGAGCGCCAAGAAACCCACCTTGAAATCTAAAGGTGTATGTCTCAAATCCCTTCTTATGGCATGATGCTCATAGAAGGCCTTCGTAACCTCAGGTGAAATTGTGGAATTAAGAAGCTCATCTTCTGTATAGCAATATACGCTTTCAACAGGCTCCTCACATGCCACTCTGAATATATCAATCTTGTCGGCATCGCGAATAATATTACAATACATGCGCTGGGTCTCGTCTAAGCCTTCAGGCAATTTATATAAGCTATGGTACCTAATAGCATTTTCAATAAAATCAAGAATAATCTTATCTTCTTCATTATAATCAATAAATGTATCAAGAAGCTTCTCTTCGAATAACAGCTGGCATCCAAGCTCTGCATGGTCAACTGACTTGGCATCTACAAATGTTCCAAAAGCCGAATACTGTATGAACCTGGCCATATCATGCATCATCCCAATAAACCAGCACAAGTCAACCTCGAAATCATCAAGCCCTAAGGACTTACCTATCTCTTCGCAAATACTTGCAACATTAACAGTGTGTAATTTCTTAAGACGAATCATCTCATCTGTCTCATCAAATTCAGCCACATAATCATTAAACGCCCCTATAACTCTCTTCCTATCAATCTTCATCCTATTATATGCTCTTTAGAACACTATATATTCCCTTGAAAATATTATAGTAGGTTCTACCTTTCTCTTCTCTAAAATTCTCCGTTAACAACTTGTAGAAATTATTAAGTGAGTCACATTTTCTGTCCTTGACAATATTAAGTATCTTCTGTAGGTCTGTAAATCCCTTGTTGTTATATGATAAAAATATTCTAACCAGATAATCTAGTCTTTGCTCATTGTTGGCAATGTATGTCTTGGCAATCTTATCCCTAAGAGCCTTATCATCCTTTATCTGATGATAATACTTGGTACCCGTCTCCTGACCTAGGAGATTAGTAAGCACCATGTGATAATTGCTAAGCTCCTTAACACTGACGCTTTTTCCTATTCCTTCCACATAGCCCATCTCAGTAGATGGCTTTCTCTTCCATAAGGATTTAGAAAGCTGATTGTTAGCATCCTTATTATCCTTCTTCTTAGCTGTTTCTTTTGTGGTCTTTGTTGCCGTCTTCGATGTTGTCTTTGTAGCAGCCTTGGTAGTTGTCTTAGCATCTTTTTGTGCCTTGGCTGCCTTATTAATATCTACCTTCTTAACAGCCTTAGCCTTAGCGCCAGCTGCTCTTGTACTACTTGTTCTTGTGACACTACTTGTTCTGCCACTTCTTAACCCTGTGGTCTTAGTAGTACGAGTGCGTCTGTTCTTCTTAGGAGGGTCCATCTCAACCCCAAGTCTGCTTACCTTGATTCCCTTAACAACCCAGTAATTAACGATTGCATCATATCCCTTGTCATTACTTATTATGACAAATGTGTTACGCTCTCCCTTGGCGATTCGATAGCCAAGCTCTGTAGAAAGTTGAAAATCCAAGGCATTAGTTCCTGTAAAACATTTTACCCAGTTCAGATTAACATCACCGTCTGCAATCTTACTAATATTCTCGTAGGATGCATGTGTGCTTTTTTCTGTATAAAATACTATTATCTCATCTGATTTCTTAATATCTGTTAGTGCTTCAATCCATTTCTCATTAACATTCTCACTATCGACAAAATAAATTGTCTTATTTCCAAATAATCCCATTTCTATCCTTCTTTTCTTAGATTTCTAGGACAGACGAACCAGTTCCCTGTATAGTTCTTTTGTGTCAACCGGCTTGGCAATATGGGCATCCATGCCCGCCTCAAAAGCCTTTGCCTTATCCTCTTCGAAGGCATTGGCCGTCATAGCAATAATAGGAACATGACCCTTTGTCCTTACTTCTGCATTTCTTATGATTCTAGTGGCCTTATAACCATCCATATATGGCATCTGAATGTCCATAAGCACTACATCATAATCGCTACTTTTCTTCTTGCCCAACATATCAACAGCAACTGTTCCATCTGTAGCCTCTTCCACTACCATTCCTACCTCTTCAAGAATTGTTCTTGCAATCTCTCTGTTAAGGTCATTATCCTCTACAAGAAGTACCTTCTTGCCCTCAAGAAGAGACAGGTCAATCTTCTCCTCTTCCTCTTCAACATAATCTGCGTCAACAACCTTAAGTCTTATTGTACATTTGAATTCTGTCCCCTTGCCAAGAGAAGAATTACATGTTATTTCGCCATTCATAAGCTCAACTAATCGCTTAGTGATTGCAAGACCAAGACCCGTTCCCTGTACTCCTGTAACAGCAGAACGATTCTCTCTTTCGAATAAATCAAACAGATGCTTCTGAAAGTCTTTGCTCATGCCAATACCAGTATCCTTTACAGATATCTGGTATATAGCGAAGCCATTCTTGTTAGATGTCTTTTGCTTAATCTTAAAGGTAACTGTTCCCCCTTCCTTTGTATACTTTAGGGCGTTACCAAGAAGGTTAAGCATAATCTGCTTAGTACGTAAGCTGTCTGCATCTACAATCTTATCTGTAATATTAAGATTGCTTTTGAACTTCAGACCTTTCTTATCCATATCAATTCCGAACATGTCAACGGTCTCATTGAATTGCTCTTCTAAATCGAATGGCGCTTCATGAAGATCAATCCTGCCGCTTTCAATTCTTGCCATATCCAGGACATCATTAATAAGACCAAGAAGATGTTGACCTGACTTCTCGATTTTATCAAGATAATCTAATAATTTGTCCGGATTGTCTGTCTCATTTTGGGCAAGTGCTACAAAGCCAAGAATAGCATTCATTGGCGTCCTAATATCATGAGACATATTGAATAAGAAATTAGACTTAGAAGAACTAGCGTGCTTTGCCTCCTCTAAAGCAGCACGAAGAAGCTCCTGGGTTTCAATATCCTTCCTGTACTCCTCTTCCACATCACGAAATCCAAGTACGATTCCTTTGAATTCTCCCGCCTCTTCAATCTTAACTGCCTTCAGTCTGTATTGTCTTCGTTCACCCTTGAATAATCTTGTATAGTTAAATGTAATTATACCCTTATTCTTCACATCATCTATCAAGGTATTACATTCTACATATCTGTATGCTTCATCATCTTCCTTAATGACTGCATTATTAGTGATATATATCTTAACCATATCACTATACTTTATGTTCTTCTTAAGAACATCTCCAAATCGCTGCAACACATCTTCATCAGCACGATACAAGCGCACCGTCTCTGTCTTGGCATCAATATAGAATACTGCGCTATAATCATCCGATAAAGCTTCAACTATTCTGCTGTTCTTTCTGTTCTCAACCTCGATTGACTTGCTTTCAGTAACATCAACTATACCTATTACAATCTGGTCATAAGGTGCAGCACCTATGCCAGCAACCTTCATGTCGAAGTACCTTTCTCCAGACATATCATACCATCTAAATGTCTGGATAAACTGTCCTCCATCCCACAACTCTAACCTAAGATTGTCAACTAACAATGCCTCCTCTAATTGCAGGCGTTCTTCAGGTCTCATACCGAAGCTTAGATATTCTTTTAAGCCATTTAGATTATCAACATATTCTGCGCCTATATTATCAGGCTCATTACCAAGAAAGTGATTATACCTCACAGGTGTAACAGATTCACTTCCCAAATCCACACGAAATACGGCATAATATCTCTCGTTCAACAGATCCAGGAATTCCATTAATTCCTGATCACCTTCTATAATGTTGTGTCCCATTATTTTTAAGTCCTTCTCCATCTTAATCCCCCAAGATGTTCCTACCTATTGCGCAACGGCTTCATTACCCTCAGGATTAGCCTCGGCATTAGCACCTGCATTATTCTCATTGTTAGCATTAGCGTTATTAGTATTAGTATTTGAATTAGTATAAGTGTTGCTACTATAATTGTTAGTTGTCGTCGCATTAGGTAGCGGATCAGGTATTGAAGCATTAACAGATGTAAGGTAATCCTTCGATTGCTTAACCCACCTACTGTTAGGAACCATTGATACAAGCATCTGATGGTACTTAGTAGCGTTGGCTATATCATTAAGGTTAGCATAGCTGTCCGCTAAATAGTACAGGGCATTACCATACTGATATGCCGGGTCTATATTAACAACAGTTGTAAATTCTGTGATAGCCTCTTCATACTTCTTATTTCTGTATGCATTATTACCCTTGTTATAGCTATCTCGCATAATCTTGTCATTTACAACCTTAATTACTTCATCATAGATTGCTTTACCATTAGGCATTAAGACATCAGGATTAACAACTGACATAAGCTGTGTTGCCTTGTCAATATTAGACCTGTATATATTATTTGCTTCAATCAGATTATCATAGCTTGTTGCCACGTCACCCTTGCCATTATATTTTGCCAATTCCTCCTGCAAGGTCTTAACCTGATTCTTCAGAGAAGAAATGCTTGAAGATGTTCCAGCAACCTCTTCATTAGCATCAACTAATGCATTAGCTGCATCAGTCTGGGCATTCTGCCTTACAGTTGGTACTACAAGCACGAAGCAGATAAGAAGTCCAATTACAAGTCCAATTGCAATGTTGATAATGCTGTTTCTGGAATTATCAAACCAGTCAGTGAATTTGTTGCCATTATTAGGCATCATTATTGTGTCATTACCATCAGTAAATGAGATAATGTCATCTCTTTTCTTTTTCTTCTTACGCTCACTTTCTCTGCTCTTGAGGCCTTCCTTAACCTCCATCATATATCGAAGGGTTGTAGTATTTCTTGCATCAACCTTGTTTGCTGCGCTAAGCGCCTTACGAGCCTCTGCATATTCACCATCCTGTATACAAAGAAGGGCAAGAAGCTGATGTGCCGCAACCATCTTAGGATTCTGTCCTAGAACACGACGAAGCTGAATTCTGGCAAGGTCTCTGTTACCCTGACGACAATAATCAAGGGCCTGATTATACTTCTTGATATTAGTGCTTACACCATCAAGTAGTCCTGGTGTATTCTGCAGCTCATCAAGATATATATCAACCCTGTTGTCCTCAGGCTTAAGGTTCTTACTTATAACCCACTCAGCTAAAGCTTTAACTGCTTCACCTACTTCATAATATATAAGTCCAAGGAGATTCCTTGCATCAATATGATATTTATTACACTTAAGACTCATCTTAAGGTCTCGTATGGCTCCTGAAAGGTCACGAACCTGAGCCTTCATCAAACCTGCATTATAATATGAATCTGACAGGGCAAGAATCCTTCTATAGACATGCATGTCAGCTCCACATACAGGACATTTATCAATTCCGTCTACTAGCGTTCCGCATTTATAACAATTCATATTCTTTACTTTCTCTCACTCTTCTCTACCATTTCTCTTAAGATATCAGTAAGGTCTGTAATATCTGTATTATGAATGGCATCCTCTGCTTCTTCAACTTCCTTAATTGGTTCAAATTGCTTTAATTCTTCTTCAAAGTCAATCATGGTATTCCTCCTTAATTACAAGCTAAATCCCTTAGGCAACAAATCCTTCAATGTATAAGTTACATTATTCATACCTTCTTCAACAATAATCTTAAAGTCATCACCACAGAATTCCTTCATTACCTGAAGACACATTCCACATGGATAGAAAGGCTCACCAAGGTCACCGTTCTTAATTCCTGTTATTGCAATTGCTTCAAATTCTCTGTCTCCCTGCGCAATGGCTGTATATATGGCAGCTCTTTCTGCGCACATGGTGGCACCGTAAGATGCGTTCTCAACGTTGCAGCCAAAGTACACCTTTTTTCCTTTTGTGAGGAGTGCTGCTCCAACATTAACATGAGAATATGGTGCGTAAGACCTAGGCAGTAGTTCCTTGGCTAGCTCCATTAATATATCATCTGTAATCTCTACCCCATCAAATAACATATTATCCATAATCTTCCTCCATCCTAATCCTTAATCAACCTAACTATTCTAGATGTTCCCAGTCTGTCAGCACCAATATCAAGATACCTGTTGGCGTCTTCAAGACTGGATATTCCCCCTGCTGCCTTAATACATTTCGTAGGACTAATATTCTCCTTCATTAGTTCTACCACTTCAAATGTGGCTCCCTCCTTGGAAAATCCTGTAGAAGTCTTAATATAATCAGCATCAGATTCATTAATAACCTGACACATTCTTATTATCTCTTCATCTGTAAGAAGACATGTCTCAACAATTACCTTAAGAAGCTTTCCCTGGCAGGCTTTCTTAACCTCGTTAATCTCAGCTAAGATATCATCGAATCGCCCTTCCTTGGCCCAGCCTACGTTAATTACCATGTCAATCTCATCGGCGCCATTTTCTACAGCGTCACCTGCCTCAAAGCATTTTACCTTCGTAGTAGAATAGCCGTTAGGAAAGCCAATTACAGTGCATATCTTAACCTCACCCTTGGCATAATCAGATGCCTTCTTAACAAAAGAAGCTGGTATGCACACAGATGCGGTCTTATATCTGATGCCATCATCGATGATTACCTTAATATCATCCCAGGTAGCATCCACGCCAAGAAGGGTGTGGTCTACTTTACTTAATATCTCTTCGTTACTTCTCATAGATAATCCCTTACTAAAATGCTAACCCAAATCCTTGATTCGTTTCAATACGTCATCCATCATCTGCGAATACTTGTCTAGCTTATCCTTCTCTTCCTGAACCTTCTTCTCAGGAGCCTTACTAATGAAGTTCTTATTAGCAAGCATTCCCCTAACTCTCTTAAGCTCGCCCTCAAGACGCTTCTTCTCATCTGCAAGACGTTCTCTTTCCTTGTCAAGGTCAACAATATCTTCAAATGGAATATAGATAACTGCATCAGGAATTACCGCTGATACTGCATCCTCTGGAATTCCTTCCGTTCCCTTCTGTACAGATACAGACTTGATACCACCTAGTGACTTATAAGTATTCTCTAATTCAGTGAAAATATTACGAACATGGTCACTATCACTTGTAATAATTACATGTGGCTTCTTATTGTGTGGAACATCCATCTCTGCTTTGATATTTCTAATACCCTTAATAAGGTCCTTAGCGCGATTAATCTTCTCTTCAGCGTCAGCGAAGTTCCATTCATCCTTGTATTTTGGCCATGAAGCAAGCATTATTGACTCTTCCTTAGGCATGAGATTACAATATATCTCTTCTGTAATAAATGGCATAAATGGATGGAGCAAAATAAGACTCTGTGAAAGCACTGTCTTAAGTGTCCATAATGCTGAATTAGCATGTAGCTTAGGATTGTCCTTGTTATATATACGAGGCTTAACGAACTCGATATAATAATCACAGAACTGGTCCCAGATAAAGTCATATATCTTAGATACAGCAATACCAAGCTCGAACTTGTCCATGTTGTAGGTAACTTCCTCGGCGAGATTATTGAACTCTGAGAGAATCCATTTGTCAGCATTAACAAGCTCACTATCATCAGGCTTAGTTATTGTCTCACCCTCAAGATTCATCATAATAAATCTTGATGCGTTCCATATCTTATTAGCGAAGTTACGAGAATTCTGAACTCTCTCGTCATAGAAACGCATATCATTACCAGGTGCATTACCTGTCATAAGTGTAAGACGAAGTGCATCAGCACCATACTCGTCAATAACCTCAAGTGGGTCAATTCCATTACCAAGAGACTTACTCATCTTGCGTCCCTTAGCATCACGAACAAGACCATGAATTAGGACTGTGTCAAATGGGGATTTGCCAGTATGTGCATATCCTGAGAATACCATTCTTACAACCCAGAAGAAGATAATATCATATCCTGTTACAAGTACATTAGTTGGATAGAAATAATCCATCTCTTCAGTCTTCTCTGGCCAACCAAGAGTTGAGAAAGGCCATAATGCAGAAGAGAACCATGTATCAAGTGTATCCTCATCTTGCACCATGTGGTCATGTCCACATTTTGGACAGGTTGTAGGTGCTTCGCTGCTAGGTGCTACAACCATCTCACCACATTTCTCACAATAATATGCAGGAATTCTGTGGCCCCACCATAGCTGACGGGAGATGCACCAATCCTTAATATTGTTAAGCCAGTGAAGATATGTCTTATCATAGTTCTTAGGAACGAACTTCAACTCTTCCTTCTTTATAGCTTCAATAGCTGGCTTAGCTAATTCCTGCATGGCAACAAACCACTGTGGCTTAACCATAGGCTCAACAGTAGTTCCGCATCTGTCATGTGTACCAACATTATGTGTATGGTCTTCTATTCCAACAAGAAGTCCCATCTCATCCATCTTCTTAACGATAACCTTACGAGCCTCGTATCTGTCCATTCCCTGGAACTCGCCACCGTTCTCGTTAATAGTAGCATCATCGTTAAGTATATTAATAACTTCCAAGTTATGACGCTTACCTACCTCAAAGTCATTAGGGTCGTGACCAGGTGTAATCTTAACAACACCTGTTCCAAATTCTCTGTCAACATATTCGTCAGCAACAACAGGTATCTCACGATTCATAAAAGGCAGCATAACCTTCTTGCCAATGATATCCTGATATCTCTCATCATCCGGATGAACCGCAACTGCGGTATCACCTAACATTGTCTCCGGTCTTGTTGTGGCGAACTCAACATACTTCCCCGGCTCACCTACAATCTCATATCTCATATGCCAGAAGTGACCGGCCTGTTCTTCATGCTCAACCTCGGCGTCACTTATTGTAGTCTTACATACAGGGCAGAAATTGATAATCTTGTTGCCCTTGTATATCTTGCCTTCCTTGTAGAACTTAATAAATACGTCTTCAACAGCTTTAGAGCAGCCTTCATCCATAGTAAAGCGTTCTCTCTCCCAGTCAGCCGCAGAGCCTATCTTCTTCAACTGGTTGACAATTCTTCCGCCGTATTCTTCCTTCCAGTCCCAGCATTTCTCCAAGAAGCCCTCACGACCCAAGTCTGCTTTGTCTATTCCCTGCTCCTTAAGATGCTCTATAACTTTAACCTCAGTTGCTATAGCTGCATGGTCTACACCTGGCTGCCACAAAGCATTGAAGCCCTGAAGCTTCTTGTAACGGATAAGAATATCCTGCATTGTATTATCAAGGGCGTGGCCCATATGAAGCTGTCCTGTAATGTTAGGAGGTGGCATTACAATTGTGAATGGTTCCCTGCTTCTATCAACTTCAGCGTGAAAATATCCATTCTCCTCCCACTTCTTATATAATCTCTCTTCAATCCCTTTTGGATCGTATTTTGTAGCTAGTTCCTTAGCCATTGTATCTACCTTCCATTTCTGTATCATTTCTTAGCCTAATCTTAACGACTTCGACCCATAATTATACCATAATATCTATTATTTTTCTACACCCAGAGCCTCATCCAGAGGGAGTGTTTTTCTCTGTCCATTCCATTCTTTCTGTAGAATGCCATTCGCTCGAGTTTTCCCTTGTTATTCACAAGCACCAAATCCATCAAAAACTGCCTTGTACTGCCATCAACATCTGACACATACATAAGCTGCTTGGCAAGCCTTACTTCCTTCATGTGGAACTTCCTCTTATTGCGGGCAAACTCTCCAGTAATAATATCCTTACCGTTACGAACAATCTTGTCCTTCTTACCCTCAGCCTCTGCACCCATTACATTGTCAGTGTGCTGTCTGTAATAGATAAGGGGTTCATCAATAGGATTAACAATTCCTGTTGCTGCTGCAACACACATAATCCATTGGTCATGCATTGGTATCTCGTCTGAATCGTTATACTCTAATGCTCTGTCTCTTAGAGCCCTGTTGATTATCATGGTACAGCCTGCTGCAGGGTTATCTATAAGCAGCTGACTTAGCTTGTTCCTGTAAATGTTGCGACCAATGAATTTAATAAACGAATCAGCAATAACATTCAATTCATCATCCACCACATACATGTCAGAGTATACCACCACAGGCGTACACTGTCTGTCCTTTTCAACAGTCTCCATTCTGCCTATCAGCTTCTCCACCTTATTCTCTACCCACACATCATCCTGGTCGGCAAACATATAATAAGATGCGTCAACCTCCTTAAGCATGGCAAAGAAGTTATTCTTAGCACCCTTCTCTGATTCAAAATCAAGTAGCTTATAATTCTTCTTGCCCTTAATCCATTTCTTCACAATGTCGAGAGTGCCGTCAGTTGAGCCATCATCATGTATGTAGCATACGAAATCATTTCGAGTTTGCCTCTCTAGCGAATCAAGCATCTCCTCAACATATTTCTCTCCATTGTATGTTGCAAGTAGTACTGCGTATTTATCCATCATATATACCTCTATCTATTGAACCCTAAAGGAGTTCTTGTTAATATCTTGTAGCCAATATTATCACTTAATATCTTCCAGTTCTTCAGGCTGTAATATACCTTGTCACCCTTAGACGCGACTCGAAATGTAGCCTTGTATTCTATCATCTTCTTTAGCTTTTCTACATACTCGTCTGGGAAATAATCAATCTCCTTAAGATAGTTACAAAACTCCATTGTGGATGCATCTGTAACAGTTGTATCTGCCGACAGATTACTTCCAGTATATCTGTGAAGATATAGAACCTTGTCAATATATTTAAACTCAACGCCCTTAGATAACATAAGAAGCCATAGGAAATAATCATCTGCCCCATTATATGTACATATATATTCTGTCCATTCCTTAGGAATTGCCTTCTTGTATATACATGTGTGACCTGGAGAAATAATCTGAATTCCCACGTTACAATAACAGTCAATATCACCTATCCTCTTAGTATGGTAGGCGCTTCTGTACCATTTTAGATGGCCAACCCTCTGTCCTAAGGCTGCATTGCTTACAAGGACTTCATCTGTGTAGCTGGCATTATCAATATATGTCTTTATGGCACTTTTCCCTAGCAAATCATCCTGATCTAAAAATATGACATAGTCACCTGTCGATGCATCAAGACCTCTAATTCTTGACATATGAATTCCTACATTTTCCTCATTGGTGATTATACGAAATTCTGAGGTTCCTCCCTCATACTTTATCTTCATTAGATTATTCTTGGCATTAAGGCTAACCTTGAACTTAGACACCAGAAGGTCTGTTGCTATATCCGACAGCTCTTCAAGATTGAAATCGTCTCTAGGGCTGTCGTTAACAATGATAACCTCTATGCTGTCCTCCTTCTCAATCCGGGCAGCATTTTTAATAATCATTTTGATATAATCCCGCATATATTTTCTGCCATAATAATAGGCTGTAATAATCGATACTCTCATATTCCCTCCCAGAAATTATAATAATCAATAATACGCTAGAAGCTCTCCTCGTATTTCTTACCTACGAACTTAGCCTTAAGGAATGAGCTTCCCTTCTTAATCCAGTTGACCTTCTCCATGTGAATGCATTTAACTTCTTTCACCTTCAAGCCCTGACTAATATGGTAATCGAGCCATACATTGAAGAGAATCTCACTTACCCTTCCATATAACCTTTTTTCAAATGCGCTTTTGTCAGATACATCAATATATTCTTCCATCTTGCCTAATATATCGAAGAGCCACTCACAGTAGCTATCAAATAGATCTTTTCTTGCAATTAACATATTGAACATGTATCCCCAGGTTCTGTGATATACCCTGTTAGCGGATGGGATATAGTCAGGATACTCCTTGGCAATTATACGATATGCCACCTTAAGATGCTTACCATCAAGGGTATGGTCGTAGTGAGAATACAAGGATTCTATATAATACTCCCTCTTATTAGGAACAACAATATCTGCGTTCTTAAGGGCTTGTACAGCGTCCACATAATCCATAATCTTATCAAATGGATCTTTGCTGATGGTAAACTTAAGACCTGCAAAATATCTTCTGTAATGAACCAGTCCAATATAATCTGCATCAATATTCTTCCATGCATAATACATTCCTGTCAGCTCGCAATATGTATCATTCTTCTTAGATATATTATCTCCCTCATCGTCTCGCTGATATCCAATAGACTCTTTGCCTGCTGCACCTACCTGAACTGGAAGATAAATATTCTGCCAGGGCATCCTGTATTCCTTGTGGGCTGCTACAATAATCTTAATGTCCATAATACATTTACCATTCCTTACCTGCTAATAATACCCTCTACCACTCTAGTGTATTCATAAACACTAACTTATTCGTAACTTAATAGAGGCACCGAATATAATTCGATGCCTCATCTACTCTAATTGAATTATACTACTATTCTTCAATATCTTCTCTCTTGGATGATGCTGCGCCTCCTATAGCTGCAATAACTGCAACGATAGTAGCGATAACTGATATTCCAATAACAGATACTAAGAATATTATTAAACCTGTCTCAGTCATAAATCAACCTTCCTTATCCCTAAATTACTACCTTGATAATAATAACATATTATTGAGGTAAAAACAATTAGGAGAAATGTCTCATTTTGTTTTCTTTAGACTCATGCTTCTTAGGCTCAGGCTTAGGTATCTCAGGTCTTGCTGCTGCTTTCGCGAATACATTACCCTGATTCCTCTTACATGCATCACAATATCTACCAGTCTTGATGTTGGCACCGCATGTTTCACATTGAAATACTACAGGCGAATCATCAGCAAACTGTAGTCTCTCTTCCCTAACCCATTGCTTAATCTGCTTAGGCGTTACATCGTTGGCTTCTGCAACCTCGTTAATCGTAGAGCCACGGTGATCTCTGACATATTCCTTTACTTCCTGGAACTTAAGATCGGCATGCTCCTTGCACACCTGACATACCGGTGGTCCACTCAGATAATTAAATATTCTTCCACAAACTTTACAATTACGTACATCCATCTCTATTCCCCCTTCTGCTAATGCGAATATCCTTTTCCCACACACATACACAATCCATAGACTTCTTTAACTCCTGCATCACGCAGGACCTTGGCAACTGAATCCATGGTTGCTCCTGTTGTATAGATGTCGTCAATCAACAGTACTCTCTCTAATTGTAAACCTTTTTGTGAAAAATTAAAAGCATTTTTAAGATTTTTTTGCCTCTGAGTGTCAGATAATCCCTTCATAGGTGTCGTGTCTCTGTTTCTGGATACGATTTTCGAATAGCAGACAAGGCCAGTTTCCTTCGCTAAGGCTTCTGCTATAAGGGTCGCCTGATTATACCCACGCTTTCTTTGCTTCTTCTTATACATGGGAATCGGAATAATAGCTTCGATTCTAATACTCCGCAGCCAGTTAGCGTGCATTCTTACGATATCCCTTGCAAATGTGTACTTGTAACAGCGCCTGTTACTGTATTTGAAACGATACATTGACCCCTTGATTGGTCCTTCATAGACATAGACTCCCTTGGCCTGCAGAAAATAATGCTTCTTACCCATGCAGTCATTGCACATTTCTCCATTACCATCGATTATAACCTTGCCACAAACCTTACAGACCGGCTCATATGCGTATGTAATCTTATTCTTACATTTCTTACAAAAGCCATACTTATAGCGTCCAAAGTCAAGCACCTTGTCACAGGCTACACACCTTTTGGGGAATAATAGATATTGAATTTTCTTGTTCATATGCCTCTCTTTCTAAGAGAAGACATCTGCAAAATCAAATTGTCGTTGAATTTATATTATATTATTGTTGACTTTAATGCAATTTGAAATTAAAATTTATGGGTATCAAATATAAAAAGGAGTCTTCTAATGAAATTAAGAAGAATAAGTATTATAAGTATATGCGTGTTGAGTCTCGTATTCACACTCTGTGGCTGTTCAAAAAGCGAGCCCGCAGAAAACTCGACTAACACTACAGGCACAAGCAACAAGCCTGCCATTAATATAGGTGTCTGCATGGGAGATGCTGGCGAATATTACAACCAAATCCTTCAGGGATTTAATGCAGGCATAACAGATTATTTTACAGAGAATAATGTGGTCCTTAATGTACAGACAGCAGATGAAGCCAATACAACTGATGCAATCTGTTCTGGATTCATTAGTGCAAATGTTCCTTTAATATTTACACTTGGAGAGAACTCTCTAATGTCTGCCCATAATCACACAACTACAATCCCTATTGTATCTACTGGAGTTATGGATTATGAACGAGTTCTTAATATTCAAAAGGAACAGACAGAGGAAAAGAAGGATAATAAGGATGTCAACAAAGAAGAAAACACAGAATGGGACGGTATAACTAAAATGAATATTACAGGGGTATCCTCTGTTCCTAATATGGCTGATGTTCTCTCACTAATGATTGAAGCCACGCCTGACATTACTTCTGTGGGTATACTATTTAACCCTAATGACCCAGACAGCATTTACCAGAATCATATATTAGAAAAATATCTTAACCAGGCAGGAATCCAATATAAGGAATATGAATTCCACGCTCCTGACATTAGTAGTAGCGAGGCTAAAGAAATAGCTGACTTGGCCTGCAGAGAATCATCAGTATTATTTATTCCTGCAGAATCCAGCGTCAATGAGTATCAGGATACAATTAAGAAGGTTGCTTTAGATTACAGCATTCCTACTGTTGGCGGCGATGAATATATTGGCAACAGGACCTTGGTTTCTATGTATAACGACCCATTTGACCAGGGCTATGAAGCCGCAAAGACTGCTTATGAAATCTTAGTTAACGACAAGAAGCCTGCTAATATATCCGTTAAGAAATGTAATACTGAAGCAGAACAGAAACTATTCGACCGAGAAATCAGCGAGAAGCTTGACAGACATTTCCCAAAATCCTTCAAGGAAAGGGATGAATTCCTAGCAACCTATAAGATAGGTTCTAAGACAAAAAGAGTTGAAAAAGAACAATAGAACATAAAAAGGAGGTTGTAATCAACCTCCTTGATTTTTGCTTAACTTACCTATTATTTGTCATTTAGCTTATTGGATCTGGTCCAATATATTCTGCCTTGCCAAATGCTAAGACAAATAGCATTATTACTGGGACAATAATTGTTAAAATAAACATTCCAACACCCCAGTTAAATGACCTTACGAACTTAAATAGCATAATCAACATCACTATAGTATAGAAAAGCATTAACAGTCCGCCTAACACTACACAGATAGTTACTGTAGCAAAGGATAACAATGCGGATGCTAGCACAAATACTATAAGGCTTATCCAAAACCACATTGTTGACCAGGAGATTTTGAACATAATAAATACGTTATATAATGGAATGATTGCTTTCCAACCACTTTGACCAGCCTTCGTAAATATTTTCCACAAAGCTATGACCTGAAGCACCCATAGAATAAGTGAAATAATAGCAGCGATTGATATATATTCTGATAAAGCAACTAGCACATCCATAAGCCTATCTCCTTTCCTCTCATCTTAATACCTTAAAATTATGGTATCCTACCTTCCTGCAAAAGTCAACAATACCAACATTCCTAATGCGAAACATCAAGGTATTTTTTGATATTAGGATTGTCGTACGGTTTGCGTCTCCACATATCAGGCTTGCTTACAATCTCTCGTAATTCTTCTTCGTTATATGACCTGCCATTATCATCCCCGTATATCATTTCATAAATCATCGGGAGGTTATCCTCCATCTCGTTAGGATGATCCTTAAACCTGTCAATTGTCATATTAATCTCTTTGACCAAATCTTTATTTACAAAATCTTTTCGCTCGTTAATTGTTGTCCCCTTAGAAAGTTCAAGAAAACATTTTACAATTTCCTCATGTAGCATTTTCGCAAGGTCAAAGTAATTAGGAATAGTTTTTGTGGACATGGATTCTAGAGAGCGCTGGTTATAATTAAACATAATAAGGTCGGTCGTATATATATTATCTATATGTCTTATATAACTAAAGTTAAACAGTCTGTCTTCACCAAATCCATAGGATTCCTCAAATCTAATTCCAAAGTTCTTAATGACATCTCTTCTGTAGAACTTGTTACATGCAGAATAAAAAAGCATCCTTCCTCTTCTAATATAGGCATCTGCAAAAGAAGATACATCCTCATACTTGTGATTATCTAAAACATTTATTACGCTTTCACCATTATAGAATCTGCGAATAAAGCCAAATATATAAAGGTCGAATCCTTCATCAATAAGAGGAAGACTCTTAGACAAGAAACCTTCATAGTAGGTGTCATCACAATCAAGGAAAGTAACATACTCGCCTTTAGCATTGTCAAGGCCAGCATTTCTTGCGTGTGAAGCGCCCCTGTGCTCACAGTATATAATCCTAATATTATCTCTATCCTTATACGAATCAAGCATATCAGTTGTGCCATCTGTTGAGCCATCATCAACAGCTATGAGCTCACACTCTCTATCCATTTGCTCATAGATAGACATAAGACATTCGTCTAGGTATTCTTTACAATTATAAACCGGTACAATTATTGATAACTTCATATTTCCCTTTCAACAAAAAAACAAATCTACTAGCAATCGCGTGGATAGTAACATACCAATATCTAAAAGTCAACAAATCCAACCTTACTTATGTTATACTATAATAAATTCTATGCTCTTAATAAAATGCCTGGAGGATCACTAAATGATAAGATTTACAATGCCTGATACTTCTCTTCCACTATCGGAGATAAAGCTATCATTAAAGGAACAATTTGATGAATTTCTTAATTGTGAAGCTATGTCTTCAATACTGTCTATTCTTAATACTGATATTAATAATTTATCTAAGAAGTATAATGGAAGAAAGCTATCAAATGGCGTTGTTAGAGAAACCTTCGAATTCAATGAAGACTGCGCATTAGAACAATATAAATACGAATTATACCCTTTTCTAAAAGAGCTTGGTTGCTTTAACATCAACGAGCCTCTCTCTTCAAATCACAGTCATATCATCGTACTTGGTGGCACTCTGGGTGCATGCCACTCCAGAACAATGTGTACGAATAATTTGACAGACTCATCTACTGAATATGTGGATGGCCTGGCCTGTTATCGACCTATAAGTCCGACAGAGAGAAAGAACCCTTCATATCCTGTATCCGAGACAGAATTCGGCGCAATGAATGACGCCTTTCTAAATTATTTCAATCTATCTGAGAATGATATTGAGGATAATTATAGTGGTAACAGAAATCTTAACAGTATTGCTAATATAAGAACCTTCAAGAGTTCAACAAATAACATCACATATCGCATTCTTGCTGCACCTTCAAGCCAGCCTGACATTAGACGTGCAGATACTGCCGATACTATGAAATTCTATATGGACAATACTAATCTCGATGAAACTTCCAATGTCCTTGCCATTACTAATAATCAATACTGCAACAGACAATTTCTACAGCTTGTATATGAAATGTTGAATAACAATATGCTCTCTGGCCTAGATATTATTGGATGCACACCGGATGATGAGATTTATTCTGTCGAAAAGTATAACCCATATCAGCATGTACAGAATCTGATTGGAATTATTGACTGGATAGACAGATTTAATAATAATATCTTCTAGTTACTACCAAGCTCAATTATACATGTATCAAGAGATGAGTTCCTCTTATCTATCTCTTCATTATCTACCATTCGATAGAAGACGTCTTTATCTCCCACTATAACAACGCATTTCTTCGCTCTTGTTACTGCTGTATATAATATATTACGAATCATTAGAGGCGCCGGAGTTCTAAGGAGCGTAATAACAACTGCAGGGTATTCACTACCCTGAGACTTATGTACTGTTACAGCATAGGCATGCTCTAATTCATCAAGCTGTGAGAACTGATAATCAACACTTCTATTATCGTCGAACATTACCCTGAGAGTCTTAGTAACTACATCAATCATAGTCACAACTCCCATGTCACCATTGAACACTCCCGTTCCACTTTCCACTACCACATTGTAGTCAGAGTACTCCTTCCACTCAATCTGATAATTGTTCTTAATCTGCATTACCTTATCACCTTCGCGAAAAACCCTGTCCCCATATTCGTACACCTTTTTTGAAGACGAAGGCGGGTTGAGTCGCTCCTGCAGCACCTTGTTAAGCTCGTTAGAGCATAGCAAACCATTCTTCTTAGACGGTGTCAACACCTGTATCTCTTCGCTTGGAGCATCTACATATTTCGGCAGCTTGTTCTTAACAAGGTCAACAGTAGTATTAATAACAGCCGATACATTTCCTCTTTCCATGAAGAAGAAATCCTTACTCTTATTATCTAATACCACGTGCTCACCACCATTAATCTTGTAGGCATTAGTAACGATGTCACTCTCATTAGATTGTCTGAATACCTTATCAAGAGTCACTACCGGAAATGCATCTGATGCAATGATATCCTTAAGCACATTTCCTGCACCTACAGAAGGCAATTGATTAGTATCTCCTACCATAATCAATCTGACTCCTGGCTCGATTGCTCGTAGTAAATTATAGTAAAGACCAATGTCTACCATTGACATTTCGTCTATAATTATTACGTCACATTCAAGAGGATTGTCCTCATTCCTGTCGAAGAAAGCAGCACCATTATCACTATCAGAGGCTCCCTTAACCTCAAGCATCCTGTGTATGGTACGGGCACCCCTTCCTGTAGCTTCCGTCATTCGCTTCGCAGCTCTTCCAGTTGGAGCCGCAAGAAATATGTCAAGCCCCTCTAATTCGAAGAACTCAATCATAGTCTTAATAGTGGTGGTCTTACCAGTTCCCGGGCCACCTGTTAAGACGCATACTCCGCTTTTGATTGCAACCTTAACCGCATCCTTCTGCAGGCTGTCTAATTCTATGTTCTGTCTCTCTTCAACCCTTGCGATTGCTTCCTCGAATTTCTCGTCTTCTATATAAAATGTGTTGTCAAGCTTAAGGAGCATGTCAGCACATCGCATTTCCATCTGATAATAATAAGTAAGATAAACTCTGTCTTCCTTCACAACAATTCTCTTATCAATCACCAGATTCATAAGATGAGCATCTAGGGAATCTATCTCAATTTCAAGAAGCTGTTCAACTACACGGGACAAATTCTCCTTCCTGATAAATGTGTGACCTCGGGCCGCACCCTCTGTAAGCCCATAGATTATTGCGCTTCTAATTCGAAAATCACTATCAAGAGCAATATTCATCTTAAGGGCAATCTTATCAGCAGTCTTAAATCCTATTCCGTCAATATCATCAGCCAGTCTGTATGGATTTTCCCTAATGATACTATAGACCGAATTACCATATTCCCCATATATTCTAAGAGCCATATTACTCTTAATTCCGTAGCCATCAAGGAATATTATTACGTCACGAAGCTCCTTTTTTTCTATTATCTGATCAGAGATTGCTATTGCTTTCTTAAGGGATATTCCCTTAACCTTAGCTAGCTTATCCGGCTCCTCTTCCATAATCCTTAGGGTATCGTCCTTGAATTTGGCAATAATTCTCTTAGCAGTAACCTTGCCAATTCCCTTGATTGCGCCTGATGCAAGATACCTCTCAATACTAGCAATATCCGTAGGCTCCGATACCTTATAGGAATGAGCCTTGAACTGCCTTCCATAGGTGGCATGCTCTATGTACTCTCCCTGGATTACGAGATTTTCCCCTTCGTCTATTCCTGGAAATGTTCCCACAACAATAATGTCCTCCTCTGGTGTAGAGAAGGACATTATCTTGTATCCGTCTTTATCTGATTGAAATATAAAATGGTCTATAAACCCTTGTATTTCATCCATTAATTATTCTTCTTCCTTAATATTCTCTGCTGTTGCAGCTGCCTCTTCAGCTGTCACTGTAGCGTCATCCTCATTATTATTCATTAATGCAGCTTCATTAGAAATTCCATAGTTTCTCTTCATCTGGTTAACGAGGTCTTGTGTAAGTGTTCCACCGTACTCCTTAACCATTGTTGATGCAAGACTCTGAATTGTTGAATCCATATAGAATTCTGTCATCTGAGAAGTTGAGCTGTTCTCATCCTCTGGCTTAACAGACTTCTTAACCTGCTTAATCACCTGCTCTAGCATATAGCTCTCAAAGGATTCCACAGCCTCTGTTAATTCTTCGTCTGTAGAATTAGCACCTACATTAGATATGGAATTAGATACCTTGCTTGCTGCCTCGGCGCTTCTATTATTAACTGCCTGACTGTTAAGATAATTACTAATTGCATCCATCTATATTCTCCTTATCTCTTCAAGTTATTAGCTGTATCCATCATTGAATCTGATGTGGTGATAACCTTAGAATTCATCTCGTATGCACGCTGTGCAACAATTAGGTTAACCATCTCATCAGCAACATTTACATTAGAACCCTCTAAGAAGCCCTGTGCAATTGTACTTGGAATTAGACCACCGTTAGCAGCCTCTAACATTGCATCTCCTGATGCTGGTGTAACTGCAAGTAAATTGTTAGCCTGCTTCTCAAGTCCTACAGGATTTCTGAATTGGAATAAACCTATAAACTGTCCTGTACTAACAGTTGTTCCATCCTCTAATCTGTATGCAACCTCACCAGTTGTTCCTACACTAACGCCTGCTGAGCCTGCACCAGCTGGAAGCTCAATCCACTGACCATTCCTGTCAAGAACTGGATTACCCTGCGCATTTGTCAGAATAAGTCCACCTGCATTATTAAGACTCCAGTTGAAGTCACCATTTCTTGTATAGTATACTCCACCGTCCTCACCACCTACAGCAAAGAAGCCTGAACCATTAATGCAACATGCCATATTATTAGCACTTGCAAGCTGTGCACCCTGTGTGTAGCTGGTGTTAATTGAAGCCACTCTCGCACCAAGTCCTACTTGTGCGTTAGTTGGCTTTGGATTACCATTTGCAGTTGTTGTTCTCTCTTGAAGTTCTTGATACAGAAGTGATTTGAATTGTGTACTCTGGGATTTGAATCCTGTTGTATTAACATTAGCCAAGTTGTTAGCTATTGTATCAACGCTAGTCTGCTGGGCCTTCATTCCTGAAGCACCAGTCCAAAGTGATCTCATCATAATACTAATCCTCCATTTAACTTGAGATTACCAGTTAAATCTTGCCAACCTGATTAACTGCCTTATCAAGAGTAGAGTCTTCTGTCTGAATCATCTTCTGACCAGTCTCATAAGCTCTCTGAATAGCAATCATATTGACCATCTCATCCACAACGTTGACATTACTCATCTCTAATGCACCCTGCTCAATGTATGCGTCGCTAGGAATAATCTGTCCCCCATCTACGAGTTCATACAAATTCTCACCGTATTTTGCCAAGAAGTCATAATCAGCAAAATCGATTACACCTATCTGAGCTACGTTGACACCATTCTGTGTAATGACACCCTGTGAATTAATTGCATAATCCTGGTTAGGGTCAATTCGAACATAATTAGCGGCTCCATCCTGAGAATTCATGGCTCCGTTCATATTAAGAACATAGTCGCCGTCAACTGTTCTAAAATACCCTTCGTTATCCACAGTAAACGAACCATCCCTGGTATATTTAATAGAGGTCTGCCCTTGTTTGTTGGTATATGATATAGCGAAGAATCCGTTGCCAGATATGGCAACATCAGATTTCTTATCAGTTACCTGGAAGCTTCCCTGCCCATAATCGGTATAGGTCTCACCTATCTTAACACCTAAGGTTACATCGCCTAATCTGTTAACAGTAGTAGGCACTGTAATATCCTTAATTCTGTATGCTAACCTGTCAGAGAATGATTGTGAGGTTGCGCCTTCCTTCTTGTAGCCAACTGTAGATGCGTTAGCCAAGTTGTTAGCAAGTGTCTCAAGTCTCTTCTCTTCGTTAACCATGCCGGTGTAAGCAGTATATAAACCTTTTACCATAGCATCCTCCCATTCACATGAATATAGTTGTACATATATTCTATCGGATAGTTTATCCTATATATTAATATAAAAAAGACCCAAAAAGTAAATTTTGGGTCACTTAACTACTCGCTTGTTCCATCTCCGGCAAGCAATTCAACATATCTACCTGTTCCTATTGCAACGCAAGTCATTGGATCTTCCGCTGTCATTGTATTAATTCCTGTTCTATCTTCAATAAGCTCTTCTAAGCCACGAAGAAGTGCACCGCCACCTGTAAGGACAATTCCTCTGTCAGCAACGTCTGCCGCAAGCTCTGGTGGAGTCTTCTCTAACACACTGTGAATTGCTTCAACAATCTGAAGTGTTGCTTCCTTAAGAGCTTCCTCTGTCTCCTCCGACGAAATGGTAATTGTCTTAGGAAGACCTGTAACAAGGTTACGTCCTCTTACATCCATTGTCTCAGGTGTTGGAAGTGGGAAGCATGTTCCTATATTAATCTTAATATCTTCTGCTGTTCTCTCACCAATTAGAAGATTATGCTTCTTACGCATATATCTTACAATTGCCTCGTCAAAGTCATCACCAGCAATCTTAATTGATGTGCTAACAACAGAACCGCCAAGTGAGATAACAGCAATATCTGCTGTACCACCACCTATATCAACTACCATGTTACCACATGGTCTTGTAATATCAATTCCAGCACCGATAGCTGCTGCTATTGGCTCTTCAATAATCTTAACGTCCCTTGCACCTGCTGCAAATCCAGCATCCTCAACGGCACGTCTCTCAACCTCAGTTACCCCGGAAGGAACACACACACTAACGAGAGGCTTACGATAGCTCTTCTTACCAAGTGCCTTCTGTAAGAAATACTTCATCATCTTCTCTGTAACTGTATAGTCAGAGATAACACCCTGTCTAAGTGGTCTAACTGCCACGATGTTGCCTGGTGTTCTACCAATCATAAGACGGGCTTCTTCACCAATAGCCTTAATTTTATTTGAATCTCTGTCAAATGCTACGACTGAAGGCTCCTTTAATACAACGCCTTTACCCTTAACATAAACGAGAATACTTGCAGTTCCTAAATCGATTCCAATATCAGACGAAACCATTTGATACTCCTTTCATATATAGACAAGCAACTATGTATAATACATAAAATCGCGTAAATTTGCACATTACTATAACTATTATAATCATTTTCTTTGTTTTTTCAAGAATTTTAGGCTCTATTATTCTGTAAAGCTGTAATGTATGCAAATTATTCAATGGTTTCTTCTAATGATGTATCATTTGTTCCTTCCGAAATAAACGGATTATTATCAACCTTGAACCTTGCTATAATCGCCTCTAAATCTTCGGCAGAGCGACTTACACTTCCGCCGTTTTCTGATAACAGTTCAACATTATCATTAACCCTATCTGTAGTAGCATTAAGCTCTTGTGCTGTAGCTGCATTTTGTTCAGATATCTCTGATAATTTCTGAATAAGACTTGAAATATTAGCAACTCCCTCTCCAAGGCCTTCATTATTAGTATGTAATTCATCTACAGACTCATTAATAATCTGAATTCTATCTGCAATATCAGTAAAACTATGACTAGTTTCATCAACTGCTTCTTTCTGACGATTAACGTATTCTCGTACATTATCACTTTGTCTGGCTGCATTATCAGTATTACTCTGTAAATCAGCAAGCATCTCATTAATAATATTAACAGAATCAGCTGATTGTTCTGATAGATTCCTAATCTCATCTGCAACTACCGCAAAGCCTTTTCCCGCTTCACCGGCACGAGCTGCCTCAATAGAAGCATTAAGAGATAGAAGGTTAGTCTGTTCCGCAATTGAAGAAATAAGATCAGATGCCTCAGAAATCTTACTTGTAGATTGCTCAATACCATTTATCACTTCGAATATCTTCTCAAATGCCTCAACACTTTGTTCTGTAATGTCCTTAAGCCCATTAACATTCTTCATTCCATCATTAGTTACCTGTCTAATCTCTTCATTAGCAGATGCAAGAGCATTTGTACTCTTATTACTGTTCTCCATCATCTCGTCAACTCTAGACATAACGCTGGAAATATCTTCTATATCAGCCGCTTGACCTGTGGCTGACTGTGCAAGTTCTGATGCAGCATTATTAATTGACTCAATTGATCCGGCTGTATCCTTTGTAGATTCATCCATTTCTCGACTACTATCAGCAAGAAGCTCGGATGAGCCCTTTAATGATGAAATAACCTCTCGTAAATGTGCCTGCATATCTCTTGCCGCTTTATTAAGAGCTCCTATTTCATCCTTTGAATTAAGCGGTTTAATCTCGTCCGTCAAATCATTATGCGCTATAGCATCAAACTTCTTAGCAACATAACTTAGATTGTTTCTAATATATCTAACAACAAATACTGTATAGATTACTGTCGCAATCATTATTATTGCTATAACAACAAGCATTATTACAAGACTTCTAATCGTACCAGATGAAATTTCTGCTTTTTCCTGGTTAACATATTCTTTAACAATTACTCCCATTTTATTAATAGGGCTAATTACACTAGGAAATGCCTCCCTTGCCTTGTCAAAATTACTTACTGTACTTGCCTTAGATGGGTCAGAGAGAGCTTTCCAATCATGGAAACTCGTCTCGAATTCATCAATACACTGGTTAATATCTGACCCCTCATAATTAAATGTTGCAAGTTCAGGATAATTAACCATTACTTTCTCTATATTCTTTACAGCACTATAAGCTTCGCCAACAGCATCAGAATAAGTTTTTGTCTTCTCCTCAGTGAATTCCTTAGCCGGCTTACCCTTCTCGGCTTCCTCCACATATTCTTTGTTAGCAATTGATGCAACATATAAATCCTTCTCTGCTACAAGCGAATCATCATTTACTGTATATAATTCATCATAGAACATATTCTCCATATCATTCATGGTAGATAACATCCCATATGATAGTA
>CAJOGN010000010.1 GCA_905234245.1 uncultured Lachnospiraceae bacterium
AAGCTTGGCACAGGTTACCATTAAGGAATTACCCATATTAAATCTTGCGTCACCCATGTATACGAATTTCAAGCCTTCAATTCGTCCGAATTTCTCCTTGATGGTAAGCATATCTGCTATCATCTGTGTTGGGTGAAATTCGTTAGTTAATCCGTTCCATACAACAACACCAGAATACTTGGCAAGTGCCTCTACTCTCTCCTGCTCGAAGCCTCTGTACTCGATTCCATCGAACATTCTGCCAAGAACTCTTGCTGTATCTCTCATAGATTCCTTCTTGCCAATCTGCGAACTGTCAGGGTCAAGATATGTGGTATGCATTCCCAGATCATGGGCAGCCACCTCGAAGGAACATCTTGTCCTTGTAGATGTCTTCTCGAATATCAATGCAATATTCTTACCCTTGAGACAATCGTCATGCGGTATTCCCTTCTTCTTCTCCTCTTTTAACTGTGCGGCCACATCTATAAGATACCTGATTTCATCAGGCTCAAAATCCATGAGCTTAAGAAAATTCCTTCCTGAAAGATTCATTATTATTTCCTCCTAATAATATCTATATAATCAAAATGTAAATTGAATAATCCAAATAATTATTTTCAAAAACACTACAACATATATTCTACCATATTTGCTTAAAGTATATGCAAAAAAATCAACTATATTAAATTCAAAAAAACGACTACTTTAAAGTAGTCGCCTTGAAAATCTATCTATACTGCTTTTAACATTTTAGAAGAATACGTTGTCACCAATAACTGTTCCTGAGTAACCTGTAGATGTACTCCTAAAGCTTACCTTGCCACCAACGATGTCTTCACCAGCAAGGGCTGCCTCAGCAGCTCTTATTGCAGCCGAACTTGGTCCTCTTGAAATGATACGAGACAGTCCAGCTATTCCGCCTGTGAATTGTCCCTTCTGATCAATAACTCCTGCTATTGTATCAGGATAAGAAGATGAACGAACTCTGTTCATTACTACTGAAGCAACTGCAAGCATTCCCTGATATCCGCTTCCGCCTGCTTCCTTCTCAACGATTGCTGCAAGAAGTGTTACTTCATCAGTAGACGCACCATAGCTTTCCTTCTGAGTAGATGTTACAGAGCTTGATGATGAAGCTGCTGCCTTAGCCTTAGCTGCCTCTTGTCTTGCTGCCTCTTCAGCTGCTGCCTGAAATGCTGCTATCTGTGCATTCTCTTCGTCAACAGTAATTCCTACACCACCGTTATATCCAACTGCATTAGCAAAATCTCTACAAGCTGTTCCTGTAAGACTAACATCAGCCTTAATATATCCTGACAGATTACCAGATGTAATCTGATACCAACCATCGTTAGTAAGGGACTCAACTCTTGCCATGTCACCTCTTCTTAGCTTACCTGCAATCTCAGCATCATCGGAAGGTGCCACTCTTACATAAGCAAAATCCTCTACATTTGCCATAAGACTAAGAATCCACTTAGCTGATTCTGAATCAAGTCCTACACTTGTTACATTATTGTTACCAACTAGGAGAGCGTTATCATCTACATACATGCTTGAGATAATGCCCGATGTTGTTCCCTTGTAGGCGTTGTCATCGTTAGCACTGCTGTTAAAAGCAGCTGTTCCAACCATTGCTGTAAATGCTAATGTTACTGCTCCAGCCTGTATAAGTCTCTTAGTTGGGATTCTGTTTTTATTTTCCTTTGTTAACTTTTTGTTAAGATTCATTCTTTCTTTACCCCCATATTCGCCAAATGTATTACAAAATGTTGCGAATATTTTAATTTGTTACAGATTTGTTACGATTGGTATCATAACATCTAAGGGGATTATTGTCAACTTTTGTGCAAACTTTCCATTATTTTCACAATAATATCGCATTTTTTTCGATTTTTTATTCATTATATACAAAAAAGACCGCCAAAGCGGTCTTAACAGAATTGCAACATATTACTATGAGACTTCCTCAATCAGGTTAATTATGGTCTCAATAGGGTTACTTGTCTTACTAGCAGCCATCTTGCTTATGTACTCGTCACGATTGTTATAAACCTTCATAACAGCCTTCATAAATGTCTCAGAGGTTATATCCTCTTCCTCTAACACCTCGGAAAATCCCTGCTTCTTGAAGGACTTGGCATTAAGAATCTGGTCTCCCCTACTTGCGTTAGCACTTAATGGAATGAGAAGATGTGGCTTCTTAAGTGCAAGAAGCTCACATATAGCATTTGCACCAGCACGAGATATAACCATATCTGCCGCAGCAAATATATCATTTAACTCATCAGATATATATTCGTACTGATTATATCCCTCTACATTATTATATGATTCATCAATCTTGCCCTTGCCACATAGATGAACGATGTTAAATGTCTTGAGAAGCTCATCAAGATTCTCTCTAACACATTCGTTAACTGCCTGCGCCCCTGTGCTTCCACCGATAATCATAAGCACAGGTTTGTCACTGCCAAAGCCTAAGAATTCTAATCCCTTGTTCTTATCACCTTCAAATAGCTCTTGTCTGATTGGACATCCTGTAAGCCTTGACTTTCCTTCCGGAAGATGTGCGGCCGTCTCTGGGAAATTGTGACACACATAGGTTGCTCTTGGAATTGCCAGCTTATTGGCAAGTCCTGGGGTTATATCTGACTCATGTATTATTACAGGAATGTGCAGCTTCTTAGCCGCGAACACAACAGGAACTGTTACAAATCCTCCTTTGGAAAATACAACATCTGGCTTAACATGCTTAAGAATCTTCTTAGCCTCGCCATAGCCCTTCATAACTCTAAAAGGATCTGAGAAATTCTTCAAATCAAAATATCTTCTTAGCTTGCCAGAAGAAATGCCGAAGTATTCTACACCCTGCTTCTTAATTAAATCCTTCTCTATTCCATTATAAGAACCAATATAAGATATCTCATATCCTTCTTCTCTTAGTCTTGGGAACAAGGCAACATTAGGTGTTACATGTCCTGCGGTTCCTCCGCCTGTCATGACTATCTTCTTCATACTACCGCTAACTCCTTCTTCGTTATTCTAACCTTAATTATTCACAATCAAAAACTATTCTTACGCATCTCTAGCTTAAAGACTTGCAGATGTCTTCCATCTCTTCAGGAGTAAACTCTTCGTGACCCCATGTAAGAATAGATTTACCGTCCTTATATCTTGGAATAAGATGCATATGGAAATGAAATACTGTCTGACCAGCCACTTCCTTATTGTTCTGTAGGATATTGAAGCCTTCACATCCCAACTTATCTGTCATAGATATTGTAAGCTTCTTAGCAAGCTTAAAGGCCTTGCCTGCAAGTTCTTCGTCAATCTCATATATATCCTTATAATGAGATTTAGGAATGATTAGAGAATGGCCCTTGGTTGCAGGTGCGGCATCAAGAATGACCTTGAAGTCGTCGTCCTCATAGATACTATTAGTTGGAATGTCTCCATTAGCTAACTTACAAAAAATACAATTATCGTCCTTCATAATATTTCCTCCTTAATGTTGCCTACTATGAATCAAATTATCTAGTAGAGATAACGAACTGAGTTCGCCCCTTGCGGTCATATGGCTTAGGGAGAATGCGCCCTGGAATGTCTTGCGTCCTGCAACAATCTGGTCGAGCACTCTTGCTGGCAGCTTACCAGTAAAGTTAATATCTTCCTCTTCGCCAAAGTGACAGTCAATTACATCTCCATGTACTCCTATAAAGAGTGGTTTCTCGCGTCCTTCTATTATAAGAGAATAATTCACATCTACTCCCTGTGGGTGGAAATGGTTAACAAAATCATTAACATACTCGTCTGCCTCATCAGAGAATTCGTCACCCATCTGCTTAGAATAAATGGAAGCAAGCTCCATAACATCTTCTCTCTGTTGCTTAACGAAGATGTCATCAGATACATACTCTGATAATTGCTCTCCCTCTTCTGGTGTGAGATTAAGCTGTTGAGGTCTTGCAACAGTTCTCGATACTGCCTGATTACTTGTTGGCAGTCCTTTCATCTTATGAGAAATTGTTCTGAACATATTCTCTGTCATCTTCTCTATGATATGGGAATATTCTCTACTATTCTCAAAGGAACTCATATCCTCTACATAGCCACATAGTCCGTCACAAGGTATACCTCCAAGAATCTCCCACGCCTTCTTAAGCTCAAGAACTCCTTCTCTCTCACCGTATGTGGTAGACATAACTACTGGCTGCATATAAATCGACTCGAACTTCTCCTTGTCTCCATAAAGCCAGCAGGCATCTAGGAACTGTGTCATATAGCCACCAATTCCCAACCATTCAACAGTAGTTGCAAGAATGATGCCATCCACATTCTTAAGTGTCTGTGGAAGGGTTGATATCTGATTCTTCTGTTCATATATGTTATATCTATGAACTTCAACCTTGAAGTCATCTGATAAAACCTTCTCTATTTTCTTAAGTGCATACAGTGTAGGGTCATCAAGATTACCTCTTCCACCATAATAAATGTTGATTCTCATTAATTCATTCTCCTGTGATATTCTCCATTATAGTACTTGCAATTACAGTACTTTGATATATTGTATTCCTTAGGCAGCTTGCCAATCTTAACTAGGAATTTGATTGTATCATTAAGAGATGCTATGTCTTGTGATGTAATAGCTACGCTATAATTATACTTCGGTAGCATAGACTTAACCTGACTTACATCTAGTCCAAGATAGTTAGCTACATACTCCCATGTCTCATCAGACGTATATGGGATATTATCTGCTGCCTTCTTATATTCCTTAAGTATTGTCTCAACCACCTTAGGATTGACTTCACAATATGATTCTCTTCCAACAATTGTATTAGTTCCTTCCAGTCCACAATCTGAACCCTGTGCAAGAATTCTATAATTGCCTGAATCAGTAAGCTTAGTTACTCCTGGTTCCCACAAGGAGATAGCATCTACCTGTCCACTTTCTAGCATATCTGGCATGCTAGACACTGTTCCACTTACAAGCTCTATATCATCAAATGTCATGCCTCCACTTGCAAGATATTTATCTAGCATATTATGACTAGTACTTCCAAGTACGGTGGCAACCTTCTTACCCTTAAGCTCCTGCGGAGAATTAATAGTTGAATTCTTAGGAACTACTATTGCATAAGAATCTGCTGCTTGAGCAGTTATTCCAACAACCTCACGCACACTTCCCTGCTCTATGGATGAAACAGTTGGCACATCACCATACACACAAAGGTCAGTCTCCGCTTTGGCAATAGATGTATTCATAGGTGGACCTGATTGGAAGTCAAACCATATTACATTGACCCCCTGTTCCTTAAGAGCCTTCTCTAACTCACCAGTATGTCTGGCTATAAACATAGGAATAAAGGCTGCAGATGGCTGCACGCCTATACAAACAGTATTAGTAGATTCTCCATCCTTTATATTGCCGTTGCCACATCCACTCAACATAGAGATAACAAGAACAGACATTACTATTAACGCAATAATTCTTTTTCTCATAGCCTTCTCCTCATGCATTTTTTAGTATATCGTTTAGAATTTCATGAGCAACATCTGCTTTAGACATAATTTCAAGTTCCCTTTGGCTGCTCTTTGTAATCAATGTTACTACATTGGTATCTGTCCCAAAACCAGCCCCCTTGGTTTTAAGATTATTGGCCACTATCATATCTATATTTTTCTTATTAAGCTTTGTACGTGAATTCTCAATCATATTCTCGGTTTCCATTGAAAATCCACAAATAAACTGATTATCCTTCTTTGTCTTACCAAGGTGAGCAATAATATCATCAGTCCTTTCAAGTTCAACACTTGAATTCGATTCCGATTTTTTAATCTTCTCTCCTGAGATATCTTTAGGTCTGTAGTCTGCAACTGCTGCAGCTTTAATCAATATATCAACTTCTGGGAAATATTTTACGCATGATTCATACATATCCTTTGCACTAATGACATCCACAGTCTGTACATATGGGATTCTCTCTATATTAACAGGTCCTGATATAAGTACAACTTCAGCTCCTCTTGCTGCCGCTTCCCTTGCAAGAGCATATCCCATCTTACCGGTTGAATGGTTGCTTATGAATCTGACGGGATCAAAAGCCTCTCTGGTAGGACCTGCAGTGACAAGTACTTTCTTACCTGTCATATCCTTCTCTCTTAGAATAGCCTTATAAATATATTCGAGTAAGACTTCAGGCTCCGGCATCTTACCCTTGCCCACATCGCCGCAAGCCAAATGTCCTTCTGTCGGCTCAATCACCTCATATCCATATTTTTTAAGTGCCGCTATATTATCCTGGGTCACCTTCTTCTCATACATATGTGTATTCATGGCAGGCGCAACAAGCATAGCGCCTTCCATTGCCAATGCCGTTGTTGTGAGCATATCATCAGCAATACCGCACTTTAACTTGGCAATAATATCTGCACTAGCAGGCGCAATCATCATGCAATCCGCCTTAGAAGCAAGTGATACATGCTCTACATTGAACTCATAATTTCTGTCAAATGTATCTACTATACATTTATTATTTGTAAGCGTCTCAAACGTAATAGGATTAATAAAATTAGTTGCATTCTTCGTCATTATCACGTGCACATTAGCATGCTGTTTTACAAGCATTGACGCTAGATTTGCAATTTTATATGCGGCAATGGAACCGCTTACTCCTAGAATAACTGTCTTTCCCTTAAGCATCCTGTCCTCTAATAATTCTTTATTTCTCCGTGCTTCTCATATCTGGCCACAGAAACTATATTGTTGTCAGAATCTACAAAAACCACATGTGGCTTATGAGATTCTGCTTCTTCTCTATCCATCTTGCAATAACACATAATGATAATATGATCGCCCTCGCGAACCATTCGAGCCGCTGCCCCGTTAAGACAAATCTGTCCAGAACCTCTTTCGCCCTCTATGGTATATGTCTCAAATCTGTTGCCATTCTCCACATCTACAATCTGAACCATCTCATACTCGAGAATATCAGCCGCTTCAAGAAGCAACGGATCTACTGTAATAGAACCCACATAATCAAGATCAGCTTGCTTTACAACAGCTCTGTGTATCTTGCCCTTTAACATTGTTAGTTGCATTCTTATACCTCATATATAAAGTTATCGATAAGTCTTGTATTACCTATATAAACTGCTATAGCACATAGAATACTACCATCTATTATATCAACAGGTTCAATAGAATTCCAGTCCGTTATTTCTACATAGTCAATTTTAGCATGAGGTTCTTTGGAAATTATATCTTCAATCCTTTTTTTTACAGCCAAGGCACTCTTTTCTCCCTCTTCAACCATCTGCTTTCCAGCGATTAATGCCTTATTAAGCACAGTTGCCGCTTGTCTTTCTTCCGAGCTAAGATATGTGTTCCTCGAACTTTTTGCCAATCCATCATCTTCTCTTATTATGGGACATCCAACAATTTCTATATTGACATTTAAATCTCTTACCATTCTTCTTACAACAGCAAGCTGCTGAGCATCTTTCTGACCAAAATACGCTCTGTCAGCTTCTGACAGATTAAAAAGCTTCGTAACTACAGTGCACACACCGTTAAAATGTCCCGGCCTTCTAGCACCACACAGGTTTTCAGAAACTCCCGCTACACTTACGGTTGTGGAAAAATCCGATGCATACATATCAGAAGGTTCTGGATGAAATACCATATCAGCCCCAAGGCTTTCTATCATTTTTAAATCTGCATCAAAATCACGGGGATATGTTTCAAGATCTTCGTTAGGTCCAAACTGTATAGGGTTTACAAATACACTTACCATAACCTTGTCATTGTCTTCAACTGCCTTCTTTATCAAAGAGCCGTGCCCCTCATGAAGGTATCCCATGGTTGGAACAAGTCCTATGCTATATCCTTGTTTTTTCCATTCTTTGATTACCTCTTTTACCTCTGCCGGCGTTCTTGTAACTGTTACTTTCATCTATCTATACTCCTTATATATATCTTCCATTATCTCATCATCTATCTTGAAAGTATGTTCTTTCGCTGGATATGCTCCAGACTTTACCTCGTCTCTATAAGATTCGAAGGCCTTAGTCATTGCATCTCCAACATTGGCAAAATATTTTACAAACTTAGGCTTAAAATCCGTAAACATTCCCAACATGTCCTGATATACAAGCACCTGTCCATCACATCCGTTACCAGCTCCTATACCTATGGTTGGTATATCAAGAATTTCTGTAATGAAGGATGCAAGCTTTTCAGGGATACATTCAAGCGTAACCATAAAAGCGCCAGCCTCCTGCACGCTTAAAGCATCTTCCACAATCTGTTTTGCCTTCTGTATGTCTTTGCCCTGTACCTTAAACCCGCCAAAAGCATTGGTAGACTGAGGTGTCATTCCCACATGGGCACACACCGGTATGCCCGTCTTAGTTATGGCTTTAATCTGCTCACAGACACTTGCACCACCCTCAAGCTTTATTGCCTGGGCATGCCCTTCTTTGATAAGTCTTCCTGCATTGTACACTGCGTCATATACAGATGTCTGATATGACATAAATGGCATATCGGCAATTACAAAAGCATCTTTGGCGCCCCTGCTTACACACGCTGTGTGATGTATCATATCCTCCATTGTAACCGGAAGAGTATCTTCGTATCCAAGCATGGCCATACCAAGGGAATCTCCCACAAGGATGATATCAATTCCTGCTGCATCTATAAGCTTTGCAACCGAATAGTCATAGGCCGTAAGCATGGTTATTTTGTTTCCTTCTTCTTTTTGTTTTTTTAGTGTTAATATTGTGCTTTTCACTCTAAAACCTCCATCATACTGTTATAGTTTCTATTAGGATTCTTCTCCTTAGCAAGGCAAAGGGTTCTTCTAGCTAATGCCTTATAAAGAGAAAGCTCATCTCCTTGAAGCACGCTCATATGTTTTTCTACGGTTTCTATATCTCCTCTTTCAATAGGTCCCGTAAGGGATTCAACCGTTCCTTTTTCTACAATGTTATGAGCATTCCCAAGGATAAGTGGTCCCATGGTCTCAAATATAGTTTTCTCTTCAAAACCACATTCTAGCAGCATCCTTCCTGCCATATCTGCGAGAGTAACTGCGAAATTGCTCACAATACTACAGGCCGCATGATATTTTATCTTCTCGGAAGAGTCAATTATCTGCACCCTGTTTTTGCATTTAAGAAAAATACCAGCTACTTCACCGATTTTTTCGCTACTTCCTTCAATTGTAAAAAAAGCTGACTGTATATCCTTATATGATTCGTATTTGTCTGAAATCGCCAGGATAGGATGAACTGAAAAACCATAAACTTTTTGGTTCTCCATACCAGAAAATACTTCGGAGCCAAGAGCCCCACTAGTATGACAGATTATTTTATTATTAAGATCAATCTCTTTAAGTCTTTCCCATACCACAGGTATCACACCATCTGGTACAGTAAGAAACAAAACATCACTCACTTCAACAAGTTGTTTCATCGTTTCGTATTTATTTGTTTCGGTAAATTTGGCGGCATCTTCAGCCGATGCCAGGCTTTTGCTGTAGTATCCTGTTACGGTATACTCATGTTCTGTAAGGTATCTGCCCAGGGAGAATCCTACCTTTCCTGCGCCGATAAATCCTATTCTCATATCATCGCCTCCTTATACGGAAGTGATGTTGTTTCATTAAGACTATATTCCGGTACGGTTCTATCATAGATACCGTCCATCCGTTAATGACTATATCATTTACTCGCCAAATGTTCAAGCCTTAAAAACACCCTAAGACACTATCTTGTAACATTCATCAGCGAACATTATCTCGTCGCCCGACTTAATCTCCACCTTCTGTTGATATCCTAATAGCTCTCCGTTCACAGATGTTCCATTAGTAGAATTCAAATCTTCAATATACATCCCCCGCCCTTCTCTTCTAATTCTGGCATGATAACGACTAACAACAGGAGAATCTATTACACCGTCATTGCCTTCCTTAGACGAACCTAGCAGAAACACATCCTTAGTAATTCTAATATTATCCTTCTTGTTATCCCCCATATACTGTAACTCTACTATCATTTTCCGGGGCCTGCTACTCATATTATTTTCATTATCATCTAAGGAAGTTAATAATACTGTCGGTTCATATATCTGCTGATCAGGTTCATATATGAAATCTTCTGATAATTCATTTCTCCTATTCTTGTTTCTTTTCGACTTTTTGAATCTCTCAACCTTGGGAACATTTTTCTTAAATTCAAACAGACTCTTACTGTCGTCGTTTTCGCCTTTTATCCTACTTAGTATAACATCCTTTATCCTATCTATTAAGGTAGGCTCCTCCTCTTCTTCGAAGATATCTCCACCCTCATCAATAGGTTCAAATAACTGCTCCTTTTCTTTCTCATCTTCCTCTACTGATACAGCAACCTCTTCACAGTCCTTATCTTCATCTATAATACTTATTAGTCCATCGATTCCTACTCCATTAAGGGATTCGTCATATAGTCTTATGCATGTATCCATAAGCTTATCTTCAGCATTTTCCATAAGAAATTCTGTTAATCGATCAAGATTAGTCTCAGCTTCATTATCTGGATAATATATAAGCATTAGCTTCCACTCAGAATTATTCTTCACTACAAAAATAGTATTGGCATCTATAATAAGGTGGTTAACATCTATTAAATATCTCTCTGTCTCATCAATAGCTATCTTAAGATAAACTAATACCTTCCTTATTAATTCTAGTGTAATACCCTGCTGCATCAGGTAATCCTTCAAGGACACTAAGCCTGTTATGTCATACCACACCTGCATTTCATTGTTGATACTCACAGTATGAAAGGGTACTAGTATATCTATATCATTATACATTAAGATATCCTTCTCATAGCCCATATCATCAAATGTTGCTTTGGCTATCATAAAGCTATTCTTCAAATCTCTCTTGAACCTGTATTCCATTACTCGCCTCCCATTAATTCTAATTGCTTAAAAGCACAAAAAGCTCTAAATTCCTCAACACTATCGACGCTATAATCTCTCATCATGGTTGTTACAAAGTCTACATTCTCATGATATGCTGTGAACATAAGTAAAAACAATGCCACTAGAATTCCCATAGTAATCACCATAATAAATGATGCTTCTACTGTAAGGCTTGCCTTGAAGCATCCTATCATATCTTCTGTTTCTTCCAGACTACGCTCTGTAGAATTGTTACTGTCTATATCACTCATAACGCACCTCCGTTGAAGACAAGAGTTACAACATATACCCCTAACACAAATGGCACTAATGGTATCTCGCTATCCTTCTTTTTCTTCTTCAATAGCATTAGAATTATCCCATATATTCCTGCAAGGCTTGTTGAAAGCCATAGTAATATTAGGTTGTTCCAAAATCCAAGATAAATACCTGTTGCAATAAATAATATTCCATCTCCATATCCTATCTTCTCTTTCGATAAATATCCAATTACCAGAAGTACTACTCCTATAGACGCTCCACCCAACATATCTATCCAGGAAATTCGCCCATAAATCAGATGAAAAACTACTCCAAGTATTGCAAAACAATTAACAACAACCAGCCTTATTCTCTTCAGCTTATAATCTTCGAAACCACATATACTAAGCAAACCTAACAAACCTACTGCTTCCATAACATCTCCTTAAATACTATTATTTCACTTAACTAATTCCCACACTTACCACAAGCATGATATGACCCTGCATCCTCTAGCTTGATTCGATTGACACTTCTCTTAAGAGCAGAACAATTAAGGCTGCTATGGTACACATCTCCATAGTCTGTAACATAAACTGTGCCTAAATTCTTCTTGCCCTTACACAATGGACAGGACTTATATTTTCCTCCGGAAATGTTCCTCGAATCTCCCACCATATTAGCGCTTAGTGCATGTATTGATGGCTTTAGATATGGACAACTCAAACTCCTATGATAAGCCTGTCCATATTTTGTTACATATACATACTCTCCTGCATCCTCTGATTCTAATGGATCATATCCTACCCATTTCCTGCTAACTGCAACGCTAGACATCTTAATGGTCTTCTTGCCAAATAGTGTAATAGGATTCTTAAGCCTGTAATTACACACGAGATTAACATAATTCTTATCAAACTCAGATTCAGAAAAATCTAAACCTAGTATGCCTCCTATTATCTCTGAATTAACTCTGTCCATAGAAACAATTAGTGCCCTACATTGTCCTATAATCACAAGACCACTTTCTTCATCATTATCTGTAATTAACGCTGCATGTTGCCTGGCTGTTTTATTAAGAGTATAATCTACACCCCACTGTACATAGAGCACACGAAAAAAATATAAGAAGAACACAACCATCATCAAGCTTATTGGCAAAATAAACGCAGCTTCAACAGTATAAGATGCTTTTAACCGGAGGTTGCATAGTGGTGTCTCTTTTGGATTAAGACAATTTTTTTCTGAAGATGTCAAGATTCTCTTATATTTTATTTTTTGATTTAATCGTAACTTTCGATAGGGTTTTAAAATAGAAAGAGACACCACTATACAACCTCCTTTCATAAAGCTTTATAAGTATGACCTATACTCTTTTTTTCTAAACTGATAAAAATCGAGAAACAAAACGTCTAAGGTCACCAGACTAAAAAACATTGGATCTGCTTCATACTCTATAGTCATATCCATGTCGCAGATTAAATTATCCATCTTAAGATTCTCATAATATGGTATGGAATTCATAGAATTCTCTATTACATCAAGGGCACGCATGCTCTCATTATGAGAAGACTCTAACACCAGAAATGCAAGAATATAGTCTTCGTAGCTCATTCCTGCTTCGCAATTTCTAGCTTTAAAATCAGGGCTCATACAGGCTCCTATATTGAACAAATCACTTGTCCATTCTTCTTGTGACTTAATCATTGATACCTTGCCACCATCTAAAAGAAGTCGTACATCTAATACACCTTCCATATATGCCCATGCTGCCATAATTGCATATTTACCTGCATCAATAGCCCCTTTATTGCCTGTCCATGCTAATAAAGCTGCAGACAGAGCCAAGGCCTGATTACACCTTGCTTCATCTCTATATAGAGCAACATAATTCACACTTCCTCTAAGGGCAAGAAGTCTTCCAACAACCCCCTTGAGATTATCTGTATCGTTATCATTTCCTGATACAATATATTCTAGTTCGTACTTAAGACCTCCATGTCCTAAGTCTTTCCCAAAATGTGATAGCTTGTCCTTCAAATACATAGAGAATACTATCTTATCTAAGGAAGATGCCTTGGTAGAATTCTTGGAATTACCTTTGTGCAAGCTCCTATGGGATACACTTTCACTTAGATTAAAGGATTCTGCAGACACCTTTTTATCACTTGGAATAACCTGTTCTAGAATACCTCTACTTTTGAATGAATTAACATCTTCAACCATGCTAGAACCTTTTCTTATCTGTTCCTCTGTGAGATTAAGATTATTATCTTCATCTGAACTACTCTTTGCAGGCAAACTCATGGGATTTAGATTTTCATAGTTACTTACCTCAAGAGAATTATTGTTTACCTTAGATGTTAATTCCTTTCCAATATTATCTCTGTAACATATGGCTGCTTCATGAATAAATGGAGCACCATCACTATCTGTTAGTAACATATAATCATCGATGCTTACATCAATGGGGTTGAGTGACAGATAATCCACATTCCCCTGTGTCTGCATATTGGCAAAATCAAGGATTCTTTCCCTAAGGAAGCCATCGCCCTCATCTTTTGTTCCGTGAGATCTGTCAATTCCTAGAATTCCATACTGCTCCCACAACGGTCTTATATATTCTGAAAATGTATTGTCTGCTGAGGTTGATGTAACAAGCACCGCCTTGCTATCCACTCCATAGAATCTACTTGTCTCTATTAGGGTAAATCCTAGTGAAGTTATCATCATAATTGTCATGCACATAAATAAGGTTATAGAGCCTCTACATCTCATTAGACACTTCCTGCTTTGTCTGTAATGGTAGAGAAAATATCGTTAACAATGCTTGTTAATTGTTTCTTGAATATTAGTACAAGACCAATTAATACAACGATAATTAATATAATCTCCACGACTCCTATCCCATCTTCTTCTTTAAAAAAATTCTTAATCATATTCCACATATTTTTTCCTACACTCATATCTCTCCTCCTTCTTCACTAACATTACTACTCTCTTTTTTCCATCTAACTACATAGCCTGCATATTGAATATTGATGGTGCAATAATAATTATTAACACAATTCCAAGTAAACCTATCATTGGAAACAATAGCTTAGTAGATGCTTCCTCCCCTGCAATCTTCACGTATTGCTTCTGCATCTCGAAGGCTTCAGCTTCTTCATTCTCTAACTGTTCAAGCATTCCCTTAGACCCCTTCTTGATACTACTTGTTAGTAGATTAGATAGTCTTCTATACTCTCTTGTAGGACAATAGGTTGCCAGATTCTCAAATGCTTTCACCTCACTTCTGCCTTCTTCAATCTCTCTGCATACTCTGAGAACACCTTCGAAGCCAGGTTCTTTTTTCTTACTTCTTCGTATCATATATTCCTCACTTATACGATACATTGCGTTCTTAATGCTTAATCCAGCTCCAACATATAATGACAAGCTTTCCACAATCTTAGGGTAATCCCGCACCATACTCTTAAGATATTTATCCTTCTTATTCTTCTCTTCCTTAGCCTGGCCAATAACCATTGCAACTGCTGCAAGAACACCAAGGATTCCTATCTTAGCTCCAAGAAATGTATATTTCTTACTCCAGGTAATTTCTCTATCTCCAACCTTATCGGGAAGAGTAACAGTATCATCTGAATCTTGAAACAAACCATGGACTGCTTTACGAACATAGTAATCTATTCCCAGACTCGAATTGGTATCTAGTGGTACTACGCGAAACGAGAAAGAATACACATCACTTACATCCTCACAAGTAAGTGTTACATCAGCATCAATTAATGTTTCACTGCTTACATTGTCATAATTAATCTCGCCTTCAGCTCCTACTATCTTGTAATCACTCAACTGCCATTCAGCCTTAACAAGACCATCCACATAGCTTTCCTTCATCACAACAGCCTGACTGATTTCATCTAAATCTTCATTATCTCCAATGAAGGAGCCATCTATCTCTTCCTTTGCCTTACTTATTAACTCTTCTTTCTCTTCTGCGGTATGAAGCATAGCAGGTACATCTAGCACAATGTCTGTCTTCTTATCATCAGTCTTATACTCTAATTCCTCCTGGCTATCACTTTCACCTACTGCAGGTCTTTCGATAGTATTGTCAAACCATACTTTACTTGTCAGGAATTCTCCTAATGTAGCGATTATCCCAATTACTTCAACAATAATTGCTATCTTAAGTACCTTAGGTGGAATGAGCGGTCCTACTTTCTTCATCTTGGACAATATAATTGTTACAACAAGTATTAATGCACAAATCAATTCTTATCTCCTATCTAATATTCAATGGTTACAATTCTCTTAGCAATATATAGACATGCCACATAAAGTACTAAACTTACACTCATAACAATAACTCCCATTAGATTATGATAAAGTGGCTCTATGAATTCATAAGATGTAAGTCCTATGTAAATTAGAATTCCTAAAGGCATCACACCCATGATTTTCATTTCGAACTGCTTCTCGGCAAGCTGTGTCTTGATGTCCTGCTTAACCTCTAATCGCTGCTCAATCTTCTCGGCACTAACAGAAATGTTCTTAATATAATTTCCACCTAACCTTTTGGCGTAGCCTATGGTGTAAGCGAAATTAACTATCTCTTCGTATTGATAATATGATGCAAAATCACTTATGGCCTGTTCTACTGGTTTCTTAAGTCTTAGTTGTCGCTGCATATTCTTAAGCCCTGGTAAGATAATCGCCTTGTCCCCACATAAATGCGATATCTCTTTATCAAGAATCATTACAGCATTCTCTAAGGAATGACCGCTTCTTAATTCGCTTACTATCACCTTAAGCATCTCTCTGAATTCAATAAGAACCTTCTCTCTTCTCTTCTCGCTATTTCTATCCTGAAAATAATACAGGCACGCAAAGAGAATTATTGGAAATAATATTAATGCAATAGCAGACCTATAGAATAACCATGCAACTAAAACTGTTATTGCAAGGGCTGATGCTATTACTCTTGGGTCCTTAATAGTTTCTCTGTATTTTGCAAATCTGCCTTTCTTACCCATTTACTTTCCTTTCCCTTAGTTTCATAATCAAATTCATATAATGTGTTAAGCTTAATATCTTCACCTTCAACTCCCATTACCTCAGATATCTCTATGAGCTTACGCTCTCCATTAGGTAATCTTCCTAAATGAATAAATATGTCAATTGCTGACGCTATCTGCTTACGAATAGCAAGAACTGGAATCTCCATTCCCTGCAAAACCATAGTCTCTAATCGCGATATCATATCAATAGATGAGTTAGCATGTCCTGTACTTAGACTTCCGTCATGTCCTGTATTACAAGCTTGTAGAACCTCAATAGCTTCCGCCCCACGACATTCTCCGACTATAATCCTATTAGGTCGCATACGAAGTGATGTACGAACAAGATCCCTTATTGTTACTTCCAGCTCACCTTCAATATTTTCTCTTCTTGCTTCCAGCCTGACTAAATTATCGATTCCTATTACCTGAAGCTCTGCTGCATCTTCAATTGTTATTACGCGCTCATCCTCTGGTATATATTCTGTAAGAGCATTTAAAAAGGTTGTCTTACCTGAACCAGTTCCTCCAGAAATGAAGATATTATATCTTGCTCTGATTAACCTCCCAAGAAATTCCTTAATCTCTTCACTTATAGAGTTAAGCTCTATAAGTCTGTTAAGTGTTATTGGTTCCTTGGAGAATCTTCTGATTGACATTACACTTCCATCAATAGCTATAGGCGGTAACACAATATTTACTCGGGACCCATCCTCTAACCTTGTATCAACAATAGGTGTAGTCTCGTTAATAATCTGATTGTTTGCCCCAACAATCTGTTGTATTACATCATCTAGCTTTTCCTTGGAACTGAAGCTCTCATTAGTCTCAATCACCTTGCCCCTCTTCTCTATAAATATGTGATTAAAACCATTAATCATTATCTCTGTAATATCATCATCCTCTAATAATCTCGAAAGAACATCATACTTTCTTAGGGAGTAAAAGAGTTCCTTCTGAAGCCTCATCCTCTCATCAACATCAATAGGATACTCCTTGGCAAATATACATATTTCCTCCTGGATTCTGTCCATTATTCCTTCGTCATCTATATCAGTATTGATATCAAAGCTGTCGAATAGTCTTGCCTCTATCCCTCGAAAAATATCATTGTAATCCATAGCATATGCCCTCTAATAATTCTGACTTCGAACATAACGTCCAAGATTACCTGTAAGTAATTCTTCAAGCTGATAGCAGCCTTCGCTTAGATTATTTGCTGACATTAGTAGCTCAATACTTGTTGTCTTTACTCCTAAGTTCTTAATAAAGTCTCTCATATCATCCTGCTCTAACTTGTAATAATCTCCGCGCTTATTAATCAGTACACAATTTCTTGCATATTCTATTATTTCCTTAAAGCCCTGATTAATATCATCTAGAACAAATACATAGGCATCATAGCCAAGAGAATCAATGTACTCTATTAACATTTTCCATTGATTTCGACTTATGGAAATAATATCTGTTGGAGTCAGCGCAAAAGGAAGAATATCGACTCCCTTATATTCATCTATCAAGTCCTTAATCTCCTCTGACTTACTATTCTCAAGCTTATATATAACATCAACAATACTTCCTCTTGGTCCGTCACGAATCAGCCTTCTTATTATTGGAAGATGCATAGTATCTATTAATAAAACCTTCATTTCTTCTGATAGCATCTGACTCATACTCAGTCCATACATCTCTGTTAACTCGTGATGAGACGGAGAGTATACAGCGAAGCTTTTGGCAGATGATCTGCTTTGTCTAATCCCACTTATCATCTTATGCAGTCCATCCATTGGCCCGTATTTATATACGTAACACCCATCTTCATTACTTAAACTATCAATAGTAGAAGTAAGTATCACCAGCTTGCCTAAGTTAGCTCTACTTCCTTCAACACTACTTAGCTCTTCATAAAACTTATCTCCTATAATTGAATAATCATATCTGACATTATTTAAGCTCTCTTCAAAATCTGCTACTGTTGTATAGGTAGCAAAGCTGTTGCCAGAGCATTTTCCATATAGATAAGTAAGAAGGCTGTCTACATACTTCTCGTCAAAATCGCATAAAGCAATCTTCACATTAACACCTCCATTCCAATACTTGTGATAAAGCCAATTAGCATACATACAGAAAAGCAAATATAGCTACTCTCACCTTCTGGAATATAGTGAGAAATCACACCTGTACTAATGCAGTTCTTAACATGGCTTGCAACTGAATGCATCTTGCGTCTTAGTTCTCTATGAATTAGCAAACGAACTACTCCTGTAAGTGCTGCTATTACAAAAGAACAGACTATAAATCTTATTAAAATCTGTGTGGGGCAAAAAACAGATATTACGGAAAACAACTTGATGTCTCCCGCTCCAAGCGCCTTAAGAAAATAGAATATAAAGAGTGCCAAAGGCGTTAATAAGGCGCGAATTAAGTAGATATATGCTTCACTCCAACCATTGAGGATTATCATTGTAGCAAAGGCTATTACATATCCACTTACTATTAATAAATTGGGTATCTTCTTCGTTAATAAATCACAGGCAGCCGCAATAGTTAGGATTACTACCGCTACCGTATATGCCTGCATAAGCATCACCTCTTTTCGTAATTCAAATTATATGGATATATTCCACAAATGTCTATAAGCGTTTTATGGAAATTGCGGAGTTGTTGATTTTGCATATTTTCGACCCTTGTCTCTCATTACATTTGCACAAAAAAGAGAATACCTCTTAAGGTATTCCCTATTTTTTCGTAATTTTCTCCACAAAGTCGCACCAATCGTCCCTTGCATTTTCATTTATGGAAATCTCCTGGCTTGCAAGCATCTTGGCTCTGTTCTCAGGCTTTAGCAATGCTGTAATTGCTGATGCTAAATCTTTCCTAACATTCTCGACATATACACTCATTCCCCTGGCGTCAAAATACTTGACATTGAAGGTCTCACAACCTGGTATCGGAGATATATGAATTAATGGCACCCTTGCCACTGCAGCCTCAGTGGAGGATAAGCCTCCCGGCTTACTAATTACAATATCGCAGCTCTTCATGTAATCCGACATATTATCTGTTCTCTTAAGAACAGTAATATGCTCTTTGTGTCTGGAATGGAGCTTCTTGTACATTTTATCATTATTACCACAGATAACTATGCCATGAAGCTTACGACTATGAATGATTCCCTCATCAACCTTCTTATTAAATCTCTTGATGTAGCCTGATAGTATAGATGTCACTTGTGGAATGGAGCCTGCGCCCACGCTTCCTCCTACAACAAGAATATGTCTTAAGTTAGGGGACAAGTTCAACTCCTCTAAGACTGCCCTGTCAACACCCTTGCTTCTGTCAGAGAATTGCTCACGAACCGGAATTCCACAAGGAATTAGCTTCTCTCTTGGCATTCCCCTGGAAACAAAATCTTCTATACAATCTTCACCAGGGACACAATAGTAATCAATATCTGTCTCTGCTGTAAATGGTATTGGAATATAATCTGTAGCTATATAAAATGTTGGCGGCAACTCGATCTTGTGGTTTTTCAGCATTGTTATCATCTCTGCCGGATACAGATGTGACATTATGATTCCATCGAATTCATTCTTCTGTAAGTACTTCTTCATAAGGTATGCAACTGCACCGTTAACATAGTATACAGGTGACATAATTGGAATCTTGCTTACCATTTCCCCTGCGAAATATAAGGAGCCGAATACCTTAGGTGCAATCTGTACCAGCCTGATATATGCTCCACCCACCTTGTCGGCCGCCTTATCATTAATTAAATTGTATGGGTCAAGAAATGTTACTTCATGACCTCTCTTGATTAACTCATCCTCAACAGCATGGGCAGCGGAGTTGTGTCCACCACCTGTGCTACACGACATAACGAGATATCTCATACTTTAGTACGTCCTTTTTCTTCTATTATTTTCCACTTAATAATTGAAAGGGAGAATCTTCCTCTATCTTCTTTGCTAAGAAGTAATCTCAGACAAACCAATACAGTGACTGCTATATAGGCAATTACAACTGCCGGCCTGTAATCTAAGAAGGGGCATATAACTGCCGCTGTAACATATGTTACGATTGTCTTGTAGAAGTCAGGCTTAATAACAATAATCACTGAATATACAATAAATGCTATTGCTAATAGCAAAAGTGGCTTATAGTCAGGTACTAGGCCAAGCAAAGCCCCAAAGGTTGCTGCAATACCTTTTCCGCCTCTGAACTTATAGAAAATCGGCAGTATATGACCAACAACTGGTGACAACATAACAAGGGCCATCAAATACTCATTATGAGCCACCGAGTCTACATATATACCGCATAAAAATACAGGGGTAAAGCCTTTGGCCAAATCACAGATTACTGTAATAACACCACACCAGAAGCCTCCCACTTCGAAGGCATTGAAGGTTCCAGGATTGTGGTCCTTAGCGTCCCTGGTTATGTCCTTATGAGTAAAGACGTATCCCCATATCTTGGCAAAAAGTATTGAACCTAATAAATATCCGATTATTGCAAATATTATATACTGTACTTCGTAGCTTACCAAATTAACTTCCTTCTTGTTCTTTATTCTTCTTATTCTTATTAGCTCTGATGATAATCCAGACAATTCCAGCTATAACCATGACAATACTTATCCATTGTGAAGTATATAGCCATAGGAATCGACCACGATACTCATCATACCTATAGAACTCTAACACAAATCTTACTATACCATAAAGAATAAAATATGTGGGAAGTGTATAGTCGCATTTTCTAAACCAATATAGCAAGAATAGTACAAGGGCAATTACAAATAAGCAAATGCTCTCTACAATCTGGACTGGGAAAAGTTCAATTCCAGCAGGTGCAATTAACGAGTCCTCAGGGAATACTACTGCAAATGGCCCGTGATATGGCTTACCATAGCAACATCCTGCAAGGAAGCATCCTATTCGTCCGAAGGCATGTGCTAAGGGTATGGCAAATGTGTAATTACTAATATAATCCCATGCATCTATCTTATGTACCTTGCCAGCAATAAACACTAATATCACCGCAAGAATTACTCCACCATAGAACACAAATCCTCCGCTAATAAGCGATACAAGAACCTGTGGTTCACCAATTCTATCCCATGGAATATCATGTAAACTAACTATAATAAAAAGTAGCTTGGAGCCTACTATTCCACCAAGCAGCCCATAGCCTTCTAGTATAACGAAATCCCATATGTCCTTCTTGTCTCGAAATAGTATTAATAATACTACAATTATATTGGCTATTATACCTCCTGTGACAATCATGGTGCCATAGGCTGGGATTCTAAATAAACCAAAATCTAAATAAGTGCTCATTTATTGCCTCATTATACTAACCATAACACATAAATAACCTCTGTCGAATATCGACAGAGGTATTCATTAAACTAATTAATTAAATCTTAGTAACCACCTGCTGTTGCAAAAACAGCTGCGCAACCAATTGCAAGCCAGAAAATAAGTCCACCTACAACATCAATGATTCCGAAGATTAAACCAATAATACCAGTAATTCTACCAGCCTTAACCTGTCCATCATCAACTCCTGGATTAGCCATCATGAACTTCTTCGCCCAGCTCATTGCTAATGCTCCGAATACGATTGCTAAAATACCAAAGACTACTGTCCAGCCAACAAGAATTGATGCACAAAGTGAAACAATACCAAATACCATAATCTGTGCAGGACTATGTCCTATATCAACATAATTATTAAAGCCCTGATTATTATATTGTGGCTGTTGTTGATACTGTTGCTGTTGATATTGCTGTTGTTGATATTGTTGCTGTTGCTGATATTGTGGCTGTGGCTGAGCCTGTTGTGGCTGCTCTGTCTGTGCCTGTGCCTGCTGACCTTGCATCTGCTCTGTCTGTGGCTGAGCCTGCTGAGTCTGTGGCTCTGGTGCCTGTCCTTGTGGATTCACATTTTGACCATTCTGGTCGTTATCATAATATGCCATTATTGTACCTCCGTTACGTTAGTTGAATTGTTAATCTCATTAACAGCCTGATTTAAGCCCTGCTCAATCTGCTGCTTCTCTTCCGGTGTTAAAGAATCATAGCCTTCCTTAATTGCTGCTGTTCCAAGTGCAATACAAGCTACACAAGCAACCAACGTAATTATACCATAAATCAAACCAATTATTGATGTAACAAGTCCTCCTACACCCATTCCCTTCTTCTCAGGAAACTTCTTCATAGATATAGCACTTAAGATAATACCTACAATACCACCTACAATGGCAACAACAAGTAATATCACACTTACTATTATGTTCGACACTCCAAGTGCTCCACCTATTATTGCTGCTACTAGCGAACAAATTCCTACAATTAAAGCTGCTATTGGCATAACTCTACCTCCCTTAATTAAAAAATTTACATAATTATATTATAAATATTCACATTCGTCAAAATGTTTTCTGATTACTCACCATCATTTATATCTGATAGTAATCTTGAAAGTCCCGAACTTACGGAATTCTCTTCTGTAGGAGCTTCCTCAACTGGTGCCTTTTCTACTACGTCTTCTTCCATCTCTAATAACTTGCTTGCCTCTTCCCTTGCTTTCGCAATCTGACGAGACATCTCGTTATCATAGGTTGTGTTAATCTTGATGTTGCTGTATCTCTTCATACCAGTTCCGGCAGGGATAAGCTTACCTAAGATAACACTTTCCTTAAGTCCGATTAATGGGTCAATCTTGCCCTTAATTGCTGCACCAGTAAGAACCTTAGTAGTCTCCTGGAAGGAAGCAGCTGATAAGAATGACTCTGTTGCAAGACTTGCCTTAGTAATACCAAGAAGAATCTGTTCGCCCTCTGCAGGCTCCTTGCCTTCTTCTTCAAGTCTCTTATTAACAGCCTCGAATTCAAGTACATCAACCTGTGTTCCTGGCAAATAATCAGAGTCTCCTGAACTGTCAACTCTAACCTTCTTAAGCATTTGATGAACAATAACCTCAATATGCTTATCGTTGATATCAACACCTTGCAGACGATATACTCTTTGAACCTCACGAAGCATGTAATCCTGAACAGCTCTAACGCCCTTAATGTCGATAATATCATGTGGGTTAACAGAACCTTCTGTTAATTCTTCACCCTTCTCAATTACCTGACCGTCACGTACCTTAATACGTGAACCATAAGGGATTAGATATCTCTTCTCTTCGCCATCTTCACCAATTACGGCTACTTCTCTCTGCTTCTTATTCTCCTTGATCTCAATAGTTCCTGCAATCTCAGATATAATAGCAAGTCCCTTAGGCTTTCTTGCCTCGAAAATCTCTTCTACTCTAGGAAGACCTTGAGTAATATCGTTACCGGCAACACCACCTGTATGGAATGTTCTCATAGTAAGCTGTGTACCTGGCTCACCGATTGACTGAGCAGCAATAATACCAATTGCTTCACCAACCTGTACGGCATTACCAGTAGCCATGTTAGCACCATAACATTTTGCACATACACCCTGACGAGAGCGACATGTAAGGATTGTTCTAATTTTAATCTTAGCCTTCTCCTTAACTGTAGGATTGTCCTTCTCTGCCTGGATAAGATCAGCGAATAACTTACCGTCTTCATTAACACCCTTAGTTACAATGGCCTCTGCTCTACGAGGTGTAATCATATGATTAGCCTTGACGATTACATTGCCATCTGCGTCACATATTGTCTCACAAGAGAATCTTCCTGTGATACGCTCCTGCAATGACTCAATCTCTTCACGGCCTTCCATGAATGCCTTAACATACATTCCTGGCATCTCTTCGTTATTATCTTCAGCACAGTCTCTCTCTCTTACGATTAACTGCTGTGATACATCAACAAGACGTCTTGTAAGGTATCCAGAATCGGCTGTACGAAGAGCTGTATCTGACAGACCTTTACGAGCACCATGCGCAGACATGAAATACTCTAATACATCAAGTCCCTCTCTAAAGTTAGACTTGATTGGAAGCTCAATAGTACGACCTGTTGTATCAGCCATAAGACCACGCATACCAGCAAGCTGCTTAATCTGCTTGTCAGAACCACGGGCTCCTGAATCAGCCATCATATGGATATTGTTGTACTGATCAAGACCTGATAACAGCTCATGTGTAAGAACACTATCAGTGTCTTCCCATACAGTAACAACATCTCTATAACGTTCTTCTTCTGTCATCCAACCACGCTTATATCTCTTAGAAATCTCTGCAACTGTCTTCTCAGCTTCTGCAATAAGCTCAGCCTTCTTAGCAGGTACAGTCATATCTGAGATAGATACTGTCATGGCTGCCTGTGTTGAATACTTATATCCCATGGCCTTAATATCATCTAATACCTCTGCAGTCTTAGTTGCACCATGAGTATTAATAACTTTCTCTAATATCTTCTTAAGCTGCTTCTTACCAACAAGCTCATCAACTTCAAGAACAAGCTCATTACCAGGAATTGTTCTGTCAACCATTCCTAAATCCTGAGGAATAATCTCGTTGAAGATTAATCTACCAACTGTTGACTCGATAATTCCAGATAATACTTCGCCATCAACTTCTTTAGAGATACGAACCTTAACTCTCTCATGAAGAGATACTGCTTTGTTCTCATAAGCAAGAATAGCCTCGTTAATATTCTTGTATATCTTCATCTCTTTTTCTTCAGGAACAATTCTCTCCTGTGTAAGATAGTAGATACCAAGAACCATATCCTGAGATGGTACCGCAACAGGACCACCATCAGAAGGCTTAAGCAAGTTGTTAGGAGAGAGTAGCATGAATCTACACTCAGCCTGCGCCTCAGCAGTAAGTGGTAGATGGACAGCCATCTGGTCTCCATCGAAATCGGCATTGTAAGCTGTACATACAAGTGGATGAAGCTTAATAGCCTTACCCTCTACAAGGATTGGCTCAAATGCCTGAATACCTAATCTATGAAGTGTCGGAGCTCTGTTAAGCATAACTGGATGCTCCTTAATTACTTCTTCTAATACATCCCATACCTTAGGATCTAGCTTCTCAACCATCTTCTTGGCACTCTTAATATTGTGTGCCTCGCCTGTCTCAACAAGCACCTTCATAACAAATGGCTTGAATAACTCAATAGCCATTTCCTTAGGAAGACCACATTGATAAATCTTAAGCTCTGGTCCTACTACGATAACGGAACGACCTGAATAGTCAACACGCTTACCAAGTAAGTTCTGACGGAAACGACCAGACTTACCTTTGAGCATATCAGATAATGACTTAAGGGCTCTGTTACCAGGGCCTGTAACGGCACGTCCACGACGACCATTATCAATTAATCCATCAACAGCTTCCTGAAGCATACGCTTCTCGTTACGAACAACGATTTCAGGGGCGTTGATATCAAGTAGCTTCCTTAGACGATTGTTACGGTTAACAATTCTACGATATAAATCATTAAGGTCACTTGTTGCGAATCTTCCACCCTCTAACTGTACCATTGGACGAAGGTCAGGTGGGATTACAGGAATAACGTTAAGAATCATCCACTCTGGCTTATTGCCTGACTCTCTGAATGCCTCAACTACCTCTAATCTCTTAATAATTCTTGCACGCTTCTGGCCTGTAGCAGAATCTAATTCTTCCTTAAGTGCAGCTGCGTCTTCATCAAGGTCAATTGCTGATAACAGCTCCTGAACAGACTCTGCACCCATTCCTGCTCTAAATGAACCATTGCCATATGTCTCAACTGCATTAGTATACTCATCCTGAGAGAGAATCTGCTTATATTCAAGATCTGTCTCTCCTGGATCTAATACGATATAGCTATGGAAATATAGTACCTTATCAAGTACTCTTGGTGATAAGTCAAGAAGTAATCCCATACGAGATGGAATACCCTTGAAGTACCATATATGAGATACTGGGCATGCCAACTCAATATGACCCATTCTCTCTCTACGCACTGCTGCCTTAGTTACTTCAACGCCACACTTATCACACACTACGCCTTTGTAACGTATCTTCTTGTATTTACCACAATGACATTCCCAGTCTTTGCTTGGTCCGAAAATCTTCTCACAAAACAAGCCGTCCTTCTCTGGCTTTAACGTTCTATAATTAATTGTCTCGGGCTTCTTCACTTCACCATAAGACCATTCTCTTATCTTCTCTGGTGATGCCAAACCAATCTGAAGAGCGTCAAATTCAATTGGTTGATTTGTCTTATCTTTATTCATTGTACCTGGCATGTATGAAACTCCCTTCTAAGTTCTACTTAACTTGGTTAATTATTCTTCATCTAAATTGTCTGTAGAAAATGCTTCTTCACCTAAATCTTCGTAATCCTCAGATTCCAGGTCACTTTCTTCTCCAACCTCATGCTCAGTATAACCCTGGGCTGCAAAATCAACATTTTCTTCAAAGGCAAAATTCTTATTATCTTCTACCATTACGGAATTGTAATCAGTATTGTTATACTCACTAGTCTCAATTAACTGAACTTCCTTATGATTCTCATCTAGAACCTTCACATCAAGACCGAGGGACTGCAATTCCTTAAGTAGTACCTTGAAGGATTCTGGAATTCCAGGTTCTGGAATGTTCTCACCCTTAATGATAGCTTCATATGTCTTAACACGTCCTACAACGTCATCGGACTTCATTGTCAGAATCTCCTGAAGTGTGTAGCTTGCGCCGTATGCTTCAAGAGCCCATACTTCCATTTCTCCGAAACGCTGACCACCGAACTGTGCCTTACCACCGAGTGGCTGCTGTGTAACAAGAGAATACGGACCAGTTGAACGAGCGTGAATCTTGTCGTCAACTAAGTGGTGCAGCTTCAGATAATGCATGTGACCGATTGTTACTGGTGAATCAAACTCCTCACCTGTACGTCCATCACGAAGCTGAACCTTACCATCTCTTCTTATCTCAACGCCTTCCCATAGTGCTCTATGGTCACGGTTCTCACTTAGATATTCCATAACGTCCTTGTTAAGTACGTCCTTGTATTTATCTGTGAAATTCTCATTCTTGTCTGCCCATTTCTCGAGCTTAGCTTCTGTCTTATCGAAAGGAAGATTAACATAATCATTAGCCAACTCTAATGTATCCTGAATATCAATCTCCTTAGCACCATCAAATACTGGTGTCTCGATGTTAAAGCCTAATGCCTTAGCAGCAAGAGATAGGTGAATCTCTAATACCTGTCCGATATTCATACGTGATGGTACACCTAATGGATTAAGCACAATATCAAGTGGGCGGCCATTAGGCAGATATGGCATATCCTCGATTGGAAGAACACGAGAAACTACACCCTTGTTACCATGACGTCCAGCCATCTTATCACCAACAGAAATCTTACGCTTCTGGGCAATGTAGATTCTTACAGACTTGTTGACTCCAGGTGGTAATTCGTCACCGTTTTCTCTTGTAAATACCTTGGCATCTACAACAACACCATATTCTCCATGTGGCACCTTAAGAGAAGTATCTCTTACTTCCTTAGCCTTGTCACCGAAGATAGCACGAAGTAATTTCTCTTCTGCAGATGCTTCTGTCTCTCCCTTAGGAGTTACCTTACCAACTAATATATCACCGGCACGAACTTCAGCACCGATTCTGATAATACCGTCCTCATCAAGATTAGCTCTTGCATCATCACCTACGCCTGAGATATCTCTTGTAATCTCTTCATCTCCAAGCTTAGTATTTCTAGCCTCTGTCTCATATTCTTCAATATGAACAGACGTATATACATCATCCTGAACAAGTCTCTCTGATAATAGAACGGCATCCTCGTAGTTATAACCTTCCCAAGTCATAAATCCGATTAATGGGTTCTTACCAAGAGCCATCTCACCTAGTGATGTAGATGGTCCATCAGCAATAACTTCACCCTCTTCAACCTTATCACCCTTGAAAACGATTGGTCTCTGGTTGTAGCAGTTACTCTGGTTACTTCTGTCGAATTTGTTAAGGATGTATTCCTGTCTGCCTGACTTACTCTTAACAACAATTCTTGTTGCATCAACGAACTCAACTGTACCTGCTTCCTTAGCAACAACACATACACCTGAGTCAATAGCTGTCTTAGGCTCCATTCCTGTACCTACAACAGGAGCTTCTGTTGTAAGAAGTGGCACTGCCTGACGCTGCATGTTAGAACCCATAAGAGCTCTGTTAGCATCGTCGTTCTGTAAGAATGGAATTAATGCTGTAGCAACTGAGAATACCATCTTAGGAGATACGTCCATATAATCGAACATAGTCTTGTCGTACTCCTGTGTCTCCTCACGGAAACGACCTGATACGGAATTACGAACAAAATGTCCTTCCTCGTCCAGTTTCTCATTAGCTTGTGCTACATGATAATTATCTTCTTCATCAGCAGTCATATATACAACTTCGTCTGTTACCCTTGGATTCTCCGGGTCAGACTTGTCAATCTTACGATATGGTGCCTCAATAAATCCATATTCATTAATCTTAGCGTAACTAGCAAGTGAGTTAATAAGACCAATGTTAGGACCTTCAGGCGTCTCAATAGGACACATTCTTCCATAGTGAGAATAGTGAACGTCACGAACCTCGAATCCTGCTCTATCTCTTGAAAGACCACCAGGACCTAATGCAGAGAGACGTCTCTTATGAGTCAACTCACCAAGTGGGTTGTTCTGATCCATGAACTGTGATAGCTGTGAAGAACCGAAGAACTCCTTAACAGCTGCAGTTACTGGCTTAATATTAATAAGACTCTGTGGTGACACACCCTCTAAGTCCTGAGATGTCATTCTCTCACGAACTACTCTCTCCATACGAGAAAGACCGATTCTATACTGATTCTGTAACAACTCACCTACAGCACGAATACGACGATTACCTAAATGGTCAATATCGTCATCCTTACCAATGCCATATTCAAGATGCATATTATAATTAATAGAAGCAAATATATCGTCTCTTGTAATGTGCTTAGGAATAAGGTCTGCAATATTCTGCTTAATAGCTTCTGCAAGATCCTCGCCATCCTCGTTGTCCTTAAGTAGCTGTTCAAGAACAGGATAATAAACCTTCTCTGTTACGCCAAGCTCTCTTGGGTCACAGTCAAGGTCAACAAAGAAATCAAGGTCAACCATCATATTAGATAAAACTCTAACCTTACGATCCTCTGATTGAATCTCTACATATTTTACAGCGTTATTCTGAATCTCATCAGCAAGCTCTCTTGATACTAATGTTCCTGCCTCTGCAAGTACTTCACCAGTAATCTCACTTACTACCTGCTCTGCTAGAACCTGATTGTAAATTCTATGTCTAAATGATAATTTCTTATTGAACTTATAACGTCCTACCTTAGCTAAGTCATATCTTCTTGGATCAAAGAACATAGCATTAATAAGGCTTTCCGCACTTTCTACTGAAAGGGGCTCGCCTGGACGAATCTTCTTATATAGCTCTAGCAAGCCTCTCTCATAGCTTCCCTGTGGTGTCTTCTCAGCGTCTACTGAAGGATCCTTGTCAAGGGATGCCATAATCTTAGGCTCTTCACCGAACATTTCAATAATTTCACTATTAGTGCCCACACCTAAAGCTCTAATAAGAACAGTAATTGGCACTTTACGTGTTCTATCTACACGAACATAAAATACGTCATTGGAGTCTGTCTCATATTCTAACCATGCACCACGATTAGGAATAACGGTACATGAGAATAGTCTCTTACCTACTTTGTCATGGTCTATTGCATAATAAATACCAGGAGAACGTACTAACTGACTTACAATTACACGCTCTGCACCATTGATAACAAAAGTACCTGTCTCTGTCATCAAAGGCATGTCTCCCATAAAGATTTCCTGAGTAGTAATCTCTTCTGTTTCTTTATTATGAAGGCTTACATTAACCTTCAAAGGTGCCGCGTAAGTTGCATCTCTTTCTTTGCACTCTGGGATTGTATACTTCTTCTCATCTTCGCACAAAGTAAAATCAACAAAATTCAAGCTCAAGTGATTACTATAATCACTAATAGGAGAGATATCTCTGAAAACTTCGTTAAGGCCTTCCTCTAGGAACCACTTATAGGAGTCCTTCTGAACCTCAATGAAGTTAGGCATTGAGAGAACCTCTTTCTGTCTTGAATAGCTCATACGCATGCTTTTTCCAGCTTTCACTGGACGTATTCTGTTCTTCTCCATTTGACGCATCACCTCTTCATTTTATTTTGTTTTACTGGGAAATGTGTGGCATTATACTCTCTCTAAAAAAGAGCATACTTCGCCCATTACTCCACAATAAAGCACTCTACATATTACACCAAAATGATAGTGGGTGTCAAGAAGAAATTTCAATTTATATTTTTTATAGAAGAAAATAGCGACTGGCACCATAGAATGAGCCAGTCGCTTCTATTACATATTATTAAATTAAAGCCAAAAACTCTTTGACCTGCTTATAGATTCCTGCAGCATCAAGTTCGTATTTCTCTAAGAGCTTGAGAGCAGGACCTGATTCTCCGAATCTATCCTTTATTCCAATTCTAAGCTGCTTAGTTGGATAATTCTCGGATAAAGCCTCCGCAACTGCTGAGCCAAGACCTCCGATAATTGAATGCTCTTCAATAGTAACAACCTTGCCTGTCTTCTTAGCGCAGGATACTACTGTATCAACATCAAGGGGCTTGATTGTATGAACATTTACCACCTGTGCCTCGATTCCTTCCTCAGATAGCTTGTCGGCTGCCTGCAAGGTCTCAATAACCTCTAAGCCTGTTGCAAATAATGTCACATCATCTCCTTCGCGAAGGATAGGTGCTTCATATAAATTAAACTCGTAATTGTCAGCATCATTGTATGCTGGAACTGCAAGTCTTCCAAGTCTGATATAGCATGGTCCGTCCACATCCATTACCGCCTTGATGCATGCTTTAGTCTCAACATCATCTGCCGGGCAAAGCACTGTCATGCCTGGTATGTTACGCATAAGGGACACATCTTCTATACACTGATGTGTTGCTCCATCCTCTCCAACAGAGATTCCTGCATGACTTGCTGCAATTCTCACATTAAGATGAGGATATCCTACGGAATTCCTTATCTGCTCGTATGCACGTCCTGTAGCGAACATTGCGAAGCTTGAACAAAATGGGATTTTGCCACAAGTTGCAAGTCCTGCTGCCATACTTACCATATTAGCCTCAGCTATACCGCAATCTATGAATCTATCTGGAAATTTCTTGCCGAATATTGCTGTCTTGGTTGACTCAGCAAGGTCTGCGTCTAATACTACGATTCTATCATCTGTCTCGCCCAGCTCTGCTAACGCCTCGCCGTAGCTTTGTCTTGTGGCGATTCTCTTTAATTCTGACATAGTTCCTCCTCAAGCTTATCTAATTCCTCTAAGGCATCCTTAGCCTCGTCGTCCTTTGGTGCGACGCCATGCCAAGAGGCAACATTTTCCATAAAGGAGATGTCCTTGCCCTTAATTGTCTTCATAACGATTACTGATGGCATTCCCTTAGTATTCCTTGCACTCTGAAATGCAGCTCTTAGCTTGTCAAAATCATGACCATCGTCAACTTCTATTACATTGAAATTAAATGCTTTGAACTTATCACCTATAGGATATGGAGAATTAATATCTTCAATTGCTCCATCAATCTGAAGTCCATTGTTATCTATAATCCAGCACAGATTATCAAGCTTTCTGGCACCTGCGAACATTGCAGCTTCCCAGACCTGACCCTCCTGAATCTCACCGTCACCAAGAAGGGCGTACACTCTATAATCCATCTTATCTATCCTTGCAGCCATTGCCATTCCAAGGGATGCTGATGCTCCCTGTCCCAAGGAACCACTTGACATGTCAACGCCTGGTGTGTAGCCAAGTGTTGGATGACCCTGTAAATGTGAGCCAATATGACGAAGTGTTAGTATATCCTCTCTTGGGAAAAATCCTTTGAGGGCAAGCGCGCTATATAGTCCTGGTGCAGAATGACCCTTGGATAGAACGAATCTATCTCTAGTTGGCATGTTAGGGTTGTTAGCATCCACATTCATCTCTTCGAAATATAAAAATGCAAATACTTCTGCTGAGGACAATGCTCCTCCTGGATGTCCAGCCTTAGCGGCATGAGTTCCTCTAATTATGTCTCGTCTAATCTGCAATGCCTTTTTTTGCAATTCAAGATTTGTCATTATTACTTTCCTTTCACATCTTCAAGGCTTATTAACATGATATTCTTAATGGCTCCAGCAACTGTAAGTGTATTCTCGTGGAAGCCATTCTTGGCAAATACGATATAGAACACATCACCCTTTGCTGATACGTGCTTAGTCATCTCAATTAAGTCCTTGAGTGTTGCCATCTCAATTGGGTCATCTACATAGTAGCATCTTCCGAATACTGTACATGGCTTATCCTTGCACTGTCCAAGTGCCACTAGGTCGAAGCCTGCGCTTGTGCCTTTGTCCTCGTCGTTCTCCCACCAGTTACCAATATCATCTACTGTAAATGGCATTCTGCCTTCGTCAGCTTCTTTCTTAATGTATTCCTTGCACATGCGAACGAATACTGTCTTCATGAAATCAGCTACCTCTGGCTCGATTAACTCAGACCACATCTGCCTTATTCTGCCATCATAGTACCAATCAATATTAGGCGCTATGTATCTGTACCAGAATAAGAAATTCGTATTAACAATATCATACCTTGTCTTCTTACGATTGTTCTTCTCTGTAATGGCGTTGTTCTTCTCCACAACACCTATACTCATAAGAGTATTCATATATGGAACAACTACGTCCTTAGGCTTGCCCACCAGAGCCGATATCTGATTGACTCTCTCGTTGCCCTGGGCGAGTGTCATAAGAATTCTATTATAATAAGATAACTCCCTTAAGTCGATGCTCATAGTAGCTTCCGGCATAAGTCCAGCCTGATGTACTGGCTTTAAGAAAAGCTCCCTGGCAACATTTTCAAGATCACCCTCAACCTTGGATAGGTGCTGAGGTATTCCACCAGTCAATCCATAAAGGAAGGCCTGCTCTTCGCCGTCTCTGCCAGGGAAGAACTCGCAGGAATCATAAAATCCCATTCCCTTCACCTCAATGATGTCCTTATCAACATCCTTCCAGATGGCCTTCTTGCCAAGCACAAGCTTATCCATGGCAAGATAAGAATCGCCGCACATAATGAGCTTGATGTCTTTGTCAGCCCATTTGTCAGTCACATATTCATGGAGAATCTTATCGTATGTGGCATCAGCCTTGGCAAAATTATAGTACTCATCAATTATGAGTAACAGCTTCTCGCCACCGGAGCGTTCCTCCACCATATCAAGGAGTCCCTGAAGGTCAGGAATCATCTCATATTCATCATTTAATGCCTCGAGATTAGCCGTGTTGGCGAATCTTGGCATTTCGTATATCTCTCCTATTGCCCGGCCAAATAGGACTAGCTGTCCTACATCAGTAGTTGGATAAGCTATATAGAAAATGTGCTTCTTATCCTTGGCAAACTCCCGAAGCAGAGTAGTCTTGCCCATTCCTACCTGTCCCTTAAGGCACAGAAGCTTCTTATTACTATTATAGAAGCGCTCAAGAGCCTCTAATTCTTTCTTTCGTCCTACAAACATTACAATACCTCTTCCGCTACTCACACCAAAACGTAGCGATTTTATTGTATTACGATTCAACTATATTTTCAAGTACAAATTATGCAATTATACATGTAGATTATCTAGGTCAAGACCCTTAGGGGCGTCAACGTGTTCAAAGGCTGCAAGCTCTGGATGCTCCCTCTTCTCCTGAGAGTAATTCTCATATGGCAATGGAGTATGCTTCTGCTTAGCCCAGATATCGTCTGCAATTGGGCTCCATTCCTTGGCGTAGTTTTCACATTTCGCACATAGCTCATCTACGCTCTCTGCACACTCGGCGTTAGTTCCATGAGCACCAGTCTTCTTAACAATTTCCTTGAGAAGCTCCGGATTCTCAAGCATTGGACATGGCTTAAGCATGTTCCTGTTAAATGGCTGTCCCTCATGATATGCCTTGAACAGCGGACTCTGAAGCATCTCTAATATGCTGTGAGTCTTAATATTAGTATTAGAAAAATGTATAAATACGCATGGCTCAGCGTCGCCCTGGGCATTAATATGGAAATAATTACGTCCACCTGCGATACAGCCGCCTACGAATTCTCCGTCATTCTGGAAGTCCATTGGGAAGAAGCCGATGTCGTTGTCACCTGTTCTTACCCAGCGAATCTTGTCGATAATTGCCTTTCTTTGCTCCATTGTTGGCATTAGCTCAGGTGCTGCATTGCCGCCAATTGGCATATAGTGGAAGTAGAAGCCGAATCTTGCACCCTTGTCAGCCAAGAATCTGAAGAACTTCTCATCAGTTACAGCTTCAATGTTGTTGCGTGTGTAGCAGATTGATGTTCCGAATATAATTCCATACTTCTTGAACAAATCCATTGCATTCATGGCTGCTGCGTAGTGACCTTCACCACGACGCTCATCGTTAGTCTCCTCTGAGCCTTCCACCGAAAGCAAGAATGTGATGTTACCGAGCCTTACAATTTCCTTGCAGAAATCATCGTCAATTAGAGTCGAGTTACTAAACAATGCGAAGTAGCATTCGCTATGCTTCTCTGCAAGCTTCAATATATCAGCCTTACGAACAGTTGGCTCGCCACCTGTCATAAGATAAAGGTATGTTCCAAGCTCCTTACCCTCAGTTACAATCTTGTCCATCTCTTCGAAGGTCAAATTGTTCTTGTGACCGTATGTTCCTGACCAGCAGCCTGTACAGTGAAGATTGCAGGCATCTGTTGGGTCGAAGAGAATTAGCCAAGGGATGTTGCAGTTATATATTTTACGATTCTGACGAATCATCTTGGTTCCACGAAGGAATGCCTCGTATCCGAGATTGACAACAAGTGTCTTAACGCAGTTCGAATCAGATTCGTCAATAATCTGGTTTAAAAACTTCACCCATCTATTCTCAGGATTCTTGAAGTATTCTCTTACCTTATCGAGCTTCTCTAAGTTAGTATCCTCTTTACCCCAGAATTTAACTGTCGAGTCGATAATCTTAAGATAGACATCAGTCCTTTCATTAACATCTTCTTTTTTATTTAATTTCTTCACAAGTTTGTTCACAAGAATCTCAAATGCTTTTCTTTCAGCAGCGTGAGATATATTATCTGTTATCTTAGCCATTACCAACCTCCTATAAAAAGCGCAAGTTATAATATACCTTATTTACGCCTATTATTCTAGTAGTATTTTGTATATTTTTTAACATTTTAGCTGTTCTTTTTGTTGTATTTATAACAATGTGATATAATATGTCGTAAGGAAGGACCCACGAAGTGGGAGGATCCCTTACGACAGCATTCCGGGCGCAGCCCGGTGCGTAATATGTTGCATGCCTACGAAGTAGGGGTGCAACAGCATTCCGAACGAAGTGAGGTGCGTTATATGTTGCATGCCTACGAAGTAGGGGTGCAACAGCATTCCGGGCGCAGCCCGGTGCGTATTAAATTGTAGTTATTCGGGGGTTTTTATATGCCAGGTTTTAAATCACATTATCTATTCGGTCGTGAAACGCTAGCGAATTTCGCGCCGAATCAGTATGAACAATATCTAATTAAGTATCCACAGTCATTCCATATGGGGCTTCAGGGTCCTGACGTATTCTTCTACTATGTACCTGCATGGGTTATGTACGATAAGAATATTGGAAATGTTATTCACGAAAGCAAGACAAATAGGTTCTTTGATGCACTTATTAAATCTAGAAATAAGTTAATTAAGAAAGAGCACCGACTTATTGCTGATGCTTATATCGCTGGATTCATAGGTCATTATACACTAGATTCTACTGTTCATCCTTACATTTACTATAGAACGAAGAATCAGGAGCATGAGGACAAGAAGCTGTATGATTTCGGAATTCACGTATTCCTTGAAACCGACATAGACAACGCTTTGCTTCGTCACTATCTTCATATGAAGCCTAGCGAGTTCAAGATGGGGGATACTATTAAGATGACTGTCAAGGAGCACACTATTATCTCCTTGCTACTTTATCGTACTATAAAGCAGGTGTTCCCTGAAAGCAAGACCTTGCTGTTCATTATTAGACACGCCATTGCCTCTATGACACTTGAGGCTAATCTGATGAAGGATAAGACTGGTAGGAAAAAGGTATTTCTTCGCTATATAGAGCGCGCCATTACGGGACATGCCGTTATTTCGCCAATGGTGCCAAATGACAACTTCGTAAAATACAAGGATCCGTGTAACCTAGGACACAAGAAATGGGCTAATCCATGGGACAGACGAAGGAAAAGCTCTGATAGCGTATATGATTTGATTGATAAAGCTTCGAAGACCTTCGAAGAAAGAATACATTATTACTCTAATTCTCAGACAATCTCTAGAGAATTGTCTAAGGAAGAAAAAGAAGAGAACTTAGATAAACTGTTTGAATCATTAGGCGACTTATCATACTACAGCGGTTTGCCTAATAATTAAATCAAGAGTTCATTTTACCTCCTTTCTTTTTAAAAAGAGTCTCGTAACGGATCGTTGCCATCCGATATGAGACTCTTTTTGCTACTAATCTAATTCATTAATCTCGCCTGTTCTATAACACATAAGCAGCTCTTCAAGATCCTTGATGTCTTCTAGGATACCTTTACCAATGTCTGTATCTCTAACCATTACACGAGTCTTCTCTACTTCCACCATGTTAGACTCCGATTCAATGTCATCGTTGTGAATCAATGCCTGTTCAACTCCTGTAAATGGATTATGTGACATTAGCCTTAGTCCATGGGAATTGTATATAAGTGTGTATCCCGCATGTCCAGTGGACTTGTGGTAGGCCTTAGAGAAGCCGCCATCAATAACGTAGAGCTTGCCATTAGCCCTTACTGGCACCTCACCTTTGCCAAGCTTAACAGGAGTGTGACCATTAATGATATGGGAAATGTCAGAAAACAAGCCAAACTCATTAAGAATCATTCTTACATAGCGCTCCTCGTAATGATACTTGTAATAAGGGTCCTGTGGCTCTTCCCATGTTGTCTTATCATCAATATATGTTCTCTCAAATGTCTTAACAAGGCGTCCACACATAGGCGACTTAGGGCCACCCCATAGATACCACATAAAATCAAGGTCCTTATCATGTCTTGACTTATTGCGAGACCTAATCAATTCGTCACGGCTCTGCATATAGAATGCGCGTCTTGCAACCTCTTCAGCTGCGTCGAAGTATGCCTTGCCAGATACAGGGGTGCCATCCACCATTACCGTATCAAAATTACCATTTTCATCAAGGGGAACACAACCATGGTATAAGAGGTTCTGATTGTAAATGTTATATATTCCTCCCTTGTCATATAGGAAATCCACATGGCGCCTGATTCGCTCACCGCTTGTAAAATCAACCACCAAATCATCCATTATCTTCTTCTCTTCTGGAGATAGGACGTAAGGATTAGTCGGGTCAATTGTTGGGAAATCATGAGTATTAAGCTCGTAGGTCTTACCATCTAACTCAATCGTGTAGTTGTCCCAGTTGACTCTGTGAAGAAGCCTTCTATCCTCCATCCCAAAATCAGGATTGGCAGCAATTACTGCTCCCTCAACCTTCTGTAGCATTACAGACATGGCTTTGTAGGCTGCCTGAATTGGGTCCTTCTCATCATAGGTCTCAAGGGCGAAAAGCACGAGATTTCTAAGGGAAATACCGTAGCCATTCTCAAGAATCTCGATATTCTTGTACTTAAGATTGTTGCGAACAAGATTGGCAATACAAGCTGCGGAGCCGGCTGCAGCCCCCATCCATAGTACATCGTGGTTACCCCATTCAATATCAATAGAATGATGCTCCATAAGAAGGTCCATGATCTTATCAGCATTTGCTCCTCTGTCGAAAATATCTCCTACAATATGAAGGTGGTCAACAGCAAGGCGCTTAATTAGGCCTGCAAGGGCCACTATGAATTCATCTCCATTATTAAGATCCAGGATTGTCTCTAATATCTTCTTGTGGTAGAGAACCTGATTGTCGTCCTCGTCCTTTTGCACATGGATTAGCTCGTCGATAATATATGCAAAATCCGCTGGCATAGCCTTTCTCACCTTAGAACGAGTGTACTTAGAGGACAGGATCCTTGCTACCTCAATTAGCTGATTAAGCGTCATCTTGTACCACTCATCTGTAAGCTCGCGCTCCTTATGAAGCATCTTGAGCTTCTCTCTTGGATAATAGATTAAGGTACATATATCACCTTTTTCCTTGCAGAGCAACGAATCACCGAATGCTAAGTCCACCTTCTCCTTAACAACACCTGAACAGTTGTTGAGAATGTGCAGAAATGCTTCGTATTCGCCATGAAGGTCACTCATGAAATGCTCAGTGCCCTTAGGCAGATTCAGAATGGCATTCAGGTTGATAATCTCCCTGCATACCGCCTGCTTTGTAGGGTACTCTTTGGACAACATATTCAAATATTTGACATTGCTATCTTGCATTATTAACTCCCCCTGTATTCATTAGATAAAAACTTTAGACTTATTATAACATAAAGTGTATAATCTGAGATACTATAATATAACATAGATGGAGGCCTAAAATGAAATACTCTATAGATAAGATTAATGATTATACTATTAAGAGTGATAAAATTAAAGCTAGAATTAGCAATTACGGATGTACCCTGTTAAGTCTGTGGGTGCGAGATACTAATGGTAATGAGAGGGATGTGGTGCTTGGATATGAGAGGATGGAGGATTATTTTGATAATCCACCTTGCTTTGGCTCCTGTGTGCTTCCTAATGCTAATAGAATAGAGGGGGCGAGGTTCTCTCTTAATGGTGTTGAGTATAAATTGGATAAGAATGATGGGGAGAATAATCTTCATAGCGGCTTCGAGCCATTACATAAGAGGTTATGGGATGTGACAGAAATTAGTGATACTTCTCTTAGCTTTCATATTGAGTGTGATGATTTAGATATGGGAATGCCAGGAAAGCGTTCCTTCGATGTAAAGTATTCGGTTGAAGACAATAGGCTGAGAATTGACTACTATTGCACAAGCGATAAGGATACATTGTTTAATCCAACTAATCATAGCTACTTTAATCTGGCAGGGCATGACTCAGGCGATATGTTAAATCACGAATTAATAATTAACGCAGACACATATACGCCTTGCAACGAGCATGCAATATGTGATGGTACAATATCGGATGTGGCCTCTACCCCTATGGACTTTAGAACTGCCAAGGAAATAGGCGCTCAGATTAATGATGAGTTTGAGCAGCTTGAATTCGGCAATGGATATGACCACAATTACATTCTTAATGATAATTGTTCCAATCCACTTAATAAGACTGAAGAACTTAGTGTGCCAGCTGCTACATTATCATACAAAGGCATGACGCTTAACATATATACAAGCGCCCCTTGTATTCAGCTATACACAGGTAACTACCTGTCTTCTGACGATATAGGCAAGGGTGGCTGCCACTACGCCCCTAGGAGTGGTGTGGCACTTGAAACCCAGTTCGCCCCTAACGCAATTAACACCACCTCATTAATTAAACCTATACTTAACAAAAACACTTCCGCTCGCTCTACAACCATCTATCAATTCTGTTAATGGCTTGTTTCTTGCATTAAACCAGTATCTGTATTGCTATAGGACTCACGCGCGATTTTCTCTATGAGCGCGGAGTCACTATAGCAATCAGATACGGTCTATAATTAAAAAATAAGGCGTAGCATCAAGCTACGCCTTAATTATTATTCTAATTATATCTAGCATTAACTCTCTAATGCCTTCTTTATAACTGCCGATATGCTCTCCACGTCAAATGGCTTCGTAACATACCCTATAATACCAATGTCTTCTGCTTCCTTCTGCACTTGAGACACATGCTGAGCGGATTCTATAATCACCTTCGCATCGGGATGTTCCTTCAAAAGCTCTTTCGCAGCGGTAATACCATCAACATTAGGCATAACCACATCAAGCATGACCACATCAGGATTGTTAGCATCATAGGCTTCGATAAGCTCTTCGCCATCCTTCGCATTTACCACATCATGACCTTCCGATACAAGAATTCCCTGTAACATTAGTCTTGTATAATCATTGTCGTCAACAACAAGTATTTTAGCCATATTAGTCACCTCTTATATATATTCACTAAAATATTAGCATATCTTATACTTATTATCAACATTTTGTATATTATTTCTTATTCTTGATGTATTTCGTCTTGCGATGTCTAGCATATACAATACATCCTGCTCCACCTAAGAATACTGCAATGCATAGGAAGTATCTTGGATCTAGGTCACCATCAGCCGTTCCTGGTGTGGCATCCTTAGTATGACTGCTTCCTGTTGCTCCTGTACCACCTCTTATAACACGACCAGTAGTTGGGTCAACAACTGTTCCATCAGCCCTTGTTAATGTACCATCTTGATTAACAACATCTCCTGGTGTTGGCACATAAGGTGTTGGCTCTGGGTCAGGGTCTGGAGTAGGAGTTGGTGTTGGCGTTGGCTCTGGGCCAGGTCCCGGTCCAAGAACCACGAATGGAATGCTGTTATTCTTGGCAAATGTCTCTGCTGCCGAATCTGCATAACCATATATAGTAGAAGGGCTCCATCCACTCTGTCCGCCGATGCTTGTTACTGACTCTGGAATTGTAATTGTTCTAATTCCCGAACCACTAAATGCATCGTCTTCTATTGTTGTTACTGATTCTGGAACTGTAAGGTCTGATACATAATAGGCATCAGCAAATGCTCCTGAACCAATTGTTGTACATGTGCTTGCAATTGATACAGATGACTTGCCCCCTGGGACAAATATTAATCTTGTCTTAGATGCGTTATATAAGCATCCGTCTGAGCTTGAATAATTAGCATTGCCTGAACTTACTGATATCTCACTTAAGTTATCACAATTAGCAAAGGCAGATGATGAAATGCTTGTACAGCTAGCTGGGATTGTTACAGAACCCAGTGTCGAGCATCCGTAAAATGCGTTAGAACCAATAGAGCCTACACCGGGAAGGGAAACTGATACAAGTCCCGAACATTCCCTAAAAGCATTTGCGGGAATAGAGGATATATTACTGCTCAAATCAACTGACTGCAGCTGAGAACATCCAGAACACACCTCAGCACCTAACACGCTAACTGAGTCTGGCATGTAAATGCTAGTAATAGATGGATTATTCTTGAAGAGTCCGTCTGAGAGAGTCACAACTCCATCTGGAACAGTTACGCTTCCTCCTGAACCAACGTACTGTATTGCAACAGTTCCGTCGTCACTTAGAATAAAATCCCCTTCTTGATAGTCTGCATCTGAGCTGCCTCCAACTATTACCCATATTGATAACACGATGGATAGCGCAATTAAGACTAAACCTATTTTTGTACCTGTCTTCATCTCACCTTATCTCCGTACTAATATAATAATCAAACTACATCTTGTATATTATACTACTATTTTACTCGTTTGGCTACTATAAATAGTCTACCATCTTCGGTATAGTTATTGCAAGTAGATAATGTCAATAATTTATCTGTTTTTTGTATGTCTATATTACTTCCATAGACAGATAAGTTCTTAATTGTTCTGATAAATGCGTCTAGTTCCGTTGGGCTGTCAGCATTAATGAAGTTATAATAACGGAAATTGTTATCATCCTGGTACTGAACCTCTGACAAGCACACCGCTACAACCTCGTATTGTCTATGCTCATATAGCGTATCCATGCTGATTATCTTGTGTGACTGATAAAACGACTCCTCAAGATATTTCTTCAATTCACCGAACATGGAGCCATTATTCATATTGTGGCCATATATAATAGTATTGGTGGTTGGATTAATATAATCACAGCGATAATCCATAAATAATGTTCCTGTGGAATCCTCCTTGCCATCAAATCCATGATTTAGATAATAATCATTATCATTTTGTCTCTGGCACACCGGGTAGTTAACCTGGGTATCTGGCACCACAAGCCACCCAACGAAGTCAGGGTTCTGGGCAAGATAAGGCTGGTATTCCGGCAAGATTGTAAGTGTCTTAGGGTCCACAACCCTGCTGTTAATGGCTGCAATCTCATTGTTAGTAACCTGGGATTTCACCTCGCTATCATCTGTCTTAGTGTAATTACTCTTCTCATTTTGCAGCTGTGCCATCTTCCTTGTAGATACCATGTCCGATATCTCTGCAATCCCAAAATACGCAAAAAAGATAACTGCCAAGCCTATAAAGACTATGCCAATTATCTTAGATCTCTTAGTTTTGTCCTCAGCTTAACCTCAATCAAGCCAACAGATTTGTCAGCCACGATATCGGCAATATGAGCGTAAAACTTGTCGCCAATAGGACTCTTGAATACAATCTCCCCGGTGCGAATCATGTTATAGAGTCGCACCGCTACCTTGGGATCATGTATATCAAGTTCATTATTAATGCATTCGATTTTCTTCAAATCCTCCTGTCCGTCTCTGTACTCATGAAATGTATCAAAGACAAACTCTCCGATTCGAAACTTATTATCATCCTGCTTATTTGTATTAACTTCTTTACTAATCTCTTCTGATGAAGCCACGTCATACACCCTATCTAATAGTTACTGCCTTCGGGTCTGAGAAATAACCATATACGAACTGGTTCTCTCCAACCTTATCATATGCTCTAACCTTATAATAGTATGTTCCGCCGCTTACGAGATTAGAATCACTGTAACCACCTGCACTGCTAGGCATTACAGCAATCTTGCTAAATGTACCAGTAGCTGAAGAGCCTCTGTATATCTCGTATCCAGATACATTTCCAGCTGATGTCCAATTAATTGTTGCTCTCTGTCTTGCAAGAGATTGAACTGTTATCTCAGGTTTACCCATTCCAGAATGACTTGTTACTGACTTGAATTCTCCATAAGATGTTCTACCATTTGCTGTGATATATGTTCTTACCTTGAATTCATAATCTGTAGCCTGCTTAAGTCCTGTTACTGTAAATGTGGTATCGCTAGTTGAACCGTATTTCACCGAACAGTCTCCTGAGTAAATCTCGTATCCTGTTATTCTTGCATTCCTTAACCAGCTTAGCTTAACTGCATTGTCACCTTCAGGCGCTGCTGTTAAACCTAGCATATTAGGAGCAATAATATTGAAGTACTTCGTTACTGAAGCAATGTAATTGCCCTTACCAGTAATAACTATCTTACCAACTCCTGGGTAAATGTTATTAGAATACTCTAATGTATAATCTACACCTTCTGTAAGTAGGTCGCCCTGCTCATTCCTAATAATTACTGGTGGATACAGCTTGTTACCCGTATATACGTTGTCGTACAGTGGAACGATATTACATAGGTTAATATTTCTACCTATAATATCATATACCGCCTTAAGTTCGCAAGCCTTATCACCTATATTTAGTGGAATGGTTGCTGTTACAGTACCAATACTTGTGCAATCACCAAATCCTGTGCTTGAGTTGTAATATGTTATGTCTTCAGGATTATACGGTATCTCCTGACCATCTGGTGTTACAACCTTGAAGTCAGGCTTAATTGGTCCACCTGTAAATGAATACTCGTTAGCATATCCTACTACCTTAAGAATTGTAGGATCAAATAATATGTTGTAATCCTTCGTTGCCGTTCCTGCGTAATATGGCTGAAGAGAAGTAATTGTTGCTGTTCCTCTAGTCTGCCAATTATCGTCAGAAGTGTATGTTACTGTATAATCTACGCCTTCAACTAATGAATTACCACCACATGTTATTGTAAGAGGTGCATGAACCTCAGAGCCAGTGTAGAACTGATCTGGTGCAATTATTGTTGAATCATTTAGATTAGCTACTACATTATATGGTAATACTACTTCGCCTGAATAATTGTTGATTCCAGTTACAACAACATTGGCTGTTCCTGCATTAACATTATTTATATAAGTTAATGTATAATCAACGCCTTCTATTAACTCACCCTCTACTGTATCTAAGGATGTAGGCTTAACGATTACTTCAGGCTCAACCTC
>CAJOGN010000011.1 GCA_905234245.1 uncultured Lachnospiraceae bacterium
GGGGCGAAGTGATTTTCGAGAATAGTAGCGATGATAAGAGCAAAATAAAGCTTTGTAATAGATTGTTAAATATGTACTAATAATGACACACATATGGCTTTTTATTAAGTTGAAAAATAGATGTAATTGTTATATATTAATGTTATGTGAAATGTTTTAACAGAAAGAGGTGTCGTGATGGATTATACTTTTTTACTTGGATTGGCGTTAATATTCTTAGCGACTAAGCTACTCGGGCTTTTGTGTAAGAAGATACATTTACCAGAGGTAGTAGGAGCGCTGGTGGCAGGAATTATTATCGGTCCTTCCTTACTTGGTATTGTTAATTTTGAAGGAGACAGCGGAGTATTCCTTGAGTATGCCGCAGAGGTTGGCGTAGTACTCCTTATGTACGGAGCAGGACTTGAGACAGACCTTACTGAGATGAAGAAGAATGCTGTTGCATCCTTTGTTGTAGCAGTGATTGGTGTTATATTACCCCTTGGTCTCGGAGCAGGTGCATACGCAGTATTTTTCCATGAGAATCTGGCAGACCATCATGAGGTGTTAAAGTGCCTGTTCGTAGGTGTTGTGCTTACTGCAACGTCGGTCAGTATTACTGTGCAGACCCTTCGAGAGATGGGCAAGCTCAAAGGAGCCGTAGGAACAACCATTTTGGGAGCGGCTGTTATTGATGATATATTAGGTATTATTGTACTTACAATTGTATCTAGTATGACAGATCCTAACGTTGATATAGGTGGAGTATTCATCAAGATTGGAATATATGCTGTTATACTTGTGGTATTATTCTTTGTTGTCAAGTTTACGGAGCCGTTTCTTGCCACAAGAGACGGTAAGAGAAGAGCATCTATATTTGGAATGGCATTTTGTTTTATACTGGCCTTCGGTTCAGAAGAATTATTCGGAATCGCCGATATTACAGGTGCATATTTTGCAGGATTAATGCTGTGTAATTCTAAGATAAGCAACTATCTTGATGACAGAGTAGAGACTATTAACAACCATTTCTTCAGTCTCATATTCTTCGCAAGTATAGGTATTAAGGCTACATTCTCCGGAATGAGTTCGTCACTGATAGTATTTACAATTGTTCTTACCCTTGTTGCCATTATATCCAAGCTTGTTGGCTGCGGACTCGGCTCGAAGATATGCAAATTCAGTTGGAAGGAATCAATTCAGATTGGTGTGGGAATGATAAGCCGAGGAGAAGTTGCCCTTATTGTAGCAGCCAAGGGTGAGCAGGTCGGACTTATTGCAGATGAACTATTCGCGCCTATTGTTGTAATGGTAATAGTTACAACGGTTATTACGCCGCTGTTGCTTAAGCTGGTGTTTAAGGACAAGAAGGGTGCAGGTGGAGTTGACTCTGGAGGGGAGGATAATTCCTCTAAGGAAGAGGTTGCAGCTCAATAGACGTTGACAAAGTATAACGTGAAATAATAACGATAAAGAGGTGATTATAATGTGGAATAGGAAGATTCTTAAAGAAGAAGCTCAAAAATTATTCACGTTCAAAGATAATTATTGGAAAATGGTTCTTGTTGGACTAATTTTGATTCTTTTATCAGGAGGAATCGGAGGAGCATTTGGAGGATTCAGTGGCTTCCTCGGAGGAAGTAATAGCAACAAGAATAAAAACAACCAGAGAGTAGAACACTACGAGTATAGCTATCATGATTCTAAAGGTCATGATATTGATATAAGCGACGAGGATATTGACAAATATCTTGATAAATATATGGAAGAAGATATTAACAAATACGTTAATAATGGTAGTTATGAGGATGGCAAATATTATGCATATGGCCGAGGAACATATGATGATAACGGTTCAACAAATAGCAATCCTTTTGTTAAGTTCTTTAGTTCTGGTTCGGATGCAGCTGTTGCCGGAGGATTAGTAGCGGGTGTAGTAATATTTAGTATAATTATTTCACTTGTTTCTCTTGTAATAGCATTTGTAATTAAGGCATTTGCAATTAATCCTATTATTCTTGGTGGTAAGTCATTCTTCTTAAAAGCGTATGACAGACCAGCTGATCTCAAGGATTTGGGTAATGGTTTCAAAATTGCATATATGAGTAATGTTAAGACTTTATTCTTCAAGGATTTATATACATTCCTATGGTCGCTGCTTTTTGTAATACCAGGAATTATTAAGGCATACGAGTATCGTATGATGCCATTCTTAATTGCAGAGAATCCTAATATGACGACTCAGGAAGCTTTTGCTAAGAGTAAAGAGATGATGATGGGTAATAAATGGGATGCATTCGTGTATGACTTATCATTCCTAGGATGGTTCATACTTAATTCATTAACTTGTGGAATACTTGGATTATTCTATGTTAACCCATATTACTATGCCGCTGATGCCAACTTGTATCGTGCAATTAAGATGGGTGGAAGCACAGGATTCGTATCAAGTAAATATGCACCTAATCCACAGCCGATGCCAGGTCAGCCAATGCATACAATGCAAGGTCAACCTATGCAAGAGCAGCAAGCTCCAATGCAAGGTCAGACAGTACAGACACAGGAGATGCCAGCACCAGAGCAGCCGCCAGTAGAAACTGAAGCACCAGCACCAGAGCAAGCACCAACAGAAGCTGAGGCACCAGCACCTGAGCAGCCATCAGGAAACGAAGAGTCATAAGATGCTATACGATAAGGATATAAGAGAGCCCCTCTTCGAGTTGTTAGAAGAGAAATACGGCAAGGCACGCATCTTAGAAGAAAAGCAAATTGGCAGAGCCCGGGCAGATGCTGTAATGATTACAGAGACTGATGTATATGGTATTGAGATTAAGAGCGATGCCGATACATACGCCAGGCTGTCAAGACAGGTAAAATATTATGATGACTATTACGACTATAACTATGTTGTAGTTGGTAGTAGTCATGGTAATCATATAAGTGAGCATGTACCTGCTTATTGGGGCATAATTACAGTTGAAGAGGAAGAGGATGGCTTGGATTTCTACATACTTCGGGAGCCGTCAGCTAATCCTAGGGTTGATTGGGTTCATAAGATTGAGATTCTATGGCGATTAGAATTGGCCCATATACAAGAGCTTAATAATATGCCTGCATATAAGAATAAGTCGAAGAAATTCGTAGGGGAGAAGATAATAGATACGGTTCCTCATGATGTTCTTAAGAAGCAATTCTGCGATGAACTATTCGAGAGAGACTATGACACAATTGCTGAGAAGATTAATGAATACAGACTCAGTAATGGACAGCATGCTCGCCGTAAGAGAAAATACAAGAGAAAGAAGAGATAGGAGTAAATTATGGTTAGAATAGTAGCTGACAGTACATGCGATTTATCGCCTGAACTTGTGAAGAGATTCAATATATCAATACTTCCTCTTCATGTAATTCTTGGTGACAAGGAATACAAGGATGGAGTAGATATAACATTAGATGAGTTGTTTGCATGGTCAGATGAGAATAAGACAACTCCTAAGACATCTGCACCATCAATGGAGGATGCAGTTGATTTGCTCAAGCCAATAATTGAGGCAGGAGATGAGATAATAGCATTTTCCATATCATTTTCCATGTCTACATCTGGAAATGTAATGAGAATTGCCGCAGAAGAATTAGAGGCAGAGGATAAGGTAACTGTTGTTGATTCTAAGAATCTCTCTACAGGAATTGGCCTGTTGGTATGTAAAGCTGCAGAGATGGCTAATGAAGGCATGTCAAGAAGCGATATTGTTGCTAAGCTAGACGAGCTTATTCCTAAAGTAAGAGCGAGCTTCGTAGTAGATACTCTTACATATCTTCACAGAGGTGGAAGATGCTCAGGCGCCGCAAGATTTGCGGGTACTGCCCTTAAGTTACATCCACGAATTGAAGTTGTGGACGGTGCAATGCAGGTAAGCAAGAAGTATCGTGGCAAGTATTCTGCTGTAGTCCTTAATTATGTCAAGGACATGGAGGAAGCTATGATGAAGGCTGACCCTACAAGAGTATTTATTACATTTACAGGCGTTGCCAAGGAGATTGAGGATTCCGTTAGGGAGTATCTCGAAAGCCTAAATAAATTCGATGAAATATGCATAACTTACGCAGGTGGAACAGTGGCCAGTCACTGTGGCTATGGTACCCTTGGCGTATTGTTTATTGACGATAGCAAGTAAGAACTACATTAGATAATAATATAATGATAAGGGGGAGAGAAAATGGCTAACAAGACAGGTCAGAAGCTGAAGCTTCTATATGTTATGAATATTCTTCTTAATGAGACAGACGAGGAGCATCCACTTAATGCTAATGATATTATTGGCAGATTGCAGGAATTAGGAATCGAGGCTGAGAGGAAGAGTATTTATGCTGATATCTCTACTTTGCTTGAGTACGGACTAGACATTGAGAAGTCAGAGGATTACAAGGGCGGTTATTATATTGCTGATAAGAGCTTTGAGTTAGCTGAGCTCAAGATGCTTGTAGATGCCATTTCTTCGTCGCGTTTTATAAGCGAGAAGAAGGCTAAGAGTCTTGTAGACAGGATTGCTGGTCTTGGAAATGTGTATGATGCACAGGAGCTTTCAAGACAGGTTGTAGTTCCTAACAGAAATCAGGGTCGTGGCGAGAAGACATTTTACGCCATTGATACAATTTATAGATGTATTGATGAGAATCACAAGATGTCCTTTAAGTATTTCAAATGGAATGCCAAGAAGGAGAAGGAATACAGATATGACGGGGAGTCTATTGTTGTAAGTCCTGCATGTCTTATGTGGTTCGATGAGAATTATTATCTTGTAGCTTATTCTGAGAAGCGGGATAGCATTAGATATTACAGAGTCGACAAGATGGATTCAGTAGAAGAACTTGATGAAGCAAGAGAAGGAATTGCAGATATTGACCGCAAGAAGATTGCTGCCATTGCCCGTAATTCATTTGGAATGTATCAGGGTGAAACAAGAACAGTTAATATCGTCTGCGACAGCTCTATTGTAGGCATATTCATAGACAGATTCGGATACGACATAGACATTACCCAGAAGGGTGACAAGGCCAAATTAAGAATAGAATTAGAGGTTAGCCCTCAGTTCTTCGGCTGGTTATCCGGCCTTGGCAATAAGGCTTACATCGAGGGCCCTAAGGACATTAAGAGTGAATATGTCAGCTTCGTGAAGGACATTCTTAAGAATTATTAATGTGACGAGTTTTTGCAATAATATATGTCTAATTAGCCGAGGTCGTCTAAGCGATTTTCTTATGAGCGTGACGACACTCGGTGATTAGACATTTTTTTAGTGATAATCGGCAGGTATTTGGTGCTTAGGTGTCTTATTATGTCTCAAAGTTCTCTTCACCTTCAAGAAGCTCATCAAGGTGACGTATGATGCTCTCTCGCATAATACCGTCATAGCGCTCCGCCTGCTCCCTTAGAACCTTAATCTTCCTAGGCTGGTTCTTCTGCTTATAGCAGTCCCCAAGCAAAGTATAGTTCTTGCTGACATCAGTCTTGATAGCAATTCCATATTCTAGGACGCTGATTGCCTCATCTAGCATATTGCGAAGCATGAGCTCATTACCGTATTCCACAAGTGTAACAGTAAGTTCATTGAAGTTCTCCCCTACCTCCTGCATTTTATCGAAGTTAGGGACTCCATATTCTTCCTTAAGGTCGGTGTTGGTCTTGCCAACTAAGTTGAGAATGTCTTTTTCAGACAAGGCTACAAGCTTATCCTCGATGACCTTAATTTCCTCATCCTCGATTTGCCCAATAGGGAATTTCTCCAAGGGAACCTTAATATATGTCAGATTGCTAATATCCTTCTTAGGAGCTGCATTAGCTTTGCGTTCTCTCTCATAGAAGGCCTCATTAACATTATCCATTTTTTTATTCAGGTATCTGTATCTTAGTGCAAGGGCAATCATTCCTACCAGAACAATGCCCAAAATTGGAAATAACATTTTGTGCATCCTTTCTATAAAGTTTCATTGTTTGTACACAAAAAAAGTAAAAAAACACCCACATTTTCTGTTATAATAAGTCTAATGTGAAAATAGGTAAAAATATTATATCACATTTGTATAAGAGTAAGAAATATAATGAGGTCACTTATGAATATTTTAAGAAAAGATATATTAATAATCTTATCAATTGTTGCACTTGCAGTTGCATTTGTAGGAGTAGATAGTATAGCTGCTAATTCATCAACGAATTCATCTGGCAATACATCCTTCAACTCAACATCGAATGCATCATCTTCCGATAGCAAAGACAAGAAGGATTCTTCTGCAAATGAAGATTCAGACGAGAAGACTATTCCAGAAGGAATAACAATTGAGGGGCAGGATGTGTCAGGCCAGACAGTAGAGAAGGCACAGAAGACTGTTGAGTCAACTCTTGGCAATACTAAGAGTACAGTATTCAAGCTTGTGGCTGGAGAAAAGTCAGTTGATGCTACTGGTAAGGACCTGGATTTGTGCATTAAGAATGAGGACGTTGCCCAGCGTGCGGCCAACTATGGTAATGAAGGCAATCCTTTATATAGATTTAAGGCACATAAGGATGTAGAGTCAGGCAGAGGCAAGGATTTCAAGGTATCACTTACAGCCAAGAATGCATCAGTTGCAAAATATCTTGAGAAGAATAAAGCTAGTCTTGATACAAGAGTAATTAATAACGGACTTAAGAGAGTTGATGGTAATTTCCAATATGTTCCAGGAACACAGGGTAAGATTGTAGATGTTAACCAGTCTGCTGATAAGATTGCTGATTTTATCAGTAAGGGATGGGATGGCAACAATAGCCAGATCGACCTTGTAGTTGAGACTAAGGATCCAATTGGAAGCCAGGAAGAGCTACAGTCAGTTCATGATAAGCTAGGTACGTATAACACTGATTTCTCATCATCTGCAGCAGGAAGAGCTAAGAATGTTAGAAATGGATGTGAGAAGATTAACGGCTCAATCATTTATCCTGGCGAGACATTCTCAGTAACAGAAGCAGTTACTCCATTTACAGCAGAGAATGGATATGAGTTAGCAGGCTCTTATGAGAATGGAACAACAGTTGAGACTTATGGTGGAGGAATCTGTCAGGTATCTTCAACATTGTATAATGCTGTTATTCGAGCAGAGCTTGAGATTGTTCAGAGAAACAACCACTCAATGATAGTATCATATGTACCTAAGTCTGCAGATGCAGCAATTGCAGAAGGTATACTCGATTTCAAATTCAAGAATAACCAGTCGACTCCAATTTATATTGAGGGTTACTGTGAAGGCGGTAAGATTTACTTTAGTGTCTATGGTAAAGAGACAAGAGATCCTAACCGTACAATAGATTTTGTAAGTGAAGAGACATCTAAGACTGACCCTGGAATAACATTTAAGTATGATTCTACTAAGCCAGCGGGTACAATGACCAAGGAACAGGGACCACACACAGGTTACACTGCAAGATTGTGGAAGGTAGTATCAGTTAACGGTCAGGAACAGAGCAGAAATGTATTCAATAACAGTACATATAAGCCAGGTAACACCATATTCGCAATTGGTTCAGCTGGATTGGCGCCAGATGCTAAGGCGAGAATAGACGCTGCTATAGCGACTAATGACGAAGGGGCAGTAAGGGCGGCAATATCAGGAGCACCAGCACCTGCTCCGACACCAGAACCAGCAGCACCTGAAGCAGCACCTGCAGAGGGTGAAGCAGCCCCACAATAGGGAATAATAATACAATATTAAGAAAAGGATAAGACTGCTCGTTATTTGAGCAGTCTTTTGGTATAATATGAAAGTAGGAAAATTACCAGAGAGTGTATTAAAGAGAACAGTACTTAAGAAAGTCAATAAAGTTAGGCCAGAAGTGGTTGTGGGAGCAGGCGTTGGAGAAGATTGCGCAGCAATAAAGTTAGCTGATGATGAGGTTATGGTTCTCTCAACGGACCCCATTACAGGTACGGCTAAGGATATAGGTAAGCTGTCAGTATATATTACTGCTAATGATGTGGCATGCTCAGGAGCAGAGCTAATAGGAATTATGCTAACAATTCTTCTTCCTGATAAGACATTAGAAGATGAGCTTAGAGAGATAATGTCTGATGTATACGATGTATGTCATAAGCTGGATATCCAGGTTGTTGGTGGTCATACTGAAGTGACGAGAGTAGTTAATCAGCCCTTAATATCAGTAACAGGTGTTGGTAAGGTCAAGAAGGATAAGCTCCTTGCTACTGGTGGAATTAAGCCAGGAATGGATATTGTAATGACTAAGGCGATTGGCTTAGAGGGTACAAGTATCTTAGCGAAGGAAAAGTACGAGGAATTAATTACGCATTTCCCAGCTAGTATGGTTGACAAGGCAGCAAGCTTTGATGAGGATATCCTTATTGTTAGGGAAGCGGAAGCTGCTAAGGATATGGCTGTTGCCATGCATGATGTTACCGAGGGAGGAATATTCGGAGCCTTATGGGAGATGGCAGAGGCGTCTAATGTAGGTCTTGACATCGACCTTAAGAGCATTAAGGTTCGTCAAGAGACAGTGGAGATATGTGAGTACTTTGGAATCAATCCTTACAAATTAATATCATCAGGCTGTCTGCTGATTGCCACGTCAGATGGCGAGAAGGTGGTAGATGCCATTAATAGAGAGGGAATTGAAGCGACAATAATTGGTAAGGCAACAGATTCTAACGATAGAAGATTAATTAATGGTGATGAGGTTAGATTCTTAGAGACGCCAGCAAAAGACGAATTATATCAGGTTATTGGAGGACGAGAATGATGGAAGAGAAGATACTTAATTACATTGAGAAGAACAGTAGAATAGACCTTCACGAACTGGCGGTGCTTGTGGATGCAGATGAAGCAAGCGTTATGAACGCCTTAGAGGAATTAGAGAGCAAGAATATAATCTGCGGATACCACACCCTCATTAATTGGGATAAGGTAGGTGTTGAGAAGGTAACAGCCTTAATTGAGGTTAGAGTTACACCTCAGAGAGGTATGGGATTTGACAAGGTCGCAGAGCACATCTATCACTATCCTGAGGTAAATGCGTTATATCTTATATCAGGTGGATTTGACTTTATGGTTATTATCGAAGGTAAGACATTAAGAGAAGTGTCAGAATTCGTGTCAGCCAAGTTGTCACCGTTAGAGTCAATATTAAGCACGAAGACTAATTTTATTTTGAAGAAATACAAGGACCATGGAACTGTAATGCAGGCAGGTCACAAGGATGAAAGGGCGTTGATTTTACCATGAGAAATCCATTAAATAGCAGAATAGTTGATATAGAGCCTTCAGGGATAAGGAAGTTCTTCGATATTGTAAGCGAGATGACAGATGCCATCTCACTTGGTGTTGGAGAGCCTGATTTTGATACTCCTTGGAGAGTGCGTGACGAGGCAATTTATTCTCTTGAGCAGGGAAGAACATTTTACACAAGTAATGCTGGACTTAAGGAGCTCAAGGAAGAGATTGCGAAGTACTTAGTAAGAAGATTTGAATTAGAATATGACCCTTACGAGGAAATGTTAATAACAGTTGGTGGTTCCGAGGCTATTGATATTGCCCTTCGTGCAATGCTAGAACCAGGAGATGAGGTGCTAATTCCTCAGCCTAGCTTCGTATGCTATGTACCATGTACAATTATGGCAAATGGAACTCCTGTCACCATTGACTTGAAGGAAGAGAACGACTTTCGTCTCACAGCTAAGGAGTTAGAGGAGCATATTACTGACAAGACTAAGGTGGTAATATTGCCATTCCCTAATAATCCAACAGGAGCTGTATTAGAGAAGGAGGAGCTAGAGGCAATTGCCAAGGTTGTGATTGAACACGACCTATTCGTGTTATCAGACGAGATATATTCAGAGCTTACATATCTTGACAAGCATGTTAGTATAGCAAGCATTCCTGGTATGAAGGAGAGAACTGTATTGATCAACGGTTTCTCTAAATCTCACGCCATGACAGGTTGGAGACTTGGTTATGCCTGTGCCCCTAAGATCATTATTGAGCAAATGCTGAAAATCCATCAGTATGCTATTATGTGTGCCCCTACAACAAGCCAGTATGCGGCTGTTACCGCCATTAGGGACTGCGACAGAGAGGTCTCTGATATGAGAGAGGAATATAATGACAGGCGCAGATATTTGATGCATCGTTTTAAGGAGATGGGTGTAAAATGCTTTGAGCCTTTTGGCGCATTTTATATGTTCCCATCAATTAAAGAATTCGGTATGACTTCTGATGAATTCGCTACACGACTTCTTAAGACTAAGAAGGTGGCTGTTGTTCCAGGTACTGCCTTCGGAGCTTGTGGAGAAGGCTTTCTACGTATTTCCTATGCTTATTCCCTAAGCAATCTTAAGGAAGCGTTAGACAGGATAGAAGAATTTATTAACGAATTGAGGGCAGAACAAAGTGGCTCTTAATATTGTCTTACACGAGCCCGAGATTGCCCCTAATACAGGCAATATCGGGCGAACATGTTATGCTACAGGAACAAGACTTCATCTGATTGAGCCCATGGGATTTGTAATTAATGACAAGCGTCTTAAGAGGGCAGGAATGGATTATTGGCATAACTTAGATGTAACCATATACGATGATTGGAATGATTTCTTAGAGAAGAATCCAGATGCTAATATTTATATGGCTACAACTAAGGCGAGAAATGTCTATACCGAAGTAAATTACGTAGATGGAGATTATATAATGTTTGGCAAGGAAGGTGCAGGAATTCCTGAGGAGATTCTAATTCAGCATCCTGACAAATGTGTCAGAATACCAATGGAAGAAGATATTCGGTCTCTTAATCTTGCTAATTCAGTTGCAATTGTGCTATACGAGGCCCTGCGTCAACAGGACTTCGCACAGCTTCAAAAAGAGGGAGAATTACATAGACTGTCATGGGAATAATTAAAGCACAGGATGTGTCTTATCAATATATAAGAAGAGATGAAGAAGATAATATAGAAGATATAAGTGTCGCCCTTGACAAAGTAAGTCTTGATGTGGAGAAGGGGCAATTTATCTGTGTCTTAGGTCATAATGGTTCTGGCAAATCAACATTCGCCAAGCTTCTTAATGCACTTCTTACCCCAAGTGAAGGAACAATATATGTGGATGGAATAGATACCTCAGAAGAAGAACGGGTTATGGAGGTTAGGCAGAAGGCTGGAATGGTATTCCAGAATCCTGATAACCAGATTATAGCAAGTCTTGTGGAAGAGGATGTTGGATTCGGTCCTGAGAATATAGGTGTGCCTACTGATGAGATATGGGAGAGAGTTATTAGAAGTCTTAAGGCTGTAGGAATGTGGGAATACAGAGACCACTCTCCTAATAAGCTTTCAGGTGGTCAGAAGCAGAGGGTTGCAATAGCAGGTGTAATGGCTATGGAGCCTATGTGTATCATTGCTGATGAGCCGACGGCTATGCTTGACCCGGTTGGACGAGCAGAGGTAATTGAAGCCCTTCACCAGCTTAACAGAGAGAAGCATGTAACAGTAATACTTATAACTCATTACATGGAGGAAGTAATAGGTGCAGACAGAGTGTTCGTAATGGAGAAGGGCAAGGTTGCCCTTAAGGGTACTCCTAGGGAAGTATTCTCTCAGGTGGAAAGGCTTAGCGAATTAAGCCTTGACGTGCCACAGGTTACACTCCTAGCCCACGAACTTAAGAAGTCAGGCCTTAACATTGGCGAAGGCATTCTCACAAGAGAAGAGTTAGTGCAGGCCCTGGCTAGTTTGTCATCATGACGAAGTATGGGAGAAAAATCCCACAAGCCGATTTTCTGTATGAGGCGTTGGGATTTTTTCCCATACTGTGTGAGTAGTACTAATACTAAGGAAAAGGATATGTCACTAATATTAGATAAGGTCTCACATGTATATTCCCCAGGAAATGCATACGAGACGGTTGCGATTAAGGATGTTTCACTGAAAATTGAAGATAACGAATTCCTAGGAATTATTGGTCATACAGGTTCTGGTAAGTCGACTTTGATTCAGCATATGAACGGTCTTCTTACCCCTACAAGTGGAACCATTTATTTTAATGGTAAGGACACCTCTGAGAAGGACTTTCCGAAGAAGGAGCTAAGAAGCAAGGTGGGAATGGTATTCCAGTACCCGGAACATCAGCTTTTTGAGCCAACAGTATTTGAAGATATATGCTTTGGACCTAAGAATCTTGGTTTAAGTAAGGAAGAGATTGATGACAGGGTTTATGAAGCCCTAAGTCTTGTGGGCTTCCCAGAGGATTTGATTTCTGCATCTCCATTTGACCTATCAGGTGGGCAGAAGAGAAGGGCAGCAATTGCAGGTGTGCTTGCAATGAAGCCTGACATACTTATACTAGACGAGCCAACAGCAGGTCTTGACCCTAAGGGAAGAGACGATATTCTTGATATGATTAAGGACATGCATGACAAGACTGGTAATACAGTAGTTCTTGTATCTCATAGTATGGAGGATATTGCGAGACTTGTTGACAGAATAATTGTAATGAATGAGGGACAGGTTCAGTTTGACGATACTCCTAAGGAAGTATTCAAAAACTACAAGGGACTTGAAAAGATGGGCCTCAGAGCCCCTCAGATAACATATCTTATGAATGATTTAAGAAGTTTTGGGTTTGATGTTTCTACTGATGCTACTACGGTAGAAGAGGCGAAGAAGGAAATACTTTCCCTTTACGGTAAGAAATAGAGGAAAGATACTATAAATGTTTAGAGAATTAACAATAGGACAATATTATCCAGGTGATTCAATAATACATAAGCTTGACCCAAGAGTGAAGCTGATGGGGGCACTTGTTTTTATTGTGACAGTATTTCTGGCCAACAATGTGTTCTCTATTGTTGTTGTAACAGCATTTTTAATAACCTTTATTGCTTTATCTCATGTGCCACTTTCATTTATGCTTAAGGGGCTAAGAGCAATCGTTATGCTGCTTGTTGTTGCAGGAATATTCAATTTGTTCCTAACTCCTGGAAATGTTATTGTTCAATTTTGGATTTTTCGAATTACTGATGTAGGTATTAAGAACTGTATATTCATGATAATAAGGATGATATATTTAATTGTAGGTACATCCGTTATGACTCTTACAACTACGCCTAATCAGTTAACAGATGGATTAGAGAAGTCCTTAGGATTTATGAATAAGGTTAAGATACCAGTACACGAGATTGCAATGATGATGTCTATTGCACTTAGATTCATACCTATTCTTGTGGAAGAGACAGACAAGATTATGAAGGCTCAGATGGCAAGAGGAGCTGATTTTGAATCGGGCGGTGTCTTCAAGAGAGCTAAGAATATGGTGCCGCTCCTTGTGCCGCTGTTTGTATCAGCATTTCGTAGGGCCAATGACTTAGCCCTTGCTATGGAGGCTCGCTGCTACAATGGAGGAGAGGGTAGAACCAAGATGAAGCCCCTAAGCTATAATTCATACGACCACAGGGCCTATGTTATAGAGGGACTCTTCCTTGCAGTAACAATTGTATCTAACATCTTATATAATAGATACGTGAGTGATTTATTCGCTAATATGCTTGGAATGTAATTTGAAGCTATCACGTAGGCCTCAAAAATTAGGATTGATATTATGAGAATAAAGCTTACGGTTGCCTACGACGGTACCAATTATCATGGCTGGCAGGTGCAACCTAATGGAATAACAATTGAAGAGGTTCTTAATAAGGCATTATCAGACCTGTTTGAGCAGCCTATAAGCGTCATTGGGGCAAGCCGGACGGATTCAGGTGTCCATTCCCTGGGAAATGTGGCTATATTCGACGTAGAATCAAGAATGGAGCCAACAAGAATTAGCTATGCCCTTAATACAAGGATTCCAGAGGATATTGTAGTTGTTGATTCCTGCAGAGTAGATGATGACTGGCATCCTCATCTGGTAGATTCCATTAAGACCTATGAATATCGCATACTTAACAGGTCGTTTAATGATCCTACAAGAAGGCTTAATATATATCATTACCATCATAAGTTAGATACAGATGCCATGATTCTTGCGGCACCACATTTTGAAGGGACACATGATTTCTCAGCATTTTGTTCAGCTAACGCACAGGTTAAGACATTTACAAGGACGTTACATGAGGTTAGTGTGCGGCTTGATAATGATGAGATTATAATAAGATGTGTAGGCGATGGGTTCTTATACAATATGGTTAGGATTATTGCAGGAACATTAATTAAGGTTGGCGCTGGCGCCATTAAGCCAGAAGAGATAGAAGGAATAATTGAGTCTAAGGATAGAGCAAATGCTGGTCCTACAGCACCAGCCCATGGACTTACACTTATGGAGATAAGATATATCTAATATACTAGAAGAGGTATCTATATGAGCGATGATAGAAAGAGAATACTTGTAGTTGATGATGATGTTATGCAGCTTAATAACATGAAGAAGCTACTTAAGGAATTCTATGATGTTACGGCAGTAAATTCAGGAAAGTCATGTATTAAATTCTTAGAAAACCATCAATGTGACCTGATATTTCTTGACTTTTTGATGCCGGAAGAATCGGGAGCACAGGTATTCTATAAGCTGAGAGATAATCCTAAGACGAAGGATATTCCTGTTGTATTTCTAACAGGTGTGACGGAGAAGAAGGTTGTAGTTAAGACATTAACGGAATTAAAACCGGCAGGCTACATTGTTAAGCCGGCATCTAAGAAGGAATTGGTTAACAAGATTATGGATATTCTTGGATAGGGGGATGTATGATTAACGAAAGGGAATTCAGAGAATATGGATTTGACTTGGGACTAGGCGCAAGATATACAGGTGGCGGTAAGGACTATGAGTTAGCCCTTAAGACCTTTGCTCAGTCTTATGTGAAGAATGAATTCGAGATTGTATCTAATTTCGAGATGTATCAGCTTGTGCATTATACTACACTTGTTCATTCCCTTAAGAGTAATTTTCGAACAATTGGCATTGAAGATGGTGCAGAGCTTGCTATAAAGTGTGAAGAGCTGGGGAAGAAATACTCTGCAGTTGAGCCTAATGAGAGAGAGAAGGCTGAGTTCGAGAAAGCAAATGCTCTACTCCTACAGAAGTACAAGGAAGTGGTAGACTTCATTAATGAACATTTGACAGATGATAAGGCGAAGGAGCCTGAAGAGAAGGTGGCTGATGACAAGAAGGTATATGAGCTTCTTGATGAGTTCATATTAAGCTGCGATGACTTCGATGATGACAAGGCTAAGGGTATTCTTAGAGAATTAGATGGATACAGAGTCGATATTATTATTAAGAATCATATAGATATGGCCAGGGATTATATCGAGGGCTTCGATTACGAGGAGGCTGCAGCGGAGGCTAAGGAAGCACAAAGTAACATTAATCTCTAGTGTAATATATGGGGAGGTTTTTATGTATTACTATTTCTATATTGCGATTTGTGCAATCACGCTGATTATTACCTTGTCTATAACTGTTAAGATTCTATTGTCTAACCCGTCTGTGGTGCAGGCTGTTGCTGTTATGTTCTTTACCGCACTTCTAATCATTGAAGTAGGTCTTCTGATGCTGCATCAATCAGATAACTTAACCGAGACTGTAATAGCATTCAAGACTAAGAATATCGGTATGGCTATGGCGTCCCTTATGCTACTAAGACTCGTGGAAAAGCTATGTAACGCCAAGCTTCCCAAATACATCTACATTATCCAGGCGGCCGTTACTACTGCTTTGATTGCAGTATTTCTATACCTCGATTCTGACAATTACACCTTTGCAGACTGGAGCAGCGTCTCTACTCAGGTGGCGTCCCTTTCTACATTTGAATTCATTGTAATCAATGTTATATTCCCATTAGATTTACTTGTTATATTCGTTGCATGTCTAATTATTATTACAATTAACTTTAGGCAGTACAAGGGTATTGCTAAGAAGAGAATAATCTGTCTTTTTGTTGTTGTGGCTCTGTTCTTAATATCTACAATGATTTATTATGCAACAGATTATGTTGGAATTGATCTTACAATTTACTTTATTCTGGCTATTGTAATAACCTTAGCGGTGCTTCTGTTTAGGTTCGACATATTCGACTCTATACAGGCAGCTATTGAAAATGTTGTATATACAGGACCATTAGGTCTCGTAGTTACAGATGCAGATAATAATATAATATTTCACAATGATTTATCCTCTACAATGATAACTTCTCTTAAGAAAATAAACCTTATTGAAGAAGATGAGCAGCTTAACAAGATTCGTACTAACGGCGGTGGCGATTATGTCGTAGATAAGAATACCTATTCTGTAAATGTTACTAAGATAATGGAGGCTAATGATTTAGCCGGTTATCAGTATGTAATAAGCGATGTAACTGACCTTCATAGTAAGATGGAAGAGCTTGAACGCATGACTGATGTGGCTAATAAAGCTAATCAGACTAAGAGTATATTCCTTGCTAATATGTCCCATGAGATTAGGACACCTATTAATGCCATAATTGGAATGGACGAAATGATTCTTCGCGAGGCAACTGACCAGGCAATTAAAGAATATGCATCTGATATTAAGTCTGCAAGTCAGACACTTCTTGGAATAATTAATGATATTCTTGATATATCCAAGATTGAAGCTGGTTCCATGACGCTTAATAATGCAGATTATAAGCTGAGTAACGTCATATTAGATGTTAACAACATGGTTGCTAATAAAGCCAGGAATAAGGGACTAGAGTTCAATCTTGCTGTTGATGAAAATGTTCCTGAGAATCTCTACGGAGATGAGTTAAGACTGCGTCAGATTCTAATTAATATAATTAACAATGCTATAAAATACACTGAGAAGGGAAGTATAGATGTTAACATTTCCTATAGGGATATTCCTGACAAATCTCAGAGGATAGAGCTTGTTGCCACAGTTGCAGATACTGGAATTGGAATCAAGAAGGAAGATATGGACGGCCTCTTTGTTACATTCAGAAGGCTTGATGAGATTAGGAATAGGAAGGTGGAGGGCACAGGCTTGGGTCTTAGTATTGCCAAGACATTTGTTACAATGATGGATGGTAATATAGATGTGGCAAGTGAATATGGTAAGGGAACTACATTCACAGTTTTCCTATGTCAGAAGGTCACATCAACAGAGATAATTGGAGACATTGCCAAGCGAATAGAGAGTAAAGTGACACTTGAAGAAAGCAGAATAACTCTTATGGCCCCTGAGGCGAGGATTCTGATTGTAGATGACAACGACCTTAATCTTAAGGTTATAACTAATTTGTTGAAGGAAACTCGTATGAAGATGGATACAGCAGTTAGTGGCAAAGAATGTCTTGAGATGCTTCGTCGTAATGGCAGATATAACTGTGTGCTTCTTGATATAATGATGCCTGATATGAATGGTATTGAGACGCTTCACGCTATGGTAGATGAGGGGCTTAAGGGTGACATGCCAGTAATAGCCCTTACAGCTGACGCCACATCGGGTGCTGCTAAGATATATCAGGACGAGGGCTTTGATGAATATCTTACCAAGCCAATATCCTATGAGAAATGTGAAGCAACCCTGATTGATTTCTTGCCAGATGAGTTGCTATTAAGCAGTGAGGAAATTGAGAAGACCTTAGCTAAGCCTACGGTGCTCGTAATTGACGATGAACCTGATGAATTGAAGAAGCATAAGGAAGTCTTGTCAGGCGCCTACAAGGGCGTATATGTTAAGAATAAAAAAGCGGCTGACAAGTACCTTGATACTCATCAGCCAGATTATATCTTTAAGAAGTATAATGATAATAAGAATTAGCAGAAGGCTTGTATATACCACTGGCTGTATACAGATTATCAGATGTACCATTATTGGTACAGCCTGTCTGCTTGCCGTCCTTGTAATCGGTAATACCCTTACCAGTATTAGGATGGAAATGTGAATAGATAACATCTGCTACAAATATAACAGCAAGACATGAGACAACAGCCAGTAGAATCTTAGGATTAATCTTAAGAAGCAGGTTATCAAGCAGGGGTGCGAACAGATAGACAAATACAATTCCGGCAACGCCGAATACCAGCAGTCCTTCGGCACACACTCTTCCGTTGATATTAAGGAAATATCCTGTGTAATCCCACCATTTCTGACCGTTATGAGTTATCTCCAATATCCATGATGTGATATATTCTACAGTTCCGCAGAGAAGTATTGTAAGCAAAAATTCAAGCCATGGTTTGCTTCTGAAGCGGTATAGTACAATAAGAATCATTACAGCACCGGAACCGTATATAGGAAGCCAGGGTCCGTGAAGAACACCTCTGTTGACGAACACGCCGTCTTCCACAAGGTGTATACCTACTTCCCATAGCCAGCCCACAAGGCAGCCTATGAAGAACAGGGCTATTATATTGATGATGGAATACCGTCTGGTATAGTGCATTGCCCTGAATGTAGTTCTAAGCCTGCCGTCTGAAGTGTATGTCGGTTGGAGACGCTCCGGATACGCTTTACCTTCTTTGATAAGATTGTATGTATTGATGAGTAATGCGTCTTCTTCCGTAGCGCTTATCCTTTTAACCTTATCGCTGTTCCAAAGCACAATTCCGAATACGTTGGCAAAAAATCCTGCAACACCGGTGAATTTCTCCGTTTCTTTAGGGCCGTTTTTGCAAAGGCTTTCGAGATCGCTGTATGCAACGCTTAGTTCATCGGCAGAAGCTTTATTGTACAAGTACTTATCATTAAGGAGCTCGTATCCTTCTATTTTATTATCAATTGCTTCCTTACGAACCTTAATATAGAACTGAGCAATAGTAGCTTCAATGTAAGGATTTAAGTATAACAATCCGAAAAGACCCGCTGTAATCAGATTGAGTAATTCCCACCCTAAGAAGGATAATTCAAGTACGAACAACTCCCATTTGTGACCGTACATCATCCTGCGAGACAAGGTAATTGCCTGTTTGGAATTAAGTGCTGGATTCTCTGCTACTATATATGATACAAGCGAATAGGAGAAGAATTTGATAATTCCTCCCACTATAGTTATGCTCCATAGAACCTGATATATCTCTTTTATAAAAAATGTTATACATGCTCTAAAGTATGATTTTCTGGTAAACAAAAATAAGTAGCTTCTGGGGGTTATTTTATCATAGTTCTGAGCCTCTACGAATTGTCTTCTTACTGTAAGCCACAGAGCATTTTGTATAAAGGCTCTGTAAACAACGAATAGTAAGGCACTAAGTATAAGCATGAGTACTGTTGCTACACTTGGGTCTTTTACCACATTTTGAATTGACTTAAAAGTGGTTAGAAAGAGAGAACCTGATTTTGCTACGTTGACAAGGGATGCAAGAACTCCATTTCGATAACCTAGTGTCACAACGCCGACATGTTCGTCAGGTTGATTGGAAGCGGCTTTATTAACTCGTTCTTCTATTGAAAGGGCTTCGTCATTCTTGCCCTCAATATATTTCTCGATTGCCTCAGCTATATCGTTAGTCGAATCCTGTATATTGTTATTAATAACAAGGGAACCGTCTTCGTTAAAGTAAGCTGCCTCACCCACCGTGGATGATACTTCGTTGTAGATTTCTTCGTTACCTCCTTTAAGAAGAGAGAAGATGTATGTAGATGAGGTATACATTACTCCAACGACGGCAAGGAAGAGGATACTTATAACAAATATAAAGTAATGCTTCCTTATAGATTCTTTGGCATTTGCTTTTATTTCTTTTCTATCGATCTTCATGAGTCAATTCTCCTGTAGGAATTATATTTATGGACAAAATCATAATTTTGTCCTGACATTAAAGCATTATAACACAAAACCCAAATAAAATGATATAATGTAGAATGAATTTTTACAGATAGGAGTTACGACAAAGAGATGTTCGCAATTTTGATTTTGCCGGTATACATATTAGCCAATTACTATGTGTGTATGTGGTTTATGAAATGGCTGGATACGATATGTAACGGGCGCCTCAAGATAGGGCCTCGTATTCCGATTAATATTGTGTATTGGTCGCTGTGTATGGGAATGTATATTGCCGCTTTGATTCCTGAAGGAAATATCAGGAGGGTTTTTCACATTGTAGGAACATACTGGTACGGCGTTGTTATATATATTATTCTAACTATTGCAATACTTGACCTTATTCGCGTAATCATTCGTAAGAGGAAGAAGATTCCTAAGTCAGAGACCACCATTACAAGAAAACAATTTATTGCCCTCGGTACGGTAGTAGTTCTTGTTCTATCTGGAATTGCCATTGGAGGTGGAATACAGGCAAGGACAATATATGATAATAGCTATGAGATAGATGTTGATAAGAAATGTAATGGAGTAGACAGCCTTAATGTTGTTCTTGTAGCTGATATGCATATGGGATACTCTGTGGGAGTAAGTCAGATTAAGGATATGGTTGACAAGATTAATGCCAACCATCCTGATGTTGTAGTTCTTGCAGGAGATATATTCGACAACAATTATGATGCACTAGAAGACCCGGAAGAGCTTATTAGATTGTACAAATCAATTGATTCAAAATACGGAGTTTATTCGGTATATGGTAATCATGATGTATCAGAGATGATTATTGCGGGATTTACATTTACAAGTGATGAGAAGCCTGTGGCGGACCCGAGAATGGACGATTTCCTTGAAAGAGCAGGCGTTAAGAACTTAAGAGACGAATATGTGCTTGTTAACAATTCCTTCTACATATACGGCAGACCTGATGCCCAGAAGGAAGGAAAAGGGATTGACGGAAGAAAGAGTCCTGAAGAAGTGACCAAGGGACTTGATAAGAATCTCCCGATATTCGTAATAGACCATCAGCCAAGGCAGCTTCAGGAACTGGCTGATGCAGGCGTAGATGTGGACTTTTCGGGACACACCCATGACGGACAGATATTCCCCCTTAATCTTACAAGTAAGCTGATATGGGAGAATTCCAAGGGCGTTCTCAAGAAGGACAATATGTATAACATAACAACCTCGGGCGTGGGCTTCTACGGACCGGGTGTTCGTGTAGGAACCAACGCTGAGGTTGTTAATGTCAAGATTAACTTTAAGTAAGTTGACAGGGGGACAATATGGAGAAGATTACAAGATTAAGACAAAGGTTTGTAAGCACATTTATTAGAGTGGCTAAGATTAGAAGGCCGAATCTGATTAAGGGTAAGGAAAGTATCCTTAAGCTGCCGGATGTTGTACAAAGCGACGGCAATAGCAGGGCACTTGTTGTAACAACTGCAGGTTTCATTAAGAGGGGGTCGCTAGAGCCATTATTCGATGCACTGAAGGATAAGGGCATCGAATATAGTGTATACAGTGGAATCATGCCGGACCCTACAATTACCTGTATCGAAGAGGCTTTGAAGGTATATAATGATAATAATTGTCAGTGCATTATCGCAGTTGGCGGTGGTAGCGTTATGGATGCGTCTAAGATAATTGGCGCAAGAGCAACTAATCCAACATTGCAGGTTAGGGATATGCGTGGTATGTTCAAGATTAAGAATCCTATTCCTGATTTGTATGTGGTGCCGACCACAGCCGGAACAGGCTCTGAGGCTACGGTTGCAGCAGTTATAACTGACGAGGTGAATGGCACTCATTACAAATACGCAATTACAGACTTTGGTCTCGTTCCGAAGTACGCTTGCATGTATCCTGAGATTACACTTAGCCTTCCTAAGCACATTACTGCAGCCACAGGAATGGACGCCCTGACCCACGCAGTGGAGACATATACTAACCTGTATGCTTCTCCTATGGTTCAGAAACTGGCTCGCAAGTCTGTAAGAATGATATTCGATAATCTGGAAAATGCGTATAACAACGGTTCTGACATTAAAGCAAGAGGAAGGATGCTAATGGCATCCTACTATGCAGGTGTTGCATTTACTAATAATTTCGTAGGATATGTGCATGCTGTTGCACACACATTTGGAGCGCTGTATGGACTGCCTCACGGCTATGCCAATGCCATAATTCTTCCTGCTGTATTAGAGCAATATGGCTCGGCTGTATATAAGCCATTATCAGAGCTTGCTGATGTGGTTGGGATAAAAGGTATATCAGAAAAAGATAAGGCGGAGAGATTTATTGAAGAAATAAGAAGCATGAATGAGAGGATGGAAATTCCCACTCATGTCAAGGAGCTTCGCAGAGAGGATTTTGATTTGATTGTAGGAAGAGCACTCGAAGAAGCCAATCCGGCATATCCGGTGCCTGTGATATGGAACGAAGAAGACATCAAGCTGTTGCTTAGAAGGTTGATAGTACGAGATTAAAAACAGGGCGCTGTAAGCGCCCTTTGATTAGCATTATTCTAATGTTTATTGGTATCATAATTACTGTTATGACACGAAAATGACCGCCAGCTCTGCAAAGTTAGACGGTCACTTGACTAAATAACTAATTGGGGCTAACCGTCAATAGGTAGCGCCTTTTTGTACACTTAGTATAACATAATTTTGGATAAAATTATATAAAAAAATTTTCTTAAAGCTTCGCACGTACCTTATATATAAATGACAGGCAAACAGAATAATGCCAAACAAAAGAAAGTATAGTATAATATGTAGCGTTACGAAGTAATGCTACCAGTAATATGTAGCGTTACGAAGTAATGCTGCGGGAAATATGTAGCGTTACGAAGTAAGCAATGGCAGGAAGGCCATACAAAGCAAACAAAGTAGCGAAGCATAAATTAGGCACTTTTCACAAAACGGTTTTTTTTCGGCACACAGCATAAAAAAAGCAGACACATCTGCGTATATGACAAGGGGATGGTCCTTTTGTCAACACAAGGTTGACAAACTTGTTTTGTCAACTTTTTTGCCTACATTAATCACAACACCTTTATTAACACTTGTCAATGAGAAGTGGTATAATAAGCCTCAGAAATAATATATATATGGGAAATGGGAAATGAAAGTACAGGTAAAAGAAACAAATTATAAAGCATTACTAATCATATATTGTCTTGGGCTTCTTATTGGAGGTCTGTTTGTAGGAATGGTGGCTCCCGTAAGAACAGTCATTCAGACAGATTTCGGACTTGATGACAGTACAGGAATCTGGATGATTAACATCTATACGCTGTTCTACGCCGCGCTTATACCAATTATAGGAAAGCTGGCTGACAAATTCGGAAGAAATAGGATATTTTCCGTATGTATACTTATATTTATGACCGGTGCAATTATATGTGCCCTTTCTTCGTATGTCATTGGATTCCCTCTCCTATTAGTGGGGCGCGTGATTCAGGCATGTGGCGCAGGCGGTATGATTCCTGTTGCAAATGCTGAGATTGGAACTTCATTTCCAAAGGAAAAGAGAGGTCTGGCTCTTGGTATTGCAGCTGCGGTATCAGGCATATCTAATGTCTTAGGATCAGGTGTCGGAAGCCTTATTGTGGACCTTGTTGGAGCAGACAATTGGAATGTAATGTTCTTTGTTGCAGCACCAATATGTATTTTTCTATTCATACTATCTAAGGTGTTCTTGAAGAGTAATACAACAGCTGAATCAGGTAAAATGGACTTTGCGGGTTCTGTCCTATTTATCGTACAGGTCTTAATGCTGCTTCTTGGGTTAAAGGGGCTTGATTTCTTCAACCTAAAGGAATCAATTGTTCAGCCAAATGTGTTGATTCCACTTGTGCTTGCTGTTGTTCTTATGGGTGTGTTTCTACTTGTTGAGAAAAGAGCGGGTGATCCTGTATTTCATATAGAGTTCCTACATAGTCGTCCTATAGTAGTAACAATGGTTGTGTCTTTCTTCATAGGTTGCATAATAATTGCAATGATGCTTGTGCCTGAATATGCAGAATATATTATGGATGCACCAGAAGGAAGTGGCGGATACTACATGCTGGCCATTGGTATTACTTCAATGATAGGTCCTCCTCTTGGTGGTAAACTGGTAGATAAATACGGACCTAAGATTGTGTTAGTGTCAGGATTATTACTTATGGTTATATCATATTCATTCCTGGCGTTCTATGTGTCTACATCACCAAGTGCAATATCTCTTATTATTGGACTTGCACTTGTGGGATTAGGCCTAGGCTTCGCAATGGGATCGCCAACTAATTATATGATACTTGAGAACACATCCCCTAAGGACTCCACATCTGCAATTGCCTCTGTTGCATTAGTAAGACAAATAGGCACAACAATAGCACCTGCAATATTTGTAGGCTTCACCACTAATAATAGTGGAGTCGTAGGATATCAGCAGATGCTAACGTGTATTGCTGTATTTTGCGTACTTGCAATTATTGTTACGCTTTTCTATTCGCCAAAAAGTTGACAAAACAAGTTTGTCAACAGGCCCCCCTGTCATATTCCTCCATCCAGTCCTATAATCTGCCCTGTCATATAAGATGGAGAGTTGAGAATTGACAATATTAATTGCCCTACCTCTGTGGGAGTACCTAGTCTGCCGACGGGAATCTCATCAATCAGAGAAGATATCTCCTCATCACTAAAGCAGGAGTTCATATCCGTATTAATCACACCGCAGGAGATTGCATTAACCGAGATGTTGCTGGGGGCCACCTCTTTTGCCAGGGCTTTCGTAAATGCATTAATGCCACCCTTGGTTGTGGAGTAGGCCACCTCGCAGGATGCGCCCTTATCGCCCCACATAGAAGATATATTGATAATATGACCCAACTTACGATTAATCATTGACCGCAGGAATACCTTCGTGGAATAGAATACGGAATCCAGATTGGTTGATATAATTCTATCCCAATCGTCTGTGTCCATATCTGTAATAAGCCCAATATAAGATATTCCGGCATTGTTTATAACTACATCAACGAAACCAAACTCCGACATAACTTCAGAAGCTACATTTTCCCAATCCTTCATAGAAGCTACATCCATCTTATACGCCTTAGCGTGAACGCCATAGGTGTTATGGAGTGCAGCCGCATAATCACTAAGAGAATCTATATTATTAACACAGCACAGAGCCAGATTATATCCGGCTTTAGCAAGAACTTCAGCGATTCCTTTGCCGATTCCTCTGGATGCTCCGCTTATAAATGCACATTTGCTCATTGAGCTTCCTCCAACAAATTCGTTTTTTTTATTTTAACATAATCAAATTGGTTATGTTATAATAAATATTAACAAAGAACTAACAAGGAGGACTAGCTATGAATATTAGTATTACAGGAAGAAATATAGAGTTGACGGATGGGCTTAAGGCTGCAGTAGAAGATAAGCTGTCCAAGTTAGACAAGTATTTTGTGAGAGATACTGAAGTAAATGTAACAATGTCAGTTGAGAAGGAACGCCAGAAGGTAGAGGTTACTGTTCCTATGAAGGGGCATATCATTCGTGCTGAGCAGGTAAGCAACGATATGTATGTATCAATTGATCTGGCAGAAGAGATTATTGAGCGTCAGCTTAAGAAGTATCGCAACAAGCTTGTTACCAAGAAGCAGACGGCTGCGTACTTTAATGACGATTTCTCTGATGTTGATGCTGACGAGGAAGACAGTGAGATCAAGATTATCAAGACTAAGAGATTTGGTATCAAGCCTATGTATCCTGAGGATGCCTGCATTCAGATGGAGCTTTTGGGACACGATTTCTTCGTATTTATGAACGCTGAGACAGATGAAGTTAATGTGGTTTATAAGAGAAATGGCAATACATACGGACTAATCGAGCCAGAATTTTAAGAATTTCTTACATATTTAACAAAAGACACATGTATATTATGTAACTAATGTCCATGTAACGACACATAATTCTCGCAACACAAGAATTATAAAAACAAATATTCTGTAATAACAAGAATTTATGCGGAAACTCGTCTGTTAAGATGAGTTTCCGTTTTTTTACATATTGTTCTTATATTGGTACAATAACCCCGTAGGGATGAGAAAAGTTATGATGGGAGAATGTTATGAAAGAAGTAGTTGTTGGTGAGCTTTTGCGTAAATGCAGAGTTGAAAAGGGCATTACGCAGAAGGATTTGTGTGAAGGAATTTGTTCAATCAGCACTTTGTCACGAATTGAGAACGGCGAGCAGCGTCCGACAAGAAGTGTCTTCAATATGCTTGTTTCCAGAATGGGTGAGGACATTGAATATGACGATTACATGGGTGATTATGATTATGAGGTATATAATCTGACTCGCATGGCCATGGGCTATCTTGAGAGAAATGAGAAGGGCAAGGCTAACATTTGCATTCAGAAGCTTCAGTACATTTGTACAGGTGAGGATTGTGGCACCAAGGAGAAATGTATATGCAAATTCATGGAACTTTTGTCTGCAAGCATAGACTATAAGCCTAAGGGAGTATGGACTGAATTTATTGAGCTTAATCAGTACGGGTACTACCTCTACGAGGAGGTTAAGTCATTGCTTAAGTTGTCAGGTGCAACTAAGAATGATGACTCTAAGCTGGACAGAATCGAGATTCGCATGGTCAATCTTATGGGATATGGATTGTACATTTCCAAGGATTACAGGAAGGCCATAGATGTCTGGGTGAAGCTTCTTGATGGATGTAGGAGCAGATGCGAGGACGAAGTAATCTATGCTAAGGAAATGGCCTCCTTGTATTGCAATATCAGCGCAGGGCTTTGTGGCCTTGGGTTGTACGACGAGGCTGAGATTTTCGTGGATAAGGGGCTAAGATACTCCTTTGAAGGAGGAGGGCTTCGCCTTACCAATAAAATACTAATTAACAGGATGTACTGTCTAAGTCAAAAAGGAGACTTGGACAAAGCGTACAAAGATCTGGCCCTTTCTAAAGCCATCGGTACGTGTTGTCGAAAAGATATTCTTAAGGGAGAAATGTTAAAAAAGCTTCCTAAAACCCCATATTTGATACAAATATTCTAGACACTCTCGCGCAAATGTTATAAACTATAGACGCGTGTATAAAAGGAGTGAATTGAATGAATATTATTGTTTTGGCCGGAGGATTAAGCACTGAGAGAGATGTTTCGTTCAAATCAGGCGAGATGATTGCTTCAGCGCTAAGACAAAATGGACATAATGTAATACTTCTTGATGTTTTCATGGGATATTCAGATAAGGAAGAGAACTTAGATGGAATATTCCAGCGAGGCAGAGAAGTAAGTGTTAAAGTAGGAGATATTCCTAAGGAGGCGCCAGATATTCTGGCAGTTAAGAAAAGCAGAGCAGACAAATCTGATAATTTCTTTGGACCTAATGTAATTAGAATGTGTCAGATGGCTGATATCGTATTTATCGCCCTTCACGGCGAGAACGGTGAGGATGGTAGAATTCAGGCTGCTTTTGATCTTCTTGGAATAAAGTATACAGGTAACGGATATATTAGTAGCGCCATCTCTATGGACAAAGGTATGACCAAGGAATTCCTTAGGGGATACGATGTTCCTTTCCCAGGTGGATTTTCCATCAAGAAGCATGAGCGCTATTCAGAAGCGATGAACGATGCGCCGAGATTTCCTTGTGTTGTTAAGCCAAGCTGTGGAGGATCGTCAATTGGCGTGTCCATTGTTAATAATGTTATGGAATACGACTATGCCCTCGATGAAGCATTTCGTTGGGAAGACGAGGTGATTGTTGAGGACTTCATTGAAGGAAGAGAGTTCTCTGTTGGAGTCATTGAGGGAGTGGCACTTCCTGTCATTGAGATTGCGCCTAAGGAAGGCTTCTACGACTACAAGAATAAATATGCCAAGGGTGCGGCAGAGGAGACATGTCCTGCGAATATTCCTGATGAGATTTCATCTCAAATGCAGTTATATGCGGAGCGCGTGGCTGCGGGACTAGGAATCGAGACATATTCAAGAATGGATTTCATTCTTGATAAGGAGGGTAGAATCTTCTGTCTTGAGGCTAACACTTTGCCGGGCATGACACCTACAAGTCTTCTTCCGCAAGAGGCTGCCTGCATAGGCATAGATTATCCGGAGCTTTGCGAAGAGATTATTAAGATATCGCTTAAGAGATACAAGAGGAGATAGAATATGAAGAATATGAGCCTTGATAGGATTGCAAGTGCAGTCGGTGGCAAGCTATGTAAATGTGATGATACTAAGACCAACGCACAGGGTGTGGTCTTTGACAATCGACTAATCGAGAAGGATTATATATTTATAGCAATTCCTGGAGAAAGAGTTGATGGCCATAGCTTTGTTAACAAGGCTTTTGAGGATGGTGCCCTGGGAAGCATTGTGGAAAAAGACGGGGACTATAATGGCCCTTATATTCTTGTGGATTCCACCAAGCAGGCTTTGATTGATCTGGCAACTTATTATAGAAGTCAGCTTACAATTCCAATTGTGGGAATAATTGGCTCTGTCGGTAAGACTAGCACCAAGGAAATGGTGGCTTCTGTCTTATCCGAAGAATTCAATGTTCAGAAGACTAAGGGCAATTACAATAATGATATGGGGCTTCCTATCACCCTTCTTTCAATTAAGGAGGAGCATGAGGCTGCAGTTGTGGAAATGGGCGTATCAGATTTCGGTGAAATGGATGTACTAGGAGCAATCGCGCGTCCTGATGTTGTGGCATTTACCAATATAGGTCAGTGTCATCTTGAGAATTTTGGTACGAGAGACGGCATACTTAAGGGCAAGACAGAGGTGCTGTCCCATCTTAACAGCAACGCTACTGTTGTAATTAATAAGGATGATGACAAGCTAGTTACAATAGGTGCAGACAGGCTGCCTAAGGACGCTAAGCTTGTAACATATAGTGGTTCTTCTGCAAATGTTAATAGTGACATTGCGATGTATCAGGCAACGGATGTTGTTAATCTTGGTTTAGAGGGAATGAAGGCTAGGATTATTGGTGAAATTGAAGCAGATGTTACCATTCCGCTTCCAGGAGAGCACAATGTAAGTAATGCAATGTGCGCAGCAGCAGTGGGACACACATTAGGTGAATCAGTAGATAGTATTGTGAAGGGAATTGCCAAGGCATCGACTATTGCAGGTCGAAGCAATTTCATTAAGGCAGGTGGAGTGACAATTATTGACGATTGCTACAACGCCAATCCTGCATCTGTTCGCGCAGGTCTTCAGGTTCTTGGAATGGCCGACGGCCGCAAAATCGCTATCTTAGGTGATATGGGTGAACTAGGTGAAGACGAACTTAACCTTCACAGAGATTTATATAAGAGTGTATTAGATAATAAGATAGACATTCTTCTGACAGTAGGAGAATTATCATCATCAATTGCCAAGGCTCTCGATGGTGAAAATGTTATAACCAAATCCTTCTATGGTGATGATGGCAAAGAACAATTACTAGAATACATTAAGCCAGAATTAAAGCCTGGTGACACAATCTTAGTTAAAGCCTCTCACTTCATGAACTTCCCGGTTATCGTAGAAGGCCTGAAAGGTTGACACGTCCCCGTGTCAACTTTTTTTATCCTCTAGCACTTTATTATTAACTACCAGCATATCTTCCATAATCTTGTGGGTATAATCGCTGATATGCTTCTTTTCATCTTTATCTAAGCTGTTAACATCAATTGGCTCTCCAATTGTGACTACAACAGGTCCGCTTTTGATAAATGGCAAATGATTCTCGAAGATGTCTGCAGTTCCACTCATTACAACAGGTATAATAGGACATCCTGTCTTAGTGGCAATCTTGAAGGCGCCCGCCTTGAATTCTTGCATTTTTCCATCCTTAGACCTTGTTCCCTCAGGGAACACGAATATAGATATTCCTTGCTTTATATGCTCTATGGCAGTAAGTATTGTCTTAAGTCCCTGCTTTGTATCTTTCCTGTCCAGGAAGAGACAGTATAGCATCATCATCCACAGATTAAGAAGAGGAACCTTCTTGAATTCTTTCTTGGCAATGAATCCAGTTCTTTCTGGGAATAGTGTGTACATTAGCATAACATCATAGAAGCCATTATGATTGCCAACTAACAGAGCTGGTTTTTCTGGGTTTGTTGGCAGATTCTCAAGTCCTCTAATATCGGCTTTAACTCCACTTAGGAAAAGGCATACCTTGAAAGCCCATTGGACAGTACGAAGTGCTGCCATATCTCCTGCGTGCTTATTTATTTTGGTCACAATCCATTCTACTCCCATTACAGGAAGTCCTAGAACCAGGAAAAGGATAACGAATAATAAAGTAATAATTAATCTAATCATAATGCCTCCAATCTAATGAGAAATTATAGCATATTATATTGAAAAATCAAAACTGAATAACTTGTTATTATACAAGGCTTTATGATATAATAAATGAGTTAATTTATAAGCTGTCAAGGAGAGTTTATGATTGATACAAGACGGGCGCATCAGATGACGAAGATGGCCATGTTCGAGAGAGAAGAATCAGATAATATCAGAATAGTTAAGAATCATTCCAGAAAGGGTTATTTGGCCCTTTGGACAATGATTTATTCTGTTGCAGCAGTACTAGTATATCTCTTATACACATTTATAGGGATAGCTATTATGATTGCAGTACATGAAAAAGGTGTTCCAAGTATTGCATGGATAATATTTGCAGTTGTGTTCACAAGCGGATTCGTATTTCACACATATTACTTTGTTAAGAGTGGCAGGAAGAAGGCTATTAAGAGATATGATGAGAGCAATGAGAAGAATGAACACATCTTAGAGCAGTACAAGGTATTAGACGATTTATATAAGACTAGCGAGACTTCTAGGAAGATATATGAATAGTACAGTTAAGATAAGAGATGCCATAAGGAACTATTGCTTTTCCAATAGTAGATGGCTCAAGATTGTAGGCAAGGGTTTATTATCCCTTTGTAGTTTTTTGATAATTAATCATTTCTTTGGATATATTTCTTTCCTTAGGAATCCGATATTTGCAATTATTATAGCAATAGCCTGTGCATTTATTCCTTTAAGTGCAGGGGGATTGCTTGTAATGATATATATCTTTGTTCAATTAACTGGACTCTCGGGACAGGTTGCGTTCATTGCTTTGGCCTTAATGGTTATATCCTACGGGTTAAGCTTCTTTTACGGCGCCAAGCGCATGTACAATATCAGTTATCTGCCCGTTGCCCTTCAGGTGCAGATGCCATACCCAATACCAGTATGCTCTGCGCTCCTCGGCGAGATGAATGAAGTGGCAGCAGTAATAAGCGGCGGCATTCTTTCCTTCTATCTCAAGACAATAAGAGAGAACGCATCAGTATTTATTGATGAGGGAAGCGATGTAACAGTAATTGACGTTATATCTCAGAAGATGCTCGCCAATCCAATGCTTTATATTTTTATAGCAAGCCTGGTTGCCATGTTTGTTGTAATAATGCTTCTTAAGAATACACAGATGAAGCGCTCCTATCTCGTGGCGACTGTATCGGGCATTTTCGTGGAAATGGCATTTATGCTTACAGGCTATGTTATAACAGGTAATCTTGGCAAGGTGCCTATGCTTATCCTTGCAAATGTTATTGCCTTTATCGTAGGCTTTGCCATTACGTATATTTTTAGAGATCTCGACTACGAGAGAGTAGAGAGAGTGCAATTTGAAGATGATGATTATGTCTATTATGTAACTGCAATTCCTAAGATTGAATTGTCCAAGGAAGAGAAGAGGCTTACACGAATCACTAATACCCGAAGCAAATTCTATAATTCGGGCAAGATAGAGAGTGATTCTAAGACGGAGGATGTAGATGAATCTAAGTGATTTTTTTACCAAAATTAAAGATGGTGTAGATTCATGGACCGGTGATTATTTTGGATTATACATACCAGATATCACATGGATAGACGTGCTAGAAGTGATAATTCTCGCATTTTTCATTTATCGATTGTTAGCATGGTGCAAGAATTCAAGAGCATGGACATTGCTTAAGGGTGTCCTTGTTATTGTGGTGTTCTTCGTTATTGCTGCCTTGCTACAGATGAGTACCATACTTTGGTTAGGCGAGAAGCTGCTTAGCGTGGCATTAGTAGCTGTTGTAGTACTGTTCCAGCCTGAGCTTCGTAAGGCTCTTGATGGATTAGGAAGTAGAAGCTTGTCCAACGTATTTCGTAATATGGGCTTAGGCAAGGCAGGAGAGAAGAGATTCTCTGACAGAACCTTAAATGATATGGTCAAAGCATGCTACGAGATGGGTGCCGTTAAGACAGGTGCGCTAATCGTAATTGAGAACAAGGTTAACCTCAGCGAATATGAGAGAACAGGAATTAAGCTAGATTCCCTGTTATCGAGACAGCTGTTAATTAATATATTTGAGAAGAATACGCCCCTTCATGATGGCGCAGTAGTAGTAAGAGGCGACAGAATTGTGGCTGCCACATGCTACCTGCCAATATCTGACAGCAGGGCTATAAGCAAGGATTTAGGTACTCGTCATAGAGCAGCCCTTGGTGTAAGCGAGGCAACAGACGCAACAACTATTATCGTTTCAGAAGAGACTGGTAAGGTGTCTGTATGTAATGAAGGCAGGCTTATACATGACATTTCCGATGAGGATTTGACCAATCTTCTTAGAACAATTCAGATGCCAGACGAGGTAGCGGAAGACAACAAGGGTAAGACCTTCTTGAAGAGGAGGGATAGCCATGATGAATAGAATTAAGAATATCTTTCTTAACAATATAGGATTGAAATTGCTTGCGGTACTTTTTGCGCTTGGTCTATGGTTTGTGGTTATTAATTTTAATGACCCGACTCAGACTAAGACATATACAACCTCAGTTGATGTCATCAATCAGGAGGTTATTCTAGACCAGGGCAAATACTATGAGGTAATAGCGGGAGACCCTGTTACATTTAGAGTGACAGCCAAGAGATCTGTGCTAGAGCAAATGTCAGGAAGTGATTTTCAGGCAATAGCTGATATGGAATATATTGAGAATAATCAATATGTGCCTATTACAATTACTCCTCTTAAGAATGCTGACAAGGTATCAATCCCTTCTAAGAATTATTCTATGGAGGTTAACATCGGCAAGGCGGTATCTAATCAGTTTACGGTAGTGCCGAAGACATCAGGTAATCCGGCAGCAGGATATGGTGTTGAGGATGTGGTATCTGATACCAAGACTGTTACAGTATATGGTCCTGAGGATGTTGTGGCATCTATCACATCAGTTGAAGCCACACTTCCTGTTGATGGAACTGACAGGGATATTACTCAGGATGTTGCTCTTAAGGCTGTTGACAGCAGTGGCAAGCAGGTTGATACTTCTAAGCTTGACTTTAGCAAGGACAAGGTCAAGGTTACAGCCCATATATGCATGGTTAAGACAGTTCCGATTAAGGTGGAGACATCAGGAAGTCTGCAAGATGGACTTGAGATTGCATCCATAACAACCACGCCGAAGGAAGTTGTTATTAAGGGTGAGTCAAGAGACCTTAACAAGGTGACGGAGATAGTAGTTCCGGCTTCTGTTATTAACTTAAGTCTGATTACTGCTGATTTCGAGACCACTGTTGATATTAATCAATACCTGCCTAACAGGGTAAATGTGCTTAATACAGCCGATGCCACTGTTAAGATTAAGGTGGATGTTAACAATAAGGTATCTAAGACATTTAAGATACCTACCAACAATCTGACAATTAACAATCTTGCACCTGGATTAAAGGGCGAGTTCGACGATAGCTATGTTAATGTTGAGATAGTTGCCATGAAGGAACAGCTCGACAAACTAGATGAGACTAAGATTAGCGGTTACGTAGATGCCAGCGGATTGTCTAAGGGCAAGCATGCGGTATCAGTTGTATTGACCTTAGATAGTGAATATCAGGCTAAGACAACAACTACAGAATTAATAATAGAATAGAGGCGATAAAAATGGTAAGTAAAAAGGTGACTATTACTAATCTATCAGGATTACATATGGGGGCAGCTGGCAAGCTGTGTGATGAGGCGATAAAGTATTCGGATACTTCAACCAAATTCATATATCGTGACAATCACGAGGCTAACGCCAAATCAATGCTAAGCGTCCTCGGCGCCAGCGTCACGGCTGGAGAAGAGATAGAAATTGTGTGTGACGGACCACATGAAGAAGAAGCTTTATATGCACTTGTGGTACTAGTAGAGAATAATTTTGATGAATATTAGTAATAATATTAGAAATGTTATTAGATAAGATATTAGGAAAGAAATAAGGAAATATATTAGAAAATTTATTAGGAAGGAAGAACAATGTTAGATTTTAAGAGATATAAGAGAAACCCGGTGGTGGACTTCCCGGAAAGAACATGGCCGGACAAAGAAATTGAAAAGGCGCCAATATGGTGTAGCGTCGACCTTAGAGATGGTAACCAGGCATTAATAGAGCCTATGAATGTTGACGAGAAGATGGAGATGTTCGAGCTTCTCTTAAGATTAGGCTTTAAGGAGATTGAGATAGGATTTCCGGCAGCCAGCCAGATTGAATATGATTTCTTAAGAAAGCTTGTTGCAGAGAATAAGATTCCGGATGATGTTAAGGTTCAGGTGTTATGCCAATGCAGACAGGAGCTAATTGACAGAACATTTGAGGCGATTCAGGGAATACCTAATGTAATATTCCACATTTACAATTCAACATCTACACTTCAAAGAGATGTGGTATTTAATAAGTCTCGCGAAGAGATAATTGATATTGCTGTTGCTGGAACTAATATGGTAACAGAAGGAATGAAGAATTTTGATGGGGATATTCAGCTTGAATATTCACCTGAGTCATTCACAGGAACTGAGCTGGACTTCTCACTTGAGATATGTACGGCTGTTCAGAAGGCGTGGAACAAAGCTAATGATAATCCAATAATCTTCAATCTGCCAGCAACTGTTGAGATGAATACACCTAATGTATATGCTGACCAGATTGAGTGGATGAGTACACATTTTGAAGATAGAGATAATGTAATATTATCAGTTCATCCACACAACGACAGAGGAACAGGCGTGGCAATTACAGAGCTGGCTCTGCTCGCCGGTGCTGACAGAGTTGAGGGAACACTTCTTGGTAATGGTGAGAGAACAGGTAACGTGGATGTGCTTACTGTTGCCTACAATATGTTCAGCCAGGGAATTGATCCTAAGCTTAATATTGAAAATGTTAAAGAAATCGTTGAGATATATGAACGTTGCTGTAAGATGGAAGTTGATATGAGACATCCTTATGCAGGAAAGCTGGTATTTACTGCATTTTCCGGTTCTCATCAGGATGCCATCAACAAGGGCGTCAAGGCGCTTAAGGAAAGAGGCGGAGAGCATTGGGAAGTTCCATATCTTCCAATTGACCCTGCTGATATAGGAAGAGAATATGAGCCAGTAGTTAGAATCAATTCTCAGTCTGGTAAGGGCGGAATTGCATTTGTTATGGATACAGTTTATGGCTACAAGCTGCCTAAGGATATGCAGAAGGAATTCGCCAAGGTTATTCAGAAGATTTCCGAGGAAGTCGGGGGAGAGGTTAAGCCGGAGAAGGTTATGGCAGCATTTAAGGCAGAATACTTCGAGAACAAGGATCCATTTGAGCTTGTTTTCGTGGATGTATATGATAACTCAAGTAGTGATGATACCAAGGTGTCACTTGACTTCAAATACAGAGGAGAAGAGCTTCACTCAGAGGCAGAGGGCAATGGACCTATTGACGCACTTAAGACGGCAATTCGCCAGTGCGTGCCGGATGTGGACTTTAGCGTAGAGGATTATTCAGAGCATTCACTTTCACAGGGCTCACACGCTAAGGCGGCTGCGTATATGAAGCTTAAGAATCCTATAACAGGTAAGATTACTTACGGAGTAGGAGTTAGCTCTAACATTACCAGAGCAGGTATAAGAGGTATTTTTTCTGCTCTTAATAGGTTATTTTAACAGGAGGTTATTATGAAGAAGATTCTAGTTACAGGTTGTAATGGTCAGTTAGGTCGCGCTATTAGAAATGAATATGGAAGTAGCGTTGAATTTATCAAGACTGATATGATTGATATGGAAGGTGTTATTAAGCTTGACATCTCTGACCTTGAGGCGGTTCGCAAGGTGTGCGCAGACACTCATCCAGATGTGATTATTAACTGCGCAGCATTTACTAATGTTGATGGCTGCGAGGAGAAGGAAGATGTGGCTTATCAGGCTAACGCAATTGGCCCTAAGAACCTGGCTATCGTTGCTAAAGAAAACGACATTAAGTTAATTCACATTTCTACGGATTATGTATTCGCAGGTGATGGAAGCAAGCCTTATGTTGAGACAGACGAGCCTAACCCTGTATCTGCTTACGGCAGAACCAAGCTTGCAGGCGAGAAGTTCGTACAGGAGAACGCTGACAAATACTTCATTCTTCGTACTGCATGGCTTTATGGAGATGGCAAGAATTTCGTTAAGACAATGCTTAATGCTGCTAAGACACACGACGAGGTTTCAGTAGTGTGCGATCAGCTAGGTACACCAACCTCTGCTGTTGAGTTGTCTAAGATGATTCATTTCTTAGAGGGTACTAAAGAGTATGGAATCTACCACGCTACATGTGAGGGAGATACTAACTGGGCTGAGTTTACAGAGGCCTTCTATAAGAAATGTGATATTAAGACTAAGGTTAATCATGTTACAAGCGAGGAATATGCTAAGATTAATCCTGCAGCAGCCAACAGACCACACTATTCAATCTTAGAGAATGCACATCTTAAGGAAGTTACTAGTGATTTTTCTATGGCAAACTGGGAGGATGCGCTAGACTACTATCTTGCTAACATGCCAGAATAATATATGAGATGTCTAATTACCGAGTGTCGTCACGCTCATGAAGAAAATCGTATGCGATACCATGAAATGGTATCGCCGGTAACGTTGACGACCTCGGCTAATTAGACATATAAGTAGTATTAGTGAGGAATATTATGGGTAATAAACCACTGGTATCAGTATGTATTCCAGCTTATAATAATGAGGATTATATACTAGAGACGATTAATTGCATATTATCCCAGAGCTATAAGAATATAGAGCTGATTGTTGTGGATGATAATTCATCTGATGATACATATAAGGTTGTGAAATCTGTAAAAGATGTGCGCCTGAAGGCGTATAGAAATAAAGACAATCTTGGTATGGCAGGCAATTGGAACAGGTGCTTAGAGCTTTGCAGTGGCAAATATATCAAGCTGGTGTGTGCAGATGATTTGCTGCATAAAAGGTTGATCGAGAAGGAAGTTGCCATAATGGAGGCTTACCCTGAGGTTAATCTTGTGCAGTCAGACACACAGTTTATAGATGTTAACGGCAGACCTAAGGGCTATTACAGAAGATATTATAAGTCGGGAGTTGTGGAAGGCAAGAAGGCTTCGAGGTTTTCTGTATTCACAAGAGACTTTCTTGGAGCGCCCTTAGCTAACATGATTAGGAAATCAACATATGATAAGCTTGGAGGCTTCGACGAGAAGCTGGTATACATTATTGATTATGATTTCTTCATGAAGCTTGCTAATTATGGTAAAATCTATATAATCCACAGGCCACTTAATTATTTTAGGATTCGTGGAGATTCTAACACAGGCCAGGTAATGGGCGGCGGCAAGGAGCAGGCTTATATAAGAGAACATAGGATGCTTGTTGAAAAATACGCTTCTGATTTGAATCTGTCACCATGGCAGGTCAATCTAAGCGTACTAATCAGAAAGCTTATGAGTTTTATGGGAAGCATATATCTTAAGATATTCCTTCCTAAGGAAGCGTGATAAAGGAAGGTTCTTTTGCTACATAATTATGAGAATTGTCTAAGCAGCCAAAACCTGCTTAGCGATTTTCTGTATGAGCGGGCAGGTCTTTGGTGCTTAGACAGTAAGATGTTAAGGCTTGCAAAAGGACCGTTTCTTAGGATAATAAATAATTATATTACATTAAGGAGAGAATAGTATTATGAGAACTTATTTGGTAACAGGTGGAGCAGGCTTCATTGGAAGTAATTACATTCATTATATGTTCAGAAAGTACGATAATGAAATTCGTATTATCAATGTTGACAAGCTTACATATGCAGGTAACCTTGAGAATCTTAAGGACATCGAGAATAGAGACAATTACACATTTGTTAAGGCAGACATCTGCGACAAGGATGCAATATCTAAGATATTTGAAGAGAACGATATCGACAGAGTAGTACATTTTGCAGCAGAGTCTCACGTAGACAGAAGTATCAAGAATCCTGAGGTTTTTGTTCAGACAAATGTACTTGGAACAGCAGTTATGCTTAATTGCGCCAAGGCTGCATGGGAGCTTCCTGATGGTTCATTTAAGGAAGGCAAGAAGTTCCTTCATGTATCAACAGACGAAGTGTACGGCACACTTGATGATGATCCTAATGCTTATTTCTATGAGACAACACCTTATGACCCTCATAGCCCATATTCAGCAAGTAAGGCTTCATCAGATATGCTAGTTAAGTCTTATATGGACACATACAAGTTCCCTGCAAATATAACTAACTGCTCTAATAACTATGGACCTTACCAGTTCCCTGAGAAGTTAATTCCATTAATTATTAACAATGCTCTTCAGGGCAAGAAGCTACCAGTATATGGTGATGGTAAGAATGTTCGTGACTGGTTATATGTAGATGACCATGCCAAGGGAATCGATATGGTTCAGGAGAAGGGTAAGCTCTTCGAGACATATAATATCGGTGGACATAATGAGAAACAGAATATTGAGATTATCAACATTATTATTGAGACACTTCTTGAGATGCTTCCAGAAAGTGACCCTCGTCGTGCAAATGTAAGTACTGACCTTATTACTTATGTTGAAGACCGCAAAGGTCATGATAGAAGATATGCTATCGCTCCTGATAAGATTAAGGCTGAGATTGGCTGGGAGCCAGAGACAATGTTCAAAGAAGGTATTAAGAAGACTATTGCATGGTTCTTTGAGCATGAAGATTGGATGAAGAATGTTACATCTGGTGATTATCAGAAGTA
>CAJOGN010000012.1 GCA_905234245.1 uncultured Lachnospiraceae bacterium
AGATAAGATCCCTCAAAGACTATGAGGTTGATAGGCTTGAGGTGTAAGTGCAGTAATGCATTCAGCTGACAAGTACTAATCGATCGATGGCTTTTTTTACATGTCATAAGGGGTACCATACGAAATGTGTCATTAGCCTGCAAAGCAGGGTGATGACAGCATATGCACGAAGTGCATTGCGTTAGTATGGTGGATGCCTTATGACCAGGCGACATCGCGAAGCGATGTTGGTAGCGTGGCGATAATTAGGTGATATGATGTAAAATATTATATGAAGTTTTGAGAGTATGTGTTATAATAACAATACTTTAGGGGTGTAGTTCATCGGTAGAATAAGAGTCTCCAAAACTCCAGAGGAGGGTTCGATTCCTTCCACCCCTGTTGGACTGTTGCATTAATATATATTAGTGTGGCGGTCTTTTTTTGTAATAACATAATTAGTCTTATAATTTGTGATATAATACCTATATCTAAGTTGACGCGTATTAACATAATATTATTTTCAAAAAAGGAGACTTTATATGGTAAAACACAGATTTAATAGATTTCTTGTATTGGTATCTATATTTGCATTAGTGTTTACATTTGTTCCTTTCAATTCTAAGGCTGCTAATCCTATTACGCTTACAGAACAGGATTTCGTAGACTCTATTGACACACCAGGAGTAGCAACCAGTAAGGGGATTATTTACAATGATTACCTACATACTTTTGACCTACTTCCTAATTCTTATATTTTTGCTGAGGATATAGATTTTGGGGAATTTAGAATTATTGTAACTAATGACGGTGTATTTATACTTGATTTGAATAACAAGACTTTGCACAGTACTAGTGAGAGCCCACTCATTACATTTGATACAGGCAAAGTTACTATAACGGGAAATGGCAAAGTTGAATCGGGCGTAGCTGCATCTATGTCATTATATAATTGTGAAGCAACAGTCGTTAATGGTACATTTGATAAAATGATTACATCAGGTGCTGATGAGGGGAAAACGGCAAAAATAGTTATTGAGGATGCTACTTGTAAAGGTGTTCTTGTTCGTGGCGAAGGAGCAGAACTTACGATTAATGGCGGTACTTATGAGGCTTTGATTAATCCTGCTGTTCAAATTGTGGATGGTGCTTCTATAGTTATTAATGATGGTACTTTTATAAGTGGTGTTGAAACATTAGTGACACAGACTGATTATTTCAAGGACCCGACAACGGGAGAGTGGTATATTGGAGCTGTACCTAAATCAGTTACTATTAATGGTGGTACCTTTACATGTACAGGAGAGATACCTGAGTATTCAGATGATTTTCCAAAGGGTGCATTGTTTTTCTATGATTGTGAAAAAGTTGTATTAAATGGTGGAACATTTAATTCATCTGATAATTCATATGGTGGAATAGTAATTCTTTCAAATGATGATGCACAAAGTGTTATCAATAGTTTTCTTGGAAATGGATATTCATATAATGAACCACTTAGTGTAGAAGAAAAAGATGTTTCTAAAATAGAGTATTATAATATTAATGGTAGAAAATGCTATGCATCACAGAAGAATATATCTGTAGTTAAGGCAAGTCAACCAGATAGTAATGTACCAGATAGTGGTAATTCTGACAGTAATAATTCTGATGATAATTCGAAGGTTAAACCTCCAAAGACAGGTGATATTTTTTTATCGTGGATTTTTGATATTATAGGAGTTATAAATGACTAGAAGAGAACGAGAAATCACTGATGAAAATGAAAAGAAGAATTTGCTAGAAGGATGCGAATACTTGCATTTAGGACTAGTTGATAAGGGTGCGCCTTATGTTGTGCCTCTTAATTACGGAGTTGATTATGTAGGCGATAAGACATACATTTATCTTCATGGAGCTAATACCGGGCGTAAGCTGGATATTATTCGAGAGAATAGTATATGCTGCTTTACTATGGAGAGAAATGTCGAATCATTCGAGGGTAAGGTTGCCTGTCAGTATGGCATGATATATGAGTGTCTGATGGGTACGGGAAATGTGTATATTGTAGATGACCCTCAGGAAAAAATCCATGGACTTGAGGTTCTTATGAAGACACAGACAGGTAAGGATGATTTTAAGTTTGATGAGCGACTAGTATCAATTGTTTCTGTAATGAGAATTGATGTGGATAGTATAAGTGCTAAGAGAAGGCCAAGAAGGCAAGATGAGTAAGGATAATCAGGATAGCAAATATTTAAAAATTAAAAAAAGAATATTTGACATAATACAGATAGGTAATAAATCTGACTTTATTAGCAGATTCTTTGATATATTTATTGCAGTAGTTATTATACTTAATATACTTGTAATGTTTCTTGAGACATTTTCGGAATTACAGGCTTACGACGAAGTATTCTACTGGATTGAGTATGTGACTGTTTCTATATTCATTGTAGAATATATCCTAAGAATATGGACAGCGGATTTGTTATATCCTAATGTATCACGAATCAAAGCCATAGGAAGATTCTTAATATCGTTTGACGGAATTATTGATTTATTAACAATTCTGCCATTCTTCTTCCTGTCAGGATTCGTCGTATTCAGAATGCTTAGGGTTGTGAGAATATTCCATTTATTTAGGATTAATTCCAGATACGATTCCTTCAACGTAATTAAGAATGTATTGCTAGATAAGAAGAACCAGATAATCTCTTCTGTATTTATAATTGTTATTCTAATGCTTGCTTCTTCATTGGGAATATATGCAGCTGAGAACGAAGCTCAGCCTACGGTGTTCAAGAACGCTTTTTCAGGAATATGGTGGGCAGTATCCACCCTTCTTACAGTAGGATATGGCGATATATACCCTGTTACAATAATGGGACAGATAATGGCAATCATTATTGCTTTTCTTGGTGTTGGAGTAGTTGCAATTCCTACTGGTATTATTAGTGCTGGATTTGTAGAGCAGTATACTAAGATGAAGAATAACGATATGTTCGCTAAGGAAGTTGCAATCCAGTTTGTGACAATTAGAATTACAAAAGGGCACAATTGGGAAAATCATATGGTTAAGGAGGCTAAGGTTCCTCAAGGTCTTGTTGTAATATTGATTCTTCGAGGTAACGACACCGTAGTTCCTGATGGTAATACGCTTATTAAGAAGGGGGACAAGCTACTTCTTGGTGCAGAATCATATGTTGATGAACTTGGTGTTAAGCTTAATGAGATTATCATTGATGATGAGCATCCATGGGTAGGGCAGCAAGTCAAGGATTTGGATATATCACGACTTACTACCATTGTCTCTATCAGCCGTAAGCATAAGATGATTATTCCTCATGGTGAGACATTGATTAAGGCTAATGACCAGATATTGATTTATTCTAAGTCTAAGGAGGACTTGGGTGGTACGGAAATCGTACTCTAATATGAAGTGTGATATTCTTGTGAACTTCTTTATTTATATGGAAAATGTGATATAATAACGTAAGTTGAATTTAATGGAGGAAAAGACTTATGAATGCTTTTGGTAGTAGTAAAGAGATTCGTGCTGAGCGACTTAAGAAGATGGTCAACGAAGACCAGGTAGTAAGTACAAGAGTGTATAATCTTGTAATGGGTGCAGTAGTATTATATGGCCTTGTAGCTAATGCAATAATATGTACATTTAGTGATAGAATTGTATTAACACTTAATCCATTGATTATAATTATTGGTTACTTTGTGTTAAGTATCGCAGGATTATACATTTCCAGGAAGTCTAATAACGCATTTGTCAGCTTCTTAGGATATAACTTAGTTTGCCTGCCACTAGGTCTTGTTGTTGCTATTTCTGTGAACTATTATGGTGGTATTGATTCAAGACCTGTTCAGATGGCATTTATCTACACTATAGCAATAACAGTTATTATGGTGCTTGCAGCTATAGCATTTCCTAAGTTCTTCGAGAAGATAGGTAAAGCTTTATTTATTGGACTTATTGCAATAATGATTGTTGGAATTATTACATTTTTCGTACAGGGACTTGGATACATCTATAGTATAGGTGTTGCAGCTTTGTTTAGCTTATACATAGGCTACGATTTCTATCGTTCACAGCAATTTGCCAAGACGGTAGATAATGCTGTGGATTGTGCCCTAGATATTTATCTTGATATTGTGAATCTGTTCCTTGCACTTCTAAGAATATTTGGTAACAGGAACTAATATTTATAGCTTATTAAAAAGAGAACCTTCGGGTTCTTTTTTTGTGTCATTTTTCATCATTATTGTCAGGTGGAATATATTCCATTAAGTCAGATAGGGGGCATTCTAATGCATAGCATAGCCTAGCTAAAACAGAAATATCTACACGCTGTACATTATTATTAATGTATTGTTTTAGTTGGGTTCGTTGCATTTCTGCTCTGAATGCAAGTTTGTTAATGCTTATATTTTGTTCCTTCATAATTTCTTGAAGGTTTAATTTGATATGTCCGTAATCTATATCTCTCATGTTATATAGTTCCTTTCAAGTATGGATAAATATATGTATATTTATGTATGTATATAATATATTGGAAAAACGTATATTGCTATGGCTAGAAAGTTATGATATATTTGTATGAGTAGATATATACTCATATAAATGTTCGAGATGGGGGAGGATAGATAATGGGTTTTTTAGATGATGATTCCTTAAAAAAAGCTTTTTCTCAAGTAAAAGATGGTGCTAAAAAAATGGTTGGTTCTGCAAAGGATGCATATGATGAGACCAAAATTGAGTATCAGAAGAATAAAGCAATTAAGGAAGAAGAGAAAGCGAAAAAGAAGGCGGAGGAAGAAGCTTATAGGGCAAAGATGCTGGAATTATCAAGCGAAAGGTCTAACGAAATAATTACGGCTATTAAAGAGTACGACAATGAAGGTACATTTTTTGATAAAACCAATAAAGAAGAATTGCTATCTTTTACGAAAGAGTTTTACGATAGGATTCTCATGCCGGCAAATAGTGTATCAAAGTCCAATATAAGTATGTATCCGTATATTGACAAAAAAATAATTGATGGAATAGTGACTAGATTTGAAGAATTTAATTCTGAAGAGACAGTCATTCTTTATGTTAAAAATAATAAAAAAAGTATTGTTATTACAAATTCGGCGTTATACTTTATATTCCCATTAAAAGAGGATGAGAAATATGACGTTAAAGGTAGAGTCTCTTTGTCAGATGTGGATGTATTATCAACAAAGCTAAACGAAACAGATTATCAATTCTTGTGTGATGAATATGTCCTTATGGATTTTCCGATAAGTAAAGTTGTGTTAGAAGATTTTGCTACGCTAAATGATTATTTTGAAAGAGTAAGAAATCATCATTTTGATATATCATCTGATGAGGTTCATGATCTTATTATTAAGAAAATTGGAGATGAAATATATTCTCATGTAAAAAAATATATGATATATGATGATGAACAATTTGTGTATTGGGCGTGGGGATTAAACTCTCTTACGGCAAAAGATTATATTGTATGCACTAATAAACAAATAATTGTTGTAGACCGAGAAATGGTTGGACTTACTGAGAATGTAAAACAATTATATTACGAGGATATTACTTCAGCAAATATTATACAGAATTCTAATTCGGGAGATTTAGTTGTTGATTTAGTATCTGATGCTATAACGGCATCAACCAAAACCTGTGATTTTGAATTAACCGTGGCAGGTTCGAAATTAAGAATAAATACGTTATATAAGGTTGAGGCAGAAAGAATAACAGCTATATATCATGAAATGAAGAAGGAACAGAAGAAGGCAGCTTCTCAACCACAGGTAGTTGTTCAGCAATCTTCAGAAGAGACACCAATTGAAAAGCTTAAGAAACTTTCTGAACTAAAGGATGCGGGTATAATTTCGGAAGACGAATTTGAACAAAAGAAAGCAGAATTGATGAAACAAATCTAGATAAGATATTTATAAATAGATAAGGAGAAATGATAAATGAATAGTAAATTTAGCATTATAAAAAAAGTGCTGTCAGTAGCAACAATTATTTTGTTGTTCCCAAATTGGTTTTCTTATAGTGCATCTGCCATGGGTGTTTCTGCAGGTGGCTTTAGTGTGAGTGGATTTGCAACCGTTGGAGCAGATATTATTCCGCTAGCATTAATTGTATTATTAGTGAGAGCAGGTGCTAGTGAGGAGACCAACAAGTTATACTTATATTTATCAATCGGCGGTGTTGTAATAACACTTCTTACAGGTTTTTTATATCCTGTAATAGTTAAAGCAGTAAAGACGGAAGGCGTATCTCAGAAGATGACATGGGGTCTGGGACTCTGGCTTACATTGGCAGTGTATATTGTATTGCTTATTATATCTTTTATAGATATGAGGCAAGAAGGCAGCGCTGATGGAAAGGTTGGTTCTGTTACCGATAATATACAGACTTTTGCTACAGGTGTTACTAGTACTATTAAGGATGGTGTTGCTGGAAGTGTTACTATAGAATGTAGTAATTGTGGAAATAAGGTTTTAAAAGGGAAGAAATTCTGCGGTAAATGTGGTAATCCTATGCCACAAGATGTTCAGGTTAAAAGTAATCATTCAGTAGCTGATGTTAATTGCACTAAATGTGGCAGTAAGCTTCCCAAGGGTTCTAAGTTCTGCTTGGAATGTGGAACGAAGGTTGAAGTGCAGACACAGCAACCACAACAACCGCTAAAGACGATATGTCCTTCGTGTGGTGTTGAATTACCGAATGGTGCGAAGTTCTGTGCACAATGTGGAACTAAAATTGGAGGATAAGATATGAGATTTTGTGAAAATTGCGGAGCAAAACTTGATGATAACGAAATGTTCTGTGGTGAATGTGGCGCAAAAGTAGATTTGATTGATGTAAATACACCTAAAAATAGCAACAGAAAACTACAGAATAATCAAAAAAATATAAAAAATAATCAATTAAATCAAAGCGGTGAAAAGAAGAAAAAATCTCCAATGGATATAGCATTTATTGTTTTTTTGGTTGTTCTTGTTATAGGAATTGGAGCGGCTATATTCTATTTCTTAGTAATTAAAGATAAGTCGAATGTAAATGATAATTCTCAGGCTAATACAACAGCGAATGCAACTAATAATACAACAGCGGACACGACTAATAATACAGCGCCTGTAACTACAACTCAGAATACGAATGAATATATTCTCCCTGATAGTGATAAACGTGTTATTACAGTAGAGGAGTTATCTAAACTGACACCAGATCAAGTGCGTCTTGCGTGTAATGAGTTATATGCACGTCATGGAAGAAAATTCCAAGATAGTGGAATCCAAGAATACTTCAACAAAATGTCCTGGTATCGCGGAACAATAGAGCCGGATGCTTTTGATGAGGGGGTATTTAATAGCTATGAGAAACAAAATAAAGATATTATTGTAGCGTATGAGAAAGGAATTGGAACAAGTCAGCAGAGTTCAAGTGCTAATGCAGGTGGATATTCTAATCAGCAATTAATTGACATGGCTAGAAAATATATCAATAGCAAGGGAAGTTATCCGCAGAGCGTAGAGATAGAAGGTGAAAGTGGAGATATGGTTACAATATGGTTGTATTCTGATAATGGATTTAGTTCAGTTACAGTTGACAGGTATACAGTTAACAGGAAGACAGGTGAAGGCACAAATAATAGGGGAGAAAGTATAAAGCTATAAGTGTATGGTGTGAATATAGTGACAGACATATGAAAAAAATAATAAGAGTATGACAAAAGGATAAACTTTTTGTCATACTTTTTTATATATAAAAAACAACGGACCATTGTTAAAAAATTATCTAGATTAGGCATATTTTGCACAAAACTTGTTCGTATTTCATTGAATTTATTGTGATAATACATTATAATATTTCTATAAGAGCATTTTTGTGTAAAAATATAAGTTAATAAAGGAGAATGTATTATGCCAGAGATGAGCAAACATGTCATCCCGCCACACATGGGGGATAAGAATCCTAGCCAGAAGATTATTAAGCTGGGTAAGAAAATTACAGACGTTGCAGGTCATATGATCGGCGGAGTTACTGCAGATGATCCTGAGTATTGGGGATTAGCAGAGATTATCACAGAGGAGATGGCAGATGTAGGACTTTCTATGGATAAGAGAGTTCCATATACATTTGACGAATTAGTTAATCGTAATAAAGAGAAGGTTGCTGAAGTAGGACGTGACGGATTCCAGAAGATTCTTGATGAGATGTGCTACATTGGACTTCTTGAATATGATTATGGTTATCATTATGATCATAATGGACGTACAGCACCTCCTTCAGAGAGAAGATATATTCTTCCTATGTTCGTACCAGGTTCAGCTGAGTTATTCAACATGGAAGAGCTGCCAGATCGTTCTAATCCTAGATTAGAGAATCATCCAGCTGTTGCTTCTTTCTTCGAGAGAATGACATTTTTGCCACTTGATGGCGTGACACATATGGTACCGCTTGGTGGTGCGGGAATTGGTATGCACGTTATTCCTGTTGAGAAGGAAATCACAATGGAGAACGAGGCTGCTGATGTAGAGAAGCTATCTTATTGGCTTAAGAAATATGAAGGACACATTGGTGTTGGCCGTTGTTCATGTAGAGCATCTCGTAAGGCTATTGGTGAGGGATGTGCTGATGATGATTGGTCATGGTGTATCGGTGTAGGTGACTTTGCTGATTATTGTCGTGAGACTAACAAAGGTCATGATATTACAGTAGAGGAGGCCCTTGAGATTCTTCGTCGTGGTGAAGAGAACGGATTTGTTCATCAGATTACTAATATCGATGGAGAGAATAAGATATTCGGTATCTGTAACTGTAATGTTAATATCTGTAATGCCCTTCGTACATCACAGTTATTTAACACACCTAATATGTCAAGATCCGCATACGTTGCTAAGGTTAACAATGAGAAATGTGTTGCCTGCGGACGATGCGTAGAATATTGCCCATCAGGTGCTTGTAAGCTTGGTCAGAAGCTTGATAAGAAGGATGGAACTAAGGTTAAGTACCCAATGGTTGAGCTTCCTGATAACCATAAATGGGGCAAGTATAAATATGATGAGAACTATCGTGACAACATTAGAATTAACTGTCATGATACAGGAACAGCTCCTTGTAAGACAGCTTGTCCTGCACATATAGCTATTCAGGGTTACCTTGATATGGCAAGACGTGGTGAGTACGATGAAGCTCTTGCATTAATCAAGAAGAAGAATCCATTCCCTGCAGTATGTGGTCGTATCTGTAATAAGAGATGTGAGGAGGCTTGTACAAGAGGAACAATTGATAAGGCTGTATCTATTGACGCAGTTAAGAAGTTCCTTGCAGAGAGAGATCTCAAGGCTTCTACAAGATATATTCCTAAGAAGATTGTTGCTTCCTCAACTAAGACAGGTTGGGATGAGAAGATTGCTATTATCGGTGGTGGTCCTGCTGGTATGTCTTGTGCATTCTATCTTGCTGAGAGAGGCTATAAGCCAACAGTATTCGAGAAGAATGAAGAGCCTGGTGGTATGCTTCGCTATGGTATCCCTTCATATAAGCTTGGCAAAGATGTAATCAAAGCCGAGATTGATGTAATGAAGGAGATGGGCGTTGAAGTTAAGACAGGCGTTGAAGTAGGTAAGGATATATCTCTTAATGAATTAAGAAAGCAAGGATATAAAGCATTCTACATTGCTATTGGATGTTCTACAGGTCGTCGTCCTGGAGTACCTGGTGATGATGCTGATGGTACATTTACAGCAATTGATTATCTACATGATGCTAACTGTGGTAATGCTCCATTTGATGGCAAGGTTGTTGTTGTCGGTGGTGGTAACGTTGCTATTGATGCATCAAGAGTATCTGCTAGAAATGGCGCATCAGAAGTAACACAGCTTTGCTTAGAGTCAGAGGCTGAGATGCCTGCATCTGATGAAGAAGTTCGTGAAGCTGGTGAAGATGGTGTAACAATCAAATGTGGATGGGGTCCTAAGGAAGTTCTTGTTGAAGGTGGCAAGGTTAAGGGAATTGTATTCAAGAAGTGCTTGTCTGTATTTGAGACAGTTGATGGAAGAAAGAAGTTCTCTCCAAAATATGATGAGAATGACACAATAACAATTGACTGTGACCGCGTTATCTTCGCTGTAGGTCAGGCTTCTGTATGGGGCGACTTACTTAAGGATGAGAAGGATGTTGAATTCCAGGGTCCTGCATTAATGGCAGATGGATTAACATATCAAGTTAAGGGAGCACCTGATTTATTCATCGGTGGTGATGTTATGACAGGTCCTAAGTTCGCAATCGACGCTATTGCAGCTGGACAGTTTGCATCAGAATCACTTCACAGATATGTTCAGAATGGTCATATGACAATTGGACGTAACAGGAATGAATTTATCGAGCTTAATAAGGATGATATCCTAGTAGAGAGCTATGATAATGCAATGAGACAGGATAATGCTCTTAATAAGGAACTTGATTCTAAGACATTTGAAGAGAATTACTTGACACTTACAGAGGAGCAGGTTAAGACTGAGACAGCTCGTTGCTTGAAGTGTGGACGTAATGTCGTTGATACTAACAAGTGTATCGGATGTGGTGTATGTACAACTAAGTGTGAATTCGATGCAATTCACCTACATCGTGTACTTCCAGATGCATCTAATATGGTTGTTGCAGAGGATAAGTTCAAGAAGATGATTCCTTATGAACTTAAGAGAGCTGGTAAGATTATGGGTACTAGCGATGAGGCGGCTATGATTGTTAAAGAGGATCTTGAGGATCACTATTTCGTACCTGCTGAGAACTACTATCGTAAGTATTAATTAGAATCTTACTGTATTGAAGTGTAATTGCTACAGGCGGAGTATACTTCGCCTGTAGTTTACTGTTATTATGAGACGAATTGAGGTACAATGAATGCATGAATTAGGTGTAGTATTCTATATAATACGTGATGTCAAGGCAGTTGCTGCAGAGAATAACGTATCTAAGGTTGCAGAAGTAACTATTGAACTAGGTGAGGTGTCTGGTGTTATACCAGAATACTTAACTGATTGTTGGGAATGGGCTTGCAAGAAAGAGCCATTAATGGTTGGTGCCAAGCTTAATATTGAGACAATGCAGGCTATTACTTTCTGTGAAGATTGTAGGAAGGAATATCCTACAGTTCAATATGCTAAGATATGTCCACATTGCGGTAGTGAGAATACATATCTTCTTAGAGGAAGAGATGTTAATATCAAGGATATTACTGTAATGGATAAGGATCCTAATGATGATTCTGGGGAAGATGCGGTGGCTATGGCACAAGTAGACAATGATCATAATGGACTAGATATTAGTGGCCCAATGGAGTAATATTATGAAGCTTACTGAGATATATAAGAAGAAAGAATCAGTTGTATCATTTGAGATATTTCCACCAAAAAGAGATGAAGAATTGGCTAATATTGATGCTACCTTAGATGAATTAGCGTTATTAAAGCCAGATTATATTTCTGTTACATTTGGTGCAGGTGGTACAAGTAATAACAATAAGACAATTGATATAGCAAAAAAGATCAAGGAGCAATATAAGATTGAGCCTGTAGTACATCTTACAGGCTTATATTATGATGTAACTGAGATTGACGAATTCGTTAAGGAATTGCTTGATGCAGGTATTGAGAATATTCTTGCATTAAGAGGGGATATTAATCCTAATGTTCCTGCTAAGAGCGATTTTCCTTATGCTGCGAAGCTTATTGAATATATTAAGGGGACTACAGAAGATGCATTCTGCATTGCAGGAGGATGTTATCCCGAGAATCATCCTGACACAGCTAATAGTGTAGATGAGATTAGATATGCCAAGGCAAAGGTTGATGCAGGTGCAGAGGTTCTGTTGTCACAGTTATTCTTTAGGAATCGATATTTCTATGATTATGTGACTCATTGTAGGATGGCTGATATTAATGTTCCTATTACACCAGGTATTATGCCTCCTATTAATGCTAAACAGATTAGAAGAATGGTTGATTTGTGTGGTGCATCCTTGCCTGATTTTACGGATACTATTCTTAATAAATACGGTGATAACAAGGAAGCGATGCTGGATGCTGGAATGGCATATGCAACAGCTCAGATTGTTGATTTATTAGCCCATGGATGCGATGGAGTTCATCTGTATATCATGAATAATCCTAAGGTTGCTAAGAGACTGTGTGATAGTATTATTAATATAGTATAGTGTAGGTAAAGCTGTGGATGAACCTATAAATGTCTATGAGATAACACAACTACATATATCAGTTCGAGAGTTAGTCGAATTTATCCTTAGAAGTGGCGATATTGATGCTTCAAGTGAGATTAGAGACTCCCTTAAGTCTATGCAGGAAGGAATTAGGCTTCATAGATGGATTCAAAAGGGGATGCCTAGTGAGTATCATAGTGAAGTTCCTATGAGGCACAAGGTAACATTTGACGAATATGAATTAATAATTGATGGCCGAGCTGATGGAGTTGTATATGATATAGATGAGAATCCTGTCTTGATTGACGAGATTAAAGGAACTCATAAGGATATTGAGAAGATTAACGAACCAGCTATAGTACATAACGCTCAGGCTATGTGCTATGGCTTTTTTTGCGCTTATATGAATGGCCTTGACGGAATGGACATTCAGATTACATACGGTAATTTGGAGAGTAGGGAGATTAAGAGGTTTGTTAATTACTATTCCTATCAGGATTTAGAGGAGTTCTTTCTTGATTTGATTGATAGGTATAAGCCTTTTAGCGATTATATCTATAAATGGAGCATTACCAAGAAGCAATCTATTGAGAATATGGTGTTTCCTTACGAACATAGACGTGGGCAAATGTCTGTTATGGGGATGGTCTATAACAAGATTAAGGAAAAGGAGCTATTCTTTATTCAGGCTCCAACTGGCTCTGGAAAGACAATTGCCACAATTTATCCTTCTCTAAAGGCAATGAATGATTTTGGGTTATCTAAAATATTCTATCTAACTGCCAAGACGGTTACTAAAAGGGTGGCGAAGGATGCCTATGAGACCTTGTCTAATCAGGGGCACAGGTTGAAAATGCTTGAAATAACTGCAAGAGATAAGATATGTCCCCTAGAAGAAAGGATATGCGATGCCTTTCATTGTGAGTATGCCAAGGGACATTTTGACAGGATTAACGACGCTATTTACAGCATTATATGCGAAGAAGATTTATTTAATCGTGATATAATTTATAAATATGCCGAAGAGAATAAGGTGTGTCCTTATAGATTATCAATTGAATTAACAAGATTCTCTGATGAGATTGTATGTGACTATAATTATGTATTCGACCCTAATGCCTGTATTGTCCAAAGTATTAGCGACAAGAACAATATATTCTTAATTGATGAGGCTCATAATCTTGTTGACAGAGCAAGGAATATGTATTCCATTGTAATTGTTAAGGAAGATGTTCTTGCTATGAAGAAGCTATATGGTGCATATGACAAGAGCCTGATTAAGTATTTTGACAGAGTTAATAAGCAGATGCTGGCGTTGAAAAAGGAATGTAATGATAAGTTAATTATTGATGATCATTATAAGCTTGATACAGCGCTAATCAATTTGAAGAATCGTCTTGAGAAGTTTTTTGACAAGAAGATTAAGATGAGTCGAAATAATGAGGCGCTGGAATTCTATTTTAATATATATAATTATATTGATACTTTAGATTACTTAGATGAGACATATCTAGTATATGCTGATTATGACAAAAGTGGCTGCTTTAGAGTTCATCTATTCAATATGGATCCTTCGCTTCGACTACAGTATTATCTGAATAATGCTGTTTCGAGCATATTCTTCTCGGCCACCCTTCTTCCTATAAATTATTATAAGGAACTTCTTTGTAGGAAGGAGAATCCCGAAGCAATATACGCAGAGTCTGTGTTTAAACAATCCCAGAGGCGAATTCTTATTGCCAATGATGTAACAAGTAAATACTCCGAGAGAAGCAGTGAAATGTATAAAAAAATTGCGTCTTACATCATAAAAGCTTCAAATGTAATGAAGGGCAATTATATTGCATTTTTCCCATCATATGTATTTATGAATAATGTGTATGATGTGTTGTTGGAGATGAAATATAATCTTGATATAATTATCCAAGACGCGCAAATGACTGAGCATGATAGAGAGAATTTCATGAAGGAATTCGAAGAAAAGAGAGATAAGTCTCTTGTTGCTTTTTGTGTTCTAGGCGGAATCTTCTCAGAGGGGATAGATTTAACTAATGATAAATTAATTGGCTCCATAATTGTGGGAACAGGACTACCTCAGACTAATTTCGAAAGCGATGTTATAGTTAAGCATTTTGATGGTATGGGGAAGAATGGATTTGATTATGCATATAGATTCCCTGGTATGAATAAGGTGGCACAGGCGGCAGGTCGTGTTATTAGAACTGAAGAAGATAAGGGAATTATATTGCTTTTAGACTATAGATTTTTGCAGAGTTCTAATAAAACCATTTTCCCGAAAGAGTGGAGTGATGCAAGTGTTACTAATATTAATAAAGTTGAAGAGGATTTAGAGAATTTTTGGGATGAAGTTGTGGTATAATATTGTAGAAAAAAATAACTGTGGAGGACATGTATGGAAAGCGTAAGAAGACTTTATGTAGAGAAAAAGGAGAAATATGCTGTTACAGCTAATTCCTTAGGTGCTGAGTTCAAAAGCTACTTAGGGATTAATGTTAAGAAGGTTCGTGTGCTTATTAGATACGATGTGGAAAATGTATCTGAGGAAACATTTGAGAGAGCAATTAAGACAGTGTTCTCTGAGCCACCAGTTGATGATGTATATCTAGAAGAATTTGATTATGAGGGAAGGGTTTTCTCTGTTGAGTATCTTCCTGGTCAATTCGACCAGCGTGCTGACTCAGCAGAGCAGTGTATTAAGCTTCTTAATGAGAATGAAGAGCCTATTATCAGGTCTGCTACAACTTATGTTGTGGAAGGTGATATTAGTGACGAAGAATTTGATGCTATTAAGTCATATTGTATCAATCCTGTTGACTCTAGAGAAACGGGTCTGCAAAAGCCTGATACACTTGTAGATAACTTTGAAGAGCCAGCAGACGTTGAGATACTTGACGGATTCTCATCATATAGTGAGGAGGAGCTTAATAAGCTATATTCTTCTCTTAACCTTGCTATGACCTTCAAGGATTTTAAGCATATTCAGAATTATTTTGCTACAGATGAGCATAGAGACCCTACAATGACTGAGATAAGGGTGCTTGATACATATTGGTCTGACCATTGTCGTCATACAACATTTTCTACAGAGTTAAAGGATATAACATTTGAGGATGGTTTCTACAGGAAGCCTATTGAGAATACATATAATGACTATCTTAATAATTTTAAAGAATTATATAAGGATAGAGATGACAAATACGTATGTCTAATGGACTTGGCTTTGCTTGCAATGAAGAAGCTTAAGGCTGAGGGTAAGCTTGATGACCAGGAGGAATCTGATGAGATTAATGCCTGCTCAATAGTTGTTCCAGTTGAAGTAGACGGCAAGAGTGAAGAGTGGCTTGTTAATTTCAAAAACGAGACACATAATCATCCAACTGAGATTGAGCCATTTGGTGGTGCTGCAACTTGCCTTGGTGGTGCTATTAGAGACCCATTATCAGGAAGAACTTATGTATATCAGGCTATGAGAGTTACGGGAGCATCAAATCCAACAGTATCTGTTAAGGATACTATGGAAGGCAAATTACCTCAGAAGAAGCTTGTTCGTGAAGCAGCTCATGGATATAGTTCATACGGTAACCAGATTGGTTTGGCAACCGGATATGTTAAGGAAATATATCATCCTAATTATGTTGCTAAGAGAATGGAGATTGGTGCTGTAATGGGTGCTGCTCCTCGAAGAGCTGTTCAGAGATTAACATCTGATCCTGGAGATAAGATTATTCTTCTAGGTGGAAGGACAGGACGTGACGGTATTGGTGGTGCAACAGGCTCTTCTAAAGCACACAATACTGAGTCAACTCACACTTGTGGTGCTGAGGTTCAGAAGGGTAATCCACCAACAGAGCGTAAGATTCAGAGATTATTCCGTCGCGAAGAAGTGTCATATATTATTAAGAAATGTAATGATTTCGGTGCAGGTGGTGTATCAGTAGCTATTGGAGAATTGGCTGATGGCCTAAGAGTAAATCTCGACCTTGTTCCTAAGAAATACGCAGGATTAGATGGTACAGAGCTTGCTATATCAGAATCCCAGGAGAGAATGGCTGTTGTAGTTGCACCAGAAGATGTTGATAAGTTCCTAGCTTATGCTAATGAAGAGAACTTAGAGGCTATTGAAGTAGCTGAAGTAACAGAATCACCAAGACTAGTTCTTGAATGGAGAGGTAAAGAAATTGTTAACTTATCAAGGGCCTTCTTAGATACTAATGGTGCGCATCAGGAGACAAATGTAGTAGTTGAGATGCCTGACAATGATAAAGTGTACACAACTACTGTGGCCATTCCAGAAGTTAAATCAGCAGTTAATAATAAGGATTTTAGAAAAGCCTTATTATCAACTGTATCAAACCTTAATGTATGTTCTCAGAAGGGCTTGGTTGAGATGTTTGACAGCTCAATTGGTGCAGGCTCCGTATTAATGCCTTATGGTGGTAAATACCAATTGACAGAGACACAGACTATGGTTGCGAAATTGCCTGTACTTAAGGGCAAGACAGATACTGTTACAATGATGTCTTATGGCTTTGACCCATTTATCTCTAGCTGGAGTCCATATCATGGTGCATGTTACAGTGTATTAGAGTCTGTTGCAAGAATTGTTGCATCAGGTGGTGATTATAAGAAGATAAGATTCTCCTTCCAGGAGTATTTCAGAAGAATGTCAGAAGACCCTCATAGATGGAGCCAGCCATTTGCGGCGCTTCTTGGTGCTTATAAGGCGCAGATGGCATTCGGCCTTCCTTCAATTGGAGGAAAGGATTCTATGTCAGGTACATTTAATGACATTGATGTTCCTCCTACACTTGTAAGCTTCGCAGTTGATGTGGCTAAGGAGGGTGACATTATTACTCCTGAGCTTAAGAAGCCAGGTAATGAATTGATATTCTTCCATGTTCATACTGATGAATATGATTTGCCGGACTTTGAACATGCTAAGAAAATGTATGATGCGATTCATGAGATGATTCAGAAAAAGGCACTTATATCTGCTTATGTTATGGATGCCTATGGAACAATTGCTGCAATTGCCAAGATGAGCCTTGGTAATGGATTAGGTGTCAATATTGACGAGACAGTTGATCTTAATGAGCTTTGTATTCCTGGAACAGGATGTATTCTTGCTGAGGCTGATGATATTACTGAGGTTGATAATTGCATGGCTAAGCATGGTCTTACATATGATTACGCAATTGCAGGTAAGATTAATGATAGTGGTGAGATTACATATAGAGGAGAGAGCGTATCCTGTGAGGAAATGAAAGAAGCATGGAAGAAGCCTCTTGAGAAGGTATTTCCTACCAGAGTTACAGAGGATTATTCAGAAGTTAAGACTGGATTATATAAAACAGACAACATCTATGTATGTAAGAATAAGGTCGCAAAACCTAAAGTATTTATTCCAGTATTCCCTGGAACTAACTGCGAGTACGATTCAGCTGCCGCATTTGCAAGGGCAGGAGCAGAGCCAATTGTTAAGGTGTTCAAGAATCAGTCAGCCGAGGATATAAGAGATTCAGTTGATGTATTCACGAAGGCAATTGATGAAGCCCAGATGATTATGTTCCCAGGTGGCTTCTCAGCTGGTGATGAGCCAGAGGGCTCAGCTAAGTTCTTTGCTACAGCCTTTAGAAATGAGAAGATGAAGGAAGCAATCACTAAGCTCTTAGAGCGAGATGGACTTGCTCTTGGTATCTGTAACGGCTTCCAGGCGTTAATTAAGCTTGGACTTGTTCCATTTGGCGAGATTCACACACAGACAGCTGATTCGCCAACATTAACATACAATACAATTAACCGTCATATTAGCAAGATGGTATACACTAAGGTTGTATCTAACAAGTCTCCTTGGCTTATGGGTGCTACTCTTGGGGATGTATATACTAACCCTGCATCTCATGGTGAAGGTAGATTTGTTGCTAATCAAGAGTGGCTGAACAAGTTATTTGAAAATGGCCAGGTTGCCACACAATATGTTAACGAAGCAGGCAATCCTACTATGGATGAAGAGTGGAATATCAATGGTTCTTATATGGCTATTGAAGGAATTACAAGTCCAGATGGTCGTGTGCTTGGTAAGATGGCTCACTCAGAGCGTCGTGGTGAAAGCGTTGCCATTAACATATATGGTGAGCAGGATATGAAGATATTTGAATCAGGTGTGAGGTATTTTAGTTAATCGCACAGATAAGAGAATAAATACTAATATTAGTTGGTGAAGGGATATTATGACTAGAGAAGAATTCAGACATTTAGCAGAAGAAAAAATAATAATACTTGACGGTGCAACAGGCTCTAATCTCATTAAAGCTGGTATGCCTAATGGGGTATGTCCTGAGAAATGGATAATTGACAATCCTAAGGCACTTATTGATTTACAGAGAGAGTACGTCAGGTCTGGTTCTAACATTGTTCTTGCACCAACATTTACAGGAAATAGAATTAAGCTTGCTGAATATGACTTAGAAGAAGATATTGTAAATATTAATACAAGATTAGTTGAGATATCCAAAGAAGCAGTTGAAGGTAAGGCATATGTTGCAGGCGATATATCAATGACAGGTAGGTCATTAGAGCCTGTGGGAGATATGCTCTTTGAGGACCTTGTGGATGTATATAAACAGCAGGCTAAGATTCTTGATGCTGCTGGTGTAGATTTATTCATAATTGAGACAATGATGAGCCTGCAGGAATGTAGAGCAGCCCTTCTTGCTGTTAAGGAGACAAGCAAGCTTCCTGTTATAGTTTCTCTAACATATAATGAGGATGGAAGGACACTATATGGCACAAGCCCTGATATTGCAATTATTGTATTACAGAGTATGGGGGCTGACGCTGTTGGCTTAAATTGTTCCCTTGGTCCTAAGGAACTTGTACCATTGGTGGAGCAGATGGCTGAATATGCTAATGTTCCAATCTTAGCTAAGCCTAATGCGGGGCTTCCTGCATTAATTAATGGCGAATCAGTATATGACCTTTCACCAGAAGAATTTGTAGAAGGTATGAAGGGGATTATAGAAGCAGGAGCATCAATTGTAGGTGGTTGCTGTGGAACTAATCCTGAATATATCAAGCAACTATCTGCATATTGCGTGGATATTAAACCTACAATTAACAATAATCACAAGAGGGTAGTAACCTCTGAACGTGGAAAATGTGATATAAATCTTAATGCATGTCTTACAATTGTAGGTGAAAGAATTAACCCTACAGGCAAGAAGAAGCTACAAGAAGAGCTAAGAGCTGGAAACATTGATATTATAGTTGATTTTGCTAGAGAGCAGGAAGAGGCAGGTGCTGGCATCCTTGATATTAACATGGGAACTAACGGTATTGACGAGAAGGCTATGATGCTAACAGCAATTAACGAAGTAATTTCCGTTACTAATCTGCCTTTATGTATCGATACCAGCTTTCCTAATATAATGGAAGCTGCACTACGTATATACCCAGGTAGAGCGCTTATTAACTCTATTTCCTGCGAAAAAGAGAAGCTAGAAGCTCTTATTCCTTTGGCTAAGAAGTACGGAGCCATGTTCATTGCATTGCCATTATCAGATAATGGTCTTCCTAAGGACATTACAGAGAAAATGGATAATATTAAATGTATAATTAACAAATGTAAAGAACAAAAAATCGACATAAATGACATGGTTGTTGATATATTAGTGACTACTGTTGGAGCTAATCCTAATGCTGCTAAGGAGTGCTTTGAGGTAATTGATTATTGCTACAATGAATTGAAGGTTCCTACTATTTGTGGACTTTCTAATATATCATTTGGAATGCCGTCAAGACAGTTTGTTAACAGTGCTTTCCTTAATGTTGCAATATCTAAAGGCCTTACCCTTGCGATAGCTAATCCATCACAGGAATTGCTTATGAGTAATGCTTATGCTACGGATTTGTTACTTAATAAAGAGGGTGCATTAGATATTTATCTAAACAGAGCACCTAAGAATGTTAGTATTGCAGTTGATTCTAAGTCGAAGGATTCCTCTAAGTCTGGTGGCGAGGGGGATTTAGGCGCTTCAGATGCTATATTTGACGCTGTTGTAGGTGGTGATAAGTCCAAGATTGTAACGCTATGTAAGGAAGCCATAGACAAAGGTGTTAAAGCCTCAGATATCTTAGATAATAGCCTTATTCCTGGTATTAACAAGGTGGGAGAGTTATATGATTCTAAGAAATATTTCCTGCCACAGCTTATAGCAGGGGCAGATACTATGGAGCTTGCTATGAATTATCTTGAGCCTCTTATGGTTAATGCTGATTCTAAGGAAAAAGAAACTATTGTTATGGCAACTGTAGAAGGTGATATACACGATATAGGCAAGAATCTTGTATGTGTTATGCTTAAAAACTATGGTTATAACGTAATTGATTTGGGTAAGGATGTGCCTGCTGAGGATATAGTTAAGACAGCCATAGAGAAAAATGCTGCTATTATTGGCTTGTCGGCCCTTATGACTACAACAATGATGAGAATGGCTGATGTTGTTAAGATTAGAAATGAAATGGGCTGCAAGGCTAAGGTTATTATTGGTGGTGCCTGTGTAACTCCTTCCTTTGCAAAAGAGATTAGTGCTGATGACTATTCCTCAGATGCAGCTGATTGTGTTAAGGTAGTAAAGAAGCTGTTAGGGGAGTAAGTTTTAATATTTCTTAAAAAATATGTTGACGCAAAGCTTTATTATATGATATATTATCAGAGTTGCACAATGAGTCTCTTAAGGAGTCTCGCCCGATTGTATTTTTCGCTTCGCGAAAACGGGCTCGACGTGCAGTCACTCGCTTCGCGAGTAACAGCATATGGCGGGGTGGCTCAACTGGCTAGAGCGTCCGGTTCATACCCGGGAGGTTGAGAGTTCGAGTCTCTCCCCCGCTACTTAGTATTAACGGATAATCAAGTGATTACTTGGTTATCCGTTTTTTGTATTCTGATGGTAAATGTTCTTATACTATGATATAATTTTTAGAAAAGTATATACGTTGACTTGAGGGGTGATTATGAGATATGTAGCGGGTGTTAGTGTTATAATAATTTCATTTATATTGATATTTTCGCTTAGGCTTAGTAAGCAGGTAAACAGTAAGCTTAGTAATGCTGTTGATGATTTGCTAATAGCAGTTTTATCAGTTGTATTAGCTGATGCAACAATTATCTTCTTTAACGATGCTATTATTTGCAACTTGGCATATGCTGGATATTTTTTCTGTAGTGATTTACTGCTGTTCTATTTGATGAGATTTATATTCATCTATATTGATAAAGAGCGCCCTAAGTTCTTGGGAAATGCAGTTATTGTACCTGCAATTGCTCTTGATTTGGCGTTGCTTGTAACTAATAATTTCCATCAATTAATGTATGATGTATATCCAACTACGCTGTTTGATAACCTTGATTTTTATAGGTTTACCCCTAATCTACTATTCATTTACCATGGTGTAGTGATATATGGAATGGTGTTAGTGTCCATTATAGCGTTAATCAATAAGAGTAAGCAGACATCAGGAATTTACCGTGTGAAAAATGATGTTATGTTAATTCTTATTGTTGTATGTCTGGCGCTTAATACATATTCATTGTATTTTAAATGGGGATTTGACGTATCAGTAGTAATATACGTAATTGCAGGACTATTGTTCTACTTCTTTACTCTGATATATGTTCCTAAGCAGCTTAAAAAGTCCATAGTTAGCCTTGTTGCAGACCAGATTGAGTATGGTCTTACTGTATTTGATGTTGATTTTGTATGCGAATATTCTAATAGTAAAGCCATCGATTATTTTGACATTAAGGAAGGCGATGTAATTAAGAGTGACCATAGGCTTTTTGATATTATGGAAGTAGATATGGAGACGCTGACTAAGTCTTTTAGAAGGAAAAAAGACGAAGATAGTGAAGTGGAAAGAAGCGTCAATAAGCTTGTCAGAATTACTAATGGCAAGGTAATAAGGCTTAATGTTGTATACAAGATTCTATATAATAATCTGGGTTATCGAATTGGTTCCTATGTAATTGCCAGAGATATAAGTGCAGAACACGAAGCAATGCTTCTAGAACGATATAAATCAACCCACGATGAGCTTACCGGAATTTACAATAAGGATTATTTCTACCAGAGATGTGAAGAGACCTTGGCGGCTAATCCTGATACGGATTACTTTATGGTTTCGTCAGATGTGTTGAATTTTAAGCTTGTTAATGACCTCTTTGGGCATGATAAGGGAGATGAGCTTCTATGTCGTATTGCTGACAAGATGAGGGAAATATGTGGCGATTATACTGTATATGGCAGGATTGGCGCTGACAAATTCGCTCTTTTGATACCTAAAGACAAATTCTATAGAGATGACTATATATCATATCCAAAAAGCGTTGCATATGTTGATGCTGAAATATACTATCCCCTTACAATATATGTAGGTGTCTACGATATTGTTGATAGGAATATGCCTATTCATCTTATGTATGATAGAGCTTCTATGGCTATGGATTCTATAAAAGGTGATTATCAGCAAAGGGTTGCTAATTATAGCGAAGATATGCGCGAAAAGGCAATGCAGGATCAACAAATGCTTCAAAGCTTTGAAGCAGCTCTAAGGAATTCAGATATTAAGATATATCTTCAGCCTCAGGTTGATTCAGAAGGTAAGGTTATTGGTGCTGAGGCGCTTGCTAGATGGGTTGACCCCAAAAAGGGCGTAATACCGCCTATGGACTTTATACCATTACTAGAAAAGAACGGTATGATAGGCCGCTTGGATGTATATGTATGGAAGCTTGCCTGCAGTAAGCTTGCCGAATGGGAGAAGAGAGGAATTGATTTATCCATATCAGTTAACATTTCACCGAAGGACTTCTACTACATGGATATTAGCAAGATATTTAAGAATTATCTTAAATTATACGATATAGTGCCTTCTAAGCTTCATCTTGAGATTACAGAAACAGCGGTATTCAATAATGTGCCTAAGCAGGTTAGCTTGATTGAGGAATTGCAGAATCTTGATTATGTAGTTGAGATGGATGACTTTGGAAGTGGCTTTTCTTCCCTTAATATGCTCAAAGACATTCCTGTAGATGTAGTTAAGATTGATATGGCCTTTCTTCAGAAGACCGAAAATGTGGATAAGGCCAGGATTATCTTATCTTCAATAATTTCACTATGTAAGAAGCTAGATATAGCTACGGTTGTCGAAGGCGTAGAGACAAGTGCTCAGTTAGAATTCTTAGTTGAGGAAGGGGCAGATATGTTCCAAGGCTATTTCTTCTCAAAGCCTATTCCTGTGGAAGAATTTGAGGAGGCTTATTGTGGTGGGCATACGGTAGATTTTTCTTATGAATTATGATACAATTTCCTTTAATGGATTTGGTGTATATTACTAAATATGTAAGGAGTGTGAGGGGTTATGAGAATAGGAAATGGATATGATGTACATAAGCTGGTTGAAGGAAGAGACTTGATATTAGGAGGCGTTAAGATTGAGCATTCTAAGGGCTTGCTTGGTCATTCTGATGCTGATGTTCTTACACATTCAGTTATGGATGCGTTGCTGGGGGCTGCAGGTAAGGGTGATATAGGCTTACATTTTCCAGATACAGACCCATCCTTAGAGGGTGTATCTTCTATGCAGCTTCTAGAGCAGGTTATGGAACTGCTTGAGAAGGATAATTACAGAGTGGTAAATGTTGATGCTACAATTATTGCTCAGGCTCCAAAGCTTAGACCATATATTAATGCTATGGAGGAGAATATTGCATCTGTAATTCATTGTGATATCTCACATGTTAATATTAAGGCTACTACAGAGGAGCATATGGGCTTTACTGGAAGAGAAGAAGGCATAAGCGCTAATTGTGTATGCCTCATAGAATAAATGAAAGGAAAATCTGTACATTTTACAGATGTATAATAATTAATTCAGGATATAATTATGGGTGAAGAGGTTAATAATAAGCCTGAACGCAAAGGGTTTATTGCAAGATATAAAGAAGAATTCAATGTAATTAAAGAAAGAGATCCTGCTATAAAGTCAATATGGGAGGTGCTGCTATATCCTAGCTTCAAGGTTATGATTAAGTATAGGAAAGCTCACAAGCTTTATCTTAAGGGTCATTATTTCAGGGCAAGACGCATATCCCAGAAGGCTGCTAGAAAGACAGGAATTGAGATACATCCTGGTGCTACCATTGGTAAAGGGTTCTTTATCGACCATGGTAGTGGGGTTGTTATTGGTGAGACTACAATTATTGGTGATAATGTCACACTTTATCAGGGTGTAACACTTGGTGGAACTGGTAAGGAATGTGGCAAGCGTCATCCGACCATAGGTAATAATGTTATGATTTCTGTTGGAGCTAAGGTTCTTGGCTCCTTTACTGTGGGTGATAATTCTAAGATTGGCGCAGGGTCTGTGGTAATTGAAGAGGTTCCGCCTAATTGTACAGTTGTAGGTGTTCCAGGTCGAATAGTAAAGCAGGATAATGTGAAGGTTCCACCTAGGGAAACTATGGACCAGATTCATCTGCCTGATCCTGTTAAGGATGATATCAATGTTCTCAAGCATGAGAATTCAGAACTGGTTAGTCGTCTACTTGAATTGGAAGATAAAGTAAGGGAGTTGCAGAAAGGGAAATAATGAGAATTTACAATACATTAACGAAGTCAAAAGAAGAATTTAAGCCAATTGAAGAGGGCAAGGTTAGCATGTATGTGTGCGGCCCTACTGTGTATAATTATATTCATATTGGCAATGCCAGACCTATGATTGTCTTCGATACTGTCAGAAGATATATGGAATATAAGGGCTTAGATGTTAATTATGTATCTAACTTTACTGATGTTGATGACAAGATTATCAAGAAGGCACTTGAAGAAGGTGTTGATAGTGAAGTGATATCTAAGAGGTATATAGAGGAATGTAAGAAGGATATGGAAGGCCTTAATGTAAAGCCTGCAACAGTTCATCCTCTTGCTACAGAAGAGATTTCTGGAATGATTGATATGATATCAACTCTTATTGATAAGGGATATGCTTACAAGGCTGATGATGGTACTGTATATTATCGAACCAGGAAATTCACTGATTATGGCAAGCTGTCTCATAAGAATATTGATGATTTAGAGGCAGGTCACAGGAGTATTAATGTAACTGGTGAGCTTAAGGAAGACCCACTTGATTTCGTGCTTTGGAAGCCTAAGAAGGAAGGAGAGCCTTATTGGGAGTCACCTTGGAGCGATGGTAGACCAGGCTGGCATATTGAGTGTTCTGTCATGTCTAAGAAGTATCTTGGTGACAGCATCGACATACATGCAGGGGGAGAGGACTTGATATTCCCTCATCATGAGAACGAGATTGCCCAGTCAGAGGCGGCTAATGGTAAGACATTTGCCAATTATTGGATGCATAACGGATTCCTTAATATTGATAATAAGAAGATGAGTAAGTCCCTTGGCAATTTCTTTACAGTTAGAGAGATTGCTGATAAGTACGACCTACAGGTGCTTAGGTTCTTTATGTTAAGCGCTCATTACAGAAGTCCGCTTAATTTCAGTGCTGAGCTAATGGAGTCTGCTAAGTCAGGCTTAGATAGAATCCATAATTCCTATGACAACTTAATGTATCTATATGAGAATGCTTCAACTGATGAAGCTGATGAATCAGAATACAAGGAAGCAGTAGATAAGTACATTAAGAAATTCGAAGAGGCTATGGAGGATGATTTCAACACAGCTGATGCGATTTCTGCTGTATTTGAGCTGGTAAAATACATCAATCAGAATGTTGATGATAATACAGCTAAGAACGTGCTTAAGCTATTTATTGATAATCTGACAATGCTATGTGATATCCTTGGCATTATTCTTAAGAAGGAGGAGAAGCTTCTTGATGCTGATATTGAGAAAATGATTGAAGAAAGACAACAGGCAAGAAAGAATAAGGACTTTGCTACAGCAGACAGGATTAGAGACGAGCTTCTTAGCAAGGGAATTGTCCTAGAAGACACAAGAGAAGGTGTAAAGTATAAATGGCTTTAAATCAGGAAATAATAGATTATTTTGAAGGTAAAGAGGTGGATATTAAGACATATTCACCTCTTACATTTGCGTATATAGGAGATGATGTATTCGACTTAGTAATTAGGACTATTGTGGTTAACAAGGGCAATACATCACCTAATAAGCTTCATAATATGGTAATACACTATGTTAGCGCCAAGGCACAGGCTAAGATGTATGACGCTATTAATCCCTTACTTAATGATGAGGAACAAGACGTCCTTAGAAGAGGGCGTAATTCCAAGCCTCATACTAAGGCGAAGAATGCAAGTAGCGCAGATTATATGAAGGCTACGGCTCTAGAGACATTAATAGGATATCTGTATCTAAGGGACGATATGGAGAGAATATTTGAATTAATTAAAATAGGAATTAACAAAATAGAGGAAGAAAATGAGAGATAATAATGACATAATCTGTGGAAGAAATGCTGTATTAGAGGCAATTAGAAGTGGTAATACAGTTGATAAGATTCTTATTCTTGAAGGCAAGCACGATGGACCAACTAATACAATCCTAAGGGAAGCTAAGAAGAATAAGATTATTGTGGAATTTGTGGGCAAATCAGTCCTTAACGGCATGTGTGAAGAGAAGAAGCATCAGGGTGTTATTGCTTATGTATCGCCGTATGAATATGCCGAGGTTGATGATATCTTAGATAAAGCAAAGGCTAAGGGTGAAGACGCATTTGTCATAATTCTTGATGAAATAGAAGACCCACATAATCTTGGGGCCATTATTAGAACAGCTAATCTGTGTGGAGCACATGGTGTTATTATTCCTAAGAGAAGAGCCGCAAGACTTACAAGTGTAGTGGCTAATACCTCTGCTGGAGCCCTTAACTACACTCCGGTTGCCAAGGTTACTAATATTGCCAAGACAATAGAGGAGCTTAAGAAGAAGGGGCTGTGGTTCGTATGTGGCGATATGTCAGGAGAAGTGATGTATAATCTTGACCTTAAGGGGCCAATTGGGCTTGTTATTGGTAATGAGGGCTCTGGAGTTAGTGAGAATGTTAAGAAGAAATGCGACTTTATAGCATCAATACCAATGAAGGGAGACATTGATTCTCTTAATGCGTCAGTATCATGTGGTGTACTGTGCTATGAGATTGTAAGACAGAGAATGGGCTAAATGTTAAATAACCGAGACTGAAAATAGACTAAGATGGACAGAATTAGTAGGGAGCAGCATGGATTATTCTGTATTAAGTGATGAAGAAATAATACAAGCATATAGAGATGGAAAGCTGGATGCAATTGACTATATGATAAGGAAATATACGCCTTTGATATATAAGTGTCATAACAACAGGTATGCAGTTGGATTTAGCAGGGATGATTTTATTCAGGAGGGCTTTATTGGACTTCTAAGTGCGGTTAATAAGTACGAGATAGGCACCGATGCATCATTTTATACATATGCCAAGACCTGTATTGATAATAGCATGAATAAGCTAATGGAGAAGTCCCGACTTAAGAAGAACCAGATTCTTAATAATAGTAAATCCTTAGAGGAGACTGAGGAATTAAGCGAGATACTAGGAGGCGACCCTGAAGGAATTGTGTTGTCTAAGATGATTAATGAAGACACATTTGCCAAGGTGGAATCTAAGCTTTCGAAAGGGGAGCGCGAGGTATATAGCTTACTTAGAGACGGATATGTTGCAAGGGAGATTGCCGATATGCTAGGCAAGGACAGCAAGTCCGTTGATAATACTATTCAGAGAATTAAGAATAAAGCGAGAAAAGCCTGTTAAATATTTAACACAGAATTCACAAAAAATACATAGCATTTATTATGGGTTTATAATATAATCTTCTAGGAGTTTTTGGTATTGAGGGCAAACAGTTGAAAAATGAATTAGAAATAAAGAATAATAAAAAGAAGTTTCCTTCTCTTGATAAATTCAAGAGAAAAGGAAAGAAGCTTGTGGATGATATGCAACAAGCTGTTCTTATCAGCATTAATCTAAGGAATCTAAAGTATTTCAATGAGATATATGGCACCAAGGAGGGTGATACTCTTATTCAGAACATGGTAGATTATTTCTGCTATGATAATGAGAATTGCATCATTGGAACCAAGAGCTATGTAGATCATATCTTAATTCTATGTGAGGGATATAATTATTCCAAGGAAGAATTAATCTCTTATTATGATGATTTCGCCAAGAGTTTTATAGATAAGACTAATAAAGAGTATCCCAGGGCTAAGATTAGCCTTGATTTGGGTATGTGTATTGTAAGCAAGGATGAGGATTTCATAGTTGCACAGGACAATGCCAGATATGCCAGAAGAAGTATAGGCAATAGCTATGATACAGCAGTTGCTTTCTATTCTGAGGAGCTTCGTAAGAAATCCCTAGAGAAAGCTAGTATTATACCCAATTTCCAGAAGGCTATTGACGATGATGCGATTATTGTGTTGTTGCAGCCAAAGTATTCTGTTGAGGAAAATTGCATTGTGGGAGCGGAGGCTTTGTCCAGATTTAGAGACGAAGAGGGCAACATTGTATCTCCTGCTTTATTCATTCCTGTATTAGAGGAGGCCAGCATAATTTATCAGCTTGACTATGAGGTGCTTCGTCAGGTTGTTGATATGCAAAAAAGATGGATGGAGGATGGAAGGAAACTATTTCCGATTTCTGTTAATCTCTCAAGAGTAGACCTTCTAGAAGAGACATTTATTGATAAGATAGATGCCCTTGTTGAAGAATCAGGCATTCCTAAGAATGTTATTGAATTCGAATTTACTGAGACGGTTCTAGTTGAGAATTTAACTACTGTTATTAGTAAGCTGAATTCCTTAAAGGATAAGGGATATAGAATAGCAATTGATGATTTTGGCTCTGGATATAATTCTTTATATGTGTTAGGTCAGATTCCTGCAAATGTAATTAAATTCGACAGGGGATTTGTGCTTCATTCTATAACTAATGAAGTTGGCCTTACAATTATGAAGAATCTTGTTGAAACCTTCAAAGAGATAGAGTTCGAGGTTCTCTGTGAAGGTGTTGAGACTAAGGAAGAAGAGAAGAACATTGTAGATTGTGGCTGTGATGTGATTCAAGGCTATCTGTATGATAAGCCTCTTGATCTTAAAGATTTCGAGGAAAAATATGTAGCCTGCTAGATTTTGATTTATATTAGCCCCTATATACTTTTGAACGACTAAAGAATGTCTTTTCAAAAGTATATAGAGGCTGATTTTATAGTTCATATTCTACAGGCTTACGATTCTTATATACAAAATATGAGTTGAAACCACATTCCTTAAGGATACCTGTGATTTTATCATATCCAACACCGATTTGAGTTGTCCTGTGTGCGTCAGAGCCAAGAGTAATTAGCTTGCCACCAAGCTCCTTATATCTATTAATAGTAGCAATACAAGGGTTAGGCTCTAATAAGCCGAATTTGAAGGCACCTGTGTTAATCTCTAATGCTTTGTCATTCTCAATTAAGAGATGAAGTATATCATCAATTATATCGTTATAATCCTCATAAGGAAGCTTCTTGGCCTCGTCATTATAACGGATAATATAGTCAAGATGACCATAGGAGTCGAAATTCTTGAATGCATTGATATTCTCTGCCGTAACCTCGAAAAATCTCCTGACGCCTCCCTTAATGCCGTGTTTTTCAAAATATTCTGGGTAATATGGGTCTTCTTTATCTACCTGATGGGTTGAGCCAATAACAAAGTCAAAATCATATGTAGATACAATTTCCCTATGCCTATCAGCAAGGTGTGGCTGCAAACCAAGCTCTATTCCCCATAACACTTCAATTGTATTCTGGTACATACCATTAGAGGTCAGCTTCTCATAACATTTCCTATATTCATCTATATCAAGGTCGAATCGATTAGGCTCGTGATAATAGTCTAGGTCTAGATGGTCTGTAAATGTTATTCCCTCAAGGTTATTATAAATCGAAGCTTCAATCATATCTACCATAGGTGCTTCGCTATCTCCAGAGAAATAGCAGTGCATGTGGTTGTTGTATAATTTGTTCATATAATTAAGTAATTCTCCTTAGTATAAATTAACAATAGTATAATAACATACTTAGTGTTATTTTGCCCGTTTTGTGAAACTTTTAACAAATTTCATAAATCACTTGAATTATTGCTTAATTTCAAGTACAATAGGTAACGGTACTTAAAAGTATTAAAAAAAAGAAAAATTATGTCTTTAGGAGGAATTTAAAATGGCAGTAAGAGTAGCTATTAATGGATTCGGACGTATTGGACGTCTTGCATTCAGACAAATGTTTGGCGCTGAAGGTTATGAGGTTGTTGCAATCAACGACTTAACAAGCCCTAAGATGCTTGCACATTTATTAAAGTATGATAGTTCACAGGGTAGATATGAGAAGGCTGAGACAGTTAAGGCTGGCGAAGATTCTATCACTGTTGACGGTAAGGAAATCAAGATTTACGCTGAGGCAGATGCTAGCAACTGTCCTTGGGGCGACTTAAAGGTAGACGTTGTATTAGAGTGTACAGGATTCTACACATCTAAGGATAAGGCTTCTGCTCATATTAAGGCAGGCGCTCGTAAGGTTGTTATCTCTGCACCAGCAGGAAATGACCTTCCTACAATCGTATACAATGTTAACCACAATACACTTAAGGCTTCTGATGATGTTATCTCTGCAGCTTCTTGTACAACTAACTGCTTAGCACCTATGGCTGATGCATTAAACAAGTATGCTGAGATTCAATCAGGTATTATGTGTACAATCCACGCTTACACAGGTGATCAGATGACACTTGATGGCCCACAGCGTAAGGGTGACTTAAGAAGATCTCGTGCAGCTGCAGTTAATATCGTACCTAACTCAACAGGTGCTGCTAAGGCTATCGGTCTTGTTATCCCTGAGTTAAATGGTAAGTTAATCGGTGCAGCACAACGTGTTCCTACACCAACAGGTTCTACAACAATTCTTACAGCTGTAGTTAAGGGTAAGGATGTTACTGTTGACGGAATCAACGCTGCAATGAAGGCTGCTGCAACAGAGTCATTCGGATATAATGAAGATGAAATCGTATCAAGCGATATCATTGGTATGAGATATGGTTCATTATTCGATGCTACACAGACTTTAGTTAATAAGGTATCTGATGATTTATATGAAGTACAGGTTGTATCTTGGTATGACAATGAGAATTCATACACATCTCAGATGGTTCGTACAATTAAGTACTTCTCAGAGTTAGCATAATATAGTTAAATTTAGACCTTTAAGGTCCGGTCTTTAGGATCGGACCTATTTTTATATAATCCTAAGGCATGTTTATAAATGCACACTTATGAATTAGAACTAATGTAGCTTTTTGTCATAGGTCTGCGACGCGATTTTCTTATGAGCGTGCAGACACTATGACATAAAGCGATTATTAGATTAAAGCGTGTGCAATTATAGGTATATGAATAATAAGACTAATTATGGAGGAAAAGATATGGGACTTAATAAGAAGACAGTAGATGATATTAATGTGAAGGGTAAGAGAGTGTTATGCCGTTGTGATTTCAACGTTCCTATTATTGAGGGCAAGATTACAGACGAAAACCGTCTTGTAGCTGCACTCCCTACAATTAAGAAGCTTGTAGCAGATGGTGGCAAAGTAATCCTATGCTCACACTTAGGTAAGCCTAAGGGAGAGCCTAAGCCAGAACTTTCATTAGCACCAGTTGCTAAGAGATTAGCAGAGCTTCTAGGTCAGGAAGTAAAGTTCGCTCCTGATAATGAAGTTGTTGGTCCTAATGCCAAGGCTGCTATTGAGGCTATGAAGGACGGCGAGATTGTACTCCTTGAGAACACTCGTTACAGAGCTGAAGAGACTAAGAATGGTGAGGCCTTCTCTAAGGATTTGGCTTCAATCTGTGATGTATTCGTTAATGACGCATTTGGTACTGCTCATAGAGCACATTGCTCTAACGTAGGTGTGTCTTCACTTGTTGATACAGCTGTTGTAGGTTACTTAATGGAGAAGGAGATTAACTTCCTTGGAAATGCTGTTGAGAATCCAACAAGACCTTTTGTAGCTATTCTCGGTGGAGCTAAGATTGCTGATAAGCTTAATGTAATTAACAACCTGTTAGAGAAGTGCGATACACTTATTATTGGTGGTGGTATGGCATATTCCTTCCTTAAGGCTCAAGGCTATGAGATAGGACAGTCATTATGTGATGATTCTAAGCTAGAGTATTGTCTTGAGATGATGGATAAAGCCAAGAAGGCAGGCAAGAAGCTGCTTCTTCCAATTGACGTTGTAACAATTAAGGATTTCCCAGATCCTATTGATGGACCTGTTGAGACATCTGTACATAACTTTGATGACATCCCTTCTAACGAAGAGGGTTGTGATATTGGACCTAAGACAGCAGCACTCTATGCAGATGAGGTTAAGAATGCTAAGACTGTTGTATGGAATGGACCTATGGGATTATTCGAGAATCCTAAGCTTGCAAGAGGAACACTTGATGTTGCAACTGCATTATCTGAGTCTGATGCTACTACAATTATTGGTGGTGGTGATTCAGCAGCTGCAGTTAACCAGATGGGACTTGGTGACAAGATGAGCCATATCTCTACAGGTGGTGGAGCATCCCTTGAATTCCTAGAGGGCAAGGAGCTCCCAGGTGTTGTTTGTGCTAACGATAAGTAATTCAAGAATGATATTTATTATTTTTAGGAGGATATTAAAAATGAGTAGAAGAAGAATTGTAGCAGGAAACTGGAAGATGAATAAGACACCAAGCGAGGCCGTAGCTCTTGTTAACGAGTTAAAGCCACTTGTTGAAAGTGATGATGTTGATGTTGTATACTGCGTACCTGCAGTTGACATCGTACCAGTTGTAGAGGCTGTTAAGGGAACAAATGTTAAGGTTGGCGCTGAGAACCTTTATACAGAGGATAAGGGTGCTTATACTGGCGAGATTTCTGCTGATATGCTTGTTGATGCAGGTGTTGAGTATGTAGTAATCGGTCACTCTGAGAGAAGAGAGTACTTCAACGAGACTGATGAGTTCCTTAATAAGAAGGTTAAGAAGGCAATTGAGAAAGGCCTTACACCAATCCTTTGCTGTGGTGAGACATTAGAGCAAAGAGAGATGGGTGTTACTATGGACTGGATTCGCCTTCAGATTAAGTCTGACTTAACAGGTGTTGCAGCTTCTGATGTTGCTAAGCTTGTTATTGCTTACGAGCCAATCTGGGCTATCGGAACAGGTAAGACAGCAACTTCTGACCAGGCTGAAGAAGTATGTGCAGGTATCAGAGAGTGCGTAGCTGAGATGTATGACCAGGCTACAGCTGATGCTGTTCGTATTCAGTACGGCGGTTCTGTTAATGCTGGTAATGCTAAGGAGTTATTCTCTAAGCCTAATATCGATGGTGGTCTTGTTGGTGGAGCTTCACTTAAGGCTGACTTTGGCGATATAGTTAATGCATAAATTACAGCATTACAGATAATTTATATTATGATTATTGAGGTCCTGTACATAATGTACGGGACCTTTTTTAATTATGTTATGCAAAATGTGATAAAAGTCCTTGCATTATATAGGTTTTTTGACAATTATTATTGTGTCTTATCTATGGGGATTATGGTATAATTTGCTAGTGTGTATGATTATGCATTTTGACAACTATTAATATAAGAGTTATGAATTCTAAGATTAGATTAGGTATGTTGCTCGTGCTTATGCTTACTGCACTAAGTTTGTGTGGTTGCGAAGCTGATAAGGCCGAAGCATCTACTACTAAACTTAAGCAAACTGAATATGAGCTTACTAATTATGATTCTAATTACGATAAGATTATATCCTCATGTACTAAGGAATTTCTAGGTAATCATCCTATTGATGAGAATTTCTTCGGATGGTTTACTTACTATTATGGGGAAAGTGAGCTTGAGTCCATTATATCCAAAGGTAAGTTTGACGACCCTAAGATATGGTACGACACCACAGGCAAGAGTATTCACGTGCTATGGTATGAATATTGCGTGTCTAATGGTATCGAAGCCTACGAGAATAAGTTCACTCATGTGATTAATACTAAGTCAGATGATGAAATAACATTTGACATTGCTGGTGACTTATCCATGGCAGAGGACAAGGCTACAACTAATTATATGTTAGAGCAGAAGAATCGCTTAATGGATTGCTTCGATGATAATCTTATTGAAGCTATTAATGAGAGTGATGTGTTCGTTGTTAATAACGAATTTGCATATACCTTAAGAGGTGATGCCATAACTGCGAAATATTACACATTTCGTGGAGACCCTGATTATATCAATGAGCTTAAGAAGGTTGGGGTTGATTCTGTAACAATAGCTAATAATCATGTCTATGACTATAGTGAGGAGGGCTTTTTAGATACCCTTAAGAGCCTTGAGGATTATAAGATGCCTTATGTCGGTGCAGGCCGCAATATTGAGGACGCCAAGCAGCCTTTGTATTATATCGCAAATGGAATGAAGATTGCCCTTGTCAATGGCTCGCAGATTGAGAAGAATCAGAATTATACCAAGGCAGCCTCAGAGGATGAGGGTGGAATCTTAAAGTGTCTCGACCCGACGGAATTCATTGATGAGATAGAGAAGGCCAAGAAGAATTCGGACTATGTAATTGCCGTTGTTCACTGGGGTACCGAGTATCAGGCAAGATATGGAATGGACCAGGCTAATCTTGCCCAGCTGTTTGCCGATGCAGGCGCAGATGTAATTGTTGGCGGTCATCCTCATGTGTTGCAGGGATTTGATTATATTGGAAATGTACCTGTCTACTATAGTCTTGGTAATTTCTTCTTTTCACTTGATGAGAAGATGCCTATTGACTATGATACAGCACTTGCCAAAGTCACTGTTAACAAGAATGGCAACATTAAGGCAAGCTTCATTCCTTGCCATTTTAGCGAGGGTGTTGTAAGTCTGGTAGATAACAATGATGACGCACAGACGATTTATGATGAGCTTAACAGCGTCTCTGACAATGCTATGTTAGACCGGAATGGATTAATAATTAAAAAATAAATATAAAGAAAGGTAGATGTAATTATGAAGAAACCAACAGTATTAATGGTATTAGATGGATATGGATTAAATGATAATCCGAAGGGGAACGCTATTGCAATGGCTAACACTCCTAGAATGGATGACCTTATGAAAAATTGTCCTTTTGTTAAGGGTAATGCTTCTGGTCTTGCAGTGGGACTTCCTGATGGTCAGATGGGTAATTCCGAGGTCGGCCATATGAACATTGGTGCTGGAAGGATTATATATCAGGATTTGACTAAGATTACAAAAGAAATTGAAGATGGAACTTTCTTCGAGAATAAGGTTCTATTAGAAGCAATTGAGAATTGTAAGAAGAATAATTCCGACCTTCATTTGTGGGGACTTCTGTCTGATGGTGGTGTTCATTCTCATAATACACATTTATACGGTCTTCTTGAGATGGCTAAGAAGAATAACCTTGAAAATGTGTATGTACACGCTTTCCTTGATGGAAGAGACACACCTCCTGCATCTGGTAAGGATTATGTTGTTCAGCTAGAGGATGAGATGGCTCGTATCGGTGTAGGTAAGGTTGCATCACTTTCTGGTCGCTATTATGCAATGGATAGAGATAATAACTACGATAGAATTAAGAAGGCTTATGATTCGCTGGTATTTGGCGAGGGCGTTACAGACACATCTGCCACACACGCAATGCAGGCTAGCTATGATAATGATGTAACTGATGAATTCGTGCTTCCAACTGTAATTGTTGATGATGAAGGAAAGCCTTTATCACTTGTTAAGGAGAATGATTCAGTTATCTTCTTTAACTTCAGACCTGACAGAGCAAGAGAGATAACAAGAGCCTTCTGTGATGATGATTTCAAAGGATTTGAGAGAGAATTTATTAAGCTTACTTATGTATGCTTTAAGGATTATGATGAGACAATTCCTAATAAACTAATTGCATTTCCAAAGGAAGAAATTGTCAATACATTCGGAGAGTTTCTTGCTAATAATAATCTTAAGCAGCTTCGTCTTGCTGAAACAGAGAAGTATGCTCATGTAACATTCTTCTTCAATGGTGGAATAGAAGACCCTAACAAGTTCGAATCAAGAATACTTGTTGACTCACCTAAAGATGTTGCAACCTATGACTTGAAGCCAGAGATGAGCGCTCCAGAGGTTGGAATGGACCTTGTAGAAGCTATTAAGTCTAATGATTATGATGTTATTGTAATTAATTTCGCTAATCCAGATATGGTAGGTCACACTGGAGTAATCGAGGCTGCAATCAAGGCTGTTGAGAAGGTTGATGAGCTAGTTGGTAAAGCAGTAGATGCTGTAAAAGAAGTTGGTGGTGTAATGTTCATCTGCGCTGACCATGGTAACGCAGAGAAGATGATTGATTATGAGACAGGCGAGCCTCATACAGCACACACAACCAACCCTGTTCCATTTATCCTGGTAAATCCTGACGACAACTGGTCACTTCGTGAAGGTGGACGTCTTGCAGATATTGCACCAACATTAATTGATATTATGGGACTAAAGCAGCCTAAGGAAATGACAGGAGAATCGTTACTTATTAGAAAATAGTTACAGGATGTTTTAAGAATATATATAGTCATTTATCAAAGCATGAGATATATCATCTCAGGCACGCTCTCGCTACCTTCGTCTCGCAGCGGTACTAAACTCATTGCTTCGCAATTCGTTAAGTGCCGGCGGACTCAGAGTACCTGAGATAATACATTCATGCTTTTCTAAATGACTTGCCTAGTACATAGAACATCTTGTAAATTTTCTTAATAAATAAAGATGGATAGATTATATTTCATAAAGGAGAATAGATATTATGAAGCCAATAAAAGAAGGTAAAGTAAGAGAGATGTACGATAACGGGGACACATTGATATTAGTTGCGACTGATAGAATCAGTGCCTTCGATGTTATCCTTAAGAATAAGATTGTAGATAAGGGTGCTGTACTGACTAGAATGAGCAAGTTCTGGTTTGATTTAACTAAGGATATTGTTCCTAATCACATGATTAGTATTGATACTAAGGACATGCCTGATTTTTTCCAGTCAGGTGAATTCAATGGCAATGCCATGATGTGTAAGAAGCTTGATATGCTTCCAATAGAGTGTATTGTTAGAGGATATATTACAGGTTCCGGATGGAAGAGCTATCAGGAGAATGGAACAGTATGTGGCATTAAGCTTCCTGACGGTCTCGTAGAATCTGAGAAATTACCAGAGGCTATCTATACTCCGTCCACCAAGGCAGAGCTGGGTGATCACGACGAGAACATCTCTTATGAGCAATCGGTAGAGGTATTAGAGAAGGCTTACCCGGGAAGGGGCAAAGAGCTTGCCAAGAAGATTAAGGACTATACCTTGAAACTATATAATACTTGTGCTGATTATGCGCTTAACAAGGGTATTATTATTGCTGATACCAAGTTCGAATTCGGCCTTGATGAGAAGGGCGATGTTGTACTCGCAGACGAGATGCTGACACCGGATAGTTCCAGATTCTGGCCTAAGGATCAATATGTCAAAGGGCAGTCACAGCCTTCATTTGACAAGCAGTTTGTCCGTGACTATCTCAAAGCACATCCTGATTGTGACTATAACCTGCCACAGGATGTAATCGATAAGACAATAGCTAAGTATAAAGAGGCATATGAGCTGCTTACAGGAGAGAAGTTCTAGTGTGACAGAGGGACTTGCCAAGTCCCCCTGTCACTTTTTTACTTTTCTTGCTGACAGTCTACTGAGAATCAATATACCTATCAGAACGCCTGCGATGGCGCCAACACTGTCTATACATACATCTCTTATCTCACCGCTTCGTCCCGGGACAAAAAGCTGGTGGAATTCGTCGCTTGCTGCATATAATGTGGTAAGTGCCCAGGATATCAGAAAGACAACAATACGACTTAACCTTGAACTGTATATAGCACCTGTTATAAATAGGCCCAGCACCATATATTCCAGTGCATGGGCTGTTTTTCTGATTGGATAGTCTACCTTTTCTGCGAAGGCAAGCTGTTCTTCTACAGGAAGCTGGTCAAATTCAACTATAACGAGCTTGCCGATTGTCAATCCTACGATACTGCTGGTTCTTCCCGATTCATCGGCGTCTTTTGCAGAAAATGCGAATATAACAACCATCCATATTATTGTAAGTATTATAAATATTATTCTTCGTGTGTTTGTCATACAGATATTATACTATAATCTTGAAGGTTGACAAGGGGACGGGGTCCTTTTGTCAACTAAGCCAGCCCCAGCACTTTTAGAAAAAAAAGCTGTTTCATAATCACTTTAGGTCATTTTAGGTCATATTACAGTCTGTTTGTGAACTAAGGTTAATGGTAAGCGCATTTATGACGATAGAAATGATAACAGATATAAGCTAAGGAAAGCACCGATAATCAAGGATTGATTAATACTTGTTTATGGGTGCTTTTTGCGTATCTATAAAGATTATCAATTCCGCTGGGACCTTTCGGACAGCGGTGCAGCTCTGACTGACAGATGAGCTGCGGAAAGGAGAACTAATGACAATAGGTGGACTGGGAACATATGGTTCAATTTATGATGTACGGGGAAATCAGTCGACAAAAGCAAAGAATACAGCATCGAGTGATTTTTCAAAAACAATGGATTCAGCAGCGGAAATGTCAACTGTCCGTAGCAGAGAATCTGTACATGAATCAGTAGTTACAAGACATACAGAATATACAAATCCTGAAACAAATGAAAAGGTTCCTGTTGATATAAGGTATACGACATCTTATTCAAAAGATGGAATTGTATGTGGAAAGAGGTCTGATGTTGGCGGGAAGCTATCTGCGAGAGAACTCTGGAGCCTATCTTTTGAATCTCCTGGCGATTATAAAAAAGTTCAAGATTTTTTGAAAAGCTTTTCAAATGATGAGAGATTGACATTTGCAACACAGGAATCCTTCTGGAAGGATTTTCTGCAGGATGATTTTGATATTGAGGGTTTTCGAGCATTCTACGATTCTACTGATAATGGCAGAATTGATATAGAGAAAGCTATGTCTGAAGGTAGAACGATGAGAGAAACCTTGACAGCGCAGAATGCTGAGTATTTGAACAACAATCATTTTGTCGGAAAAGTGTATTCAGAAGAAGATCTTCAGCCATCGTGGTATAAAAATGGGCAGATACAACTAAGCGAGGTATATGATCCCTCTGTCCCAAGATCAACAAGGATAACTTCTACCAGAGGTATAGAAAGAACAAATCTGGTTACCAATGTCAAAGATATGACGTTGGAGGAATACAAGAATTATATTCATGAGACTATTTCCTCTTTTCCACTGTGTTCGGATAAAATGGGAGATTATTTTTCAATCAATATTTCTGATGATGGATTTAAAGCTATGCAAGATGATCCTGAGTACGAAAAATGGGTTTTGGATGATTTAAAAACAGCCTTTGCTACACCAATGCCAGGATGGGCAAGAGCTATCGGTGGAACGAAATATCAGATAGTCCATTATGGTGCTACAAAAGAAGAATGTCATTCAACAAGTTGGTGGACAGGCTATCAGAATGGAAGCGGAGGTAAGGTTTGGGAGGCACAATCCAAAGGTAGCTTCTGGACAAAGCGCGGAGAGCAGAAAAAGATTCGGGACAGGATAGATAAGAAGGCTGCCGAAAAGAAAGAACTGGAAGAGAAATGGCTACAGGAAGCGGCTGAGAAGAGACGGGCATACACAGATTTTCTTAATGGAGATAAAGTATTTAAGACAAACAATATTTCGGAACTAAATGATTTCTTCCGGATGCCGTCAGATCCTAAAGTAGCAGGGATATTATCAGCGTATGAAGCCGATACATTTGCGGGTGGCGGACTGATATAAACAATCATAGATAGTTGAAACAATACCGCTGGGACCTTTCGGACAGCGGTGCGGCTCTGACTGACTGATGAGCTGCGGAAAGGAGAAGAATTATGACATTTGCTGTGCAAAGAAGTTATAGTCAAACGTATCAGTATGGAGAATACAGTTCTAGAACAAGTCGTACTGATGCAGACTTTAACAAAGAATTAATGGGAAAGGCGACTTCCCTAAGTAATTCATCTAGTAATGGAAAGAATATCGGTATTATGACCATTGGAAACAAAGGATATATTGCCGAATATGCTGATTCATCCACAGAAAAGGATCCAATCATAAAGGTTGGAGATTATGAGGTTCGAGTGAATGATGTAGACCCGAAGAATGCTACAGAGATAGAGATGTTTGCACTTACATCTTATATGGATGATAAGGGGCTTACAGATAATACCGGCATGAAGACATTTAATAAGCTGAGGGCATATTCAACTCAGGCTGAATATAATGGATTTTGTNNNATGGCGGGCAAATCGTGACTGGACTGCAATTCTTTATAATGCGAAAGAGACGTATTTTGCTATACCTTCGACTTATGAGCATGGGCTGAAATGTCAGAGTATCATAGATGCTTTAGAGTCATGGAGTGATACTCGGCTTCTTAAGAGGGCAGAGCCAAGCAACACTTTTGATGCGTCAAACTTCAAGGAAGTCGAAACGGCGAATTATAAGCTTGTTCCTGAGCCGGAGATTGGAGGACTGCGTATTCTTGTAAATGGTGAAAGTGCAGGTGTCTTTAAGCCGGAAAATCTAAAGGTACAGGAGGATGCAAAGACTGGAACCAAGGTTTTGATAAGTGAGATGCCGGGGCTTAACAGCAACTGGTATGATGCGATTCCGGTAACACAAGAGCTGGAAAATGCATTAGCAGAAGCGGTAGGTGTTGATAAGATTCCACATAAGGAGCTGACAGGATATTACATAGGTACTCATGCCGGAACAGGAATTCGGTATGTTATGAGACCGGGAGATGAAGGGAAAGGCGGTAAAGTTCTATTGTGCAATGCTACCGATGAAGCAAGGTACAAAGCGTTATGTGAAGAATACGTTAGGGAATACCCCAATCTGGTAACTTCGCCACAAGCCGGAGAATTCTATGCGAGTTTGGAGATTCGTGGTATGGCACAAAGGGGAGCCAACGGTATCATTACAACCCATCCGGACAATATCAGTTATAACGATGACAAGGATTCTAAGAAGAACTGGTCGGCTAAGATTGATGACAAGACATGGAATCTGCTACTTGGTTGGCTTAAAAATCACAGATTGGATTCTGAGGATACAAGTAAATTCAACTATTGGGATAATTTGTTTGACACTATTGGTGGCAAATATGAAAGGGTGTGGTCTGATGATGAAATCAGACAAGGATATTTATATCAATAAATGAAATACTTTTTGGGAT
>CAJOGN010000013.1 GCA_905234245.1 uncultured Lachnospiraceae bacterium
GGAGATGGATGGTCAAGAGTATCAATTAAGGGTATTGAAGGATATATGAAGACAGAGTTCATACATTAATTCTTTGATTAGTGAATTCTAGTAAGGAAAGGTCTAAGGCCTTTCCTTACTTTTTAATATGGAGGGAACATCATTAGACTGAATAAATATCTGTCAGCAATGGGAGTATGCTCAAGAAGAGAAGCTGACAGACAGATAGATAACGGAAATGTTACCATTAATGGCAAGGTTGCATCACTAGGTGACCAGGTTGAAGAGGGTGACCATGTCCTTTTTATGGGACAGGAAGTTGTAAGCAAAGCAAAGCCGGTAATAATAGCATTTAACAAGCCTAAAGGGATTGTCTGTACTGCAAATAAGCGGGATAAGGATAATATAGTTGACTTCATTAATTATCCTACAAGAATCTATCCCATAGGCCGTCTTGATAAGGATTCAACAGGCCTTATTCTTCTAACTAATCGTGGTGAGGTTGTCAATGGCATACTCAAGGCAAGGAATTATCACGAGAAAGAATATATTGTTAGATTAAATCGTCCTTATTCTAGGGATTTCCTACACGATATGAGAACAGGAGTATATCTTGAAGAGCTTGATGCTACAACCAGGAAATGTAGTGTTGAACCCATAGATGATAATACATTTTCCATAATACTGACACAAGGGCTTAATCGTCAGATTAGAAGGATGTGTAAGACGCTAGGCTACAAGGTTGTTAGCCTTAAGAGGATTAGGATTATGAATATTAAGCTTGGTAATCTTGAGGTTGGCAAATACAGAGAACTTAAAGGCGATGAGCTTGAGAAGCTACTTGGCTCAATTGAAGTAAACTAGAATATATAAGAAGGGATGTAGATAATATGAATCCTGAGGAAGAGATTAAGAAGTTAAGAGAAGAGTTAGAGTATCATATTAACAGATACTATAATATGGATTCCCCTGAGATTAGCGACTATGAGTATGACATGAAGATGAATCATCTCAAGGAATTAGAGGCGGCTAATCCTAATCTTGTTACGCCTGATTCTCCAACCCAGAGAGTAGGCGGTAGCGCCAAGCGTGAGGCGGGATCTCTCGTTAGGCATAACCAGCCCATGCTAAGCCTTAGAGATGTGTTTTCTAAGGAAGAAGTAATTAATTTTGTAAAAGATACACAAAATACTTTAGAAAATCCTGAGTTTGTAGTAGAATACAAGATAGACGGACTGTCAATGTCCCTTCGTTATGACAACGGAAGATTAGTTATGGCTGAGACTCGTGGCGATGGAATCGAGTTTGGAGAGGATGTAACTGATAATGCTTTGATGATAAGCGACGTTGTATCAACACTAAGAGACCCCTTGGAATATTTTGAAATAAGAGGCGAAGTCTATATGACTAATGAAAGCTTCGATAACGTTAATAAGAAGCAGGAGCTTCTTGGTAAGAAGTTGTTTGCTAATCCAAGGAATTGTGCTGCAGGCTCACTTCGTCAATTAGACCCTAAGATTGTAAAAGAGCGTAATCTGTCACTATTCATATTCAATCTGCAGGAGGCTCGTGGAAGAGAATTCACGACTCATACCCAGTGTTATGAATATATGATATCTCAGGGGATTAAGGTTATTGATAATTATAAGCTTTGTAAGGATGCTGATGAGGTATGGCAGGCGATATGTGAGATTGGAGATAAAAGGGGAGAGTTAGGTTACGATATTGATGGTGCAGTAGTTAAGGTTAATAGCTACGCCCAAAGGAGTATGCTTGGTGAGACCGCCAAGGTTCCAAAGTGGGCTGTGGCTTATAAGTATCCTCCAGAAGAGAAGGAGACGAAGCTGCTTGATGTAGAGCTTACTGTTGGAAGAACAGGAAGGATCAATCCTACTGCAATATTCGAGCCTATTAGACTCTGTGGTACAACTGTTAGTCGTGCGACTATGCACAATCAGGATTTCATAGATACTCTTGATATAGGAATTGGCGATACAATCGTGGTATATAAGTCGGGAGAGATTATCCCGAAGATTAAAGAAGTTGTTAAGTCAAAGAGACCTGAGGGTACCCATACATATAAGATTCCTGACAAATGTCCTGTCTGTGGCGCTAAGACCATTCGTGATAAGGATTCAGCTAATATTATATGTACTTCACCAAGCTGTCCTGCCCAGTTAGAGAATCATCTGATTAACTTTGTTGGTCGTGACGCAATGGATATTAAAGGGTTCGGAGCTGCCTATATTATTGATTTGTGTAGAGAAGGATATATTAAGGATATATCTGATATCTTTATTCTTAAGGATAAGAAGGATGAACTAATTGATAAGGGTATTATTGGCAAGGCTACTAATACTAATAAGCTTCTCAAAGTGATTGATGAAGCTAAGGGCAATGATGCTAATATGCTTCTTACTGGATTTGGAATACCTAATGTTGGTAAGACGGCAGCTAAGACATTGATGAAGCATTTTGGTAGTATAGATGCACTTATGAACGCATCCATTGAAGAGCTGCTACAGGTAGATGATATTGGAGAGATTAGCGCCAGATCCATATATGACTTCTTCCGTAACGAAGATAATAAGTCAATTATTATGCGCCTTAAGGAGTATGGTGTTAATATGACTTCTAACCGTATGGCATCATCTAGTGCGTTGGAAGGATTAACCTTCGTTGTAACTGGTACGCTTCCAAGTCTGGGGCGTAAGGAGGCAGCCGCACTTATTGAAGACAATGGTGGCAAATGCGCTTCAAGCGTATCTAAGAAGACTAATTATCTTGTGGCTGGTGAGAATGCAGGAAGCAAGCTTACTAAGGCAAGAGATTTAGGAGTTCCTGTTATATCAGAAGAGGAACTAATGAATATGATTAAATAGTAAAGAAGGTAAGAAAATGCCAATTAAGACAAAAGCCGATTTGCCGGCAAATGCGATACTTGAACATGAGAATATATTTGTAATTGATGAGCAAAGAGCCTCTCACCAGGACATAAGACCTATTGAGATTGGAATCTTAAACCTTATGCCCCTAAAGGAGGATACTGAATTACAATTGCTTCGTTCTCTTTCAAATACACCGCTTCAGGTAGATATAACATTTCTTATGGTGACAAGTCATGAGGCGAAGAATACATCGAAGAGCCACTTAGATGCATTCTACCAGTCCTATGATGATATTAAGGATATTAACCTTGATGGATTGATAATAACTGGTGCACCGCTTGAGATGAATAGATACGAGGATGTGGACTACTGGGATGAGCTATGTAAGATTATGGAGTGGTCTAAGACTCATGTTACATCAACAATTCATCTATGCTGGGGTGCGCAGGCTGCCTTGTATTATCACTATGGAATTGATAAGCAAGTAATGAATAAGAAGGTCTTCGGAATATACGAACATCATGTAAGAAATCGTAAGGTGCCCCTTGTTCGTGGCTTTGATGATATATTCTTAGCGCCACATTCAAGACATGCTGAGGTTCCTTATGATGTAATTGATAAGAATACTGACCTTATTATCTTAGCAGATTCTAAGGAGGCGGGAGTGCTCTTATGTATGTCTAATGATGGTAATCAGATATTCGTAATGGGGCACCCTGAATACGACAGATATACGCTGGATAGTGAATATAAGCGTGACTTAGCTAAGGGCCTTGAAATTGATATGCCGGTTAATTATTATCCGAATGATGATGTTAACAAGAAGCCACTGCTGCAGTGGAGAGCCCATGCTAACACACTTTATACTAATTGGCTTAACTACTATGTATATCAGCAGACGCCATATGAATTCATCGATAGTAACAGATTTATTAAGAAAAAATAATAGATATAGGAGATAATATGAGAGAAAAATTAGAAAGCCTATCCCTTGCAGTACTTAAGGAGTTGGCGAAAGAAAATGGAATTAAAGGAATATCTTCCATGAAGAAGAAGGATCTTGTTGAAGCTCTTCTTGTAATTAGTGAAGAGGAGGAGTCTTCTAAGAATAAGAAGGAAGATGCCAGCGCTAAAGAAGGGAGAAGTTCCAAGACGCGCAAAGATAATAAGGAAGATAAAGAGACAGACAAGGAGGAAGGCGCAGAACCATTAGGAAGAGTTGATGGAATTCTTGAGGTTCTTAATGATGGATACGGCTTCGTAAGATGTGCTAATTATCTTCCTGGAGAAGACGATGTATATGTGGCACCATCTCAGATTAGAAAGCTTAATCTTAAGACAGGTGACATCATCAAGGGAACTAAGAGACGTAATAATCCAACAGATAAGTTTGCTGCTCTTCAGATAGTTGAGACAGTTAATGATTATCCGCTAGAGGAAGCCATGAGAAGAAACAACTTCGAGGATTTGACGCCAGTATTTCCTGATGAGAGGATTCATCTAGAGCGTGAGAAGAGCTCTAATGCTATGAGAATTGTGGACCTTATTTCGCCTATAGGTAAAGGACAGAGAGGTATGATTGTATCTCAGCCTAAGGCTGGTAAGACAACCCTGCTTAAGGAGATTGCTTCATCTGTTAAGGAATCTAATCCTGACATGCACATTATTATTCTTCTGATTGATGAGCGTCCAGAGGAAGTAACTGATATTAAGGAAGCTATTGAGGGCAGAAATGCCGAGGTTATATATTCAACATTTGACGAATTGCCAGAACACCATAAGAGGGTATCGGAAATGGTAATCGAGAGGGCAAAGCGTCTCGTTGAACATAAGCAGGATGTAATGATTCTTCTTGATTCAATTACAAGATTATCTCGTGCATATAACCTAACTGTTCCACCATCAGGTCGTACTTTGTCAGGTGGTCTAGATCCTGCAGCACTTCACATGCCTAAGCGTTTCTTCGGAGCTGCTAGAAATATGCGTGAGGGTGGTTCTCTTACAATCCTTGCAACAGCTCTTGTTGAGACAGGAAGTAAGATGGACGACGTTGTATTCGAGGAATTCAAGGGAACAGGTAATATGGAGCTTGTTCTTGACAGGAAGCTATCAGAGAAGAGAGTGTTCCCTGCAATTGACATTGCGAAATCTGGTACGAGAAGAGAAGATAAGCTTCTTAGCGAGCAGGAGCTTAGGGCAGTAGATATTATGAGAAAAGGCCTTAATGGAATGCGAAGCGATGAGGCTGTTGAGAATATCCTGAACCTGTTTGCCAGAACAAAGAATAATGCTGAAGTCATTGCACAGGTTTGTAAGAGGAGACTGTAATCGGAGTTGAAGATGACAGATTATTTTGGCCAGGATGCATCGAAGCTAAGAGATAAGAAGCTGTGGCTTTTCGATATGGATGGGACTATCTATAACGAGAACAGGTTGTTTGACGGAACTCTAGAGCTTCTTAAGAGAATTGAAGAGCTAGGAGGCGAATGCGTATATGTAACCAATAATTCTTCCAAGGGTGTACCTGATTATGTTAATAAGGTCACCAGATTGGGAATAGAAGCTGATGAGAATAGCTTCTTCACATCGGCGCAGGCTTCCGTTCGTTATCTTAAGCAGAATTATAAGGGTAAGAAGGTGTATTGCCAGGGGACGAAGAGCCTTGTTAATGAGCTTCTTGCTTCTGGGATAGATGTTACTGAAGAGGTCGAGCCTGTTGACATCGTTATAATTGGATTCGATACAGAGCTTAGCACCCCTAAATTACGCAACACATGCGAGATATTAAGCACTCAGGATGTGGTATATCTTGCAACTCACCCTGACTGGGTATGCCCAGTATCCTTTGGATATGTACCTGATTGTGGTTCTATATGTCAAATGCTAAAAAATGCCACAGGCAAATGGCCTAAGTTCATTGGCAAACCAGAGCCTAATATGATTAATATTGCCATGGACATGAGGAATCGATCCATTGAGGAGACAGTGGTAGTTGGAGACAGGATTTATACTGATATTACCTCTGGCTACAATGCAGGAGTTACGACTATATGTGTCCTGACAGGGGAATCTACCATAGATGATATTAGTAAAAGCGATATTAAACCAACTTACACATTTCATAGTGTCAAGGAGATTCTTGCTGCAATAAGCTAAGATACGCCGTAAATGTTGTTTTTTTACATTTTTTACTTGCATATTTCCCCGGTTCGTGATATAGTTAATAAGCTGTTTATCGGGATGTAAATAGTTATTGGCGTAAGCCATCTTAACCGCACAAATAATGGTCGGAAACCATTAGAATTAGAGAGGTGAAAGAAAATGAGAGAAGGAATCCATCCAGATTATTACCAGGCTACAGTAACATGTAACTGCGGTAACACATTTGTAACAGGATCTACAAAAGAGAATATCCACGTGGAAATTTGCTCTAAGTGTCATCCATTCTATACTGGACAACAGAAGGCAACACAAGCTCGTGGACGTATTGATAAGTTCAATAAGAAGTATGGTATTGAACAATAATAAGAAACTGTTGGTAGGGTTGAGGGTTTCCTCAGCCTTATCTTTTTATTAGCATGAATTTGACGAGGCTTAGACGATATGAAGTACTCAGGAATTGGTGGACAAGCTGTAATGGAAGGTGTCATGATGAAGAATGGCCGGGATTATGCCGTTGCAGTTAGGACGCCTAGTGGTAAGATTGAGATTAACAAAGACAAAACAAAAGGCAATAGAGAGACTGTTAATAAGATACCCCTTGTAAGAGGAGTGGTAGCTTTCGTTGATTCTCTTGTGCTTGGAATATCTACCCTTATGCTTTCCGCTTCCTACTATGAAGAGGAATTCACAGGGGAGAAGGCAGAGGATGCTGAGGAATCCCAGACAGAGACTGCCCAGAATATAGAGGAAGTAGAGGCCACGAAGGAAGATGCTACTGAGGAAGTTGTGGTACATGATAAGACCTTAGAAGACGATAAGGCAGATGGCAAGGAGAAGAAGGGCCAGGCAATTGAGATTGTTGTTACGGTTATGATATCAACTGTAGTGGCGCTGGCTTTATTCCTGCTACTTCCGTACGCTGTATCTAAGCTTCTAACTAATTGGATTGGCTATCCTAGTCTGTTAGCGCTAATTGAAGGCGTTGTGAGAGTAGGAGTATTTATTCTATACGTATTTGCCATATCCCATATGCCTGATATCAAGAGGGTGTTTATGTACCATGGCGCTGAACACAAGTGCATTAACTGTATTGAGCATGGACTAGAGCTCAATGTGGAAAATGTTAAGAGCAGCACCAGATTTCACAAGCGATGCGGTACTTCCTTCTTAGTTATTGTGCTTATTATTAGTATAATTGTATTCATGTTCATAAGATTCGACAATAACTTCATTCAGCTTGGGTGCAGACTGCTTCTTGTGCCAGTCATAGCGGGAATCTCCTACGAATTCCTAAGGCTTGCCGGAAGATATGATAACTGGTTCGTCAATGCATTAAGTAAACCAGGAATATGGGTGCAGCACCTTACAACAGTTGAGCCAGAAGAAGAGATGATTGAAGTTGGAATCAAGAGTGTGGAAGCAGTATTTGACTGGAAGAAATTCCTAGAAGACTATGAATAGCTAAGATTATGACATTAGAAGGATGCCTTAAGGAAGGTGTAAGTAAGCTACAATCTAATAATATTCATGACTGTGACGCTGACGCATTTGCCCTGCTTGAAGAGGTAACTAGCGTAACAAGAAGCGATTATTTCCTTAGGAAATGTGATGAGATTACTAATGGCGATTACAACGCCTATATGAAGCTTATAGACTTAAGATGTGAGCATATTCCACTTCAGCATATTATAGGGAAGGCTAATTTCTACGGCTATGAATTTACAGTTAATTCTAATGTGTTAATTCCAAGGCAGGACACTGAGATTGTAGTTGAGCATGTCCTGGCCTTGCCCCAGGGGGATTCTGTTTTGGATATGTGCTGTGGCAGTGGATGCATTGGAATTACAATTTATCTGGAAAATGTTAAAAGAGGAATTAATACTTTAGTGACTGCATCAGATATATCGTCTAAGGCTCTTGAGGTTACTCGTAAGAATGTTGATAAACTGATAGGCGATAATGACACATTTCGTATAGTAGAGTCAGATTTATTTGATAATATTGATGGGGAATTTAGCATAATTGTATGCAATCCGCCGTATATCCCAACAAAGGATATTGATGAATTGGAGATAGAAGTAAGAAAGCACGATCCATTTCTTGCCTTAGATGGTGATGAAGATGGGCTTAGCTTCTACAGAAGGATAATTCCTAAGGCGAGAGAGTATCTTAAGCCTGATGGATATCTGTGTTTTGAGATTGGATATAATCAGGGTGAGCCTGTAAGCAGGCTTATGATTGAAAATGGATATAAGGATGTTGAAGTTCATAAGGATTTGGGTGGACTTGACAGATTAGTTATAGGAGGAATGACATGTTCGATAAATTAGAAGACCTTGTTACTAGATATGAAGAGGTAATGAGCTTATTATCAGAGCCTGATGTTGCTAATGATAATAATAGATTCAAAGCGCTTATGAAGGAACAAAGCGAATTGGCTCCTATTGTTAAGGCATATCAGGAGTATAAGAAGCACAAAGAGAATATCGAGGATTCATTAGCACTTCTAGAGGAGGAAAGCGACGAGGAAATGCGTGAGCTTGCCAAGGAAGAGCTTAATGATTCTAAGAAGAGGGTAGAAGAGCTAGAAGAAGAGCTTAAGATATTGCTTCTTCCTAAGGATCCTAATGATGATAAGAACGTAGTTGTTGAGATAAGATCGGCAGCAGGTGGCGATGAATCGGCACTATTTGCGGCTGAATTATACCGTATGTATACACATTATGCTGAAGGCAGAGGCTGGAAGGTTGAATTAGCTGAGCTTGAAGAGATAGGAATTGGTGGAATTAAGTTCGTATCCTTTATCGTTAATGGTGATGGAGCATATTCTGTTCTAAAATATGAATCAGGTGTTCACAGAGTACAGAGAGTACCTAAGACAGAATCTGGCGGAAGAATCCACACTTCAACAGCTACAGTATCAGTTATGCCTGAGGCAGAAGAGATTGATATTGAGATCGATGAGAAGGATATAAGAATCGACGTTATGCGTGCATCTGGAAATGGTGGACAGTGCGTAAATACAACAGATTCGGCGGTCAGACTTACTTATTATCCAGAGAATATTGTTATCTATTCTCAGACAGAGAAATCACAGCTGCAGAATAAGAATAAGGCTTACGCTTTACTTAGAACTAAGCTATACGATTTACAGATGCAGCGTAAGATTGCTGAGGAATCGGCAGAGAAGCTAAGCCAGATAGGTACTGGAGACCGTTCTGAGAAGATAAGAACCTATAATTTCCCAGACGGAAGGGTAACGGACCACAGAATTAACCTTACCTTATACAAGTTAGATAAAATTCTTAACGGAGATTTGCAGGAGATTATTGATGCTCTAATCGCAGCAGACCAGGCTGCCAAATTGCTTAAGATGAATGAAAGTGCGTAAATTACTTGCGCTCCTTGCTTCAAGGTCTGTACGCTCATCGGGAAAATCGCTTAACAGACCTTGAAGCAAAGGAGCTGAATAAAATTGTACGCTGATGGGATTGTTGTATAGAACACTTTTCGTCTGATATTATGTTTTTAACCTTAATTCGAGCTTAGAATATGTTAGTAATTGAACAATTGAGGGAAATTTTCGCCAGGGATGGCGAAAATAGGTCTGAGTGGTCCGGACGACTGTCGAAGACCGGTTCCCGACATACTTTCAATTGTCTTTTGGCATCAATTACTTACATATTCTTAGTGAAGAATTATCAGTTAAAAACATAATTTCAGATAAAAAGTGTGTATAAATATAAAACTATTTGTGCTATAATAACATAGATTGAGAATTGAGATTATATGGAGGCATGAGTTATGGCTGAAGATAGTATGGTATTTATGGTTAATGAAGGTGTTAGCGTAGCTGGAGAGGTAATGTCTATTATTGCGGGACTTTCTGCTACTGAGATAGATGGAGTTGACTCTCTTGCTGGTAATCTTACTAATGATATGATTACTAAGTCAAGCCCAAGCAAATTGGCGAAGGGTGTTAGAATCATTGGTGATGACAATAATAATATTAAGATTAAGATGGCTCTTAACTTAAGCTACGGATATGAGATTCCTAAGCTATGTGAGCAGGTTCAAGAGAAGGTTAAATCCACAATTGAGAGCATGACTGGCATGAATGTTGGAAGCATTGATATCAAGATTGCCAGTGTAATTAATGAGACAGATTAATCTATATTTAGTTTCACATTTACAGTCAAATAATGTATAATTTAGGGTGTCGTATGACGCCCTATTTTAATACCTTTTAAGGAGGCATATTTATGTCGAAGCGACAATTCAGAATCGAAGTGTTCAAAGGTGTATTCTCATCGGCATTCTATGATGATGAAGAGAAGGAGACTCAGCTTGAGCAGCTCTTCAATCAGGATGTTCAATATGACAAGCTTGCGTTAAGCGAGAAGGAAAGTAAGGAAGCTAATGCAAAATGTCAGGATATACTTAATAATATAAGCGAAATAGACAAGGCAATCGAGAAAGCCCTTGATAATTGGAGTATTAATCGAATTGGCAAGGTGGAACTTGCAATTCTTCGCGTTGCCGTATATGAGATACAATATGACAAGTTAGAGCCTGCAATTGCAATTAATGAGGCAGTAGAGATTGCCAAGGAATACGGAGGCGACAAGTCAGGAGCCTTTGTTAACGGCATATTAGCCAAAATCGCCAATTAATTGTGCCAGATTATAGTATGGGAGTAAATGCTAAGATATGGCTAAGGATGTATTCAGTGTAAGTGAAGTTAACAATTACATAAGTGGTATGTTCGAAAATGATTTTATGCTTAAGAATATATGTATTAGCGGAGAGGTGTCGAATATCACCTATCATACCAGTGGTCATGTATATTTTACTCTTAAGGATGAGGATTCCCAATTATCGGGTGTAATGTTCAAGAATAATAGAGCCAGAGGACTCGCATTTCCCCTTAAGACAGGAGATAGTGTTCTTGTAACAGGCAGGATAAATGTGTATGCTGCCAGAGGACAATATCAGATATATGCTACAAGATTTGAGCAGGCGGGAATTGGCCAGTTATATCAGAAGTTCGAAGAGCTTAAGACCAAGTTTCAGGAAATGGGGATGTTCGATGAGTCTTATAAGAGACCAATTCCGAGATTCGCAACAAGAATTGGTATTGTAACAGCATCTACAGGAGCAGCTATTCATGACATAATAACTACTTCTACAAGAAGGAATCCCCATGTACAGCTGACTTTATGTCCAGCCCAGGTTCAGGGCGAGGGGGCAGCAGAATCAATTGCAGAAGGCATAGAAAGACTCGATGAATTAAACCTTGATTTAATAATAGTTGGGCGTGGCGGAGGCTCTATAGAAGACCTATGGGCCTTCAATGAAGAGGTAGTTGCAAGAGCAATATTCGCCTGCGACACACCTATCATTAGTGCAGTGGGTCATGAGCCTGATTATACAATTGCAGATTATGTGGCAGACCTTAGAGCACCTACTCCAACGGCTGCAGCAGAGTTAGCTGTCTTTGAATATGACGCTTTTATTGATGAGTTAGACAATATTGAATCTAGATTATATAATTCCTTCTCCAACAACTACTTAAGATGTAAGAATAAATTGGAGTTATTTAGGAATAGACTTGGCGCCTTAAGCCCCGATAATGTGTTGACACAGTATCAGATGAGATTATCCGAGATTTCTAATCGCTTAGAGGATAATATAAATAAGTCAATTACACTTTCAAGGCATAGATTGGAAAACGGGGCTAATAAGCTAGATGGCCTTTCGCCAGCGAAGAAGCTGTCATCAGGCTTTTCTTATGTTGTAGATGATAAGGGAAGGAACATTACCAAGGCATCACAGTTTGATGTGGATGATGAATGTAAGATATATTTTAGTGAAGGAAGCATAAGGACCAAGGTTGTAGAGGTTCAGAAATAACAGCAATCCTCGAAGAAATGTATTTGCACAGATTTAATTATGGATAAGGAGTAATAATGGCTAAGACATTAGAGGACGATTTTCAGGAATTAGAAGAGATAATTGCCAAGATGGAAGAAGAAGGTGTTCCCCTAGAGGAATCCTTCAAATTATATGAAAAAGGCATGAAGAAGCTAAAAAGTGCTAATGAGAAGATTGCAGCAGTAGAGAAAAAGGTTGTTGAGTTACAGGAAGATGGACGAAGTAAAGATTATTGACAATATAATAAGTGAATATATGCCTAAGGAGGATGGCCTTCAGAAGACCATTTTCGAAGGAATGAATTATGCCGTATCTGCAGGAGGTAAGCGCATTAGACCTATTCTGATGTACGAGACCTACAAGCTGTTTGGGGGTAAAGGCGATATAATTAAACCATTTATGGCGGCTATTGAGATGATTCATACATATTCTCTTGTGCATGATGATATGCCCTGTGTTGATAATGATGATATGCGTCGCGGCAAACCCACGACTCATATTGTGTATGGCGAGACAATGGGGCTTTTTGTTGGAGATGGACTGCTTAATTTAGCATTTGAGACAATAGCTAATGGCATGGATTATGTAGATACAGCTGATTCGAAGCAGGTTGAAGCCGTAAAAGAGGCGTTTAAGTATATTAGTAAATGCGCAGGAAGCTTCGGAATGCTTGCAGGACAGGTGGTTGATAAGGAGTCGGAGGACAAAGAAGATATCGACCTTGATACAATTATGTACCTGTATGAGAAGAAGACAGGGGAACTTCTAAGAGCTTCAATGGTAGTGGGGGCAATACTTGCTGGTGCAAACAAGGCTGATGTTGACATAATTGAGAAGGTTGCAACTAATGTGGGAATTGCATTTCAGATTCAGGATGACATATTAGATGTTATTGGCACTGAAGAGGAGCTAGGCAAGCCTATTGGTTCTGATGAGAGGAATAATAAGTCCACCTATGTTGCCCATGTAGGCTTAGAGGAGTCTAAGGAAGAAGTAAAGAGGCTTACTAATGAAGCACTTGAACTTCTGCATGAGATTGATGGCAGGAATGAATTCTTAGAGGAATTCTTAACATTTCTTATAAATAGAAAAAAATAAAAAGAGAGCAGGGGTATGGTATTAGATAAGATTAATGGACCTAATGATATTAAGAAATTAGATCCGGAGGAAGTTATACAATTAAGCTATGAGATAAGGGAGTTCCTTATCAATAAATTGTCGAAGACGGGGGGACACGTTGCCTCTAATCTTGGAGTTATTGAGCTTACCATAGCAATTCACCTAATATGTGATTTGCCTAAGGATAAGATTATATGGGATGTGGGGCATCAAAGCTACACTCATAAGATTCTTACTGGTCGTAAGGAGGGATTCGATAATCTAAGACAGTTCGGTGGTATGAGTGGATTTCCAAAGAGGTCGGAAAGTGACTGCGATGTCTTTGACACAGGTCATTCCACAACTTCTATCTCTGCGGCACTAGGGTTGGCTTGGGCCAGAGAGATGAGAGGAGAGAATTATAAGATATTTGCGGTTATAGGGGATGGCTCTATGACTGGTGGAATGTCCTTTGAGGCCCTTAATAACGCAGCTGAGCTTAAGAAGAATATAGTTATTATCCTTAATGACAATGAGATGTCCATATCTAAGAATGTGGGTGGTGTAAGCGAGCACCTTAGTAAGATGCGTACAAGTGACAATTATATGGGTCTTAAGGAAGATATCATGGGTTCTCTTGAGAAAATCCCCGTATACGGTGAGAAGATTATCAAGCAGATTCAGAAGACCAAGAGTGGTATCAAGGCGCTTGTGATTCCTGGTATGATGTACGAGGAAATGGGAATAATGTACATCGGACCGATAGATGGCCATAATATTAACAATATGGTAAAGGTGCTTTCAGAGGCATCAAGATATCAGGGACCGGTTATCGTTCATGTAAGGACGAAGAAGGGTAAGGGCTTTGTGCCTGCCGAGAGGCATCCATCAAGATTCCATGGTTCTGGACCATTTGACTTAGAGAAGGGGTTGCCGCTTAATCCAAGTAAGCCTACTTATACTGACATTTTCTCTACTGTTATGCGTAAAATGGGCGACAGAGACAGAGATATTGTTGCAATTACAGCGGCTATGGCAGATGGAACTGGATTAAAGCGATTCTCTAATATGTTCCCTGACAGATTCTTTGATGTAGGAATTGCCGAGCAGCATGCGGTGACATTTGCAGCAGGATTGGCGACGCAGGGATTTAAGCCAATATTCGCTGTATATTCATCCTTCCTGCAGAGGGCTTATGACCAGATGATGCATGATGTATGTATGCAGAAGCTTCATGTGGTATTTGCCGTTGACAGAGCAGGATTAGTTGGAGCAGACGGTATGACTCATCATGGAGCATTTGACTTATCATATATGTGCCAGATGCCTAATATGGTGGTTATGGCGCCGAAGAATAAGTGGGAATTGTCAGATATGGTGAAGTTCGCCTTCAAGTACGACGGTCCAATTGCCATTAGGTACCCTCGTGGCGAGGCTTATTCTAAGTATAAGGAATTCAGGGCTCCTGTTAGTCTTGGCAAATGTGAAGAAATCTTTAAAGGTGACAAGGTGCTTCTATTCGCAATAGGAACCATGTTCAAGAATGCAATCGAGGTTGGTAAGCTTATGAAGGAAGATTTGGGGCAGCCAACTATTGTTAATGCAAGATTCGCCAAGCCTCTTGATGAAGAATATCTCATTAAGGAAGCTAATAATTATAAATGCATTGTGACTATGGAAGATAATGTGTCTATAGGCGGAATGGGTGAGCGTGTTAATAATATCCTATATAAAAATGGTTATAAGGGCGAGATTATTAACATTTCTCTGCCAGATGAATTCGTAGAGCATGGTAGTGTTGGGGAACTGCAGAAGTCCCTGGGTATGGACCCTGAGTCTATATATGATAAGATTAAGGATGCATTATCATGAAGGAAAGATTAGATATATTAGTTGTTAATAAAGGCCTGGCACCTTCTCGTGAGAAGGCTAAGGCAATGATAATGGCTGGCAATATCTTCGTAGGCAATGAGAGAGAAGATAAGCCTGGTAGTAAATTCGACGAGGACGCAGAGATTACAGTACATGGCAAGACGCTTCCCTATGTTAGTCGTGGCGGATTAAAGCTTGAGAAGGCAATTGATTCCTTCGATATTAAGCTAGATGGGCTTATCTGCATGGATATAGGTGCTTCTACAGGAGGATTTACTGACTGTATGCTACAAAATGGCGCTTCAAAGGTCTATTCTGTTGATGTTGGCTATGGTCAATTCGACTGGAAGCTTAGAAATGATGAGCGTGTTGTATGCATGGAGAAGACTAATATCAGATATGTGACATTAGATGATATTGATGATGTATTAGATTTTGCAAGCTGTGATGTATCATTTATTTCCTTAACTAAGGTGCTTCCTGCAGCCTATAATCTCCTAAAAGAAGATGGCAGAATGGTATGCCTTATTAAGCCACAATTCGAAGCTGGCAAGGAGAAGGTTGGAAAGAAGGGGGTAGTAAGAGACCCTAAGGTACATCTGGAAGTAATCGAGAAGATTCTTGATTATTCGGCTGATAATGGATTTGTTATATTAGGACTTAATTATTCTCCGATTAAAGGACCTGAGGGGAATATAGAGTATCTTGTATATATTAAGAAAAGTGAAGGAAAGACTGACTGGCATGAAAGTATTGATGCTGAAAATATAGTTGATATGGCGCACGGTAGCTTATAGCCTAGGTTGACAGGGCCCCCCTGTCAACCCCCTTTATCAACCCAGTAAGAAGGAAGTTATGAAGAAGTATTATATTGTTGTAAGAGACAATCACAGAGATAAGATTAGCTTGGCAGAGCAGATTAAGAAGACAGTAATAAGCAAGGGAGGAACCTGCGATTATTCTGTCCTTGGAACTCCTTATGAAGTGCCTCGGGATACTGAGTGTATTCTTGCAATTGGTGGCGATGGTACGGTAATTCGTGCTGCTCAGAATAGCTTTGGACTGGATATTCCACTTCTGGGTATCAATTATGGTCATATGGGATATCTATGTGATTTAGACAAGGATAGCGTATTTTCAGCCCTTGGCAGGCTCTTTAATGACGATTATGACATAGAAGAGAGGATGATGCTCAAAGGATATATTAGCCCATCTGAAGAAAAAGCTAACTCAACTCCGGCACTTAATGATATAATAATAAGGTCTACTGAGAATCAGCATGTAACAAGGCTGTCAGTATACGTTAATAATCAATATCTGTTTGCATACGATTGTGATGGAATAATCATATCTACACCTACGGGTTCTACGGCGTATAATCTGTCGGCTCATGGACCAATTGTTAATCCTGAGACGTCATTAATTCTTCTTACCCCTATCAACCCACATACTCTGAATGCCAGAAGTATTGTACTAGATAGTGAAGATGTGGTATCAGTGAAGCTGATTCCTAGAAATCACGATAGTGATGAGAAGGCCTTAGTGTCATTTGACGGAAGACACAGGAGATATTTGAGAGAGGATGAGAAGCTTATTGTATCTAAGACTGATGAGGTTGCCAAGATGGTAATGCTTAGCAAAGAGAATTTCTTAGATAGAATTAGAAGCAAGATGCAGGCATAGTCAGCTTGAAGGCAGGTATCTATTATGAATGATAGACAAGAGAAGATATTAGATATAATTATAAACAAGTCAATTGAGACTCAGGAGGAGCTTACCAGCGAGCTTAAGAAGGAAGGCTTCGACGTGACGCAGGCCACGGTTTCTCGCGACATTCGCAAGATGAAGCTTACGAAAGTGGCTGATTTCTCCGGTCATCTTCGATATGTTGCCTATTCTAAGACAAGCGAGGACTTAGATGAGAAGTATATCAGAATCCTAAGAGATGGTTTCATCTCCATGGATAATGCCCAGAATATATTAGTTATTAAGACAGTATCAGGTATGGCCATGGCTGTAGCAGCGGCCCTAGACCATATCAAGTTCAACGAGATAGTAGGCTCTATTGCCGGAGACGACACAATTATGTGCGCCGTTAGGAGTACAGGAGATGTAACAAATGTTATGAGTCGCCTTCGTAGAATATTAGACCACTGATATTTGTATTCTTTGAAATGTCAAGATTCTCTAGTAAGGAGTACATATGTTAGTATATTTACACGTGAAAAACTTAGCCCTAATCGACGAGGAGGAGATTGAGTTCGCAGGGGGACTCAATATCTTGTCTGGTGAGACAGGGGCAGGCAAATCAATTATTTTAGGAGCACTGAATCTCGCATTAGGCGGGAAGGTTCCTAAGGAAATGTTACGAGATGAGACTAAGGATGGAATTGTTGAAGTAACATTTACCATAACTAATGAGGAGCAAAGAGAAGCGCTTAGAAGGCTTGATATAACCTTCGATGATGAGGTTATATTATCCAGAAAAATCACAGAATCTCGTTCTGTAGCGAAGATTAATGGAGAGATGATTCCAGCTGACAAGCTAAAGGAGATCGGCTCATTCTTTATTGACATCTACGGACAAAGTGAGCATCAGACTCTTACCGATAAGAGAAAGCACCTTGCAATGCTTGATGAGTATGGAAGGGAGCAAATCGAACCTATCAAGGAGGAGCTTGGTGAAGTCTATAAGGAATACAATAAGCTTAGGGATGAGTATGATGAGGCAATCCACGCTAACGACAATCGTGACAGGGATATAGAATTCCTAAAGCACGAAATCGAAGAGATTGAAAATGCTAATGTGAAATTTGGCGAGGATGAGGAGCTTGAAGAAGAATACAAGTTCATGTCTAATGCGCAGCGTATTGTATCTAACTGCAATGAGGCGTATAATGATACTGCTGTAGGCGATGGTGTATCAGACAGGATTGGAAGAGCAATCAGAAGCCTTCGAAGTGTCAGCGAATATGACGAGAGGGTAGAACAGCTAGCAAGCATGCTTGACGATGCTGAGAGTATCGTAAGTGATTTCAATAGAGAATTATCAGATTATATGTCCGAGATGGACTTTGATGATAGCGCATTTAGGGAGATTGAGGCTAGACTTGATACACTTAATATGCTTAAGCAGAAGTATGGTCCAACACTGGAAAATGTTATTGAAGGTCTTGAACTTAGATGTGATAAGCTTAAGAAACTCGAGGATTATGATAGATATCTCGAGAAATTAAAAGAAGAATTAAGTGATTGTGAAGCTAAATTGCTTGATATATGTCATAAGCTTACTGCTGTTAGAAAAGAGTATTCCTATGATCTGTTACCTAAGGTTAGAGATGCTTTGTCAGATTTGAATTTCTTAGATGTGGAATTCGATATGTATTTTACTGAGCTTGACAAGCCTACATCTAATGGAATTGACGAAGCCCAGTTTATTATAAGCACTAACCCTGGTGAGCCAATGAAGCCACTTAAGGACATTGCCTCAGGTGGTGAAATGTCAAGAATTATGCTTGCACTTAAAACAGTACTTGTAAGTGCTGATAATATTGATACAATGATATTTGACGAGATTGATGCTGGTATTAGTGGTAGAACAGCACAGGCCTTGTCAGAGAAATTAAGTGTTGTGGCGGGTGGCAAGCAGGTAATATGTATTACACATTTGCCACAGGTTGCAGCCATGGCTGATAAGCACTTCCTTATTGAGAAGAGTGTTGTCGGTAATAAGACAGTATCTTCTATCACTAAGATGGATGAGGAGGAGCGAATTAATGAGCTTGCAAGAATGCTATCAGGATCTACAGTAAGTCCTGCAGTTCTTGCTAATGCTAGAGAAATGATTGATTACGCAAGGGATTTTAAGGGAAGGTAGTTATGAATTTTTTCAAAAAGAGGAACAAAGGCGAAGAGAGCGAAGTAGATTATAGTATTGATTATGAATCCTTAGAAGGACACTCGAATCGGTTTACGGTAAGGTGTCTTCTAATTACATATTTTTTCATGGCTTTTATGTGGGTAATGAATTTGCTTGGAATATTCATAGTTGATAAAGGTCTTATGAACTATGGATTCTTCCTGTTATCATTCCTTGTTCTCTTACTTATAGCTATATGTAAGCTGGTTGGATATAACAAGCCGTGGCTTAAATACGTTATTATCATATTCGCGGTGCTTATGACAGACGTATTAGCTGTTGTTCTTACATATCACATTGTAATTGCAAGCGTGCTTCCGCTAATATACGCTATTCAGTATTCTGATAAGAAACTGTTATTCTTCTCGTACGGAATGAGCGTTATTGGTATATTTGCATCGGTAATGGCTGGATACTATTTCGGACTTTGTGACGCTAACATGGTGCTTCTTACTACAGGTCCCCTTAAGGACTATGTAGATGCTAATGGTGTGGCTCATTTTGGCCCGGTAAATGCTAATCCTTGGCTAACTTTGCCACTTTTCTATGCATTTCCCAGAAGTGTCATACTCTTAGCTCTTATTCCTGTACTTCTTCATGTGTCTAATGGTATGGCTATGAGAGAGCTTCGTGGTCTCTATCTTCAGAGAATAAGTGAAATTGATGATATGACTCAGCTTTACAACAAGAATAAGTATCTACAAATGGTTAAGGATACTTATCCTAAGGTTGATAAGATTGGTGTTGTATTCTGGGATGTTAATGGCTTGAAGGAGACTAATGATACCTTAGGTCACGTAATGGGTGACAAGCTTATTGCGTCTATTGCTGACTCTATTCGTGGCTTTACTAATGACAAATGCAGGGCTTACCGTATAGGTGGTGACGAGTTCATACTTATCTGTGAGGGTGAGAATGAGCTTAAGATGAACGAGATTGCCAATGAATGGAAGAAGAAGGTTGAGGAACTTAATCTAACCTCTGAGATTCCTCTGTCTGCAGCAATTGGATATGCAGCAGGCGAAGGCAAGAACATTGGCGCCGTAATTAAGTTGGCAGATGACAGAATGTATGCTAACAAGGTTGAACAGAAGAAGCAGAGGCAGTAAAAAGGGATTGAAAAATTAATTAACATTTCTTATAATCTTGTATTGTGGCATCAATTAGATGCCTGATGCTCCAATAGCTCAGTTGGTAGAGCACTTCACTCGTAATGAAGGGGTCATCGGTTCGAGTCCGACTTGGAGCTTTAGATACGTAAGTATCTATATTTTCCACTTTCACCATGTCATAAATATGGAGGTATTTATGACATATCAAAAATTTGAAGAAACAATTGTTGATTCTATCAACGACAGACTGCCTAAAGGGCATAGTCTGACACTTAAGCCTGTTAACAAGAATAATGGGGTGGTACTCCATGGTCTTGTAATTAATAATGGGCATTGTAACATTTCCCCAACTATTTATCTGGATTATTACTATGATGAATACAAGAAGGGACACTCTGTGGACTTTTTAGCTTCGCAGATTATATCGCAGTATCAGAGATTCGCGTTAGAGGATGACTTTGACATCTCGTTTTTTACGGATTATGAGAAATGTAAGAAGAACATTTCCTATAAGCTCATTAATTACGAGAAGAACAAGGAACTTCTTAAGGATGTTCCACACATAGTCTATCTTGACTTGGCGATTGTCTTCTATTGCCTAATTAACAATATTGACAGTAGGCTTAAGGCAATCAATGAGTCTGATACAAGCTCGATTCTGATTCGTAATTCCCATATGGAGCACTGGGGCGTTACGGTAAATGACTTATTCGAGGTGGCGTCTGTAAACACGCCGAAGCTCTTAAAGTCTGAGATTAGGAATCTTACTGATATTGTGAAGGAATTGATGGAGGAAAGTGCCCTGTCACCTCAGCTAGAAGAGGATGAGAATCTTCTAGAGGATAGCAGGCAGTATCCTATGTATGTCCTTACGAACAAGATTAAACTGTTCGGGGCATGCTGTATTCTGTACAAGAATCTCCTAGGGGAGTTCGCTAACAAGCTAGAGAGCGACCTCTACATAATACCAAGCTCCATTCACGAAGTACTCTTAGTTCCTAAGACCATAGAGTGCGACAGTGAGTATCTGACAGACCTGATTAGACAGGTTAATTCTACGGAATTGGATACGCAGGAGGTGCTATCAGACCATGTATATTATTACTCAAGAGTAGATGATGCAATTACTTACTAAGGCAAATGTTACAAAAATATAAAGAAATCATTACAAAACTTGTATTTTGCACGTTTAATTGTTATAATGATTAAGATATTCGGTGTATTATGTCTTATAGGTTAAGGAGATAGACATGGCTAATAAATATGGTAAGAAAAGTAAGATGGAGAAAAAGAAGACTTCAAGACAAGAGGTTGCAGTAGCTAAAGTTGAGCAGAGAATGCAACAGAGAAGTTACTTCCCTTATATTAATATTTTACTTCAGGTATTATATATTGTTGCGATGTTCGCAATAATTATTGTTGATTATCAGTATCTAGAGGTGCCTATCGTTCCTTTATGTACAATGGTAATTCTTGAAGCTGTTATGGGTACGCTTCTATGTAGAATTGCAGCTTTAAAGTATGGTTGGATTCAGGTCATTATTATTGCAATTCAGATTGCGTTAGGATTCGCATTTGACAGAGTAGGATTCATGATTTCTATGTCAGTAGTATATGCTCTTACACTTGTTATAATGTGGGTTAGAAGAAGAACGCTTAAGTAGCAGATGGGTAAGAATTATCAGTTAGAACTTGACAAGATAATAGATGGTATAGACGACAGCTGTGTGCCAACTTTGTTGCTACACAGCTGTTGTGCACCTTGTAGCAGTTATGTTTTAGAATACTTGTCTAAGTATTTTGAGATAACTGTCTTTTATTATAATCCTAATATATATCCAGAATCAGAATTTAACTATCGCCTTGATGAGCAGCAGCGATTTATTAAGGAATTTATGAAGAACAATCCATCTTCTCATGCTATTCATTTTATGGAAGGCAATTACGAGGATGACAGGTTCTATGAAGCTATAAAGGGATTAGAAAACGAACCAGAACGAGGCAGAAGATGTACAGAATGCTTCAAGCTTCGCTTAGGGGAAAGCGCTAAAATAGCAGCTGATGGTGGATTCGATTATTATACAACTACATTATCCATAAGTCCTCACAAGGACGCTGAGTTACTTAACACATTAGGTGAAGAGATTGGCGCAAAGTATGGTGTGAGATATTTATATTCCGACTTCAAGAAAAAGGGTGGATTCTTACGTTCCACTGAGCTTAGCGCAGAATATGGCATGTACAGGCAGGATTATTGTGGGTGTGTATATTCTTATAATGACAGGAAGAATAGTAAGTAATAATTATAGTTATAGAATAGATGTAAGAGGTACGAATCATGGCACAATTATGGGGCGGAAGATTCCAAAAGAAGACTGACGACTTAGTATATGAGTTCAATGCGTCAATAACATTTGACAAGACCTTCTTTAAGGAGGACTTAGAGGGCTCTAGGGCGCATGTTAAGATGTTAGCCAAGCAGGGAATCATTACTGAAGATGACAAGAATGCAATATTAGAAGGCTTAGATTCTATTGAGAAGGATGTTGAGTCAGGTAGGCTTAAGATAACTACTGAGTACGAGGATATCCATTCCTTCGTAGAGGCTAATCTGATTGACAGAGTAGGTGAGAGCGGCAAGAAGCTTCACACAGGAAGAAGTCGTAATGATCAGGTGGCGCTTGATATGAGGCTGTATACAAGAAGCCAGGTGGATTATACCAAGAGTCAGCTAGTTAATCTGTTAAATGTTATTCTTCGAATTATGAAGGAGAATACAACCACCATTATGCCGGGATTTACACATCTTCAGAAAGCACAGCCTATTACCTTAGCGCATCACATGGGGGCTTATTTCGAGATGTTTCGTCGTGATGTATTAAGGCTCATTGATATAAGAGAGAGGATGAATTATTGTCCTCTTGGCTCAGGAGCTCTTGCAGGGACAACATATCCACTTGACAGAGATTACACAGCCAAGGAATTAGGCTTTATAGCCCCTTGCGATAACTCAATGGATGGGGTATCTGACAGGGATTATTTAATTGAATATTTGTCAGCTCTGTCGACTATTATGATGCATTTATCAAGGTTTTCAGAGGAAGTGATTATCTGGAATTCTAATGAATATAGATTCGTGGAGATTGATGATGGCTTTTCAACAGGAAGCTCTATTATGCCACAGAAGAAGAATCCTGACATTGCTGAGCTTGTAAGAGGTAAGACTGGAAGAGTATATGGTGCTCTTATGTCGCTACTTACAACAATGAAGGGCATACCACTTGCATATAACAAGGATATGCAGGAGGATAAGGAATTAGCATTTGACGCAATGCGAACAACCAATGGCTGTATTCAATTGTTCTCAGGAATGCTTGATACTATGAGCTTTAACAAGGACAATATGTATAGAAGCTCTAAGGAAGGCTTTACTAATGCAACTGATGTGGCTGATTATCTGGTTGGCAAGGGTGTGGCATTTCGTGATGCCCACGGTATTGTAGGCCGAATCGTGCTAGAGTGTATTGATAAGAAGATTGCTATTGACGATATGTCGCTAGATGAGTTGAAAGCAATATGTCCTGCGTTTGAAGAAGATATATATGATGCCATATCCATGGAGACGTGTGTTAGCAAGAGGCTTACTAAGGGGGCTTGCTCTAAGACCTCTATGGAAGAGGCAATTGCTGGATATGAGGATTTTATCAAGAGTGTAGCAGATTAATGAACAATGTATGGCCGAAGTCAAGTAAATAAGGTGGCTTCGGCCTTGTTGATAATTGACACAAGCCTTATAATAAGGTACAATACGCAAGTTGAAAGAATATAAGATTACTAATGAAATGAGGAGTTAAACAATGAGTGAGAAATTAAGAGTAGGAATTCTAGGCGGAACAGGAATGGTAGGTCAGAGATTCATATCACTTCTTGACAACCATCCATGGTTCGAGGTTACAACAATAGCAGCTTCACCAAGGTCTGCAGGTAAGACATATGAAGAAGCAGTTGGTGGCAGATGGAAGATGGATACACCAATGCCTGAGGCAGTTAAATCAATTGTTGTTAAGAATGTTAATGAGGTTGAAAATGTTGCACGTGACGTTGACTTCGTATTTTCAGCTGTAGATATGACTAAGGACGAGATTAAGGCTATTGAGGAGGCTTATGCTAAGACTGAGACTCCTGTAGTGTCTAATAACTCAGCACACCGTTGGACACCAGATGTTCCTATGGTAGTACCTGAGATTAATCCACAGCATATGGAAGTAATTAAGTATCAGAAGAAGCGTCTTGGTACAACAAGAGGTTTTGTTGCTGTTAAGCCTAATTGTTCAATCCAGGCTTACGCTCCAGCTCTTAGCGCATGGAAGGAATTCGAGCCTTATGAAGTAGTTGCATCTACTTATCAGGCTATTTCAGGTGCAGGTAAGACATTTGCAGACTGGCCAGAGATGGAGCATAACATTATCCCATATATTGGTGGCGAGGAAGAGAAGTCTGAGAAGGAGCCACTTAGAATCTGGGGTCACATTGATGATGCCAAGGGAGAGATTGTTCCTGCAACATCACCTGTTATTACATGTCAGTGTGTCAGAGTACCTGTATTAAATGGTCATACAGCAAGCGTATATGTTAAGTTCAGGAAGAAGGCTACTAAGGAGCAGTTAGTTGAGGCTCTTAAGAACTTCAGTGGTAAGCCACAAGAGCTTAATCTTCCAAGTGCTCCAAAGCAGTTTATTCAATATCTTGAAGACGATAATCGCCCACAGGTTGCCCTTGATGTTGATTATGAGAGAGGAATGGGCGTATCAGTAGGAAGACTTAGAGAAGATACAGTTTATGACTGGAAATTCATCGGACTTGCTCATAATACAGTAAGAGGAGCAGCAGGTGGAGCAGTACTTTGTGCTGAGCTTCTTAAGGCAGAAGGATATATTGATAAAAAATAGAAGTCAACCACTATATATAGTTTAATGTACATTTAACAAAACATACATTCCTTATTGTACTTTGATTTAATTTTTTATATAATATTCTTGTATCTGCTACAATAGCAGATTAGCTTCGATAATGATTTCGAAGGTGAAGAGGGAGAGGAATATTTATGGTAACGCGTACAACAGAAATCAAACAGTTAGAGAAATTATACGCTTCTAATAGGGGGCAGGTAGTTCTAGTATATGGAGCAAGAGGATGTCTTAAGGAGGATTTAATTAAGGCCTTCTGTAAGACCAAGAGAGCATTCTACTATAGAGGCAGAAATGTATCACCTGAGCTTCAATTACAGGAATTCGTTAATGATATTAAGACTAATCTTAATATTGATGTAGCTAATGCTAATTATGATGCCTGCTTTGAGGCTATTAGCTCAAGACTAGGCAGTGACAAGATAGTAGTAGTTGATGACTTTGAATATATTGCCAAGAAGGATGAGTCATTTATTAAGGCACTTAATAAATATAAGAAGGATATGTTCATAATCCTTGGCTCTACTGCATTATCATGGATTAATAATGATCTTGATAAGGTTATGGGCACAGAGAATGCTATTGATAAGAGGATTAAGCTTAATGAAGTAGGATTCCTTGATATAGTAAGAGCATTTCCTAAGTATTCAGTTGAGGAAAGTGTTACGGTATATGGTATCTTAGGCGGAGTGGCATCTTATCTTAACAGATGGGACCAGTCTAAGTCCTTCAAGCAGAATGTATGTGATAACATCCTAAGCAACAAAGGATATCTGTTCAATGAGGCTAATGAGTTTCTAGGCAGCGAGCTTAGAGAGCTTACAGTATACAACACTATCTTAGCGTCTCTTGCAAGTGGCAATGAGAAGCTTAATGATTTATATAATGCAACTGGTTACTCTAGAGCCAAGATTAGCGTATATCTTAAGAATCTGGCTGCATTTGATGTAATTGAGAAGGTTGTAAGCTTCGAGACTGGTGGATGGGACAACGCTAAGAAGGGTATTTATCGTATTAGAAATAATTATATTAATTTCTACTATACCTTCGTGTATCCACATTTGTCACAGCTCTATGTGGTTTCGCCTGAGAGATTCTATGACACTTATATTAAGAATGAGCTTGATACTTATCTTCAGAGATATTTTGTCGATGTATGTCAGGAGTATCTAGAGCTTCTTAACAAGGTTGGTCAGTGTACGATTAAGATTGAGAAGATGGGTACATGGCTTGGTAAATCAGGAACAATTGACGTGGTTGCGCAGGATATCGTAAGGAATAATGTTGTTGGCGAATGTAATTGGAAGAATCCAGAGCTGACACTTAAGGATTACGAGAATCTTGTTGAATCCATGAAGAAGGCAAGAATTAACGCTAAGACAATCTATCTGTTCTCTGCAACAGCATTTGACAAGGAATTAAAGGATTTAGCTAGTGGTGATGATTCAATTGTCTTAGTTGATATGAAGGAGCTATAAATAGCGAGGAAAGTGTTATTTTATGGGTAAATCTTTGTTTATTGCGGAGAAACCTTCGGTAGCCAGAGAATTTGGCAAAGCTCTTAAGGAGAACCTTAAGAACCACAATGGATATATGGAATCAGAGAACTGTGTTGTTACCTGGTGTGTTGGACATCTAATAACAATGAGTTATCCTGAAAGTTATGATGAGAATCTTAAAAGGTGGCGTTTAGAGACGCTACCTTTTATTCCTGATAAGTATTTATACGAGGTTATCGGTAGTGCCGCTAAGCAATTCAATATAGTATCGTCACTGCTCAATAGAGATGATGTTGAGACAATATATGTATGTACTGACTCTGGACGAGAGGGAGAGTATATATATAGACTTGTTGAGCAGGAGGCTCATGTTGAAGGTAAGACAAGAAAAAGGGTGTGGATTGATTCCCAGACTGAAGAGGAGATTATAAGGGGAATCAGAGAAGCCAAGGATTTGTCTTACTATGACAATCTGTCTAAATCTGCATATCTTCGAGCAAAAGAAGATTATCTAATGGGTATTAATTTCTCCAGATTACTTTCATTAAAATACGGTTATGCCCTTGCTAATTGCATGAACGAGAAATACTGTGCAATATCAGTAGGTCGTGTAATGACTTGTGTATTAGGTATGGTTGTAAGAAGAGAGAGGGAGATTAGGGAGTTTGTTAAGACACCGTTTTATCGTGTACTAGGGGATGCTAACAAGGATGGCATTAAGGTAACATTCGAGTGGAAAGCACTTGATTCTTCAAAGTATCTTGAGTCCCCACTTCTATATAAAGAGAATGGTTTCAAGGAGAAAGAGGATGCCGAGAAATTAATTCAGGAATTAACAAGCTGCGAGGAAGACGCTGTTATAACTTCTATCTCTAAGAAGAAGGAGAAGAAGAATCCTCCCCTTCTATATAACTTAGCAGAGCTTCAGAATGACTGCTCTAAGTTATTCAAGATAAGTCCTGATGAGACACTTAATGTGGTGCAGGAATTATATGAGAAGAAGCTTGTTACATATCCTAGAACTGATGCTAGGGTATTGTCTTCTGCTGTAGCCAAGGAGATTACTAAGAATATTAGCGGTCTTAAGGCATTGACAGGTGTCAAATCCTATGTAGAAGAGATTCTAGAGGACAAGAAATATGCTGGTATAGAGAAGACGAGGTATACAGATGATAAGAAGATAACAGATCACTACGCAATTATACCAACAGGTGCAGGCCTTCAGGTACTTAAGTCACTTAATCCAAGGGCTGTACGTGTGTATGAAGTGATTGTTAGAAGATTTCTTGCCATATTCTATGAACCAGCTATATATGAGAAATGTTCTATCACAGCCAAGGCTGATACAGAGCCGCTATTTGCTAATAGCAAGTATCTTAAGGAAGAGGGATATCTTAAGGTTATGAACTATTCCTTTAAGTCAGAAGCTAAGAGTGGTAAGAAGACAGATAATGCCACGACAGATGGGGAGAATCCTTCGGAAGATAAATCGGAAGAAGAGGAAGAACAGGCAAATCCTCTTGAAGTTGCCGAAATTATATCAAGATTAAAGAAAGGTGACAAGATAGATTTCCAAGAGTATTACATCAAGGAAGGAGAAACATCACCACCAAAACGCTATAATTCTGGTTCCATTATTCTGGCAATGGAGAATGCTGGTCAGCTTATAGAGGATGAGGAGCTTCGCTCCCAGATTAAAGGAAGCGGAATAGGAACCTCAGCAACAAGAGCGGAGATTCTTAAGAAGCTTGTCAATATTAAGTATCTCTCACTTAATAAGAAGACTCAGATACTTACGCCAACTCTTAAGGGAGAGCTTGTTAATGATGTGGTAACTAACTCAATTCCATCCCTTCTGAACCCTGAGCTTACAGCCAGTTGGGAGAAAGGGCTTACTGGAGTTGCTGATGGTAATATATCAGAAGAAGAGTATATTGAGAAGCTAACGAGCTTTATTGTGAGGAATACTGACAAAGTCAAGAGTAAATATACAAGGAATGATACCCTTGATAGCAGATATAGGTATTTAGCTGAATTTTATAAGACGAAGGGTAAAAAAAGATAGAGGGTGGCGCGTAGCCTTCTGCTTCCACCCCTATATCTGTACAACTTCGCTAAGCATATGTAAGTATTTGACATTAAGATAAGGAGTATAAGTTATGGATTCATGTAAGATTAGTAATATGTATGATTTGGAGCAGACAATTGCTGCCGAGTTATTTGCGGATATTGAGTATCCATGGGAGGCGCTTCCTAAGATAGGAGATTATATTAGGAAGATAGGACCGACCTTGGATAGTAGCATTTTCGAGAAAAGGGGAGAAGATATATGGATTGCCAAGTCAGTTAAGATATATGATATGGCTACCATTACAGGACCTCTGATTATCGACGAGGATACTGAGGTTAGGCCGGGTGCCTTCATTAGGGGAAATGCTATTGTTGGCAAGAACTGTGTAGTTGGTAACTCGACAGAACTTAAGAACGTAGTATTATTCAATACAGTTCAGGTGCCACATTATAATTACGTAGGTGATTCAATCTTAGGATATAAATCTCACATGGGTGCAGGTTCAATAACATCCAATGTCAAGTCAGACAAGACACTTGTTGTAGTTAAGGATGGCAAGGGAGAAATTAAGACAGGACTTAAGAAATTCGGTGCTATGCTTGGCAACGAAGTTGAAGTAGGCTGTAACAGTGTTCTTAACCCTGGTACAGTAGTGTGCCCTAATTCTAACATTTACCCTGTGTCATGTGTCAGGGGCGTAGTTCCTGCCAACTCTATATATAAAGATAAGGACAATATTGTCAGTAAGCACTAGACTAAATGCTGAAAATATGAGAAAATATTAACAATGTGTGACATAGCACTAAGGAAGTAAAGAAAGGAGTTTCATACATGATTTACACAAAAGAAGTAGAGAATATGTGTCCAGTAGCTAAGGGCGCAAAGCATGACCCAGCTCCAATTCCAGAAGAAGGAAAGTGGGTAAAAGCTAAACAAATTACAGATATTTCGGGATTTACACATGGTGTGGGCTGGTGTGCTCCACAGCAGGGTGCTTGTAAATTATCTCTTAATGTTAAGAATGGTGTTATCGAGGAGGCATTAGTTGAGACTATCGGATGTTCTGGTATGACTCATTCAGCAGCTATGGCAGCTGAGATTCTTCAAGGTAAGACAATCTTAGAAGCACTTAATACTGACCTTGTATGTGATGCTATCAATACAGCTATGAGAGAATTATTCCTTCAGATTGTATATGGTCGTACACAATCTGCATTTTCAGATGATGGTCTTGCAGTTGGTGCAGGTCTTGAAGATTTAGGTAAAGGTCTTCGTTCACAGGTTGGTACAATGTATGCAACTAAAGAGAAGGGTGTTCGTTACTTAGAGATGGCAGAGGGATATGTAACAGGTATCGCTCTTGATTCTGATAACGAAGTAATCGGATACGAGTTCGTTTCTCTTGGCAAGATGACAGACTTTATTAAGAAGGGCGACGATCCTAATACTGCATGGGAGAAGGCTAAAGGTTCTTACGGACGTGTAGCTGATGCAGCTAAGATTATCGACCCAAGAGTAGAGTAGGAAAGGAGAGAAACAATGGCTTTATTTGAATCATATGAAAGAAGAATTGACCAGATTAATGCTGTGTTAAATAAATATGGAATCAGCTCAATCGAAGAAGCTGAGAAGATTACTAAGGATGCCGGACTTAACGTATATGATATGATTAAGGGCATTCAACCAATTTGTTTTGAAAATGCTTGCTGGGCTTATATTGTAGGTGCAGCAATCGCAATTAAGAAGGATTGTCGTAAGGCTTCAGATGCCGCTGCAGCAATCGGTGAAGGCCTACAGGCTTTCTGTATTCCAGGTTCAGTTGCAGACCACAGAAAGGTTGGTCTTGGACATGGTAACTTAGGTAAGATGCTTCTAGAAGAAGAGACAGAGTGCTTCTGCTTCCTAGCAGGACATGAGTCATTTGCAGCTGCTGAAGGTGCTATCGGTATCGCTGAGAAGGCTAATAAGGTTCGTCAGAAGCCACTTCGCGTTATCCTTAATGGACTTGGTAAGGACGCTGCTCAAATCATTTCTCGTATCAACGGATTTACATATGTTGAGACAGAGTATGATTATAAGGAAGCTAAGCTTAATATCGTATATGAGAAGGCTTATTCAGATGGTCTTCGTGCAACAGTTAAGTGCTACGGTGCTGACGATGTTCAGGAAGGTGTTGCAATTATGCATCATGAAAATGTTGGTGTATCAATTACTGGTAACTCAACAAACCCTACACGTTTCCAACATCCTACAGCTGGTACATATAAGAAGGAATGTATAGAGCAAGGCAAGAAGTACTTCTCAGTTGCTTCTGGTGGTGGTACAGGTCGTACACTTCACCCAGACAATATGGCTGCGGGTCCAGCTTCTTACGGTATGACTGATACACTTGGTCGTATGCACTCAGACGCTCAGTTCGCAGGCTCATCTTCAGTTCCTGCACACGTTGAGATGATGGGACTTATCGGTGCTGGTAACAACCCAATGGTTGGTATGACAGTATCTGTTGCAGTTTCTGTAGAAGAAGCAGCGAAGGCTGGGAAGTTCTAAATAAAACCTTAATAATATGTGACATAGTTTTTGCAGTCAGGGCTGATAAACCGCGTAAAGACGCGGTGAGAAGCCCTGGCTTTTCTATTTGTCTATGACCACATCTAAGACCTGTCTGCGACCAAGGATTCTTAGATTAGGTATATTATCTTTGACATATCTTGGAAATAAAATCAATGTCCAAGATGAAATTTTTAACAATGTCCAAGATGGAACGGACAAATGTCAAAGATAGTGATAATAGTTTCCTAAATATAACACAATATGGAGGGAGCAATTATGGCAAAAAATCAAGCAAGAAAGCGAGATAGTGGAACAGGATGTGTCACATGTAAGAGAGGAAGAAAGAATCCGTACATGGCATTAGTTTCCGAAAAAAATGTCCAAGATGGTAAGGTTTCTTACAAATCTATAGGTTCTTTTAAGACAAGACGCGAAGCGGAGTATGCATTGGAAGTCTATCAGGAGAATCCTATAGACTATTCCCTGAAAATAAAGACTTTTGAGGATTTGTATAATGCGTGGAGCAATTATTATTTTGAACACGTTTCGGTTACAGCTGTAAGGAGCGTGAGATCTGCCTATTCCTACTGTTCTAAGGGCTATTCTATGGACATTAAGAAGATGGGGCCGGGGCATATTAAAGATCTTATGAATACAGCCAGTCGAATAGACGACAATGGCGAGATAATTTATGCTTCAAAATGTACCAAGGAGAGAATCAAATCTATGTGTAATCTAATGTTCGATTACGCATTTGAAAGAAGATTGATATATTATAATCCTGCAAGAGCATTTAAGGTGACACATCTTATAAGAGAGATAGAGGAAGAAAAGAAGGTAAAGCAGGTTTTTTCTCCTAAAGATATCAAGAAGATGTGGAAATATGTTGATGTTACTCCATATACAGATATGGTGCTTATAGGTCTTTATACTGGCTTTAGACCGCAGGAATTAGCAATATTAGAGATAGATAACATAGACTTAGAAGAAGGCTCTATAATAGGTGGTATGAAGACTGCGAATGGCAAGAATAGAAAGGTTCCTATTCATCCAGATATTAAGCCTTTAGTTGAAAAGAAGTATATAGAAGCTACAGAGCTTCTTGGTAGTGACAGGTTGTTCAATGATCCTCGTAGTCAGACCGGTATTAAACTTACATACGACAAATATAGAAGGAAATTTGAGTTCGTGATGGCAGACTTAGCCCTTAGTGGCTTTTCGCCACATTGCACAAGACATACATTTGCGACACAAGCCAAGCGTTGTGGTATGGAACCGGGGATTGTGAAGCGAATCCTAGGACATAGCCTTAGAAGTGATGTAACGGAGTATTACTACGCTCACCCGGATTTTAGTGATTTTGAGAATGAGATAAGGAAGCTGACTTTTAGTTAGGGTTCAGAGAGTGAATGGCGTCGCATTTTGCGACGTCGTTTATTTTCGTAAAGAACTTTTAGAATTGTAGTTCATGATGTGATAAACTATTAACGGAGTGAACAAATCGGAATTTTACGCATAGTTTGATAGAGGATAAAGAGAACAGCCAATTCTTCGAGAAACTAAGTGATTATTCCGGCCCTCCCAGAGCCACCATTCCGGAGAATGAGAGCCACTGATTCCGGAGTTTTGGAGCCACCTTGCGGCCACTGAATCATATATTCCTTTATACTGTACGTGCATGCCTTCAGCGTGACTACAGATAAAGGAGGGTCAAATCTATGACCAAGTATCGTGAGATCCTTCGGCTAAAAAACCAGGGATCATACAGCACTCTGGCAT
>CAJOGN010000014.1 GCA_905234245.1 uncultured Lachnospiraceae bacterium
TCTGTTAGTACCAGCACCAATAACACCACGAAGACCACCAGTACCGAATTCAAGGCTTCTGTAGAATCTGTCTTCTATCTCCTTCTCGTCACCAAGAAGGTTGGCTAATTCTGCCTTAGTGTCATCATCAAAATAAGGGTCTGTGCACCATTTGTTAAATTCTTCTTTGTATCCCATATCTTTACTTCCTTTCTCTTCGTAGGGGATTAGCAACAAAGTACCCTTGCGCTCATACAGAAAATCGCGCAATGGGTCTTTGTTGCCAATCTCCTTAAGTCCAATTCACTAAACATTCACGAGCTCATAGAGAAATCACTCTATGAACCATAACGCATCATATAGTATATATAATACTAGATTTTACCAAATGTATAAAGGGTATATGGTTAAAATATTCTAAAATACATTTCTGCTGATATACTCTTATCCCACCTAATAACATGACTTTGTTATATATTAGTTACTATCAATTTGCATTTGCCATTTACATGGACACGCTTTCTACCTGCTGAGATAAATAAGCTATCTCCTTCAACAGCATGTTCCTTCTCATCCTGACAGGACACATCGCATTCTCCCTCTATAACAACAATAGACTTAAAGGATGAATCATCTATCATTATTATTTCGTGTTTAGGAATATCGTAATACTTTACCTCAAAGTATTTACATTCGCATAATAACCTTTGTTCTGACCTGGCATATTTAATAGTTTCTCCAACACCATCAGTATTAACAACATATTGATTGCAATCAACAACATCCATTGCTTTACCTATATGAAGTGGTCTTAGATTATTATTCTTATCTCTTCGGTCATAATCATACAATCTGTATGTGCTGTTAGAATTCTGCTGAATCTCACATATTAGAATTCCTGCCCCTATAGCGTGAATAGTTCCCGCTGGAACAAACAACACATCACCCGGCTTAACATATACTTTATTAAGGGCTTCAGTTATTGATTTATCATTGACCTTTTGTTGAATCTCGCTCTTAGAATAATCCTTATTAAGTCCCAAGAACAGATATGCATCCTTTTCGCAATCGAGAATATACCATACTTCGTTCTTACCGAATTCGCTCTCTTTTACGAAAGCATAGTCATCATCCGGATGGATTTGAATAGACAGAGCATTCGTTGCATCTATCAGCTTAATCAAGATAGGAAATCGGTCAAATACATCTGCTTTCCACCCACATACAGCTGACTTATTCTCATCTATAAAATCCTTAAAGCTTACACCATCATATTCTCCACCAACAATTGTTGAAGGGCCATCCTTGTGAGCTGATAACTCCCAAGACTCTGCTGTAATGTCGTAAGGTGTGTCCTTGCCGTATATAGTTTTAAGCTTGTTGCCTCCCCACAAATAATCCTTATATGCTGGGCGAAGCTTGTATATATGAGGCATTAAATAATCAGTGTTCATAGTATAAGGGGAACCATCGAATTCATCTGCGTGAACCATATCCCACTCATCTATCTCTTCTCCTGTATCAACCTCGATTAATATAACATCTTCATCAGTATCATTTCTAAGAAGGTGCATAACATTAGGTTCAATATTGTATGACTCACCCTCCTGTAGATTGATAACTTCATGGTCTAATTCAATAGTTAAGACGCCTGTCACAACAGTATAATTCTCGTTGCGCTTATTATGCATGTGATTAGAAAGCTTTAGACCTGGGAAGATAGTTATCTTTCTTACTCTAAACCCTGGCTCCTTCTTAAGAATCTCTCTTATTCCCCAAGGTCTGTTGTCTATATAGCTATACTCATATTTACTAGCCTTTTTATCATTCTTCTTAAGAATGTCTTTGATTCGCTCTGATTTATCCTTGTCAGTAACATATACTGCATCAGGAGTATTAACAATATATGCGTTATCAATTCCATTTGCCACGACTAGCTGATTAGATGTTGTGTTAAGTACCTCAACATCATTACACCAGGAGGTTATTACATTATCCTGATTAGTTCCTATTGATTCATTAAAGGATGACAAATCACATATATCCTTCCATGAACAGTCAAACTCTACTACTGACAATAGATTAGACTTAGATAGAACTGCTTTATCGAAGCTTTTATAATCTAGTAATTGCTCATCGTCTAACTCTAGAAGATTCTTGCAATACTTATCTATCTCGCTTTTTAAGACTTCTGCCCTTCCAATGAGCATTCCTGAATTCCAATACACTCCACTCCTTGCAAATAAAGTCTTGGCCATCTCGTCTGTAGGCTCGGCTATGTATCTGTTAACTATGCCTCCTTCATGGCGTATATAAGCATAAGAATTGTTACTGCTACTTGGAATAATGCCAAACAAACATATTCTTCCCCCCTGGGCAACCTCCTTTGCATCATATATGTGTGTAGAATAGCTATTGCCACTTATTAATAAATCAGATGGAACAACGAAGACATATTCTTCATCCTCTATATCAGCAAGCGCAGTTGCTATAGCCACATTAGTTCCCTTGCTTTTTTCCTCCATACACAAAGTATATTTTACAGATTGAAACTGCTTAAGCTGCCCTTCAATTATCTCTTCATAATCCTTATCAGCAACAATTATAAACTCATCACAGAAGGGAATATTCCTTGTTATGGCATCCTGAAACAGAGACTTCTCATTATTAAATTGTATGAATTGCTTAGGATAATTCTTTCTTGATAAAGGCCAGAGTCTGTCACCTGAGCCACCTGCAAGAATTATTGCTTTCATAATGTGTTCCCCTTTTCCTATTCAAATGTCAGACCTTGTCTACAACAGTTTTTTTACCCCTGGTATAAGCTTTATAATATATATAATTACAGCTCCCACTAAGAATACAAACACGCTCCACACCCACGCAGAAGGGAACCTGCCTATATAAGGAACCATTGCATCATACACGACTTCCGTATTATTTCTAATTATATTCTCTATAAGATATACCCCAAATACAGTAGAGCCTAATGCTGTAATTATAAATTCCAGCGCTTTAGGAGCTGTCCTGTCCTTAAATATAAGCTTCACAATATAGAATACTCCTGCATCTAATACAGCGGTGAATCCTGTTACGAATAATCCCTTATCGTATGCTGTAAATTGTTCATAAGGAAGATTTCTATGTAACGTGTTAACAACAATAAGCGCTAATACGGCTATCATTAGGGCAACAAATATAAGGGCTCCCTTTAATGTATATTGCTCCTTAGTCATTCTATGCTCCATATAATATCCTAACAAGGGATATATAACCACATTATTAAAAAATGGAATGTTAAAGAAACCTGTCATCTCTCCAATGTCGAAGATAAACAACACTGATGCAAGTAATCCCTCTATAAGAAGAAAAGCGACAAACAAATATTTGAACTCTTTGTTGGTCATGTTCTTCGCCATCTTCCTTAGCAGAGGAAGGCAAATAAGGTATGCAAGGTAAGCATATAGATACCAATAATGTTTAACAATACCCTCTGTTGTTATATGTGTTATAAAATATCTAAAGGACAGCTCTATATTGTCAGTTGCAATCAGAATCGCATATTGCAATGCCGAGAATACTACTAGTACAATTACCATTCTTAGCACTCTCTTTTTATACAAATCTCCTATTGATTCCTCTTTTGGAATTAATAATGATCCTGATATCATGAAGAAAATAGGCACCGCCACTGCAATAAAAGCTCCTGCTGCAATATATATAATCTTAAGTATAAAAGGCGATTCAAAAGCGTATAAGTAATACCCCTTTTCACTTGTATGATTATATATAACAAATATAATTGCTATGATTCTAAGAAAATCAAGATATAGTTTTCTCTGCTTTGTGTTAGCCATTGCATATAGTCCCTTCTATATATTAGCATTAAACTCGATAAAGATATCTGGATAAATCTCATCCATTGCGAAGTACCAATAAGTAACGATTGCAAACACATATATTATTATAGCAATTGGAACTGGTATCTTCTCGATTATTAGTTCTCTAGCCTTATTGTATTGCAAAGTGAAGCTTTGGTCCTTTAGAGACAGAAGCGACAAACATACTACTACAAAATATGCTGTGGTTAATACTACCGCTCTGCAATAATCACCCATTATTGTAAGCACAGTGAAGTTAACAACTCCTCCAAGGATAACAGCAATATACAGTAGCTTCTCTTCCGTTTTTCCTGCCTTAATCATATCCCATAGGAATTTCAAAACGAATATTATTATAGGGCTAAGAAGAACTATTGAAACTATAAACTTCGTCAAGGATATTCTATGCATACTTGCACCGCTTAAATGATGCGTCATATAAAGTCCTACATATTCTGCCCAATACAGTATTGCTCCTACAACGAGCCACACTGTAGATGCCTTTTTCTTCTGAATAATTGCCTTATATAATAATACGATGAACACTGCAAAAATTCCTGCGAGATTATGCATAGGACATAATAGTTGTGCCCCTAACAATAGAATCACAGCCATAAAATCTATGTCCGCTGCAATAGCACATATAAGCGCAATTAGCATTAAAACCCAGGAATACACATCACCTGTACCAAAATAGTTGTCACACAGATAAATCGGTATAATTAGTACCATAAGAAGTGCTAATAAATAATATATACTTTTCTTAATCGCACCTTCATTCCTCTTAAGTGTAAAATACATATATATAATCATAACACCGAAGAAGATTATCGTTATAATCTCACCTATACGAAGGACATTCATCTGCTCGAATAAATGATTAGTATCTTGTATCTCTCTATCCCAGAACCTAACTACAAGAAGTATCATAAAACAGATTGATGCGCCTATATATACGATATCTTTTTTCTTATTATTCTTATCCATTTTATATCCCTTTATATGAACACAAATCTATAATTAGTAAAAGATTAGACTCTTACTTTGGAACCATCTCTGCCAATTCTTAGTTAATATATCAATATCAACATCTAAGAACGGAGCAATTATTATTGGCATAATACATAGAATTATTACATAAGGATGCGCCTTCATCATTATGTAATCCTTCTCTACCTGTTCTATAACCAGCTTATCTTCAAAGACTGCCATACCAACAATAACTATCAGGTAATATGCAGCTACAGCCATTACCCATCGACCGTAATCAACCTTGAATAACATATCTGGCATAATTGTTAGTGAACCAACAAGTCCTGCTAGGTATTTTAACTTAGCTGGCAGACCCTCACCCTTCTTAATAAGGATTATGAAGAATCTAAATATATATATTATTACAGGAAGACACGCTATTGCGAATAGTATAAGCTGAACATGATTCATATGTACAAAGCTTGTCTCTGAACCTGATACATCAACACCTAACACCTCATGATACAGAAGTGTTGTATGGAATATTCCTCTATTAGAAAGATTCGTAGCATCCTGAAGAATTGTATCAATTATCTGCGTTCCCTTGGACCTGCTAAGAAGCTCAAACCATACAAACAAGGCCGAACCCACAATAAATGATGCAAAGAACAATATTGCATACTTGACTTTATTCTTCTCTGACATCCATTTATAGAATAACAATACAAGGATTATATTGAAATACATAAGTACGAATCCCTGATGAAACATTACGCCTATGGCAGAGAACACAATGGTTAGCCATTCCGTCTTCTTGTTGAACATGGCAAGAACCGCCGCAAGGCTTGTTGCAATCATGAAGATATCAACGCGCAAATAATTATTTGCAAATGTAAATGTTGATATGATGCATATTGACAAAAGCATTAAGGCATATTCAGCATACTTTAATGACTTCCCTTCAAGTCTACATAGACATTTATAGACGAAATACATTAGGAAAATGAATATAAGACCAGTAGCAACTAACGCAAATACCAACACTGCATTGTATTGCATTATATCAATTGGCAGTATAGCGTTAAGACCATGATACAATGTTCCAAGTAATGATCTTGAAGTAAACCCATACTCATAGGATAGTGCCAGCATAGTTGTGTTATATGCACTTACTCTTCCACGATAATTCACAAGACATATACAAAAACCCACTATACATAGCAGAAGCATATATTTTCTTATTTCTTTTTTTCTTGCATCAATCATATTAACATTCCCACTAATCATTTGTTATAACAGCCTTGTACAACTTGTCCGCTATTAATCTGTTTCCCTTACTATTAGGATGAAGACCATCAACAGTATATTCCGCTAGATTATCCTTATTGAAATATTCGTCTTCACTTAACTCTACTACTTCTATTCCATTTTCTTTTGATTTCTTTTTAATCAGGTCACAATAATCATATAAGACATTTCCATTATTGTTAATCATTCCCTTCATAATATAGCCTTTATCACCAAAATAGTCTCTGTATAGTGGCGTCATAAAGATTATCCTTGAATGAGGGAACTTTTCTTTCAATATTGTTATCAAATTCTCTAAGTCCTTCTCATATTGATCTAGGGGAACATCAAGGCCAAAATCATTTGTCCCCATAAGCAATGTAACAATGTCTGGACTATAATCAATATTAAAATAATCAATCTGCGAGTATGACACAAGCTCTGCGGTGTTCATCCCCGGGATTCCCCTTTTATCAATTATAATCTCTGGATGCTTTATGGCTATGTAATCTATGTAGCTATTTAGATTGTCCCCTTCTCCCCAGGTTATACTATCCCCTGCTGCTAGCCAGGTTATAGTTTTCTTCTTATTACTCTTCAAGATAACACAACAATAAATAGCAGCCCCTATAACGAATACTGCAAGAGCAATCATAACAATAAGCACTACTTTTTTCTTTTTCTCTAATTCCATTATTGCCACCTATGATTTGCTTTATGTGTTTATATCCATTCTATTATAGTTTATTCTTAATACGATTCACAAGAAGTTTATCAATTAATAGGTAGGACAGAACCCCTACAGCACAATTAATTGCAACGATAATCAAATATGTGGTTATGCTGCCATAGTCAAAGGATTCATCCATATATTTCTCTATGAAATGTACCCATATAAATACTGGCAGATTCCATAAGAATATGCCGAAGGATATCCCCCCTAAGAACTTCACAACAACATTTGAGCATATATACTCTAACGGGAAAAAACCTATAAAGAACATTACAATAGGACATACGATAAATAGTCCAAATTCTAAGCTGTCACTCATAAAAAGTCCGTGCTCACTGGCAAAGAAATACATCCAAACCATTATTATACTTATAGCACACATAACAAGATTTCCTATCCAGTTACTCTTGCCATAAATCTGTGCTAAGAATATTCCTATGAAGAAGAATACATATCCTCTTGCACAGCATACGAACATCATTGGTATATTCAAAGGATTCATGTAGAAGAATATCCCAAGAATAATCATAACCATAAATGCTACATTTTCTGCCCCTTTAGAGCCACGGCACAGTTTAATAATTCCATAGAATAATAAATAACAGATAAGAAGCACTGTTATATACCAGGAAGGGCCGTTAACTGATGTCAAGGACGTAAAGCCTAAAACAGTTCCTCCATTTAATCCCAACAGATTAAGAAATATTGCTAATAAAGTAACAGCACTGTCGTTAGCTACTGCTTCATCCCAAAAAGCATATCCGAGCCACATAGGTATTATAGTTACAATAACGGATATAATCATTGCTGGATATAATCTTACTATTCTATCAGTCAAATATTTTGTGAAAACGGTATTTCCTTCTCTAATACGCTCAGAATATGCTATATACATAACAAAGCCCGATACGACATAGAAAAGCTCTACAACATATCCGCCATACTTATTAAGTGCATCTCCTATTATATTGCCACCTACTGGAGAATCGCCAAAGACAATAATATAGTGAAAGAAAAATGCTACCGCAAGGGCCGCTAGGAAGCGTAGCAAATCCAGTCTTGAACAATACTTTTTCATAACTTCTTCCTCTCTTATCCTATTAATTATAAATAATCCTCATTCTCCTTGCACATATTTACGATGTATCAGTTATTATCTTACATAGAAATTATAATAGTAAAATAGAGGACGAAAAGACTCATCCTCTACTTACCACAATACTTTCCTTTATACCAAGCCTGCTTATTAGTGTATTTGTTGTCATAGGATATATTATATAATTAATCTGGTTCTATCTACACAACCCATTTTCCAACAAAAGGTATTTTCTTTAGAACAAATACTATTAAAACCGTTATTAGTAACGCTAATACAAAATGAACAGGAATCACTACAAATAAATTACCATTAAGAGGTAACACAATTTCTAGTGTGTCAACAATCAAGCTATGTATCAAGTATATACCCAAAGTATTCTGGGAAATATATTTTATAACTGGATATAATTTGCCATCTTCCTTTTTCCTTGAGCAGCATTCTTTTATTAAGATAAACGCTGCAATAGCATAAATCATTGTAAGTGGTGAAAGATAATCATTAATATTATAGGCCCCTGGTGCAGGATTTCCTTCAAACTGTTTTTTGGAAACCTCAACAAAGAACAATGAAATCGCCGCCAAAGCATATATTACATATCTTACCTTTTTCGAAATATCATACTTCGCTATATAGGCTCCGCCTACAATGTATATTGAATACCCGCAGAACAACCAGATATATTTCATATCGTGTGTCCAACCAGCAAAAATTGCTAATTGAGGCACATTAATAAACATAAGCAAAACAGCGGCTATAAAACACATAATAAGATAGTATTCTATAAGCTTCTTGCTGGCATTATCAACAATCACCCTAAAAATAGGTAGCATTAGATATACACATATTATGGCGTATAGATACCATAATGAAGCGGCCCCATCTCCTCCAATTATTTCCTTTATTGTTTCTTTAATGAACGTAAGCACGCCCATTTCCTGTCCTATTAAAAGGTCCCTTTTCATAAACGCAGAATATATAAAGGAATATAGCATCAAACAGACAATTAACTTCGGAATGTTTTTTGTAAAAAGCTTTTTTATATCCATTTCCTTAATGTGAAGGAATAGTGCTCCTGTACACATAAAGAATAAGGGAACCCCAATTCTTACAATCCATGCCAGCACAAAAGTAGCCATATATTCCTCGGCGGATACGGTTGCGTATCTATACCTTCCACACAAATGAATAACTATTACGCACAATATTGCAATACATTTTATATAATCAATATATTTTACTCGCATTAAATCGCAATACTCACTTTCTATAGTAGCTCATTTCTACCCTGATCCTTTAGGGAATCGACTATCTTCTTAACATCCTGAGCACGGTTCTTATCAATTACCATAATAGCATCATCAGTCTCTACAATAATCAAGTCTTCCACTCCTATGGTAGATATAAGACGTTTGCTAGAATATGTTATACAATTCTTAGTATCAATTCCTAAGAAATCTCCTGCAGTAATGTTGCCATTTGAATCTTCATCATAGAGCACACCGAGATTGTCCCAGCTTCCAACGTCGTTCCATCCCATTTCTGCTGATATTACACGAACCTTGTCTGATTTTTCCATGATTCCATAATCAATGGATATGCTCGGAATGGTTGGATACACTTCGTTGATTACCTCAGCTTCCTTAGTTGTTCCAAGAGCATCACCAATCTTCTCAAGACATTCATACACATCAGGAAGAAGGTTTTTGAATTCATCTAAGATAACAGATGCCTGCCATACAAACATACCTGAATTCCATGAATACTCTCCAGAAGACACGTATTTCTTAGCAGTATCTTCATCAGGCTTCTCTTTGAATTCTACTACCTTTTTATCAAGTGTAGTCTCGCTCTTATCAAACTTAATATAACCGTAGCCTGTTGATGGAAACGTAGGTGTAATACCAAGTGTTACAAGGGCTCCTTTTTGTGCAACATTGATTGCCTCCTTTAAGATTCTTGTAAATGCGCTTTCATCCTTAATGAAATGATCTGATGGAAAAATGCACATTATTCCATCACCATATTTCTTAACAATTTCAAATGCTGCATATCCAATACACGCTGCTGTATTCCTGGCAGAAGGCTCCGATAATATGTGATCTTCCTTAAGTCTTCCTGTAGTTGCAGTCTTCATTCCTGGCACTTGATCAACATTCGTAACTACGAATATATCATCCTTGTCTGCAAGGGTAGCCACCCTGTCAATCGTCTCATTAATCATCTTCTCTTTTCCCGATAAATTGAGAAGCTGCTTTGGAACTTCATGTCTTGAAAGTGGCCAGAATCTTGTTCCACCACCACCTGCCATAATTACACCGTAGGTCTTCATACTTTTACTCTCCTTCTTCTAATTTTGCATCTATAATACCTTCTGCTTCCCCTTTATTGTTCTTGTAAAAGGTTGTCGCTATAGAAAGATATATTGCTAAAAATACCAAATATGTATATCTTATAGATGTACTTAAGGGCGTTGCGATTAAAAGTGTTGCAACGGATATTAGCCCCGCCATTTCAATAAATAAAGTCTTATTCCTCTTCCATATCTTAATTACAAACAAATAAAGTGTCAAATACACTAATCCACCAATTTCAAGGAATTGATAAAGAATAGGATTATTCTCAAATAGTTTAGCATAATTGTTTAAGAAATCAACAAGACTTGGAATAATGATTTTTCTGTCGTATTCTATTTCGTATATAATATCTAACCACACCTGACCATTTGGATCACAAGGTCCAAATCCCAGAGATGAATTACCATACCCTGGTGTATAATAACCGTAGGTCTGATCCACCCATGCCTTAACATATTCAGCGGGATATTGAGTTCCAAGTTCTATATACAGTTTTGCGTAGTCAATAATATTTTCCTTAAAATAATCATCCCTCTTGTGAATCTGAATTATTCCCTTCATATTGTCGGAAATATGTGGCATATACTGTTCCTTAATTACGTCCTCTTCCACAAGCGTAAAAATCATATCTTTTTCTTCATCCGTAAGCTCACAACCATCATAAACAACGCGACTTACCTGTTGAATTGGAATAGATAACTGTTCTGAAAATTCCGTAGGCTTAACACCTGCAGCAGCTCTTACTGGAATATTAAGAATAAGTATTACCGCTGCCAAAGAGGCAAAGGTTGCTATAAGTTTTTTTCTTACCTGCGTTTTCATTATACATGCCGCTATCATAGTCGCAAGAAGAATTACAAATCCATTTCCTCGAAACAGTCCAAATCCCAATCCTCCTATTACCATATATATCCAATCCCTTTTATTTGCATGTCCAATACTAAGAATAATACGTGTTAGTGCTAGTAGGAACAAAAGAGCCATATATGAATATAACTGATCTTTATTAACTAAGGTCGCATACTTCAGGCTGACAGGATTAAAAACCATAAATGCATAGCTTAATACTATAAGCACTATTGGTGCCCTCATCTCATACAATGTCTTAATGTAATAGCCAACAATTAGTCCTACTATAACTATTTGAAATATGGTGTATATGAATAATGCATTAGCCAGTCCAATTCCGGTGGCATAACCCATTTTACAAAACAGTGCAAGCAGCCAAGTATGGTATATGGAATGATGGTTTGTATAATTTCCTGTTTTAATCTCACCTAACTGCCATAATGAATCATAGAAATAATCTGTCGGATACTTACATAGAATAAGCATTAGAACATTAATTAATATAAATATCACACATGCAGATATACATAGGATGCCGCTAGATAATTTACATTCTCTTTTTGTATTAAATGTAAAATCTTTTAAATGCACATATCCAAATCTAAAAATATAATAAAAAACAAAAAAGCCTGTAACAAGCATTAAAACTATTGCAGCATACTTCCTAACTCCAATAAAATCGTCGAACACATAATAATTACCTAAAGCTACTAGGCCTGACAGCAACAACGCAATTAAGAAAACTACCATTTTAACTGATGTTTTGTCAATTTTGTCTCGAGTTCGTATACACATTACTACAGAAACAATCGCGATAATAATATATGTCAAAAGAGAACCTCTAATGTCCCTAAGACTATATATCCATAATATTGATACAACGAACATAACAATGCCACAGTATACTGATTTTTTATTCATCTTATTTAATCTCTTCATAGTTATACGTATCAGGGTTTCTGAAAGTACTCCACACACTGTAGCCGCAAATAGAACCCATAGTAACTTAACAATCCGATGTGGAGTATCAAAAGGTATGGCAAATGTCATAAGTAAAAAAACAAAAATGGAGTGATTCATGTATACTCCATATGTATATCCACTTATGTTTTTAATAACCTTATTCTTAAACAAAGTACCTTCATGTTCTGAAAATGACAAGAAGACGCACACTGCCATAATCAAAAGCAGAAGATAATCAAGCCGGGTGTGGTTTGTAAAAATAGTAACAATAAGAATAGCTACAAATCCAATTATCTCAACAACAAAAGCTATTTTTGCTTTTATTTGTATTCTTTTCTCTATTACTCCCTTTAGATTATATAATAATATACCAAGACCTATTTCTGCATATGCTCTGAAAATACCCTGACTTATAAAAAGGGTCTTTTCCTCCCACAAATCCAAATGACCTACAAATATAAAGCAATATATCAATACTGCTGCAGAGGTGATGGCAACAAAGATATTAAGTCCTTTCTTCGGTATAATTTTCATTAAAAAGTAATATACCAAGGAAACCCAGAATAATGCAACCACGTACCACGCCGGTGCATTAATAGTAATCGGTCCTGGCCCAAACAATTGGAGCATAAAGATACTTTTCCAATTTGCTGCTATTTTCTCAATTATACTTACAAAAAACAGTCTTCCTGAAAAATCCTGGGAATAAAATTCTAGTATAGAAAGCAATGATACAAATATTACTATTGCAATCAAATACATTGGATATAATCTTATAATTCTTTTTTTTGCATATTGCTTAATAGACGTTTGTTCGTTGCCATAATAGCTTTTCCCTAACAAAAATCCAGATACTAGAAAGAAAAACTCTACGCCAATATATCCTCCCTGTGTATATCCACAATGAAGCATCACAATAAGAAGCGTAAATACTATTCGCCAAAAAGAAATGCTATTATTATCCTTTTTTGATATATTCATATCAGCTTCCTCACTTCACTGGCCTCTTTTTTGTTATTTTCTCTATTACTTTCTTCCTTAGCAAATCAACCATTTCACTTAAACCAAGGATAGCAATCACGGCAAAAACAGGCAAATAGCTTATTAACAAACGTGAGCTTGTCTCGAAGAGCATGGAAAACAGAAAAATTCCTACAAAGGTTAATGACAGTATTCCTGCGACTTCTTCTTTGTTTCTTTTAAATATAAAATAAAACAACATTAATGATATAATTGGTATCCATATTATCTGTCTGAGCACAATATATATCCAATAATTATTTCCATATCCATCTACCTGATTATTCATCACAAATCCATACCCTGCTACAGGATAATAAAAATCTCTGATAAACTGTGACAATCTACCTTCTTCCTCTGGAACATAGTCAAAAGTCTTATCTGCCACACCCCATCCAAATGTTGGGTCATTAAAGAATACATGGCTTTCATTAATCCAATGTCTAGCTATTCCAAGTATCCCCATATCTGCTATTCTTTCTTTTACACATTCTAATGCCTCACTACTTCTTACTTCCAATTCATCATCTGAAAAGATCAAGTTATAATCACCAAAATTAAACTGACCATATGTTTCATAATTAGACCCTAGCAAAAGATACCATGAAATATCCAGCTTTTTGTTGTCGTCTGGAGTAACACCTACAGCCTTTTCAATACAAAAATGTAGTAAGAAGCCGATCAAAAAAGCGACCATCACACCTGCCAATGACATTAATACCTTCTTTAATCCTTCTTTCTTGTGTAAAAAAGCTGAAATCAATATGGCAATTATAATAATAATATTCAACGCCTTCAGAGAATATGAAATCATAGGAACAATTGATATTATCAGCCATTTTATTATCAGATTCCCCTTCCAATCACGCAATTTTAGATAAATATATAATGTTAGAATCGGAAATACAATTGAAAGAGAATCAGTGTATGGAACAACAATCCATGCTTGTAAAGCAAAAAGAAGAGCACCAACAATATATGAAAAATAGACATAACTTCTTCGTTTCGTTATCTCCCATACACAAAGCGCCGATAGTAAAACCGATATGTTAGCAAACACCGCTGATATCACTGCTAATAAAAGGCTTGCGTTTAAATTAAAGATATTAGAGATTTTAAAAACAATTATATAGAATACGTAAATGTAAAGATTATTAGGAGCATATTGAAAATAACGCAAATTATAAAACTCATCAAAAGTACCATCTACAAAATATTGCGCCCCTTTTGCAACGATTCCAGCGTCATTTCCTACAACAAAATATATTGAATATACTAGTAGCATTTGTAAAGCTAATAGCAAAATACTAGCAATAATTAAAAACCTTTTTGGTAATATATCCTCTATCTCACTTTTTCTTTTCAAAAGAAACAAGAAAGCCAACAGTATTACAAGGAAAACCACCAGCCACACTACATTAGGAACAACATCCGAAATAAAAACCTGTTGAGAAAGGTCAAATACATAGCTTTCTTTATCAGGCTTTATTAAAAATACAACTAATGCTAAAAACAAGGCTGTAGCTATTATAAATATCTCAGTTATTATTATTAGTATTTTCTTGAACTGTATCATAGTATCTCTTTTCGTAGCTATTATATGCTTCTTTAGACATTTGTAATTGTCACATAATTCATAATGAGATATGAAATCACTGGTATAAATTGAATATAAAAACAAGTATTTTTATACCATTTTGCTGCTTCTCTATTAGTAAGTTTTGGCTTGTAATAATTAGATTTCTCTATATAGTACACCGCACAAATTATAAGCATACATATTAAATAAATGGTAGCGCCAATTATTAAAAACATTTTTCTATTATCACTTAAGCTTTCATATATAAATGATGGGCCATTATCAAACCCAAGCAAATTCAGAAATGTATATTTTATTCCTGGTCTAAAGAATCTCTCTGAAAAGATAATATATACAATAACGCCCATATTACATCCAAAATATAATAATTCAAAATCTTCTTCTTTTTTAAAGCTTAGACCCATTATAATCAAAGCAGGAATAATTGTTATAAACCAGTTACAAGAAGGAGTAACAAAGATTCCATAAGCTATATACATAAGGGTTGGATAAAACAAATAATCCTTTAAGCCAATCTCCTGATTCTTGCCCTTTCTAAAGGCTATAAAACAGATAATAAGTACTATTGCAATAAAAACATATACGCTATTTATACGAACACTGAATAATTCTTCAATTCTGGTTGACCCTTCCGCCTCTTTATATATTTCTGCATTAAGAGCCTTCATTTCGGCGTAGCCTGGCATAATAATCCTTGTTACTGTATAATCCAACACATATGGTATTACAGATATGATTCCATATAAGAATACTCTTTCTCTGAACCTTGATATTGCCAGAAGATAAAAAGGAGCAATTACAAGCAGTGCAAATGGCTTTGTCAAAAAGGCCAGTCCTAAAAGGATTGACATATAAATATACTTCTCTCTAATGAAGCATATTGCTCCTAACATAATAAATGTAACAGTAAATATATCTACCTGTCCTTTGCCTACTACACCTATACATACCACTGAAGAAAGCATATATAAGATTATTCCTTTAATCTTCTTAGCCTGATCAAACTTGAGCATATCTAACAGTTTATACAAAATTATAATATCTATGATATGTACTGCAATAATAAGTACTTTGAACCATATATCATATACAACAGAATTAATAGCAATTCCAGCAAAGAATTCCACCAAAAAAACTGGCAACAAAAATGTTGCCGTTATTAAATTATCAAACAAACTATAATTATTAGGCAAATAATGCATCTCATGAGTATACTCAGGATAACGACTAACTGAACCATCAAAAATTGTTTTCAATAAATCATATCCCCACATGGTTATTGTGTTGCAATCTATATGTGATACAGTAAATACGTATAACAGGCTTATAACAAATGTTATACCTAGTAATATTTTTTCTCTCTTATCAAAGTATTTCATTAATACACTCCTAATATACGACCTATCTTCTTCCCAAGAATCCTCTGTAATATATAAATAATAATAAATCCAATTATTAGTACAATAACCGCTTCAATAATAAACCAATAATCACTTGCAATTATAAGATTAGGAAAGTACCTTCCCCATATCCCAATCAAAAGCTGATGTGTCAGATATAACCCAAATGATGTATCTCCTATTAAGACAAATAGTTTAAAGGGTTTTCTCTCGCTATTATTAAGTATAATTGAGGCTATAAGAATACACGCCACTATTGCTGTACACATAGCAGAAAGCTTTACTTGCGTAGTGGCGAAATCATCTCTTCCCATTGATAGCCAAAAATGACCTTCTAGCAATTCAAGTGCAATACATAAAGGTATTAGTATTATACATATTACATTTATCCTTGTTGACGAAACCTTCTTCTTATTCTTATACCTAATTCTTATAAACATTCCCATGTAAAAGAAAATGAACCAAACTAAAAAGTTGTTAATATTATATGGGTATGTAAGATTTATGCCACAGTAAGCTAATATATATTCGGCTATTATGGCAGCCGGAGTTATTATAAAGCCAATCCACCATAGCTTAGAACGAATAAGCTTTCCTACAAGTGGAGCAATTACAACTAGCTGCATATAGACAAGAATATAATAAAAGGTGCTACAACAATTACCTGTTAGATAATCCTTTATTGCTGTATCATAGCTTCCTTGAAACACAACGTAGATAAGGGACCACAATGTGTATGGAATAAATACACGAAGAAGCCTTCTCTTATAAAAGGAAAGTATCTCTTTGCCTTGTATTTCTTCCTTGGTCAAAAGTCCCGAAAGAAATATAAATATTCCAACTGCCGGATTAACAAATGGTCTTACATATAACTCATAGGGATTAAAAAGAACAGTATGAGTTACTATTACCATAAAAATAGCAATAGCTCTTACAGCCTGTATTTTTTCTTTTTGATTGTCTCTAAGCAAGAATTCCATTTAACTTCTAATCTATACTCCTATTCTTTCCTTAAAGCCCGAAAAAATGATATACAAATCTTCCCATTGCTTTACAGATATATACATCATAAAACGGCATGTATACTATAGGATATGCTACTAATATCTCTGCTACATATATTTTGGATTTGACTGTATGCATAAGAGACTTAACATTATTCCATATTATCTTATCACCCATTGCCATTAAGCAAAGAATTGCTCCAAGATAATAGAATATTAATGAATACGCATATCTTCCATAATCAGTCTTAAGGATTATCTCTGGTATATTAGTCGCTCCTCCTAAAAGCAAGAAAAGATACTTAACATAGGTAAGCTTGTCCCCTTTTGTCTCCCTTAAAATGTTTCTAAAGAATAATACAAATAAAACAATATATGGTGAAAAGAGAACCAAAAAAATCGGCGTTTCTATATAGCATACTAAGTGATATGGCCATTCAGCCTCAAATACATCTTTGCCAAAAACTTCATGGTCAATCAAGGACACACTATAATCACTACCATTTGCAGACAGGCTTTTGGCGTATTCAACTATATGTGTAGCTTGTGACTCTGTCAAGTTGTAGGAAGAAATAAACTCAAAATAAATAAACAGAACCGAAACCACTACAAGAGTAATAATAAATAGGGTGGCATATTTTTTTGAAATCTTCGATGAATCCTTTAATGCTTTAAACAGCAACAGAATCAGGACAATATTTACATACATAAATACATATCCCTGATGGAACAGCATGGCAATACCACACAGAATCGGCACAAGCCACTCTAAGAATCCCTGAACAATTAATATGCAGCAAATAAATGTCAGTATAACAAGTACTACATCCACCCTACCGAAATTATGCTCTCCTGAAAACATAGGGAAGTTAAAAATGGAGAAAAACACAATAAGGTAGTACATATATTTTTTATCTTCTTCTTTTGTCTTAAGAATAATCTGAAGGAAGAATATCATTAAAACAATACAGAATATAACAAGAAATAGCTTCGACAATGCATATATACCATTATATGACATTGTGTTAAGCCCGGTTAGCTTGCCTATATAAGTCCATATAGTTCCTAGTAAGCCTCTTGATACAAATCCATATTCATACGTCATGGCATAAAGCGTTGTATTCTGTGGAATTATATTGCCATCAAAGCTCCATATCACAAATAGAATTCCAAATACTCCTAGCAAAACCAAAAACAAGAAATCTTTACTCTTAAAAAAACTCTTCATCATATCTCCTAAATACCAACAATATTTCTAAATAGCACACACAAACGGTCTGTAAATTGAGTAACCGCCACATCCATAAATGGCACAAAAAGAAGTGGCATAACAAAAACAAACGGTCTATACACTCGATTCTTAATGCGTTCTAATCCTTCATCTACACTTTCTATTATGTCTCTTTCATTAATAGAATACATAAATATAAATATCAGCAAGAAATAGGTTACAACAGCAAATGTCCATCTTCCATAATCAACCTTAAATATATAATCGGGAAGCAACGTCAAAGGTCCTAAAGCAACTGCTAAGTATATTAGCTTCCTTGAAAGCTCTGTTTGTTTTTTTATAGTTCTTATAAGTACTTTTCCCACAAATATAATATAGGGAGAGAAAAAAACAAGGAAGATTATTAGCTCTATTACGTTACTTAATCTATATTTTAATTCTTCATCATGTAAATCTACTCCCAAAAGCTCAGCCCGCAACAATTCATCATGAGGCTTGCCTTCAACTCCCATAGTGGTTGCATGCTCTCTTACCTCATAGAAATAATCATGGGCTCCTCCCCTATATGCTACCTGAAACCAGAAGAACAAAATAGCACATATCACTAAAGAAAGCGCAAATACTATTATATACTTATTGCGTTCTTTTCCCTCTTTAGTTAGTATCCTATAGATCAGAAGAACGAGCACCACATTATAGAACATGAACACATATCCCTGATGGAACATAACACATACAGCCGTAAGCGGAACTACAAGCCATACATATTTTTCTATGGCAATTAAGTAGGCCGCAAGAATCGTTAGCACCAGCATAAACATATCTATTCGGCCAAAATTCTTCTCTGTGGCAAACATGGTTATGAAGAATATCGTATTTATCAATATCAAATACTGCTGCATTTTTTTGTTGTCAATGCTAGTTTTGTTAAGAAACAGAAGCATCATAATTGCAAATGCAATGTAACAAACTATAGTACATATAACATAGAACTTTAATGCAACAAAATAATTCCAAATATCTACGCCTACGAGATTTCCTAGAAACTGATATATTGTTCCTATTAATCCCCTGGATGTAAAACCATATTTATACGAAATCGCTAGAATTGAAGTATTATATGAATTTGCCATCCAGTCAAAGGTTCTCAAGAAAAGTCCTATGGTGATAATTCCCCATATAACCAGAAACAAAAACATATTTCGTTTTTTTTCATCCTGTAATATCTTCTGCATACCCTATTCCTAAAAAATATTTCTTACCAAAATACAAACTCTATCCACCAACTCCGATATAACAATGTCATTAAATGGTACAAAAAGCATCGGATAGGCAAATAAGAGTGGCGTAAACACCTTGCCACGCACAGTACTAACATCCCTATGTACTTCTTCTATAAAATCCTTGTCTCTTAGGGCTATCATTACTATAAAGACAAGCATATAGTAGCAAACCACTGCATAGGTCCAACGGCCAAAATCTACCTTGAACAAAAAGTCAGGAAGCATTGTTAATGAACCAATACCCAACGCCAAATATTTCATTTTATGCCAAAACATTTTCTGCTTTTTAATCAGGCTTATAAATGTCCTTGCCACAATAAATATATACGGACACATAAGCACAATCCAGGCAATTATTTCTTCAACATTACAGTGTCTGTATTTTCTCTCTTCTTCTGTCAAATCAATACCAAGTATCTCTGCACGTATTAAATCTGTATGAGCCTTTCCATTTCTTCCTACCAGCTTGGCATTCTCTAGGATTTCATCGAAATACTCCTGTGCACCACCTCTAAAAATAATCTGGAACCATATAAATAAGGCGCAGCAGATTAAAATTGACAGCACCATGATGATTATGTATTTTCGCTTCTTGTTCTTGTCAGAATCTATAATCTTCACAAAAAGAACCACAAGAACAATATTGTAAAACATAAATACATATCCCTGATGGAACATAACTCCACATGCGCTAAGGGGTATAACTAGCCATTCTGCTTTCTCTATTAAGAGTAGTAAAATTGCAGCCAGGCTTGATGCTAGCATAAAAATATCTATTCTTCCAAAGTTAAATTCACAGGCAAAGGTTGGCACAGTAAATATCGTAAGAAGAAGTATGAGATACTGCATTATTTTTTTCTCACTTTTGCCTGTTTTTCTTAAGGCAATTACCATTACAGCTGCAAATAAGCCAAAGAATATCGCTGTGCATAGCAAATAAAAATTCTTAGCGGCTCCGTATGTCCATATATCAACTCCTAGAAATGAGCCTAGTGTCTGATATATAGTTCCAATAAGTCCTCTCGATGTAAAACCATACTTATAGGATATGGCAAGTAATGATGTGTTATATGTTTTGCACCAATGAGCATACCATGTTAAAAACAAACCTACGGCAAGTATTGCCCACAAAAATCCAAATATTATATTGTTTCTTTTCTTATCATCTGCAAATATTTTTTTCATAACAATTCTTATTTAAAGAGCCACCCCGGTAAAAATATATCACAAAGTCTTAAAGTAATATCTGATATAAACCAATCTGAAAATGGCATAAATATCAAAGGATAAACTATTAGTAGTTTTCCAAAACTGATTTTTTTGTTCACTGACTGCTTTACACTATTAAAGGCATCTATTGTCTTGTTATCTCCCATAACAATCAGACAGATAACAATCAAAATATAATAGAAAAATGTATAGTATGCATACCTTCCAAAGTCAACCTTAAGTATCATCTCCGGCAGCAAAGTAAGACCTCCTAACACAACTGCTAAATATCCAAGCAGCTGTGTGCCCTTTTCTCCTTTGAGAAGCCTCTTAGCAAAGATAATAAAAATAATAATGTATGGGCAAAATGTTATTAAGAAAAATGGTAATTCTCTAAGATTAATTATGTGATAACCTATTTCATCCTCAAACACTCCCTGCCCCAAAATCTCATGATTAAGTATAGTTTCATTGTAATCATGGCCACTTTTTGAAAGATTCATACTGGTACTTATTAATTCATTAACAACTCCAGTGTCACTCATATGACTAAACAGTTCGAAATATAAAAACAGAACGCTTATTTCTGCAAATGTAATTATAAAAAATATTAAATATTTCTTCCTGGTATTATTCTCTTTACTTGTCATTGCCCTAAAGAACAAGAGCGCAAGTATTAAATTAGCATTTGTAAATGTAAAGCCCTGGTGAACGCACATACATATTCCAATTAGTGGAATCACCAGCCATGCCAGCTTGTCTTCAACAACTAGTATTACAGATATAAGAAGAAGTATAATAAAATAAATATCTATTCTTCCTAAGTTCTCTGCTGTCCAAAAATTAGAGAATGTAAATACAGAAAAGAATACTATTAGCATTCTAATATTGTGTAAGTTCTCCTCACTGCATTTATTCAGGCAATAATAATAGAACAGGAAAATAGTCAATAAAAGGACTATGGTCATTGCAATGGAAAAGACATATAGGCTTTGATATGTCATTAAATCTATTGGCACTATCTTATTAAGAGCGTGATAGCAGGAACCCACAAATCCTCTCGAAATAAAACCATACTTATATGAAAAAGAATATAAGGTGGAATTATAATGACTCATAGCGCTTCCAAAGTCTTTAAGAAAGCATAATACTGCAAATACTACAAGGGTCAATAGAAATATTAAGTTTTGCTTTTTTATCTTAGCATTACTATTCATTAGTATAGGTCTCCTAGTCTACCCATAAATGTAATAAATTACTATTCAAGTCTCCAGCAAGATGTGCTGATACCATACATATATTTACGTCCCACATTGGGGTAACCATTAGCGGCAGAACATAAAAGATAAGCACAAAGGGCTTTGCTTTAATTCTATCAATTTCACCATTAAGTGCTATAGTAAACTGCTTATCTCTTGTTGCAATTAAAAATGCAAAAATCAAAATATAATAAACTATTATTGAAAACATCCATCTACCATAATCCACCTTAAGAATCAGATTAGGCAATATTGTCAAAACACCAATAGCTAGAACTACATACTTGAATTTGTCTATCTTCTGTGGCGCATTTTTTATAGTATTTACAAATACACGAACCACCAATATTATATATGGCAGCATTATTAATGCAAAAATAGGAAATTCAATAAAGTTCTTAAGATGATGTTCCCATTCTGACGTTGTAGGGTCTATACCAAGCACCTCGTGCTGCAATAAGGCCTTGTGATATCCCTCATCTTCCTTAGACAGTGTTACAGCATCCTCTACCACATTATTGTATATGCTTATATCCGTTGTATGTGCGAAGAAATTAAGGTATAAGAATAATGCCGATGCCCCTACAAATGATAATATAAACAATACTAAATATTTTATTCGTCCTTTTTTATCTGATTCGATAAATCTATAAATCAGAATCACTAGTGTTACATTGAAGAACATAAACACGTATGCCTGATGAAACATTACGGCAAAGCAAGAAAGAGGTACTATAAGCCATTCCATTTTTCGCCACAATAAAATCAAAACACAAAGGACTGCTGTTGCTACTAGATAAATATCTACTCTTCCAAAATTAAAGGAATTAGAAAAGAAGGGAATCGAGAATACAACAAGTAAAACTGATACTATTTGGATATGTCTATAGTTATTCTCATTTGATTTGTATATAATATAAAAACAAAACAGCCAAACGAGTATCATAAATAGGGCTGTAACAACCTGTGAATATCTTAATACTCCGTTATAACTCATAATATCAAAAGGAAGAACCTTATTTACTAAACGAAAAATTGTTCCGCTTAGTCCCCTTGAGATAAAACCATATTTATATGACAAGGCAAAGATAGATGAATTATATGAATTAACATATCCACCATAATCCCTTAGGAAAAGCAATATCTCTATAACAGCCAAAAATCCTAAAAACCAGGCTTTTTTCTTCTTAAGCTCCATACATTTCTCCAATAACCTTATTCTTCCTGCTGTCTAATTGCAAAAATATAAGCAATAAATATAGGCAACAAAGAAAATATATATCTTGCATTTGTTTCAAACAAAGTTAAAAATACAAATAATCCCAAAATCGTAATTCCTGCAATAACAGGCACATCTTCATCTTCTTGATTGGGTTTTTTTGTAAAACACATTCTTATGGATTGAACAAAGCACAAAATCAAAACCATATACCATATTATTTGAGATAGGTTGGCAAAAATCGAGAAATTATCTCCTCCTTCAGGAAAGGCATTTTCTTCTCTTAAAACAACATCTCCACCCACATAATAAAAGCTTCGTAATGAGTTTGCCAATGCTGAATCGTTTTCGTACAGCTCCTGTACAAATCCAGCCTCTTTTCCCCATCCCATAATACCATTAGTATAATTAAGAAATGTTTTATTGCATACGTGCTGCATATACTGTATAGGAAACATCTCTTTATATCGCTCTATAACTTTAGCAATATCTGCCTTGGACTTCTCTTCTTTACTTGTAAAGCTACAGGTATAGTCATCATCAAAACCATTATATTGACCCGCCATATTATAATGTGAGCCTAATAATAAGTAATGGCTCATTGGCATAACGACATTATCATTAACCTTATAATCAATGGTTTTATATGTTATTGCTTTTGTCAAAAAGATTACTGCTACTCCCACACCAATACCAATTAATATTTTAAGGAAGGATTTTAATCTGTCTGGTTTACTTATTATTTGAATTAGTTCAAAAAGCGCTATGGCAAATAAAATAAATAGATTTGTTGGCTTTATTGCATAAGCAAAGCTCGGCAATATTGCAACGAGAATTGGCTTTATAAACCATTTGATTTTCGAATCTCTTACAACAAGAAAAATGTAAAGACTTAGTACCGGTACAAGAATAGAAAAAATATCAGAATAAGGAGCTATCATCCATGGTGAAAGCCCAAACAACAAGACAGATAAAAGGTAAGAAACGTATCCCCAAGTACGTTTCTTTGAAACCTTATATACAACAAGTGATGTCATTAGAACAGATATATTATTTAAAACCACACCAAAGTATACTAAGGCTTTATATCCATTAAAGCCTATATACTTTCCGATCTTAATAAAACCAATTGTTAACACATACATAAATACATTATTAGGATTCTTCTCAAAATAATGCTTATGAAACTCATCTAAATTATTATCAACATATTGTTCTGCCGCCTCCTTCAAATAAGACACATCCCATCCAACTTGAAAGAATATGTTTTTTACAATAATAATCTGAAGTATCAACAAGACAATCGATGATATTACTAAGAAAAGCAGATATTTTTTGTTATCTGCTTTCTCTTTCTTAGCTAACTTACTCACAAAGAATAATATAAGAGCCACAATCGCCATCGCAACAAAAAACAATATCCACTTAGAAACAGAAAAATCATAATAAGCCCAATATTGGTCTCTTCTATTCATTAGCAAATTAATTCCAATAATATATAAAAACATTATGGCAATTAATCCGTATATGATTTTATTAATAATGTTTACTGCTTTCATTTACAACAACGCATCACCAAAAAATTTGGCAATTTGCCCTTTCTATTATTGTTCGTGGTATTCTGCCTCCGTATTTACCGACCAGACATTAGTATGATCAGTTACGTTGTTTTTAATATTTTTTACTGCTTCAAAGGAAGTACACATTGAATGGTCCATATTATTGTATCTATGCTGACCATTTCTACCTACACATAAAATATTAGGGAATTTTGCCAAGTAATCCTTTACTTCATCAATGTGAGCATATGTATCAAAGTATGCTGGATATGCCTTTTTTACACGCTCTACATGCGTATCAAGTAAATCCTTCTTCGATTCTACCAATCCCATTCTAATTATTTCTTTAGCGCCAAGCTTGGCGATTTCCTTGTTAGGCATATTCCAGAAATCGTCACCCTCGTCGCAAAAATACTCCAAGCCTAACCATACTGTATTATATGGATCCTTTACCATATATGGAGACCAGTTGTTATATACTTGGAATCTACCCATGGTAACGTTACGGTCATGAACATATACCCAATTATCTGGAATAATATCGTTTAATGTAGGGATGTTAGTTTTATTCTTTAATTTTAATTTCTTAACAAGAATACCTACTGTCACGTAATCTCTATAAGGCAAGCCTTCTGCTATTTTACGAACTGATTTTGGAACGTCATTCATTCCAACAACCAAATCCTTAAGAGGCATTGAAGATATTACATAATCACATTCAACGAACTTTTTCTCATTGTTTTCTATAATGTTTACGCCTATTGCCTTATCATCCTTAGTGCAAACATTTTCAACCTTTGTATTTGTAATAATTGTTCCGCCGTTTTTAATAATTTCCTGAGCAGTTATTTCCCAGATTTGACCTGGTCCAAGCTTAGGATATGAGAATTCTTCTATTAAGGATGTTTCAACATGACGGTTCTTTTTGCCCACCTTCTTTTGGAAAATATCCTTAAGAATTGCCATTATCGATAAACCTTTTACACGTTGTGCTCCCCATTCAGGAGAAATCTCAGAAGGGTGTCTTCCCCACAGGTTCTCTGTATATTTCTCAAAGAACATCTCGTAAAGCTTTCTACCAAATCTATTTATATAGAAATCTTCTAGAGATTTTTCTTTCCTCTTGAATATTGTTCCCTTTAAATAGCTGAATCCAACAACAATTGTTGTTAAGAATCCCATATTCTTAATAGTCTCAAACTTTAGTGAAATTGGATAATCAAAAAACTTCTGCTTAAAGAAAATACGTGATAGGCGATTTCTCTTGAGCATTACCCTATCTTCTTTGTTTGGGTCTGGACCATTTTTTACTATATTTCCTTTTCTGGATAGCTCTCTGTCATCAAAGGATAGTGCACCCTGGGTAGGCATCATTTCTTCCCACCACTTATTAACGTCGTCTACTTTAGAAAAGAATCTATGGCCACCCATATCCATTCTATTCCCTTTATAATTTACAGTTCGTGAGATACCCCCAAAGGTACCACTCTCTTCGTAAACAACTACGTCATATTCCTTCTTTTGTTTAGACAGCTCATAGGCTGCTGTAAGACCCGCTGGACCAGCACCAATTACCACTACTTTTTTCATGTTTTTCTCCATATCCATTTTTTAATAACCTTAACTATTTTCCCTACAATTATCGCTCCTAAGAAGGTAATAACAAACCTCATTAAAAATGCAGCAAGATTGCCTATTCCTGTTGAATACAGTTCTGGAAAATAATTGGCAGCAACAAACAAAAATACATAGTTTATACTATCAGAATATAGATATAAATCAAATGAATCATTTCCGATCTTTTCAAATATTGTCCAATTGATTTTTTCTATAAACAAGGCCAGGTATAGTATAAACAATGAACCCACGATACCTGTTATTATAGTATAAATGTATTTATAAAAACCCTCATAAAAATAGGTTTTTCCTATGAAAAAAACTACAACATATACAATTCCAGCTAACAATCCTTTAAGTAGAAATAATTTTCCACTCTCTATTCTCTTCCTTATGTATTTTTCAAAAAGAACACCTAGGAAAAACCATAAGCCGTATTGCAGTGACAATAGCATCATATTTCCTTCTAGAAAGTATCCTGCTATAAAACAAGCGACTGCAATTACTATACTTATTTTACTTATGTTCAAATACTCTATAAAGGCAACTACTACAAATATAATAAATAAAACTACTATAAACCACAGATGGCTATTGCCAAATAAAAATAATTGACCAAATATTGCATCCTTTATGCCATTGGTAAAATATCCACTGATGTATTTTAATGGTATCTGCCAAAAAATAGTTACTAGAACAAATGGTATTAGTAGGCGTTTGGCTTTCTTAGAAATAAAAGTTCCAACTTCCTTTATTGAGTTTATTTCTTTTCTTGTATACATATACACAGCGCCTGAAATCATCATGAATAAAGGCATATGAAAACCATATATCATATCCACAAATAGCTGCAGCGCATTGTTTACCTTCATTGATTCTTCGCCCTGAATCAAATCAAAATAAGATAAACCACCGTATTTGCTACCTGCTGCCATATACAAGCTATGTCCTAACAACACTAGAATTATAACAATACCGCGAAGATACTGATAAGTTTTAATCTTTTTCATATAATACTCACTACATCCTAAACAAAATCTCTATAGAATAGTACAAATCAGGATTCCTTAATAACAGCCCACTTTGGATATTAGGAATCAATATAGCTACAACCTGAATAAAAAAGCTTACTAGTACTGCACTACTAACCAAAAAGTGTTTGATTCGACCTTCAGAATTCTTTGTACTATCAGTGCTCCAAAATGAAACTATCACACCTATGATTACAAATATAAATGTAAAGTCATACATATAGCGCGTTGTTATTCCTGCCATCCATATATCTGCTAATACAATTACACACCCTATTACAAATAAAAAGATACCGAACTTCTTCAACTCACCCTTCTTATTTGCAGAAAAAATTCCTAGAGAAAGGATGCTTAGAGGGAATAACCATATCATTCCTCCATACATATCGTGCAGATAAAAATAACCCAGATAATCTGATGACAAATCTCTTAGCTGCAAATACGGGAAATGATCAACTATTGGAATAGGTGCAAATACATATTCCCAAATTCCTTGAATAAACTTAACACCTGAACCCACCTGATGAGTCATATCAACTCCGGTAAAATTGTACTTTGCGCCAAATTCAAAAATAGAATCAAAACGTAGGTAATTATATGTCATAAGACCAATGGCAACCACTATAATTGGCAGTGAAATTGCAAGCACGTTCCATATTCCCTTCTTTGAAAAAAATCTCGAATTCTTAATATCTTCAAAGAAAATCGCAAAGCTTGCTAATATTAAAATCGCCAAATGTGGTCGACAGCCTGCAACTAATGCCATGCATATACTTCCTAATACGAGTAAAGGCTTTGATATTTTGCCCTTTCCGTCAGATGATAATAGCCAAAAGGACAGTCCCCAGAAGACAAATGCTATGGCAGATAATATTGCTAGAGAATATGTATTTCCCGGGTAAACTAGAGCAATACCTCCCGCCGACATTAATAGTGCAATATCTGCCAGCAAAAACTTTCCGAAGGAAACCTTCAACTGATGCCTTTTTATCAATGAATATAAGAATAAGAATATTCCAATAAACAAGAATACTCCGAAGGCAAATACCACCTGATATGTTTTTAATAGAATTCCTGTTATTAGATAAATAGGCAAATATACAAGCAATACAGGAACTATTCCAAAGTAAACATAATAATTGTGGTCATAATAGGCTATATCAAATAAATAATTACCTCCAGCCTCTATTCTGCTATAAAAATCATAAGGATTATCAACCTGATCTAGTTCTGGTGCTATTTCATAATCCAAATTCAAATGCCCTTCTGCTAATGATTCTGTTAGCATCTCATATTGCCTGGTAGGCGCTGGATCAGTGCGCCATGCGTCATAAGCCAAATTACACTTTAATACTCCTAAAGAAAAAAGAATGTAGCAGGCAAAAAACAAAACCATTACCGCTATCTGCTTTTTGCTTTTTATTGAAAAATCCCTTTTAAATAATATGGATTTATTTCTAAATAAATATGTGCTTACGAAAACAACGAACAATACAATTAATCTTACGAAAGAAAAATCAAAAGGTCTTTTTTTGTTTATACCTAAATCCTTTACAACAAGCTTTCCTTTATCTTTAGCGGACAACTCAACCTTTATCTTCTTACTCTCGCCAGACAAATGTAAACGCAAATACTTACTTTGTTCGTTATCACTTACAATTTTGCTTTTTTGCAATTCATAATATGTAGAGTCTGCTGCATCTGTTTTTGAAACAATAACATCTATAGGTACTCCACTAATTACTTCAGAATCCTCATCACATAGATTTACATCTAAGAATAAATTATCAACATGCTGATTAATATCACTCATCTCTATAATTAGTGAGTCATCTTCCACTGTGTATTCTGGTTTAAAGGATGCTTCTTCGAAGGACAATGATTCTATTGCGCGGAAATTGAAAAACAAAACTTCAATTGCAACACATAAAATAACTATTAATATCCAGCCAAGTATTTCTTTCTTTAACTTCATTTTATTTACTTTCTTCTTTATTACTCTTTATTTTTTTGGATACAAATGTGATTCCCTGTACAATGCACCACATAACAATTGAAATACAAATAGTAATCAAATACACCATATATGGCGAGAACTCAGGTTTCGTCTCAACAACAATCATATGTACACAGTACATTGGCAAGCTCAAGGCTCCCATAAATGAAATAACTTTTCCCTTTACATAAGATGTAAAGGTTGCTCCTGATAATGTTAACCCTAAGCCTAATACAAGGCATGCAATTACTATTATTTCATTTCTTAAGTTCTCTATAGAAGCAAGACACGCAACAAAGACATAAACTAATATTTCAATCAGTCCAAAAACAACAACAAAGTAACGCTTTTTACTAATCTTATTTTGAAACGCAACACTTACTCTATATACGAGGGCTCCTAATAACAATCCAGCTAAAGCTCTCATACACAATGCTGGATATATCATCATCTCATAGTGAAAACCATCTATGGTTCCTGTAGACATAATCAGAACACCGTACAGAAACATTGGAAGAAAAATATATAACCATAATCCAATTTTCTCATCCAGATAATATATTAAATACATCATTACAGGTAACATCACAAACAGCACGATGATGTACCATAAAATTGGCATCATCATTGTACTCATTACCCAACCATCACCTAATTCAACTTCTTTAGGTATCATTCCAGTGGCATTTAATAGTGATATATTCTCTGTAAAATATAAAGCAAATCGACCAATTGTTTTTATGCCAGCATTTAATAGCTGCTCTCGAAGCTCAAATACAACGAACAGTATCATAGACATAAGCGTATAGGGAAAGATTCTCCACATTTTCTTTAAAGTATATTTCACCGGAAAATCCTTAAAGCTTTCCCCTGATTCTTTATATTGTAATACCTTTTTATATGCAAAAAAACCGCTAATAATAAAGAAGAACTCTACAAATATCCAGCCTGAATGAAATACAAATTTTGTATGATATCCAACAATTATTGTCGCCGCCAAAAACCGCAGTAGTTCTAAAAAAACATTTTTCTTCATCTTTACTCCACTAAACACTTTTTCTCTTTAACCTGTTTAACAAAAAAGTCTTCGCAAGGTTATACAACCATACTATAACGGAGAACAACACAATCTGAGATACTATTAATATCAATAAATTGTCTCCTAGGGCATTCCAATCATACACGGTAACTGTTACATTTCCCATGTACATAAGTAGTAATGTGTTTTTGCCCATGAACCTAAAATAAGTATTCACTATAGGCACTCTATCCAAATACTTGCACCCTTTAAGCACTACGTATGTTCCCGCTATTGCGCCAATCACACAAAGAGGGAATAGATGATATATTCGAAGAGAAAGTACAATTCCTCCATTTAGTATATCTATAACCCATATTCCTGTTGAAATAGCTATTATCAATATTTTTGCCCATGTTGGAAGCTCTCTTGCATACTCTTTGTATAAGTGTCCCACAGCAAAGAATCCTACACAAACTAATGCAACATCCCACTGATAATAATGGTTTTCAATCTTAGGACCAAAATACCATCCTACAACCATCAAGACTATTAATAATGCAGCATAGAGAATCTTGTGATTCCACGCGACTTTATATATTACCCAATAGATAATTGATGCCAAAAAAAGTGCAATCAAAAACCATCCTAGGGATAAGCCATCACAGCCTAACAATATTCTTTTTATCTTTTCGACAAACTCAAGGATATCAAAATTATTCCTATCTCTAATTATGACAAATATTAATGCTATTATATTTAATATTGCATAGGGTATTAACAAGCTTTTTACTTTTTTTAATAAATATTCTTTGAAGGGTATATTCTTGAAGAAATAGCCACTTAGAATAATAAATAACGGCATGTGAAAGGATGTTATAAAAGAGCCTGTTTTAATTATATGGTCTGCTAACATCAACACTATTGCCAAGCCTTTGGCAAAATCTATTACCGTATTTCTTTTAGTAGGTTCACTCATTTAATTATCCTTAATATCAAAAAGCCCGCTATCTAGCGAGCTTAGTGTTCAAATTCACTTTATTACTCAGCCAACTTCGCTTCCTGCTTAGCTAACTCTAAGTCGTGCTCAGCCATGATGCGACATAGCTCTTCATAACTTGTCTTCTGCGGATTCCATCCCAGCTTTGTCTTAGCCTTAGTAGGATCTCCCCAAAGATTAACAACGTCTGTAGGACGATAGAACTCTTCTGATACTTCAACAAGCACCTTGCCTGTTGCCTTATCAATACCCTGCTCATTAACGCCCTCACCCTTCCACTCAAGGTCGATTCGTACTTGAATGCAAGAGTTGTAAATTCTCTTACTGTATGCTGAACACCTGTTGCAATTACATAATCATCAGGCTCATCCTGCTGCATGATTAACCACATACATTCAACATAGTCCTTAGCATATCCCCAGTCACGAAGTGAATCAAGGTTACCAAGGTATAGCTTATCCTGAATTCCCATCTTAATACGACCGGCAGCACGTGTAATCTTACGTGTTACGAAGGTCTCTCCACGTCTCTCTGATTCATGGTTAAATAGAATTCCGTTAACAGCAAACTGGCCATAAGCCTCTCTATACTGTCTCATCATCCAAAAGCCATACTGCTTAGCAACAGCGTATGGGCTGTATGGATGGAAAGGTGTATTCTCGTTCTGAGGAACCTCCTCAACCTTACCATATAATTCAGAAGTAGACGCCTGATAGATACGACATGTCTTATCCATTCCTAGCATATGAACTGCTTCTAATATTCTAAGAACACCGATAGCATCAACATCACCTGTATATTCTGCTGCATCAAAAGACACTCCTACATGTGATTGCGCTGCAAGATTGTATATCTCATCTGGCTTAACGTTGTTAACAATCTTAACGATTGATGAAGAATCAGATAAATCTCCATCATGAATTGTTATTGTTCCTGCCTTAAGTAAGTGGTCGATTCTCTCTGTTGAGTGAATAGAGGATCTTCTGATAATACCATGTACCTCGTAGCCCTTGTCTAGAAGAAGCTCTGCTAGGTAGCTTCCGTCCTGTCCAGTAATACCTGTGATTAACGCTTTCTTTGCCATCTCGTTCTCCTTTGTTATTAATTGTTCTTCATTATCTCTATCATATCTGTTAAGGTCTGACTAATTGGAATCTGCGCTTCCCAACCAATGTCATTCTTAATCTTATCGCTACATCCTATAATCTGTCTGTTATCGTCAGGTCTTACATATTCCGGATTAACCTTACCTACTATATCAACTCCAACGATATCAGATATCTCACTTATAATCTCTGATAGGGCAACACCTTCACCTTTACATATGTTATATACCTCACCCGGTGTTCCTTCCATAAGAAGGCCATAATATGCTCTTACAACATCACGAACATCTACGAAATCTCTTATAATTGTTGTATCACCTGTCTCGATTGTTCCTGTCTCTCTTCCTCCCTCCTTAACATCAAGAATTCTTCTTATGAAAGAAGGGATTACGAATCTCTCATCCTGATATGGTCCCATATGATTAAAGCTTCTTGTAAGAACTATGTCCATATCGAAGCTATCAACAAACACCTTAGACATCATTTCCTGCGAAACCCTTGCAACAGCGTAAGGACTTACTGGCTTGAGATTCATGCTTTCCTTAAGTGGAAGCTGGTCTTTAGATACATTACCGTATTCCTCTGATGAACCAACTGAAAGGATTCTGCATTTCTTCTTAAGGCTTCTTACAGCATTAGTAAGGTTTAGGAATATTCTTGTATTGTTATTAAAACACTCTGCAGGATGCTCCCAGGAATATGCCACTGATGAAAATGCTGCTAAGTGCAATATATAATCAGGGGCAAATTCGCTTACCATATCATTGACTGCTTCTTCATCTAACATATCACATTTCTTAAATGTGATATCCAGAACATCAGAATACTCCTCTAAATCAAGCTTAGGCTCGTTAATATCAGCACCAAGCACCTGATACTCTTTCTTGTTCTCATATAGATAATTCAGAAAATGTCTACTCACAAATCCTGAAAAACCTGTGATTATGATTCTATTCAAATCAATCGTCTCCTTTACTATTACTCGACCTTACTATCTTCTGCGTCAGCCTTATCATCTTCTGTATCGACCTTAGCTTCTGTAGCATCCTCTAAAGTGTCGTCGTCTTCCTTCTTCTCAAGGAATATCTTACGGGTTACGAAGTTAAATACCATAACTACGGCTGTGGCTATTATCTTAGAACCAGCAGTTGCCATTCCGTCAAATGTCATATCAAGGAAGTGATTAACTACATCCAGACACCACTGAGTGAATGCTCCACACCAGCCAACGTTGTTAATAAGATACATGCAGCCTAGGATAATAAGCTCATTTAATCCAAGTCCAATAAGACTTAGGATTACGAAGATAATGAACTCTTTGCCACGATTCATGTCGTCTTTTCTAGTGAAGACCCAATGCATACTCAACAGATAGTTAACAATGATTGATACAATAAAACCAACCAATGCACCCATCATTGCTGCTGTAGTGGCGTTAAATCCAATATTTCTAATTAATAAGGCAACAACATTCGTTATAACAAAATCAACAACAAATGATATTCCGCCTACAACGGCAAACCTTAGTATTTGCTTTAATAATTTACTCATCTTGTCAATCTACCTACTTCTTTTTGGAAAACCGGCTTTAACTCTAACGAAGAACAATCTAACTAGTGTTGATATAAATGTTGCAATGTACGGAAGTAATCTTCTCTTAGACTCGCCGTACATTCTCTTCTGGAAATTAATTGGTACTTCGCCGAACTTTAATCTATGATTCTTCTTATTAAGCTGAAGCATAAGAAGCACTTCTTCTAACACATCATAATTCCTACACTTAAGCTTAACCCTCTTAAGCTGCTTCGTATGATACATACGATAATCCGTTGACAAATCCTTGGCACGAAGACCAAGTACAACGCGATATGCAAAATTAAGAAGATGGCTCATTATCTGAGACGACTTGGCATCATTAGTCTTGCCTCCCTTACAATAACGAGAACCAATTACAACATCGCATTTGTCCTGAACAAACTTCTTGTGGATTGCAGGAATTGCAACAGGTGGATGGGATCCGTCAGAATCCATTATTAAGAATTTGTCCTTCTTCGCATATTTTATAGCTGTCTTAAAAGCTCCTGCGAAGCCAGGCATCTCCTGATTAATGTACCTTGCGCCGAACTTGTCGCACACATCCTTGGTGTTGTCTAGAGGCTTTTCAGTATCAACGATTATTATCTCGTATTCCTCTCCACACTTTTCTACATTTTCAATAATCTGCGGTAGTAAAATCTTAAGATTCTCTTCTTCCTTGTAAGCAAGCAATGCTACGCTAATTCCCATTGATTATTCTCCTATTTTTTCTCACAATACAACCTATTTAGTATACAATGAATTCAACGCAATTTCAAGAGATTGCGCCTAGATATATTACTATTCTAACTATTGAACTAAATAAAAAAGCAGGATACGACTAATTCCCTATCCTGCTTATTCTTTGTCTATCTCTTGTTCTCGTGCTTCTGATCATACAACAACTGTAATTTTCTCTCCACGTAGTTATCGTCATTAATCTCATTGATTCTATTCTTATACTTCAATTCTTCTACTTCCAGCTTCTGTATCTTATCCTGTAGCTGTTGCTTCTCCTGTTCGATTATTCTAACCCTCGAATAAAGGTCGTCTAATTCTCTTTCCTTCTCACGATCGATATCTATTGCCATTCTTAATCCCTACTTTCCATATATTCTTGTATATTAACAATAAGAAATGTTATTAGTTCTTATCATTTGCTTTGCTATTTATCTGTTCATTAAATTGTATCTCTTCGTCGCTTATTGGCCTAAAGAGTAGCGCAATCAGATACGGCAGCGCAAATATTACTGGCATAATATATCTTGAATTGCCGTTATCTGGTGACACCATACATATTGCGTATATTATAACTGGCACAAGATAAGTAAGTATATATTTTCCTCTTTTCTGGAAAATGTTAAATATAATCATGAATAATATCAGCCACGGGAGCAGTCCAAGAGAGGCAAATATATTCACAACAGGTGTTTTTTCAAGCATCAGTATTAATTGATACACTGCGAAACGTTCTCCGCCTGTATTGTAATTATTAGTTACATATAGCTCTTCATACTGCTTATCTGGGTCATGCTTTTGTAGATACGGCTCGAACTCATAGTATTCAAGATCCGATATCTTGTCTATATACCAGTATTCATATGTATTATTAAGTATAGATTCAATATATGTGCCCGGATGCTTTAAGAACATTTTCCACCACGCGTTGAAGTATCTGCTCATATCTTCGCTACTAGCATCCTGATTGAACTTCTCCTTAACCCAGTCGCTTAACATTGGTTCATATAATTTCTTAAGCTTGTTATATGGCAGCACACCATTAATTGCTTCCTTCTCTTCCTCGGTAACCTCTTCGCCATATTCTGATACATATCTTGCAGTCTGCTGAAATGGTACGCTTAGCGCCTCCTGCTTTCCTACAGGCGCCACATTCCACAGAGGCAGCAGCACTGATATCCATAGGAATTGATACACTAGTATTATTGGCACAAAGGAAACCAACACCTGCAAAATGTACTTCCTGTAAGTAATAGCATATACTATGGCAACAATTATGATAATATACATTCCATAATTCTTAGTCAGCATTATTAACGCGCAGTCTAGTGCTAAGAATAGGTCAAACCTCCATTTCTTGAAGCATTCCCCGTTGGTTCTTGCTATTTCATACATCATAATCATAAGTAGCAGCAAAAAGGCTGAGAACAATGTGTCCTTAACCATACATATAGCGTACATCGGGAATATAGGAAGGAACATTATTACTAATTGGATGAATAATAGTCTCTTCTTCGTTATTCCTATATGTCGTAAATATTGCAACGCAACGGTAAATACAGCGGCAAGAAACAGCATATGTAAGAAAACATAGATTGCGACGCCAATATTAATATCTCCAAATACGTTTAATCCTAATTTAAAAAACAGCTCAAACAGCATAGTTGTGGCAAATGGATGATGATTAGTATAGTAAGCCTCTGGTGGATGAACAGGTGTTATATCGTTAATGTAGCTTGGTATCTCAAAGCTTTGCATTAACTGTACTACTGTATCAACATTTGCAGTACCAGGGAAGAATAGAATGTAATATGGAAGCCAGGCTATTACAAAAAGCCCTCCCATAATAAGTGAATTCTTCCAGGTTATCTTACTTGGTGCTAAGGCCTTCTGTATACAGTACCTCCTAATTAACACCACCACTATCTTAAGAATCATGTATGTTACTATGGCAAGACATAGCCCATGAAACAGGGAGCGAATTATATTAACTCCACTGCCATACACAAACTCTAGGTTGTCATCTTCCTTTAGGGAAATTGCAATAAGTTGCATCAAAGAAAAGAACGCAGAAAACACCATTAGAACAACACATTGCCTCTTCTCTAATAGAATCCTGCTGCCCTGATATATTATTACAGCAAGGCAGATTGCAAGAAGCACAAGTGTTAGTCTGGATGAACGCATAGACAAATAAAATGTACGGACAGCAACGATTAAATCATTAGAGAAATCAATTTCTGAATTCTCCTCTGTAGCCACCGCTACTAACGACAGCTGAATCCCCACACTGCATATAATCCCCATTATGAAGGACAGTATGCCCCTTGTCTTATTACTCATCTTAACATTCATAAGCCTTATTTAACCACGAATATCTATTTATTGCAAGATTAATCATACAAAAAAGGAGTCTCGCGCATTTTAGTTTTTGCTTCGCAAAAAGGCGCTCGTTACCAGTAGCATTTGTGCTTCGCACAAATGTTACATAACGTGTAGCATTTTGACTACGTCAAAACGCAACATACAAAAAAGGCCTGGTACCAAAAAGCACCAAGCCAAAATATTATAAAAACAATGAATATTATACTTTGAGGTTCTGTCTTACCAGCGCCTTCTTAAGGGCAATCTCAGCCCTCATTACATCTAGATTAGCCTCTTTCTTCTCAAGTCTCTCTCTCGCTCTTTCTTCTGCAGCATGGGCCCTCTTAACATCAATCTCATCCGGCCACTCTGCAATCTCTGCAAGAAGTGTAACCTTGTCAGGAAGAATCTCAGCAAATCCTGCATGAACTGCTGCCTTAATCTGTTCCTCCTCAGTAGAAATTGTTACTATTCCTGGGGCGATTACAGTTGTAAGAGCTATGTGATTAGGAAGTACTCCTATCTCACCTTCAGTAGTATTAAATTCTATCATAGTTGCCTTACCCGAATAGAACACTCTATCAGGGGTAATGATTTCAACATCTACTATATTAGCCATAGCCTCACCCCTTACTGCATACGAGCTCGAACTTCGTCAATAGAACCTGCATTCAGGAAGTGTCCTTCAGGAATGTCGTCATGCTTTCCTTCAAGAATCTCCTTGAATCCACGAACAGTCTCGTTAATAGGAACATACTTTCCTTCCAGGCCTGTAAATTGACCAGCAACGAAGAATGGTTGTGATAAGAATCTCTGTACCTTACGGGCACGGCTTACTACTAGCTTATCTTCCTCTGATAACTCATCCATACCTAGAATTGCGATAATATCCTGTAGCTCTTTGTACTTCTGAAGAATCTCCTGTACACCACGTGCAACCTCGAAATGCTCCTGTCCTACGATACGAGGATCAAGGATACGAGATGTAGAACCTAGTGGGTCAACCGCTGGATAGATACCTAACTCTGCGATTGAACGCTCAAGTACTGTTGTTGCATCTAAGTGAGCAAATGTTGTTGCAGGAGCAGGGTCAGTTAAGTCATCGGCAGGCACATATACAGCCTGAACTGATGTAATTGAACCATTCTTTGTTGATGTAATACGCTCTTGCAAAGCACCCATCTCTGTCTGAAGTGTTGGCTGATAACCAACGGCTGAAGGCATACGACCAAGCAAAGCCGAAACCTCTGAACCAGCCTGTGTAAAACGGAAGATATTGTCAATGAATAGTAGTACGTCCTTACCACCTTCATCTCTGAAGTACTCAGCCATTGTAAGTCCTGTAAGACCTACTCTCATACGAGCTCCAGGTGGCTCGTTCATCTGACCGAATACCATACAGGTCTTGTCAATAACTCCTGATTCCTTCATCTCGAAATACAAATCATTACCTTCACGTGTACGCTCACCTACACCAGTAAATACTGAGTATCCACCATGCTCTGTAGCGATGTTGTGAATTAATTCCTGAATAAGTACTGTCTTACCTACACCGGCACCACCGAATAGTCCAATCTTACCACCCTTCTGATAAGGACAAAGAAGATCTACTACTTTGATACCAGTCTCTAACATCTCCTGTGATGTTGCCTGCTCCTCGAAAGAAGGAGCTTTTCTGTGAATAGGAAGTGATTTCTCAGTATGAGGTGCAGCCTGCTCGTCAATAGGTTCTCCTAGTACGTTGAATATTCTACCGAGTGTCTCTTCACCTACCGGAACAGTAATTGGCGCACCTGTTGCCACTGCCTCCATACCACGAACGAGTCCGTCCGTAGGTCCCATGGCAATACATCTAACAGTATCATCACCCAGATGCTGTGCAACCTCTACTACCAACACCTTACCATCACTCATGGTAACTTTGATAGCATCATTAATCTCCGGAAGATGTCCTTCCTGAAACTTAATATCAAGTACGGCACCGATAATCTGAGTAATTTTTCCAATATTATTCTCTGCCATTATTTTTACTCCTTAAGTTTAATCTCCAAATTCGCCTAGGATATAGCCTCAGCACCTGCAATAATCTCTGTAAGTTCCTGAGTAATTGATCCCTGACGAGCTCTATTATATTTCAATGTTAAATCACTAATAATGTCTTCTGCATTATTGGTTGCAGAATCCATGGCCTGCATGCGGGCTCCGTTCTCTGAAGCAACAGCTTCAACCAAAGCTCCGTATATAAGGCTTGTAACATACTTTGGAACAATCATGTCTAACGCTTCTTCCGGATTGGGTTCGAAGTTCATAAGCATTTTGCTGTTCTTATCCTCTTCGTCGCCACCCTTTATATCTTCTTCCTTAATATCTACGGGAAGCAACTTTAAGAGCCTAGGTTCATGACTAACTGTGTTCTTGAAATGCGTATATGCAAGGTAGATTTCTCCCACTTCTCCCTTGGTAAATGCTTCAAGCACCTCTCTACTGATGTCCATAGCGTCATCATATGTCGGTGCGTCCATTACCTGGTCGTGCTCAGCGACTACTTCGTAGCCTCTTGAATCCAGCGCATCATGGGCTTTCTTACCTATTGTGTAAAGCAAAATCTCTTCCCTGGCAATGTCACTTCCGGTAATTAACTTGGTTATATTACTGTTATATCCACCTGCGAGTCCTCTGTTGGAAGAAATAGTAATTATTGCCTTCTTGTTAGATTCTCCCGCTGTAAGATACGGATGATCAATTGCTCCGGCCTTATCAAGCATTGAACACACCGTACTGTACATATAATTAAAGTAGGGATTGGTATTCTCTGCTTTCTGCTTTGCTTTCTGCAATTTGACTGTAGATACAAGCTTCATGGCTTTAGTGATTTTCTGAGTGCTGCTTACACTCTTTTTTCTTCGTTTTATGTCTCTCATAGAAGCCATAATACGTTACCTCCTTGCCTGCCTACTTGTAGTCAGCCTTACATTCCTCAATAGCCTTAATTAATGCTGCCTTAGTATCGTCGTCGATTTCCTTCTTGTCACGAATGGTCGATGGAATCTCAGGATACTTAGTGTCAACATATTCAAATAGAGCCTTCTCGAATACTAATACATCTTCTACAGGTATATCGAGTAAGTACTTCTGTGTAGCTGCAAATATTATCATAATCTGATATTCAACCGGCATCGGAGCGTACTGTGGTTGCTTAAGCATCTCACGAATCCTCTCTCCTTGTGCCAGCTTCTCAGCTGTATCGGCATCCAGTTCAGAACCGAACTGTGCGAAGCTTGCAAGCTCTCTGTACTGTGCCAATTCCACACGAATAGGAGCAGCTATCTTCTTCATGGCCTTAATCTGAGCAGAACCACCTACACGGGATACTGACAGACCGGCATTAATAGCAGGTCTGAAGCCTGCGTTGAAGGCATCAGTCTCAAGGTAAATCTGACCGTCTGTAATAGAGATTACATTGGTAGGAATGTATGCACTAACGTCACCTGCCTGCGTCTCAATAATAGGTAGCGCAGTAAGTGAACCTCCACCCAATGCATCACTAAGTCTTGATGCTCTCTCTAAAAGTCTTGAATGAAGATAGAATACATCTCCCGGATAAGCCTCACGTCCCGGTGGACGACGAAGCAGCAATGAAAGTGTACGATAAGCAGCAGCGTGCTTACTCAAATCATCATAGATTACCAGTACATCTTCACCCTTTTCCATCCATTCCTCACCGATGGCACATCCTGAATATGGTGCAATATATTGAAGTGGAGCAAGCTCTGACGCTGTTGATGCAACAACTGTTGTATAGCTCATTGCGCCGAACTCTTCCAATTCCTTAACAATACTTGCAACGGTAGATGCCTTCTGTCCTATTGCAACATAGATACATTTTACACCTTGACCTTTTTGGTTAATAATTGTATCGATTGCTATTGCTGTCTTACCAGTCTGCTTGTCACCGATGATAAGCTCTCTTTGACCTCTTCCGATTGGAATCATTGAGTCAATAGCCTTGATACCTGTCTGCAACGGTGTATCTACCGACTTTCTGTCAATAACACCATGTGCAACTCTTTCTATCTTTCGGAAACTTGTGGTTTCAATCGGTCCCTTGCCATCTATCGGCTGGCCAAGTGCGTTAACAACACGACCAAGCATAGCGTCACCTACCGGCACCTCAACAACACGTCCTGTTGTCTTAACAGTATCTCCCTCGTTGATATTGCGGTGGTCTCCGAGTAATACGGCACCAACGTTATCTTCCTCTAAGTTCAATACCATTCCATATACTTCGCCGGGAAACTCTAACAATTCTCCTTGCATTGCCTTCTCTAGTCCGTGAACTCTGGCTATACCGTCGGCAACCTGAATAACGGTACCTACATCCGCCACTTCCAACTGAGAAGCATATCTTTGCATTTGCTCTTTGATAACAGAGCTAATCTCTTCTGGTTTTAAATTCATGGAGCGGTTTCACCTACTTTCAACTGTATTTTGGACATTTGTTTCGACAATTCGTATATCTTCGTCTTAACTGAGCTATCCACAACTCTGTCGCCAATACGAATTACCATACCTCCGATCAAATCGGGTTCTACTTCATAGTTCATCTCAAATGATACATAATCGGTAGTATCAAGAAGCTTCTTCTCTACATTCTTCTTCTGGGTATCTGTAAGCTCACTCGGTGTCTTAATATAAGCTACACCGATGTTCTTATATTCCTTGACCCTGCTAATGTAGTACTCAAAGATATCTTCCATATCCTTGAAATGGTTTTTCTCAATAACCATAACCATTAGTCCAACAATCTCGTCACTAACGCGCCCCTTGAAAATGTTCTCAACCACGCGGGTCTTTTCATCTTTATCGATTTTCGGATGACACATCATCTTCTCAAGATCGTCGTTTTCTTTAAGAAGCTCAATTATTACCCTGGCCTCTTCTGAAAACTCATCAATTCTATCCTGCTCTAAGCTTAGATCAAACAATGCGTCTCCGTATACGTTTGATACTAACTTCGCCATGTAGAATCACCCATCTCTCTTAATGTTTCATCCACTAAGGAATCCTGTACGGAAGTGTCGATGTTTGCAGATACAACCTTCTTGGCCATAAGAGCTGCAATTGTAACCATCTCCTGCTTCATCTCGTCAGCAACACGCTTCTTCTCAAGCTCAGCTTCCTCGCGAGCTCTCGCAATTATTCGCGATGCCTCTTCCTTAGCTTCATTTACTATCTTCGTCTCATTCTTCAACGCTTTCTGCCTAGCTTCTGATAGAATAACGTCAGCTTCCTTATCAATGTCTTTAAGCTTAGCCTCGTATTCCGCTTTCAGCTTAGCTGCCTGTTCTTTGTCATCAGTAGCCTGTGCGATATCACTGGCTATCTTGTCCTTACGTTCCTGCAAAAGCTTCTTGGCAGGATTCCATAACAGATATGACAAAAACAAGAACAGCACAAATACTGATATAGCAAGTAACGCTGTATCGTGTAGTAGCTGGGCGTCTAGATTGAATAATCTTTCCATTAGCTACTTACCTCCTTTCTGTACCAACAATAGGCTTTAACCTACAAGTGGCTTTACGAAAAGAAGTAACATTGATACTAATAGACCATACAAACCTGTTGTCTCCGCAACGGCCTGACCAAGTAACATAGTACCTGTAATGTCTGACTTAGCGCCCGGGTTTCTACCAACTGCCGCAGCAGCAGAACCAGCCGCGTTACCTTGTCCGATACCAGTACCGATACCGGACATAACTGCAAGACCTGCACCGATTGCTGAGCATGCCAAAATTAATTCTTCACCTGTAATATTCATTGTTAAAATCCTCCTAAATAATTAATCATTGCTTCCTAGTCATCGTCTCCGATTGCTTGTTTGATGTATGTCATAGTCAACATACAGAATACGTACGTCTGTATTCCACCTGCGAATAGGTCGAAATATACGTGTAGCGCTGCCGGCCATACGTATGCCATCTTTGCTAACAAACCGTACACAAGGGCCATCATAACGGTTCCTGAAAGTACATTAGCAAACAGACGCAACGACAGCGATATTGGCACCGCAATATCACCTATCAAGTTAATTGGCAACCATATAGGCAACCAAGGTGGTAGCGGTGAACACTTATCTACCCAAATCTCTTTGAGGGAATTATGCTTAAATGTATTAAACCAAATAAGTACAAATGTTATAAGTGCCAATGCCAACGTAGTACCATAATCCGCTGTTGGCGGTCTAAGTCCAAATAGACCTGATATGTTGCTTATAAGGATAAATGCAAATATTGTAAAAATCCAGTTCGCAAACTTAGGTGCGTGCTTACCCATGGTATTGCCTACCATTCCCTGAAGCTTCTCCACCATAAGCTCAACAACATTCTGCAAGCCTTCAGGAACTTCTTTAGCGTGCTTTAACTTCCGATTGGCAACAACTGCGAAGCCTATCAGAATCAGCATAACAATCAAAATACATACATGACTTGTTGTAATCCACACTTCATGTCCGAATAGATTATATGAAAAAAGACCATGTATCATAAAATCTATATTATCTGCTGACGCATCCGCCAGAATTAGTCCATTCACATTTTCACCTCCTTTACTAGATTCTTTCTTTATGAATTATCTTTATAATTAAAGGCTGTGCATAAGCACTGACCTTTAGCCCCATCATTGCTATAAACGCGCTAATCCAATTGCCTAAGTCGAAATATACCATTATAGCAAATACTATTATAACCACAACATATCTGATAATCGACTTAAACCTTAATACTCCAACCTTCGAACCGTTATCTACTGCCGACTCTATAACAAGGGCAAGATTAACAGCCATAAATACTGCAAGTCCTACACCTATCCAGGTTCCTGTAGAATACCTTATCTTGTCCTCTACAAACCATATACCTGTTATCTGTACTAAAAGCCCCCAGACAAATATTCCAAGAAGTAACAGGGGCAAAGATGGATTTAACTGCTTTAATCTCTTAATTAGATTCTTCATTATCCTCTTCCTGCCTGTCTTCTCTATTCTTATCTTCTGACTCTTCTTTACTAATAGCTTCTTCTCTTGCTATCTCATAGGGTTCCTTTGGCTTCTTAAGATATTTCTTAACTAAGATGTACACATTTCGCATGCCTGCGGCGGCTCCCACTATAAATAGCAACACGCTTATCCACTTTATTCCGGTCTTCTCAGCTATAAAATAGGCCAATGCCGTCATAAGCGCAATAGGGACCAGCATGCTTATTCCAATTTGCATAAGAAGAACAAGCATCTGTCCAATCTCGTTTTTCTTCTTTTTTCTCAAGACTTCACCTACAGCTCAATTGATATCTTTCTGCCCGATGCCTCATATTTGTAGAATTCAACTCCTGCTGCCTCAAGCATTCTCTTAGATGCTATAACAGAAGGTGTTGATGCGTATTTGTCACAGTCATATATAATCGTCTTAATTCCTGCCTGAATGATAGCCTTAGCACATTCATTACAAGGGAATAGTGACACATAAAGCTTTGTTCCTTCTAAGCTGCCTCCTCTGTAATTAAGAATGGCATTAAGCTCAGAATGTGTAGTATAGAAATATTTGTTATCGAGAGGATCGCCTTCACGACACCAAGGGAAATCATCATCAGAGCATCCTGTTGGAAATCCGTTGTAACCCATGGAAAGAATCTTGTTATCCTGACTTACAATACATGCTCCTACCTGGGTGTTAGGGTCCTTTGAGCGCATGCCTGATAGCTTTGCAACTCCCATAAAATACTCATCCCAGCTAATATAATCTGTCCTTTTGTCGCTCATATTATGTACCTTACCTCTCTTGCTTAAGCAAATCTATTAATTTCGTTAATGTGTCCTTCAACACTTCATAACACAGTCCATATAACTGCAGGTCCCCTCCGTAGGGATTGGGAATCTCAAGCTCGCCACCCACATATGAAGATAGTGTAAATGTGTTATCTTCATTTGCCTTCTCGTAACCCTCTAGCACCTTACTTCTTAAGGTCTCCTCCATGGCAAATATTATTGTGGAAGAGTTAATATCATCATCGCTTAACTGTGTAGCGCTAAATTCTCCTATCTCAATGCCGTTACCTGCAAGCACCGCTTCTGTCTTAGGATTAAGGGGCTCAGGAAACTGAACTAACAAGCCTCTTGCTAATACCTCGTAATCCTTATCTTCATCTAAGGATTCAAATATACTAGCAGCCATAGGGCTTCTTGAAGAACCGTTCTTGCTTACGAATATTATTCTCTTAATTGCTACCCTGTCAGCACTTACCACCTTATAGCCTGCTGCCTTAAGAAGTCTATTCATAACGGCGGTTCTAATACCATCACCATCGAAGCTTTCTGAATATATTACAGACACATCTGTATCATCAAACTCTCTTAAGATGTTATACAGATTGTGGGCTATCTCTTCTTCATCAGCAGCGGAACCTACTTTCTTGACATTGCCGCCGATGTATTTATTAGCATTTTCACTAGTGGCAATTATTCCCGTATTAATTCCCTTATTATCATTCTCCCTAACCTGAGAATTAATATAGGCTACCACCTTCGATGAATTACCTTCAACTATTGCAAGCTCTGCTTTCGGCGCATAATGCTTATATCGCATTCCCGGAGCCTTAGGCTTATCTGCCTCTTTCTTCTCTAGAATAGAAGGGTCAATATCCACTCGGCCTATTACCTGCTCTAACATATTCTTCGTAATAGCGCCTGGCCTTAGAATTGTTGGAATATCAGAAGTCAGGTCGATGATTGTAGACTCTAATCCTATTATAGCAGCACCACCATCTAGTATCGCATCAATCTTACCTGACAAATCCTTATATACATGTGAAGCAAGAGTTGGGCTTGGCTTTCCTGACACATTTGCAGAGGGAGCAGCTATCATACAATCACTCCTGATTATTAGCTCTCTTGCAATCTCATCACTGGGCATCCTAATGGCAACTGTATCTAATCCGCCTGTTGTCTGCTTCGGTACCACCTTATTCTTCTTGAGAATCATTGTTAGGGGGCCTGGCCAGAAATTATCAGCCAGTGTCCTTGCCACCTTTGGCACCTCTTCGACTATTTCCTCAAGCTGAGTCATATTGGCAATATGTACAATCAACGGATTATCGGAAGGTCTGCCCTTCGCTTTATATATTCTTTTGCTAGACCTTGGATTCTTAGCGTCTCCCCCAAGACCATACACCGTCTCTGTTGGAAATGCTACAAGGCCTCCATCCTTTATTATTTCAGCCGCTTTATTAAGGGCATTTTCCCCCTGGGGCGACTTATCAACCTTAAGTACAAGAGTTTCCATAGGGATATTATATCATTTTTCGCTTTCTAATCAACGAAAAACTATGGATGGGGATAAATGTTTCCCCCTACAAGTCTGATTATATTACTTAACCGTTTCCTTAATCATCTGCCAAATGTCAGTTGTCTCATTACCTAACTTCCATGCGGCCACACCTGCTATCTTCTTATCAGCTACGTAAGAACACCTTTCCTTAAGGGATTTGTCATCAACAATCCATATGCTATATGTGGTGTCTCCTTTTTGCCATGTGGCGTAATTCTCCTTGTTATCATTAAGCCATGTGACCTGGGCATTATTGCTTGAAAGTAGTGCTGGGGTTCCCTTAAGAGTTACTGTCTCGCTTGTAACACTATCCCCCTTCTGGGCCCAAAGTCTTGTATAGAATGGAATTCCAAGTATAAGCTGCTTATTATCCACGCCGGAATTTAACATTCCTTCCACGCCTTCCTTGACGAATTTCATAGAATTGTTAGAGCCTGCCTTACCTGCGCCTGTCCATGTCTCGTCGTAGCCAAATAACACAATATAGTCTGCGTATCTTGCCTGAATATCAACATCATAATCTGCTGACTTAATGTTGTAATTATCTATGGAAAGCACAAGTCCTCTCTGCTGACATTCTAGCGCCAGCTCCTTAATAAACTCGATATACCCGCCTACATTAGCATCTCCTACCGACTCCATATCAATATTGATTCCATCAGAGCCAACTGCTGTTACAGAATTAATTATATTGTTAATAAGTGTTTCTCTTGAGGCAGCAGTATTGAATACCAGACTTTCATTCACATCGTGCTCGATATTACTTACTAATGTCCACACCTTGATATTATTAGAGTGGCAGAAATTAACATATTCTGCAGAGGATAAATCATTGATTCCACCTTTATTATCCTTAATCTGAATCCAGGTTGGACTAATAACATTTAGCCCTGGTGCTGCAGCAATTAAGCCCTGCACTTCACCGTTAGAAGCCTTACTGAATAACTGGTGCCAGCCTAGTCGAACAGTAGTATTCATCTGATTGTGCTTCAAACTTTCCTGAGCGACAGTAGTCTTATTCTTCTCATTTTCCTTGTCGGTAAGAGCAGAGTTCTCAACGCATCCTAAGATGCCATCTGATGTAAGTATCTGACTCCAGCTTCCATAGTTTTCAACCACAGTAACCTTGTCGTCTTCCTTAACATTTCCTACAATCTTGCTCCTGTTACCACCGAATCTTCTCATTGGAGCATCTTTTCTTAAAACAGCAGTCACTCTTTCACGCCCTGGTGTATATATGGCTGCTCTTGCCGGGTCCTGGTTAAATGTGTATTCTGCACCGTTAGTATCCTTCACAAATTCTAATGCAATATATGCTGTGCCATTATCCTCAATAACTGGTATATAATTTGCAGACTTATTTTGTCCCTTGAAAGTATACCCCTTGCTTGTGGTATTGGCCTTGTATGTTCCTTCCTTGGTTGAATAACATACATTGTGATCCTGGCTGTCATAAGCATATCTGTCGTTAAGCACATCATTAAGAAATGAGATTTTCACATAAGGTGTGTTATCCCTGACGATTCCCTTGGCTGCGCCTTCCTCTTTAGGAGCAAGGGCACCATCAACAATTACTGCCATACCTCCTTCTTCGACTTCATAGTAATCATTAAGAGACATGGTTTCTTCTGTAGGTGAATATCTCACGTTGTATATTACAATGCCGGCTATAACAAGCACTACAAGAGCTATAAGTACTATTATGAATCTCTTGTCAGAGAATAAATTCTTCATTAATTTGCTAAATTTGTTCATACAATACCTCTTAGATTCTTATTAGGACACATTTAATAAATTATATCAAAAAAAGCCCACTAGGAAAAGACTTCCTAGTGGCACTTCTATTTAACCTATATTTCTAGTAGAAATTTATCTTACTTATTATCAAAATATTCATGTACCGCACGAGCATGCAAACATTAGAATCTTCACGACGTAACACTATGCTCACGCTAATCCCTCCCTCCTTTCAATAATTTTTCCATGTTAATATTCAGCAACCTATTTTGCCAAGAAAGGATATATCTTCCTTCGTTAATCTATCAGGATTAGTTATTATCCGAGCAATGTTCAATTTCCCAGAATACTTTGAATCCTTGTATGCGTGTTCATACCATTTCTTATCATCTTTAAGAACAGCATATGTATAGATTTCCACTTCCACCATGTCATGTTCAAATAGATGCATATAGCAGCAAAACGATCTCTTGTTATATAATGCAATATCGCCTAGGAAAAGCCTACGACTACACAACCGGTAGAGATTCATATAATCATGGCTCATAATCTTGAACTCTAGTATTACTACGTCCACATCTTCTTCGAGTAAATGCAATGCTTCTTCTTCACTTAAGGAAGGATAATAATCCACCTTCATTCTCGTGAAGCCAACCATATTATTTCTCACAAAAGATTTCGATTTAATCCCCGAGTATGTATCTGTCGCAATATCTGCCATACCACCATCCCCTACTTCACCTAGCACCACCTTCTTCTTAAGGTAGCTGCAATAATAATTAGCAAGTGCGATGGCAAGCCTTGTACTACCTAAGCCAAATATTCCATAACTTCTTTTCTTCTTATCAGTGAATTTACTCCTCATTAATCTAACCATCCATTAATAATTCTGCGAAAGATTTTGTCCTTCTTTCTACTAATAGCGAATGGGTCTTCATCCATTGGAAATGCGTATACCGCCTTCCCAACTAATTTTGCTACATCTACACCCACTCTAATCTGAGCAGGGTTAATTATGACTTTTGTGTTATTTATCCGAACTATTTCGTGTAATTCATTATTTTTGTACGCTCTAGACGATACAACATATACTATGTAATCACACTCCTTAGCCCTCTCAACCTTAGTGCCACAATCTCGGATATATAGCCCGCTGGGAGGAATCTCTTCTAAGACTGCCTCGCCACTTCGACGAAACGCCCTAAAACAATCGTGGTATATAATATTATCCTTCTCATAAAAGCTTCTATCCTTAGCTATAATCTTCTCAAGTGTGCCCTCATCACAGCTATCTTCATAATAGCTTACGAATCCTTCATTATTGAGATAGGAACATAGTGACATAGCAATATGACTCACTCCTATTCCAGTGTCATTACCAACGACACCAATTTTCACATCGAGATGCTTCTTCTTATTGTTCATATTCTCATGTAGAAAAATCCAGGCCTTCTTTTCCTCTGCGGCGCTTACTATTTCTTCCGTTCTAAGTCGTCGCTCGATTCTAATATCCCTTTTTTCCTCTGAGCTATCATATATTCTCCTAAGAGCTTCCTTCGTACTGAAAATGTCATTACTTGTATCACATTTGCCCGCCAGCTGCGCCTTAGATGCATATGATATTGTTCCGTATGTGGAATTCTCATTATCCCTTAGATAAGCTGATATACCATAATCAATTAGAACTATTCGTCCATCAGATAAATAAATATGCTCTAACTTCATATCCTGATAGCAGATAGGATTAGCAAGACCATGAAGAAACTCCAACAGGTCATATAATTCTATTGCCACCTTCACAAGCTGTCTATGGGAAATGCTTTGATGCAGATATAAATAATCTGCCATAGACTCTCCAACAATGTATTCTTCTACCATATAATAATAATCTTCATCTTCTTCAAGATCATATAGTATAGGTATGTTGGGGTGTCTTAGATTCAAGAGGAGCTTAGCCTCTCTCATAGATGTTGAATCACCATTTGCCTTGGGTAATCTCTTAACTACCCGCTTGTGATTCATTCTCCTGTGTCTGACAAGTATTACCGAGCTGGTTGCTGATTCGTGAAGTAATTCTAGCTCTTCATACTTATTAGATAAATTCTGTGAAATATAAATGATAATCGCCTCCTTCTTTCGAAAGAAGCATCTCTGAATAAATATATAACAAACCCAAAATACATATGCAATAGTTTTGATATAAAATTAATAAAAATTTAATAATTTGTTAAGAATTTGTTAAGAATTTGGACACAGACACAAAATAGTCACAACTATTTTCTCACACATAGTAGACACGAGTTTTTTTCTACTTTATAATTAAATTAGGAGTAGAGATATAAAGGGGGTGTGGCATTATGAAAATAGAAAAAATTAACGATAACCAGATACGTTGCACACTTACCAAGGAAGATTTAGAGCTTCGCCA
>CAJOGN010000015.1 GCA_905234245.1 uncultured Lachnospiraceae bacterium
TCATCTTCTTTATCTTTTTCAAGTGAAGTAATAGTACCATTAGCAAAATCATCAAGAAGAGTAATCTGTGATTTATCAATTTTATCACTAATCTTACCTATGTATGGGAATACATAGAAGGATATTACGAAATTATCACCTGACTTCTCATAATCGAAAGGATATGCAAATGCTGCTGCGTGTGTGAAACCTGAGAGATATTCTTTGTCCCCAAATTTCATACTGCCGCCTAAGTCATCTATAGACTCCGCTTCAACTTCGGCTATAACCTTACCATCCTTCTTCTCTATATCAGTTACCTTCGTCTTATCACCAAAGCTAATATCTTCTGCTTTAATATTAGATACATCAACACCGCTTACATTAATAGGTACAGTGTACTTGCCATCACTACCCTTGATATTATCACCATCTATCGCAACTACAGGTGTCTTAACATCGAATGTAATCTCCTCTGGAAGCGCAGCCTTCTCGAATCCATCAACATCAATCTCAATCTCTCCTGCTGTATAAACTGTTGATATCTCTGGTATAATTACAGGCTTACCTGAGAGCTTAATTGTAAGCCTATTATCCTTAGCCTCCAGACTAACAACCTGCATATCTTTGAAAGAATAATCCAGAGTAATATTGTCCTTCGTAATGTTAGGATTAAACTTTCCTTCTTTACTCTCGATTATTAAAGTATTCTCTGTTGCATCTGATGATACTTCCTTAGTAGTAGAAGACAATGTATTATCAGGAAGCTTTGGCTGAACAATAACAACAGACTTAGCCTTAGGAATAACTATTGCATAAGCACGATTAACGTTATTCGCAAATTTTTCATCATCATCAAATGAAACAGTGATTTCCTTACCATCATTTACGAAATTAGTAATCTCTGCATTCTTCCTTCCTACCTTAAGCTCGTCAGTAGCATTGCCCTGTTCATCAGTTACTACTTCACCGGTGAAATAATCAAAAACTACCTGTACATCATCCTTCGTAATGTCTTTGAATTCACATGCAGGCTTAGCACTTGTATCTTGCACTTCACCGTTATCAAGGATATCTAACATATCTCCCTGACTAAATTTAACAGTATATTTTCCCTCTTTATTATACTGTACCGTCTCTTTCTTTAACTGATCGTATGTCTGTTCACATCCTGTTAATGCAAGCATTGGAACAACCAAACATACACACAATGAAACACTAAGGATTTTTGAAAATAATCCTTTATTTCTACTTTTACCCCTTTTATTCATATATGCCTCCTTCCTATGTGCCACAAATTACTATTATTATATCATATTATCCCGCTTTTTTACGAAAGCACTTCTATTTTTTTATATGATAATTTATAAATAACATAAAATCCACAAAGAAGTATAATAAAAATGTAATAAAAGTGTCATAAAGATAATGCTCATCCTCAATTGACATAAAAAAATTGAGATATTAAAATTACACTAAGACAATAGTGTATAAAAAACAGTTTATAGGGAGATTCCATATGAATAAAAAATCATTAAAAAAAATCTATGCTATCTTATTGGTTCTAGTCTTATTACTAACATTTGTTCCAACTGTAACATTTGCCAGCAATAAACCAGCGCCTGATGCCAGTCCAGATTCTTACATTAGTTCTCTTCATGTAGGACAGCAAAGGGTATGGACACCTTATAAGAATTATCCAGAGCTTAGCGTAACCTATAGTAGCGACAAGCCAGACGTAATCAGCATTGCTGCTGATGGCACTCTTACTATTCATAAGGAAGGCTTTGCAACACTTACGGCTACTACTCCTGGAAATGAAACTTACGCCGCCTCAACATTCGATAATTCTATTGAGATATTATCTGCAGATAATGGACTATATCTATATGAGGGGGATCCACATTTCTATTATCAGGGAGCAAAATATAAAGCTGGGCAGCTACCTCTTGATGTGGAAAGAAATCTATGCCTTACTAACCCTGACCTTAAGGTATTTCTTACTGAATACCTAGAGCCAGCCAAGACAAGTATTGAGGATGATACAGAGGCTGCACTTACAGCAATTCTTAACTATGGTGCTAACTACCATAGCAAACATTTCTCATTCGATGGCGCAGGCGGTTCCTGTGAAATGGCAGATACCCAGTGGACAATGTTGCTTATAAAGCATAAGGGATTATGCGCTCCACACGCAAGTTACTTCTGTTATCTAATGTATCTGTCTAACCTTACAAGTATGGCAGTTGATTCAGGTGAGCCTAAAGAAGACAGAGCACACACATGGTGCATGATAGAACATGATGGATATTTCTATAACTTAGAGGAATACGACTTCCTGCAAATGTTAAGTGAAAAATATGCTACTGCACCAATATCCAATTCTAATGCCGAATATTTCGGAAGCACTATATGTTCTAATACTAAAGCACCATTTCCAATACCAGGCTCTAGAATGACTACTGATATTAAGATATCTGATATGGGTAGGGATTTAACTAATGAATGTCCTGTCCTAATATACGAACACCTTTCTGACGGAAGTTACAGGGCAAGATTCGTTACAGTCAAAAAAGGAGCAATACCAACTTACGCAGATGGCACGCCCCTTAGTATGAATGATGTTGTATATAAGAATATGGAGACCAACACCTATGCTAACCCAAGCAAGGGAGAAGGTCATGAGCAATATAATGAAGCTGCCTACGCTGTATTTAGCGTAGCAAATAATATGCTGCTTAATGATATTGCACCGCTGTGGGCATCAGAGCATTCTGACACTCCTGACAGTAATAGCTCTAATAGCAGCGACAATAATGGCAATTCTAAAGTACGACCTGCCAAGACAGGTGATAAGTGGCTCTTCTTATAATGCAGGAAGTTCTATAAAGCTTGCTGAATTATCAATATTTAGAGACCACTTTGCAGGTATCTTATAATAGTCTACTGGATTGTAGGTCGGATGTACCTTATTAGCAGATGCTGAGGTGGTAACATATAATTCTAATGTATGTCCTGCTTGCAGCATGTAATAATTAGGTTGAAGATATACTACATAATCATAGTATTGTCCACTTTCTATCTTCTGCGCAGGCTTTATTGATGAAGTAGGCTCATATCCCGAGTCCTTGTTCTGTAGGTTGATTAATCCAGAAGTTATTATCTTCCTGTTAGTCTCAACCTGATAATTAGCCATAGATTCATTATTATTGTGAGTTGTAGAAGACACATACTCATTGTTATCGTCTGGAATTATATATGTGGCAAATGGCTTATCACAATAATCTACCAGATAGACCTCTAATGGCAATTCACCATCTTCAGCAAAATCAGACTTTATGCGAAGATGAACTGGGATTTTGCCATTTATTGTTATAGAATCTGGAATATCATAGGCATAGCAGGCTGCAATGTCTGTGTTTTCTCCAGTCAACACATTTTCCATTAATTCTTCATTACTTCCTATGCCCTTGTTGCCATCAATTGTATATGTCCCATCTCCCAGCTTAAGGGAATTCTTCTTGCCATTACCCCAATCACTTATGGAAGAATACTCTCCTGTTATATTGCTTTGCCACATAACATCTGGCAAGCTATTTGCCTTATTATTAAGGCCTAACAGATAGCGGGAGAACCATAGATTGACAATGTCATCATATGTATGTCCATCATATAACGCATTTGAAGAGGATGTACCACTTAGAGGCATACTGTGACCTCCCTGATGAATAATGCCTTTTACATCACAGCCTGCCTTCTTAAGATTGTCTCTTACAATATCGAATTGCTTTGGTCTGACATTCGTATCATTAAGTCCCTGAACAAGAAGAACAGAGGCGTGACAATTAGCCGCTGGAGTTACGAAGTCACGGCTTGCCCAAAAATCATCATAGCTTCCCCTTGCTTTATTAGCTCCCTGTCTTAAGAACCCTAGATACCTCTCATATACCTTAAGACTCTCAGGGGAGTCATTATTATAGAATCTGCTTGCACAATGAGTGCTTAAGGAACTCATATAATCAAATCTTCCCCTGTCTACTACCATACCCTGTGAGTTAACATAATCATACCAGCTATATGGACCTGCCAGGGCAATAATTGTTTCTAAGCCTGCTACTCCAGTATTAGCCACCTCGTATGCAATAGCTGCAGAATATGAGAAGCCACTCATTCCTATCTTGCCATTAGACCAGTTAGCATCAATTCGTATATTATCAGTCTTATTAGTATATGCAGCTCTGTCTCCATGAAGCCACTCAACAATATTCTTAAATGCATCCCGCTCCATAGAAGAACCACAGCATTCTATTCCTTCGCTATCATATGTTCCAAGTCCTGCAGACAAAACTACAGCGTAGCCCCTGCTAAGACTATCATCATAATCCTTCATTCCATCTATAAATACTTCTTGTTCTCCACGTTCTGAAGTTTTAGGTGGAAATGTATAATTCCAGCTGTGGTAATCTGCATTTTTTGCTTGTGTTAAGCTATCACTATTACCTGTAGCTACACGAGGTGCAGGAGAATTCTTAAGGTTCTCTTCTGTAAGTCGAGAATCATTCTCTCCTTCATATTCTCTATAATCAGTACCAGCTTTGTATGGACTTCCTTCATATATTACAGGAACCTTAACCTCACCCGCTGCAGCCTTGCTTGGCACCTGTACAACTGCTTTGACCAAATCTCTCTTACCATCTAGGTCTGTATCATAATCAGTCTCAACATATACAACGAATCTGAGAATATCACTACCTTCATTAGTATATCCTTCTGCCATAGAATCAGTCACATTATATATTGGTTGAGGCACCCCATCACTAATTAGCATTCCAGTTGTTTTATCAACTTCTCCTTTGGAGCCAGTTACTGCTCTTATAACAACAACAGCAATGATTACTAATGCAACTATTAACACAGCAATTAATATACCTATTCCTATTTTCTTGCTAGACTTATTATTCATAGCGTATTATCCCTCATTCTTTAATATGTACTTTCCAGCCTATATCAATTTTCTTCTTGACTCTTTTTGTAGTGTCGGAATCCAGCTTAGGCCAATCTGTTACTCTTGTTGCTCTACGCGATACGAAGTGAGCTTTCTCGGCAAGCAGTGCAATAGGTGTATCAGAAAGGGAATCAGAATAGAAATTATCTATTTTCGGAAAGCCCTGATCAATTATATATCGCGCCTTCTCCTTTGCATACATCAAATTATTAGTAAACACTCCATATTGTCTGTCAAATTCTGTTGCAACGAATCTAACTCCAAGCCTGTTGGCAATAGGCTCTATAATGCAAGTGGGGGATGCACTTATAATAAGATCATCATCTTTTTTTTGCGAAAGATACCAGGGAGCTATCCTCTTCTCATTTTTATTCCAATAGCTTTCTATCTGCTCATCGAAATCGTCAACTAAAGTAAGAAATTGCATCAATCTTCTATGCATTAGATATTCGGGAATTATTCCCATCTTACTTTGAATCAACACTTTAATCATTTTGGGGGCAAATGTAAACCACATCTTTGGGTGACGATTCATACAGTAGATACAAAATCCTATCAAACAATCTGTAGGATAAATTGTTCCGTCAAAATCATATACATTCATAAACTCTCTAATCTCCTCCTTAACCATTTAGTGTTTTGAAATTCTTTGCATTAGATTTGTACAGCTGTTTGAATACCCCAAATTGCTTATCATATATTTTCTTATTTTCAATATTAGGTTCATATATATTCTTAACCGGTACGAATTCATTTGCCTTACTTAATGAATCAATATATCCTTCTCCTAAAGCTGCAAGCATAGCTGCGCCAATTGCTCCTGCATCTTGAGCATTATCTATTGTAATAATTCTCCTTCCCAATATATCTGCAAGAATCTGACAGGTAACAGGAGATAATGCCCCACCTCCCACAAATCTTATCTCATCAGAAGCTGTAACCTTCTTAGCAGAACATTCCAGCATCCATCTTAAATGGTAACATATTCCTTCTATTACCGCACGAAGCATCTGGCTTTTACCGGTGTTAATTCCTATATTAAAGAATACGCCCTTTGCATGCGTATCTTCGAAAGGACATCTGTTACCATGTATCCATGGTGTAAATATTACTCCATCGCTACCGGGATTTACTCTACTGATTACATCTGACAAGTAATCATAGAGGCTTATACGCTCCGATTCGTGAGAATCTCCAATATTCATCTTGTCAAGATAAATATTAATCTCATCAAGTGCCAAATGGTCTTTCACCCACTCAAAGCATTTACCGGCAGTCTCCATCTCCGCAAAATAATTATACCTGCCCTTAATCGCGCCTACAAGTGCGGCTATCATGGATATAACATCAACCTGTTGCTTATCTGTAACAGTTGATACCCATCCTGATGAACCGCAATATATATGTGTATCGCCTAACTTAGTAGCACCTGCTCCCACACCAATTAAGCTTGCATCTCCGCCACCGCCATATACTTTGATTCCTTCTACAAGTCCAAGTTCTTTTGCCTGCTTATCTCTAAGCGTTCCTACAACTTGATGACACTCAATTATTCTCGGAAAATGCTCGTAGCGTATGCCATACATCTTGCATAAGCTCTTAGATATTCCTTCATGCCCTTTTCTTGTATCATATAAAAAAGTAGCATAGGCAGAGTCGGGAGTCATTATAAATTCTCCTGTCATACGACATATAAGATATTCCTTTACATCAAGCCACTTATAAATCCTTTTATACACATCCGGCTCATTCTTCTCAACCCATTTATATTTCCATATAGGGTCTTTCGGTGTTGTGGCCGCTGTAGAAGCAATGTGGACACTTTTCAAAAGCTTACGCACATTAACACCTGATATTGTAATGCCATGCTTTTGAACTTCTTCCATCTCTTTTACACCACGCTGATCCATATAAGTCATGGCACGCCTTATGGCATTTCCTTCAGAATCAACAAGAACGAGTCCCTGCATCTGTGAGCAAAATGATATGCCGTCAATATCTTCTGCTCTAACACTGCTCTTCTCCAAAAGTCTTTTTGTGCACCTGCATAAAACATCCCACCATTCTTCTACATCCTGCTCGGCACCACCATTATCTAAGACATAAAGCTTATATGTCTCGTACTCTCCTTCTACAAGCTTTATCTTTTCATCAATCCGGAATAGACATGCCTTTAATCCTGACGTTCCAACGTCATAGGAAATAATGTTAAGCATATACCCCTCCTATTAATTAAATTCCAAAATTCCACTTACAAACTGTAGCATCATAAGAAAAAATCAAAGTAAAACGCACACATAGGGGACTATCCTCTCCCAATCCTATGATGACTAACTACATCAAATGTAACAGCAGGTTGTTATGTCTCATCTTTTAGTACTTAAACTCCATGTTAGCGTAATTCTCTTCTACTTCCCCTCTTTGCTGGGCACCCGCAGCCTGCACCTCCTTTGTTACCTTGGAACTATCAACCTTAGTAGCAGGGTCAGATTCAGAAGTTGGTGCGCCTTTCGCCTTCTTATTAATCGGCATATTATTACCAATATCAAATGCTTCCGCCTTAATACTCAAGTCTCCGATTGTATCACCCACTGAATCCATAATTGAGCTTGGGATAAATACCTTAGTAGAATTACCATTAGCAATATCCTTCATAGCCTCAATACCCTTCATACGAAGAATCTGGTTAGACGGCTGTGCCTTGTTAAGTCGCTCAATACCTTCAGCCTCTGCTTCATAGACCATTCTAATTGACCTTGCTTTACCTTCTGCAAGAGCAATCTGTGCATCTCTTTCAGCTTCCGCTGCAAGTACCTTGGCAGCCTTGTCACCTTCGGCCCTCTTAACTGAACTCTCCTTATGTGCTTCAGCCTCTAACACAGTCTGTCTTCTCTCACGTTCAGCTCTCATCTGCTTAGACATAACATCTAATATATCCTTAGGTGGCTGAATTGTCTTAACCTCTACTCTGTTAATCTTAATGCCCCACTTATCAGTTGCAGCATCAAGCTCAGCTTCTAGATTCTTATTAATCTGATCTCTTCCTGACAAGGTAGTATCAAGATCCATTGTACCTATAATATTTCTAAGTGTAGTTGCACATAAGTTTTCTACACCGGCAATAGGATTCTCAACACCATAGGTAAATAGCTTTGCATCAGTTACACACATATATACAACTGAATCAATGCTCATGGCTACATTATCCTTAGTGATAACTCCCTGTGGTGGGAAGTCTAACACCTTTTCCTTAAGAGATACCTTATTAACTACATTGTCTATAATAGGAATCTTAACATGTATCCCCGCATCCCAGCTTTTACGATATTTACCTAATCTCTCAATAATATAAATCTTAGTCTGCGGCACTACTCTTACACCACATGCAATAATTATAAGTAGTATTACAGCAATAATTATTAATGCAATCATTTCTTCTCTCCCCCTTCTTATATATTATGTAAATAATTGTACTATACATCATATGGCTTTTCAATTAGGTTGACAGGAGGGGCTGTTGACGTATTATAATATACACTCGTGTATAATCTCAAAGAATCAACATTTTTACACAAATAAGTGATAAAATATCAACTAGAAGGTTTTGTATATTATAGATGTAGGGGTATTATTTTGCTAGAAAATTTATTTATTAGAGACGAAACTCAATTCATTGCAGTAGGAGATGTTTTTACTGTAATTCTATGCGTTATGCTTATCTCCCTTTTTACAATTACTTATGTATCAAAAGATAAGGTATTCCGTATGTTCCAGGCCATGATAGGACTTCTTATGATTGCATCATGGAGTGATTTACTATGGCATTCTTTAATAATACAGGGCAATTCCTCAGACACTCTCATATATATAATACATTTTGTATTCCGTATGGCGATTCTTGCCATTCTGTATATTTTCAGTTGCTATACTATTGAGCTTATGTATCTTGAAGCCGGACCGAGGAAAGCCTCATATATCTATATTAATATAGGTCTTGTATTATTCATATCAACTGAGATAATAACTACCGTTACTGGCACCGGCTTCCATCGAATTGATGCTGTGTATTTTACGGAAGATTATTCAATATTTAGACTTGCTTTTATATACTATATTGGCCATTGCATCTACCTGCTTATTCGTTATAGAAAACGTATGGTAACTAAGGTAGCCATGTGTATAGTTGCAGTTTTTCTACTGTGCTTTGTAATATATGCAGTTCAGATGAGACATGGTCAGAATTCCTATACTGTTATAACATTAACACTTCCAATCATAGCTGTTATGTACCTGCTGCACTCTAATCCTTATGAGAAATCCACAGGTGCTGTAAGTGAATCAGGCTTTGACCATCGAATTAGGGAGGCCTATAGCAAAAAGCAGGAATTAATTCTTATGTGCCTTAGAGTACAGGGCTTTGAGAATACCAATTCCTTTACTCCTGCTATGCGTATTGAAGTATTTAGATATTTTAAGAACATTAAGAAAGGCGTACTTTTTAGAGTAAACGGCCGACTTGTTATGGTATTTCCAAAGGATTTGAATCCTGATTATAAAAATGTAGTTCAAAAGCTATGTGATGCATTTGATGTGCTTTTTGAGAAATTCTCCTACGATTTCAAGGCAATGTTCTTAGTAAGTGAAGAATTCCTAAACAAAGACAACCTGTATCCATTACTCTTTGATTTTATGGAGTCCAGAGTTCCTTATAATACATATTACTGGCTTAAGGATTCAGATATTAGTGAATTCAAGATGCAGCAATATGTTATATCGCAGCTTGAAGATATTGCAGAAAAGAAAGACCTTGATGATGAAAGGGTATTACCATATAGCCAGCCTGTATTCAATGTAAGCACACAATCCTATGATACAGCTGAGGCTCTTATGCGTCTCGAATTACCAGAGACTGGACTTATATATCCAGACCAGTTTATTCCACTAGCTGAGCAGTACAATTATATTCACTCATTAAGTCTTATTATCCTCAATAAGACATGTAAAATGATTAAGAAATACTTAGAGGAAGGCAGAAAGCTTGAAAGAATATCTGTCAACTTCTCTATGCAGGAAGTAAGAGATGATAATTTTGCCAAGGATATAATTGAGGTAATTGAGAAGAATGATATCCCTTATTCCATGATTGCCATTGAACTTACAGAAAGCCAGAATGACGAGGACTTTGAACTTGTTAAGAGCCGTATTGAAGAGCTGAAGAAATACGGTATCAAGTTCTATCTTGATGATTTCGGAACAGGCTATTCTAATTTTGACCGTATTATGGAATTACCATTTGACATAATCAAGTTCGACCGTTCCCTTGTAATTGAATCTGCAAAGGACGAATCATCTGCATATATGGTCAATACATTTGCAGGAATGTTCAAGAACTTAAAGTATCGTGTGCTATATGAAGGCATAGAGGATACCCACGACGAAAGCAGATGTATTGAAATGCATGCTGAGTTCCTACAGGGATACAAGTATTCCCGCCCTATCAAAATGGAAGAGTTAGACAGATTCCTATCTGCATAGAATTAAAGCGTCATAGCTTGTATCTCTTGTATTTTGTCTGAGATAATCTTCTCAGGGTCACTTGAATCTAAATCCAACATATCGGCATAGATAAGTTCGCATTCCTTGATTCCGAAGTGCTCTGTTGCAAGGGCTTTAATATATTCATAGCTGTAGCTTGGATCGTAAGGGCCACCTGCTGTGGTAACATAATACAGCTTGTTAGCCTTGCACATACCATGAGGTCTCTCATCTTCGCCGCACTGTGTTACAAGACCTGTTACATATATATTCTCAATGTAAGTCTTTAATGCTGTTGGGAATGACAGATCCCAAAATGGCGCTGCAATAACAATTATATCTGCAAATGCGAATTGCTTAGCATACTTGAACATAGGACTAGAATAATTGCCCTGGGCAATCATTGCTTCTCTAAAGGATAGGGCATCATTGTTAAGGGGATGCAAATCCTCATTTACTACATCTATTTCTTCATATTCACCAAGTCTCTCAAGCAGGGCCCTGGCTAAGGTGTCTGTTCTTGATTCCTCTCTGGGACAACTCTTAATATATAAAATCATAACCCTTCCTCCTCCTCTTTTTATACTACACATTTTTAACATATTTGTTACACGAAAAAAATTTTACCACAAAAGTGTGTCATATAACAAGTATTCTCATATTTATTATTCTTTTTCTATCTCATTTATGTATTCAGTAAGAATATATGCGCTAGAATAAACCTTCTTAGGGCAAGGACGTCTCTCATAGTATTCCTTCGTTCTCTTCTCAGGTATAGGCTCTGAGGCTCCAGAATCTAACCCTAATAATTCACGACATATAATGGAGCCATTATCCTCTTTGAATCTATTGGCAAACTCCTGAATTCGAGTGTAATGGTCACCTTTGTTAGGAGCATTTACATCTGAATATCCATAAAGAACACCAAGCACCATAAACGCTCCAGTCACTGCTCCACAAACCTCACGAAGTCTTCCCATCCCTCCGCCAAATGAAGAAGAAAGTGATAGAATCATTTTATCATCAAGCTCTAATATATCATTAAATGCATATACTACCGCCTGGGCACAGTTATAACCTTCTGTAAATAATTTTTCTGCCTTTTCTCCGTACATTTTCGGATCTAAAGTGTTTAATTTGTGCTCTAAGTTATTATCCATAATCTACTTGTTCTCCTTATATCATCTGTAGTTAGTAATACTTCTGCTTTAATCATACACTAACATGAATAGAATTACTATGTTTCATTGAACTTGTTCATCCTTGTTAGGGAAAATGTGACTAAATATGAACCTTACAAATGGTCCGCAGATAAGTAATTGATATAACAGTGCCATTGGCAAATTTAATCCAAATGCTTTAAGCCAATTAAGAAATGACGGCTCGTTAAAAAGAAGAGTTGCAATCAAGCTCATTGTTGGGCACATCACTAGGCACGTACAAATAGATATTGCAAAGGGAACCAACCTGGGATTCTTAGATGGGTTAACAATGGCAAATGCCATTTTCTTGGCTACACGACCCATCAGCAGAAACTCCACCGCAAAAGCTATTGGTATCATTATAGGCAATTCCTTTAACGCTTCAATGAACGTATCAGAGCTAATTCCGCCTGTTGCAATTGTAATATTATACACAACCATTCCGTACACCATTAAGCTTACCATCATAATTCCAAATATAATTTCTTGTCCTTTTGTCTTCGGCATAATCATCCTCCATTTCACAAAAAAATACAGCAATAATTTGTACCAATTTCACCTCGCTACAAATCATGCTGTATGATTCCTCACTACGTTTTCTGTTTTACAATCTTTATACTAGCATATAAAAGAATCCTTCGTAAGTACAAATTTTATTTTTGTTAAATTTACCTCTAAAGCTTTGTTTTAATAATTATATATTATAAAAATAGCGCATAAAGTAATATAGCATTCTTAGCTTTCATAAACTGCAATTACGGAGCAAAACATAATTACATACTCATTACTCCGTAATGGTACACGGTACCTTGATATGTCTAGTATAAAATGCGAAATTTTACTTCGTTATTGGAAATGAAGCATGAATTGGTAGGTAAATTCATACCACTCGTCATCATCATGACCGGTATAACTAAGTTCGCTTACCTTCACACCTTCTTCTTGAATTTGATATTTTTCATTAAATGACCCATCAGGAGCAACAAAGTTCATATATTTGTTAACACCATCCTTACTCATATTAGATACAATCCCTTTTCCTCCCATTCCATCATGATATAGTCCTGCAAGCTTCAGATCTTGCTCTAAGCTTCTTCCATGAAGCTTACTTGCATATTTTGCCATTAATTCTGTTGGCATTTTACTAGACATTTCCTCTTTTAATCTAACATAAGTCGTTAATTATTTAACAGTCCTTCTTTTATGCAAAATATATTATTCTCTGTTTAACTCATTCTGATATAGAACATCCCACCTTTTCAAGAAAACCTTCATTATTGATAACAACTATATCTCCAACATCAATATCATTATCAATTAGATACTGGTCCACTTGTTTTATACTTGTTTCTCGATCTTCGGACTTTAGATATACTATTACCCTGGGAATATAGCCATCTACTCTGTCCTCACATCCATAATCATCTTCCATTATCTTACTCATATTTGTACACCGCCTGAACGGAGCCCAAACAGAGAAATTCTCTAATGATTCCGTATATCTGTATCCATTTTTTATAAAATATATGAATCTATAACAAATTATATGGAAAATGAATATGTCGAAAGCCAAGTATTTATGCGAGTTTAAAGACTTTTAATTAGATTTATGAAGATTCATGAAAACAGGCTTTTTATAACTATTCCAGACAATAATTTACTAATTCTCTACTTTCACACATAAAAGGTTCAAAAATGTCTTCTGTATCCAATTCAAAACTTTCTATTTCTTCATTATTTAAATGATCGATACAAGATAATTCCAACCAATTAGATTCAACTACAAAAATAGCATTTCCACCATTACTTTCTAATAATTCTTCACTATATTCTTCTCTAACAATCTCACGCTCCAACTCTTTATCATTATTATAATATTTTATCAATTGAGAATATGCATAAGAATCATTGATACTCTCAACTTCATCAAAATCCTTATATATTCGTGCTCGTATGTTTCCATATGCATTGAGTTTTAATTCAAATTCATCAAAAAAAGCCGAACCAATATAACCATTATACCATAAGCAATGACTACAACCCTTTATCAAGGCATCACGATTAAAATGAATGTCAATTTCAGCTTCCATATGTTTAGCTTGAATCTTTTGTACATTAAATTCGCTAACAATATCTTCTTTTAAAACTATTGAAGATGGCATACAAAATTGGGATAATGTGATACCTAAGCCTTTGCATATTTTTCAATAGTTACAATTGTAGGTTTACTCTCGTTACGTTCAATTCTTCCGTAATATTTATCATTTATATCTGCTCGTGCAGCCATCTCATTTTGAGAATAACAGTAGTATTTTCTTAATCTTCTTAATCTTTTACCAACATCAAACTCCATTTCTGCTATCTCCTTCATCACTAATACCGCATATATACGGTGTTTATTTTACATCTTTCGTTCTATAATCGCAATATAAAATAAACAAGGCGGAAATATTTATGAACAATGATAATATTTGGATCTTAACTGAAGAACGACCAAAAAACCATGTTATTACAAAAATACTAGAACTATACGCAAGGGATTTCAATGATTCATTTAAATCAAACGGAATCTCAATTGAACCAATTATCAATAACGAGACTTTTGATTTTACATATGAAGTAAAAAATGTAACTCTAAACTTTGCTAATAAAATCTACCTAAAAACTGTAAGCGGTTTTTCAAGTTTTTTTGATTTTTTATTATTCAAACAACCAGACGCTCCAATTGAAAACTCATCTACAGAAGCTCCTCTTATGGCAATAGAAGAAACAAAAACCGGCGATGATGAGTCTAGAAATACAGGCGTTTCTCAAAGAGGATCTAAATTTGTCTTTATTGATGAATTCTATCCAAATGCAAAAACATACATGTTATACAACGAAGAACATGCAAGAGATGATAACAAAAAACCTAGCGATACAAGTATATTTGGAACAAATATATTATTAACACTTGGCGCTACAATTATTGGAAAAGAAACAGATAGATGGTTTAAACCATTTAAAACAATAGACGAAGTAATATCATTTAAAAACAAAATGAGAAAACCACCAAAAGGAAATATACCAATTGAAATCACTAAATATAACGATCATATAGAAATATCAGGACGTCTTTCAAAGCCTGCAAACGAAGGAAATATAGGACACGATCCAAACATAGGTGGTTTATCTATGATATCCAAATGCTTAAGGACATTAGGTTGGGACAAAGACATCATAATAACGCTCCATGGCGTGTCTCAGGATTATGTTGATCGAACAAAAGGGAAAAACAAATTCCTATATATTTGCAATAGTTTAAACATGTCCCTTGATGGCCTCACTATGCCAAAAAACGTTTCATTGCCTGAGAATTACTGGCATTATGAAAGAAAATCAGAAAAAGTTGCATCAATCTTATTACATATGGTCTGTTCAAAACATGGTATGAATTGTGTATATGAAAACCATGCTGGCTGCGAACGAGGATACTTCTGGACAAAAGACAAAAAAGAAATTACTCTGCCAAAAAAAGATAAGAACGGAAACAATTTATTACTTCCAGACGTAGTTCTTTACGACAGCAAGACCAGCCAAATTCTTCTAGTAGAAGGAAAAAAACTTAGTACATTAAAAAAAGGAATCGAAGAAATAAAAGGCTATGATAGTATCGAAAATGACTATATTAATAAATACTATCCTGGAAGTAATGTATTGCGTTGCGTTAGTATATTTGGTGGAAATAAAACTGGACATCTTCATCAAGATGTATTAATCTATGTTAATCAAAGTGGAAAAATATTCATAAATCCTAACGCTCCAAAATGCGTCAAAAATGCCTTCAAAAAAGAGGGATTGGTACACTAATACAGATATGTTAAGAATCAATCAGATTGAGAACAATTGAGAGAAGAGAAGTAGAGTCAAACTAACTACTTCTCTTTCCTAAATACCAAAATATACTGATGAATCTGATTTGCAACAAAACAAAATGGATATCCATATGGATAAAGCTTTGTTGATTCATCTGACCATATTTTCATGCCTTTATAATATATATTTTTTATTTCATTTATTTTGTTTATCACATCAGCATGCAGAAGATTAATCTCTTTTTTACGGGGTTGCATGTCTTTAATGAAAACAACAATATATCCTCTTTTTTTTATAAAAGGAAGCGTTAACTCTATAGATTCTTTAAGTGCACCTAAAAATGATTCCTTATCCATATTCCCTAAATCTCTTGCATCATTAGTAAACGGAGTCGCTTTCTTCCCATAAACGCTAATATCACCTCCTGTTTTTTCCTTGCTCATCATATTTCCATATGGAGGATCAATAAGCATAAGGCTTATCTTTTCTTCATTTAAGTAATCTTCAACAAACGTTTTATTCTTTAGTATTTCAATACAATCTCCGCATATAGTTCTCTGTTCATTAATCCCTAATTCCTCAACTGCTCTATGATATGCATCTATATATATAGGGTTTAAATCAATTCCTAGTGCTCTACGATTTGCTAAAGATGCACCAATAAGTGAGCCGCCTACTCCCATAAAAGAATCAAAAACAATCTCGTTGTTCTTAGTAAAGAAGCATATTAAATCTCTCATCAACTGTGGTGGCTTAGGTGTCGGATGTACTTTTCTTATTTCATGTGCATATCCTTCTTTTCCTTTTGTAGGATAATGAGTCGAAAACACAGAATTGATAAAAAAAGTCCACTCTCTACCATTCATATCATTAAGTCTATTATCTAAATGATATTTTTGACCATCAGGCATTATGACACAACGTTTTTTATTCCCATAAACTTTTGCATTTTCTATATCTTCTGCTACCCACAAAGGTAATAATGACAAATCATAGTCAGGATATAGTTCCAAAAAAGGTATATACTCCTCTATAGTTCCATCTCCATTTGTTCGCACTGCATTTCCTCCATATTATAATTTGTAACAAGTACCTCAACCGTTCTAGAATCTCTGTTTTTAAAATGATAACTGCAATTAGAATATTTTTTTTCTAAATATGTGACATTATATTTTTCACTCCACTTAATAAGCTCATCATTGGTATTACCTTTATGATAGAATACATTTGATAACGCAAAATAAAACCCCTTTTGGTTCAAAGTATCTAAAAGCATTAATAAATCATGATCCTCTTCATTTGTCCAATCTCCATACCCTCTTTTTCCATCATTATATGATCCGGTAGATATTAAATACGGAGGGTCACAATATACTACTCCACCCTTTCCTATCTTATCAAAATCAAATTCCCTAAAGTCAAGGCTACTCAAAACAACTCTCTTTTCTTTAAGAGCATTTGAAAAACCTATAAGATTACCTTCAATACTCTTATTATAACTACTTCTATTTTTACCAAACGGAGTATTAAATCTAAGCGAATTATTAAACCTGATTTGATGATTAAAAGAATAACAAGTTAATACAAACAGCATTAGAGGATTCTTTTTATTATTATAATCATCTCTTAGCCTATTATAGCCTTCAATATTTGTTTGGTCTAAAGAATAATATTTTATTTTTTCATTTATAGACTCAATCACTTCATCAGTGGGTGTGTTTTGAAAATACTCATATAGTTCAATCAAATACTCTATTTGGTCATTTGCATATATATTTTTCGCAGACGAGTTTATACCAACATTTAATCCACCTGCAAACAAATCAACAAAAGAGTCATTACCTTTTGGCAAAAAAGGTATTATTTTACTAAGTAATCTGTATTTTCCACCAGTATAATTGAGCGGAGACTTTATATACATATCAGTTTTTCCTTTATTTTTCAATATACACTAAGAGTTCCATCAATTCTTTCTTTATAGTTGAATTTCTACTTTTATATCTTCGATATGGGATTTCATATATTTTAAATGTATTTCCCTTTCCATATCTTTTCATTACTTCCTCTATTTCATCTATCGACATTAAACCGTCCGTACTGTAACTCAGAATAACATGTTGAAAATTTGCATTTCTTATTAATTCATCAAAAGCTGTAACAACTTTCTTCTTTAAACAAAAATCAGATTTTTTGTTTTCATATGACCGTTGCCCTGTTACCCCTTTAACTTCAGGATAGTCATACTTTGCTGCAGTTTCTAAAACATGATAATTAGGTAAATATTGTCTCCCATTATATGGAGGATCAACATATAAAATATCTCCGCTAATATTATTCAATAATTCTGCCCCGTCACAATTATATGATTTATTATTTTTATTGTTAGTATTAACATCTAATCTAAACACTTCATATTTCTTATAAGAACGTCTTTCCCATTCTTTATGAAAAGCACCATATGTACCTGAAATATTAGAAACAAAAGGTATACCTTCAACAACACATGCTACAAGATAAAAATACTCATTCTCACTTATCAAATCATTATGAAACCATTCTTCCACAATATTACGTACATAGTCAATTCGAAGAGCATTCTCATCGTTAAGATACATTCTTCCACCATTAGGTGAATATGTATTCTGAAAAAACCTTTTATCTTGTTCCAAAACCTCCATATCCTCAATATCCAATTTATTAAAGTATTCAATTGGATCTCGACCACCAAGTTCTTTTTTTATTCTTTTAAACTCCGGAATACTATCATTTTCTACAGTTCCTTTTTGAAGAACATATGAAAAATACAACAAATCGTTTGAATAAACCTCATACCACTTTTTAAAATGCCTAGCAACAGTAGCCGTTCCAGAAAAAATATCACAAAAGCTTTTAGCACCTGAAACATTCTCATCTATTACATTTTTAATCTCATCTAATAATAATGTTTTACAACCTATAAACCTCATTTCACACTTTCCTCCATCAACCTATTATACAGTGCAAGTATAGATTTCCTAATAGCTTCAGACTTATTACTGTTTAACAATTCCATACATATTTCCAGTTTTTCATTTGTATTATGATCCATTCTGAACTTAATCCATATATCCTTCTTTGCGTCTGTAGGTCTCCCCATTTTTTTCATGATAATCTACTCCTTTAATACATCAATCAAAAAGTATATGTCATCTTTACATACAAAACTCATTTTAGCCATGATTTCGTTCTGCGATTCCCCATATTGAACGCATTGACTTATTAGTTGCCATATCTTCGTTATTGATGCTCTTGAGTACTTTTCAGCTAATGCATTAAGATAAAGCTGAAATACTTTAGGGGATAGGTTATGCAGCTGTTTATTTGCTAGGTCATAATTCTTGAAATTAATAAGAAGACTGTTAATCACATCCAAATACATGTAGTATGTTGAATCCTCAACAACATTATGTTTTATATTTATCCAATCTAAAACATAACTACCAAAAGTGGTCGTTTGACTAATCACTAATGGAGAAAACTCTTTTTTCTTTGAGAGTTTCTCTTTTACTTCCTTCTCCGTTTTCTCTCTTCATACGCAAATCCTCCCAATAAAGCATAAAAAAATACTTCAATTTAACAAAATTATTAAAAAGGGGGTAGAAAAGGGGGTAGAAATTTGAATTTCTGAAATTTAGATTTTTGCTTAAGCCGTGAAACCATTGATTTTACTGGCTTTTTAGAAGAGCGCGAGACGGGGTTCGAACCCGCGACCCCCACCTTGGCAAGGTGGTGCTCTACCAGCTGAGCCACTCGCGCTTACAACATCAATTATTTTATAGAAGTTTGCACTCTTTGTCAAGAAGTTTTTTCAAGAAATATCCCCTATATTCTTAAAAACCTCATATTACTGTATATGTCAGAGAGTACGCCCTATATTCACAAAATCTTCATATTATTGTATATGTTAGATGATATGTCCTTATGATATAATAAATATGCGCGTGTTAATTATCGCTTATCGATTGTATATACGGAGGAATCCACTATGACACAAAACAGTAATTCAGACGCAATTATTAATGAAATAAAGAAGGTAATTCATGGTAAGGATGATGTAATTAAATCAGTGCTTGCCACTATACTTGCAGGCGGACATGTACTGCTTGAGGATATACCAGGTGTAGGTAAAACAACACTTGCAGTGGCATTCTCCAAGGCTCTTTCCCTTACATATCGAAGAGTTCAGTTCACTCCTGATGTCCTTCCAAGTGACTTGGTTGGATTCCAGCTATATGACAGAAAATCAGGAGAATTCCGCTTCCAGGAGGGAAGTATCTATACAAACCTATTCTTAGCAGATGAGATAAATCGTACATCTCCTAAGACTCAGTCCGCCCTTCTTGAAGTTATGGAGGAGCGCCATGTAACTGTTGAGGGAGAACTAAGAGAGGTTCCTAATCCTTTCTTCGTAATTGCAACACAGAATCCCTTCGGCTCATCGGGAACCCAGCGTCTTCCAGAGTCGCAGCTTGACAGATTCATGACATGTCTTACTATGGGTTATCCTGAGCATGAAGACGCAATCGATGTACTTAAGGGCAATTCCCAGACTGATCTCTTAGATGTTAACGCCGTTGCTGATAGCGCTGCACTTCTTAAGATGCAGGAAGAAGTTAGCGCACTTCATGTGGACGAAAGCATCTACGACTATATTGTTACTATCACTGAAGAAACTAGAAATGACCCTCGCTTCGCCCTTGGGCTTAGTCCTAGAGGAAGCATTGCTATTCTCAAGATGGCTCGGGCAAATGCTTATCTTAACGGTAGAGACTATGTCATTCCAGAAGATATTCATGACATTTTCCTTGCAGTTGCTAATCACCGTGTCAAGCTCACGACACAAAGTATTGCCGCAGGGGAGGACTTAGAAGGTGCTCTTCTTAGTGCCCTAAGAAATGTACCTCAACCTAAGGTCAACTAGAATAAACGCCTATGAACAAAAAGAACATTCCATATATAATCACATATATATTAGAAATTCTGCTAGTGCTGCTAGGGGCCATATTCTATCGTCAACCCCTTCTATCAGTGCTACTACTTCTTCTCGCCCTGTTAGTTCCACTATCAATCCTTCTTACGAAGCATGAAATAGATAAGCTTGAAATCACCGCCACACCGCTTAGCTTAGAGGTTATGAGAAATGGCATATTAAATGTCAAAATCACAACTAACTACAAAGGCTTTGTGCCGCTTCTAAACTGCGTAATTAAGCTTACTTATGAGAATCTATATTACCCACATCCTGAACCTCAGGAATTCGTCTTTCCTGCAGAGGCAAGGAAAAATGGGGAGTTCACTCTGCCATTTTCTGTAACAAAATCAGGAATGGTCACCCTGAAAATGACAAGCATAGATATTACGGACTATCTGCACCTATATACATTTACCAGGCCACTTTCTATCAATCTGGAAATCCCTGTCACCCCCGAAGACGTGCCGGCTCCTGCCTATCCGAGAAAGCGCGTTGCCGCATCTGCAAGTGACGGCGACCCGTCAGAAGTCAATACTGTAGGCGGCGAGAGGACCCAGGACATTAAGCAGCTTAGGGAATATCGCGTGGGGGACAGGCTTAAGGATGTCCACTGGAAGCTTACAGCCAAGACGGACGAGATGATGATTCGTGAATTCGAGGAAATCAAGGAATTGTATTATCTTATCTTCCCGGTTCTTACCAAGCCTAATCTCTCTGAAGATATTGAAAATGTTGATTCCACCAAGGAAGATACACTCCAGGATACCCTTGATGTCTTCCTTGCAATTGGCAAAGACTTAATCAGGGAAAGGGAGCCTTTCTCTGTTGCAATATATCATAGCGAAGACAACACATTTACCATGAAGGTAGTGACCGAAGAGGAGGACTTGTACTTTGCACTATACGAATTATATCGCTGCCCTATCGAGGGCTACGAGAAGGCCTACGACACTTATGTTGGGCATAATCCTGCCGCCTTAAATGGAATGATTCGAATCGAGGATGGCAAGGTTGTAGAGAAGTAAGGCACACTTATTAAGGAGCACTCGTGGAAAAAAGACGCAGAAAACGTGAAGAAAAAGCCCGCTTGATGGAAAGCGAATTATATGGCATCACATTGTTAGATATTAAGAAGAAGCAGTCAGACAATCGCGTCTTCCTTTGCTTAGTGCGCGCAATTTTGCTGTTTCTTGCAGTGTATGGAACAATTGTGGGGCTTGCGGCTTCCTTCGACTTGCCCTTCAACACCCCTCTTGTAGCAAGCACACTTCTGCTACTATCAATAATGTCTTCCTTCATATATTATAACCGCATCACCTTCTATACAGGTTATGTTGTGGTATTTATACTGCTGATAATTATGGCATTTGCCTTCTATATGTATATCAACTCAGGTTTCCAGGCTTTCTTAAATGAAGTTATTAGCCGCTACGAAACCTTCTTTAGCATAGTGTCTGGTCGTGTGGCAGAGGAACAGATTGCCGACAGGAACCTTGCGGTGAGCGTAATGCTAATCTTTGTTGGTGGCGTATTCTCCATATTTTTCAATATAACAATATCGGGATATATGGACCTTCCAATGACATTTATTGTATCCTTCCTGCCGCTTCAATTCGCATTTTACATAGATATTGTTCCACCAAGAATCTATCTTGTGATGCTTCTTGCTGTGTACATATCTGTTGCAGTGCTAGGGCGCTCCGGGCATTACACCTTGCCCTACAAATACAAGAAGGACCTGCCGTTTGGCCGGCGTCGAACCAAGAAGAAGCAGACTCACTACTACCACGCCAGTGGCCAGGGAATGGTATGGATGCTGGGTTATTCCGTCATTCTGTCTGCTATCGTAATGCTTGTGGTTGGCAGCGTATTCAATAGCGATTTCTCTACCAAGAAGCTGTCAAATGCTGTTAAGGACGTGACCGATAAGTACGTCAAGACCGTAGTTGTCAGCGGCGTTACTGCCCTCTTTAATCGATACGATGCTGTGGGTGGATTGTCCAAGGGACAGCTGGGTGGAATTCGAAGTGTCAATCCTGATTATCAGACCGACTTAATTGTTGATTATGTCAAGGAAAGCAACGAAGATATGTACCTTAAAGCGTACACCGGTGTCAGGTATGAGAGGAACCATTTCTATAATACATTTTCTGGAAACACTATGCTCACAACTGCCGACGATATAGTTGCCTTCGACGATTATACGCCTGCGGACAGCGATAGCGTGGAATATCTTAAGATGCATATTGAAAATGTTGGTGCTGATAAGACATATAATTACGAGCCATACATACCGTTTCTTACTACAACTGAGGGCTCTGCAGCGAAGACTGGTATCTCTCCTGTGCGCAGCAACTATACTAATGAGAACGACATAGCGTCTCGAATTACACTTAATGCTTCTCTAGATGAGAAGTCCTACGAGACCATATATGTGCCTCTTATGGCAAATGCTAACTATGGCGCTAACTCCCCTGAGAAGATGGACGCATACAAATCCCTCTACCTGTCATATCCATCTACTCTTGCTATTACCCTTGCGGCAGTAAGTAACGAGGCCGCTCTTACCAACGAAGAAATTGATGCATTAGAACCTCAAAAGAGAACAATTATGATTGCACAGAACCTTAAGAAATTCTACGAAAACAACTTCGTATATACTATGGCACCAGGTGCTACTCCTTATAATGAGGATATTGTTGAACATTTCTTAACGAAGAACAGACGCGGCTTCTGTGCACACTTCGCTTCATCTGCAACACTAATGCTTCGATACATGGGCATTCCGGCAAGATACTGTGAAGGCTACCTGTTAGAGACTGGGTCTCCTATGAATAACAACAAGATTGCAGATGATACTACTGGATGGGTGTACGATAATAGGGACACCTCTAACAAGGCAGATGATGAGAATCCTGCTTCGCAGGGATTATATCGAATTGAATTATCTGATGCAAATGCTCACTCATGGGTGGAAATATATGTTGATGGCTACGGTTGGATTCCATACGAAATGACACCACCTGCCACAGAAACAGAGACCTCTAATAGAAATCTTGGAATCTTCGGAATATTTGCAGGGCTATTCAATCCTACAGAGCGATTAGTCGATAATACTTCGGGAGACAATGGCTCACTAGGTTCAAATAGTGATAGCGGCAGCGATGCTGCTAACGCTCTAAGTGATGCTATAAATGCAGCATCCTCAGGTTCATTTGCCCAGTTTGCAAAAACCTTCGGATATCTTCTGCTACCATTTATATGGATGATTGGTGCACTTATTGCTGTTGTCCTGCTTGTGTTGTTAGGTCGACTACTGATATTCGAATGGCGAAGAACAAGACTTGTTAAGCAAGGATTATTCGGGGACGCCCTGCTTCTTGAATACAGGCGTTTCCTTAAGAAATGGAAGAAGCGTGGCCTTGTGGAAGCTGAGAATCCTTCTGTTCGTGAAGTTGAGTCAATGATAATGGCTAGGCTTGACGAAGGTGCTGACTCTAAGATTAAAATATCAAAAGATGAGCTGTCCCAACTTATGGACACCTTATATCTTGCAGGATTCTCTAAGAAGGGTATCGACGAAAGCACCTATGAGAAAACTCGCCTACTACTCAAGAAAATATAGACAATAATTAAGGTCTTAGGAATTATCCTAAGACCTTAATTATTATTCGTTATTTGACTTTATCTAAAGTATCAGTGTAATTAGTAATTGGGTCCATATTAACTATATCATAAGTAGGATTCTTAGCCTTGTATGAAGTATAGCCTGCATAAGCGCCTACTCCTACAAATAACACAACAATAGCAATTATTATAATGACAGGAATGTAAGCCGTCAATTTCTTGGCCTTAGCCTTTCTATTATACTGCTTATAATTCTTCTTTCTCTCATTATTAGCTTCAATCTTCTCTCTACTCATCTTACTTCTCTCCAATCATCTTCGAAATTATAATCGCCATCTCCATTGCTTTAATCTGGCGTTCGGCTTCTTGTTCTGCCTTAAGCTTAATAGCTTTCTCCTCTTCTCGCTTTCTTCTGGCTTCCTTGGCAGCCTGCTCTAGCTTGGCTTCCTTCTCCTTCTTGCGCATCCTGTCCTTGAACTCATACCTCTTGGCCTTGTCACGATTACTTCGCTGATTAGCGTAGCGTTGCATCGCCTTCTCATCATTACCAAGAACCTTACGACTCACTGCAGGATGTTTCATTAAAAAGTCATAGGCCTCATTAATCTGAGCAAACATCCCGGAATATTCTTCTCCAACAACATCAGGATGATATTTCTTGGATAGTTCCTTATATGCATTTTTGATATCTAAGGAAGATGCCCCTACTGGAAGTCCCATTATTCTAAGTGCATCAACTCTTGTTGTAATCACTCTAGTAACCTCTTAATATTCCCCACAAAATACAGGGAGCCACAAACCACATATAAATTATTATATAATTCTAAGGAAGATTTTGCATCATTTTTTTTAATTAATTTGTTAATAAATGCTGCTGCATCCCCTTCTGTTCCAAGATAAGTCGCCTTATAGCCCATATTACTAATCATACCAGCTAATTCTTCGCCACTCTTAGCGCGGCTATCATCAATTGTTGCAGTAAGAAATTCGCTGGCCACAGGAGCAATTATCTCAATCTCCTCTTCATAATCCTTATCTTCAAGGACCGCCATTATAATATGAATACTTCGACCTTCATACTCCTGACTCAAGGTCTTACTCAACATGCGAAATGCCTCAATATTATGGGCTCCGTCAAGAATCACATTGTCACTTAGCTTCTCCATTCTGCCAGGAAACTTCATAGAAATAATTCCCACATTAATAAAGGAATTCACCCACTCATCAAAGCTTAATTCGCAAGATTTATCTATATCAGCACATTTCTCACAATCCCTTCCACAATGCTCGGCGCCTCTCTGATTGTACTCCATATACTTAATAATGAAGCTATCTCTATCCACATCAACTAATGTCCTAACAGCTGCAATGACTGCCTTGGCATTATATATCCAAAATCCCCCTAATCTATTTAGAATCTTATAAGGCGAATAATCATATTCATCAACCACTACTACATCGCCCTGGGGTATCCCCTTGTCTTCACAATCCTGCAATATGACATCACGAGCCGCATCACTCATATGAGATAATACCACCCTGCTTCCACTAACAATTATCCCTGCTTTATTGCTGGCAATTTCTTCAATTGAACTGCCAAGATACTTCGTATGGTCCAAGCCTATACTCGTTATAACACACACCTTGGGAATGCAGGAGATAGCTGATGTTGAATCATAGGTGCCTCCAAGCCCCGTCTCGAGAATCACATAATCGCATGCCATTTCCTTATAATACAAGATAGCCATAACGAAGCACACATCGAACATAGTCGCTTCGAAGCCACATTCCATATCTAATATCTCATGTCCCAATCTTAGGACATCCTCATGACTTATCCTGGTAAATGTATCATCAACTCCAACTTGAATTCTCTCGCTAAAATCAACAAGATGCGGAGATGTAAAGAGACCCACCTTAAAGCCAAGCTTCATAAGAATGTTGGCAATGTAATTACAACTCGAGCCCTTGCCATTAGTGCCTGCAACACGGATAACCTTCATGTCTTTTTCTGGTCTTCCTAATTCGTCTAACATTTCCGAGGATACGTCAATGCCCTTCTTCTTGCCAAAACGGCGAAGAGACATTATTCTATTGACTAATGATTCGTATTCTGTACTCATAGACTAATTATATAGAAAATCCTCGCATATAACAAGAAGTCTCACCTATATGCTGCATATAAAAAAATCCCCTGCCGTCTATTGACGAACAGGGAAAAATAAAGAAATAAAAGGGTTAGCTAACTCGCGTGTCGCCCCACAGATATATAGCCACAGTTCCTGGACCTGAGTGGGAGCCGACAGTATTACCAATGTCCTTTATCTGAATCTCTCCTTCAATTCGAGGAAGCCTCTCTTGAAGCATTGCAGCAACCTCTTTGGCATCATCTAAGCAATCAGAATGGCTCATATACACCTTGCCATCGTAATTCTCGCCTGCAACTAGAAAAGCCTGATCCACTATCCATTGCTTAGCATTCTTCTTGCCTCTGATTCGATCCTTAACAACAAGCTCACCTATATAATTCATATATAGCAACTGGCAATAGCCCTTCCTCTCAGCCTTAACCTTAGACCTCTTAGAAAGCTTGCCGCCTCGAAGATATGTTGTAAGATCAGTTGAGTATAAGATATGATTCATGTTCATCCTATTCTCAATAATCCATCTATATAATTCCTTAAGGTCAGCACCCTGGTCACGTTTGTCAGCAAGGGTTTCCATTATTAATCCGTAACCAGAAGATGCTGCCATGGAATCCACAATATATATGGTCCTGTCAGGATACTTGAGCTTAAGCTCATCTCTCGCTTCATTAGCGTAGTTCACTGTAGCCGACAGACCGCTACTAAGAGTAATATGAAGGATATCTAATCCTTCCTTAAGGAAGCCTTCAAAATACTGAACATAACTTGCTTTATCAATGTGACTCGTGCGAGTCTTGGCTCCCTCTCTTATAGCCTGATAGAATTCTGGGTATGACACACTTTCACCCAAATCATCAACATATCTTATGCCATCAATCTCATAAGTGTTGCTGATAAAATGTATATCTCTATTCTTATAATCCTCTTTACTTAAATCCGCTGTTGAACAACAGCTTAATACATAATCACCCATTATTTCTATCAAAGTTTTAATTTATTTCTATCGTGGTTTTCATTTCCACATAATAATACATCAAAAACCGCAAATTGTAAAGGGGATTTTGCGCGAAATCACACAAAATCCCCTAACTGTCACATCAGGGTCTTCCTTGGCTAAAGGATTGTATTCTCTTCCTTTGTCAATAAAGGTAACCTTCATTGTAGTATCATCATTAACAAGCTCAGCTCTTACAGTAACATTTCCCTTGTAAGGGGTATAGGCATAGCTTGCAATATTAACAAATATCTCCTCCACAACCAAATCAAGCTGCATCAGCTTCGTCTTATTATATTCTACACTTTCAGCCATGCGCCTAATTGAAGACTGTACATCATGAAGCATATTAACATCAGCCTCAATGGTAGTATCATAGATGCCACTATCAGACGCTTTCTTAGGAGCCTCTTCATGATACTTATTTAATGACTCAACCACATAATCCTCGTAGGTCGCTTTCTCAAATACTCCAAGGAAAATTCCATGAGGGTCGTTATATAATTCGAAGGGCTTCTTACCCTGCTCGGAGAATAGAAATGTGTACATTATAACAATTCCAATCAGCACCGCCGCATCCTGAGTGGAAAAAATGCTAAAGCCAAGCATAAGGGCAAAATGAATCACAGAGAATACGACAAATGCGATAATTGCTCCCTTAACCTTCTTAGGCTCCTTAGACATTATAAGAACTGCAATTATAAATGCGAAGATAATGAAGACATAGATATCACTATAGTCGAAGTGTCCTAAGCGATAATATACGCCGTCAGCATCTATTGAAAAAACAGTTGGATTAATAATGTTAAGCAAGACATAAATGGCTGCTGGAATTATAGCAATCTTGGCAATATAGTCAAATACATCGCTATCGTATGTGCCTAGAACCATCCCAAATGCCAAAAGGCTTACGATGCACAAGCATATTAATAAAATAAAGCCCCCTATTATCAATCCTGGGGCCCACTCTTTCGATTTTGCCTTGAACTTATCTGTCATAGAACTCCCCCTTGTGATATATTGTATTATATCAAACCCACTGATATTTCTCAAAGACTCCTTAATATGGGGTATAATAAATATGAATAATAACGGCTATGATAAGCTACTTGGAGTGGGGATTCTACATATAATCCACAATAAAACTAATAAACTTGAGTAAATAATAGAAAAATCCCTCCTCCAAGAACTGGAAGAGGGATACGTACAATAATTATTGGTGGGTGTGCCCCTTCCCACATTTCTTTTGACCCAAAGGGTGCGTAGCAGCACAATCTCTACTTCAATAATTACTGTTTAATCTATTATTATTCTAACTTGACTATATGTTTTTGTAAAGTAATTTATTCTTTTTTATTAGCTTTTTTAATTTTTTCTCTCTTATTCTATAACAAGTCAAAACAGAGTTTTTTATTTCAGCATAAACATCTTCAGGATGATGCTTACTAATATGTGCAAAGCGCTCGTTAGTAATAATCACTTCGTCTGTCTGTAAGTCGCCATACTCTTCAGAAAATAATTCTTTATCCAATTTACCAAGTGTTTTTATCATAGGCATTTATGTTCCTTTCTTTATGCATAGCAAGAGACAGCATGCCTACATAAATATCTCATGCTTTATTTAATACAAAATATCAACTGGGATATCATATTGAAATTTAGAAATATAGATGAATTATGAAGATTCATAATAATGTTTGCATATAAAATGTTAACACTTACAATTATTAAAATCAAGAAAAATCCCTCTTCATCACTCTAGGGCTATATGTTGAATATGCAACAACTTTCGTCCTTTCATTCGCTATGGTGTGCACTCTGCTCGCCGGTGTCAATGTGGTCGCTTTCGCTGCTGATGACGAGCTTACTGACACTGTTAGCGTTCAGAAGTTCTACTTTGACGCTACTAAGGGTGGTAACGGTGAACACATCTACACTATTGATGAAGATGAAATAAGCTGGTACAAGTCTCTTCCTTCTTGGAATGACGAGGGTGAAGCTTGGAAAGCTCCTTTATTCTCTGAGGATCCTGTTTATCGTGTTGCTAATTACAACACAGGTGAGCACCTTTGGATTACTGACAAGGGTTACGTTGATTACCTTGTTGGTTTAGGTTGGACTCAGGAGCAGGGCATCGCTTTCTACTCTGATGAAAACATGGGCGTTCCTGTTTATCGTCTTTGGAACGGCACAGATGGTGTTGGCTCTCATCACTTCACTACTAATGAAGAAGAAATTGCTTGGTTAGTGTCTACAGGTTGGACTAATGAAGGACCTCAATTCTACGGCGTAAAGGAAGAAGGCGAGAAGGAAATGCTCGCTGTACAGACTGGCGCTGACAAGGTAACACTTTCTTTTGGAAGCCCTGTAGATGATGATATGACATTTACAGTAAAAAGAGGCAATGTAGATCAATCTGTTGCATCAACAGTATTCTCTGCTGATAAGATGTCAGTTGTTCTTACAATGGAGACAGATTTTATCGAGGCAGAATATACTGTAACTTGCTCTGATGAAGAATATGAACCTGCTAGTTTTATTGCTGAAACTGCTACATTAGATGATGTTATTATTGATAGCAATTTAATATACTCTGGAGCAGGAACTAACTATGTTGTTGGCGTATTACCTGTAGATCAATGGGGCGAGCCATATTTCGTTGATGATTTTGATACTATAGTATGTGGCGCTGGCGCATCAGTATTTGATCCAGAAAAGAACATTGTTGCCGTAACAGCAGATGAAGTACTTAAGGAAGGTACAGCTTACCCAATTTCTATAGTTGAGGGAACACTTGTTAAGACTGGCACTGTTACAGTTTCAGCAGCTCCTGTTGTAAGCAGCATTATGACTAGTGCACTTATTGCTACACCAGATGAGCAAGAAGTTAATACTACAGGTCGTGTCGATGTTGATGATTTAACACTTGCCGTAGCTGGAGAAACTGGTGGATATGGTTTTGCTGTTATCGCACACGATCAATATGGAAGACAACTTGATGCTGATACATTAAACACTATGGTTGAGAATAAGATGTTAATCGTATCTCCAAAGCTTTCTGAATCAGGATTATCTGGTGTAATGATGGCAAATGACGTTGCAACTGGTGATGTTTTTGTTGAAGATGAGGACACAGGTGCTGTATTAATGCCTGTTATTGGTGACGGTTCTTCAGTAGGTAAAGGTGTTATCAATCTTGTAAGTCCTTCTGGGGCTATGGCTACAGCAACTGCTGAGATTGCTGAACCAGAAAGAATCGAAACACTTAATTTTGCTACATCAGGTTTACAGGTAGGAAAGCCTGCACTTGCAATGGTTACAGCTACAAACAATTATGGAGAAACTGTTGATCTTTATAACGAAGTAGAGTTCCTTGATAAAGATGGTGCCGAAATTGGTCCAATTGATCCTGATAATCAAGCAACATTTGTTAACTTAAC
>CAJOGN010000016.1:0-1278 GCA_905234245.1 uncultured Lachnospiraceae bacterium
CTTTAGAATTTAGCAACGGCAGCACTTGTTATTAAAAGATGATATAACATTTATAGAGAAAGCTATGGATAAGAGAGTATGTATATATGCAATGACGCACAAGAGGTTTGATGAGTCTAATATGGACTTATACAAACCTTTATTTGTCGGCGCGAAGGGTAAAAAGGATACCTACGGGTATATTAGAGACGACGAAGGGGATAATATCTCTGAGCGGAACTGCTATTACAGTGAGCTGACAGGGATGTATTGGGTATATAAGAATGTAACCGATATGGATATAGTGGGCTGTTGCCACTACAGAAGGTATCTGATAGATGAGAAGGAGAATATACTGAGCAAAGAGCAGATTATCGAATACCTTTCGGACTACGATTGTATCACCAGCAAATGTCTTGATTTGAACTACACTTACTACTACGGGTTTTCCGAGAATCACAAACCATATTACCTTGATGAGACCCGCAAGGTTATAAAGGACATTTATCCCGACTATTTATCGGACTATGACAGGCTTGTGAATGATAAGCATACATATTTTGGAAATATTCTAATATGTGAGAAGCCGCTCTTTGATAAATATGCAAAATGGCTGTTTGATATACTTTTTACCCTAGAAGACAGAATTGTTATAGAAGAAGAGAACTCCTACCACAGGCGTATATTTGGCTTTATATCGGAGTTTTTGTGGTTCCTTTGGGTTAAACACAACGGTATTAAGGCCAAAGAGCTCAAGGTAGGAATAGTCGGTGAGAAAATAGAGATTAAGGCTGTAAGAGCGAAGCTTAGGGAATACTTCGCCGCTGGAGATGTGGACGGGGCCAAAACATATTTCCTAGAAGCAAAGAAAGCAAGGCCCGATATGATGATGGAGGCGTCTGATATAACAGGCGAGCTTCATATATGCATGCAGGCAATTGCAATAGCAGGACTTGAGAGAGAAATGGGCCTTAATGACATAATATCCACCATCAGAGATTATGATAAGATAATAGATTATCTCGTGCGGCTTAATAACAAGGTAATTGAGGGGCGGGAGGCCGATATTAAGGATGATTATTCCTTCGTTGCCCTTGAGGTTGCAAGACGCATGTATATTCAGTAGAGAAAGTAAGTTAATAGCGCCACTTTCCTTGCACTAAGCTATGTAAAATGCTAATATAGATTAAGATTTTTGGATATAAGGAGATTAAGATGTCTAATAATAAGAAATTCGTTGAAGAGATTACATCCAGAGAAGAGGATTATACACAGTGGTACACTGACGTTGTGAAGAAG
>CAJOGN010000016.1:1328-18391 GCA_905234245.1 uncultured Lachnospiraceae bacterium
ATATGGGAGAATATACAGCATATTCTTGATAAGAGATTCAAGAAGACTGGTGTGGAAAATGTGTATATGCCATTGTTTATACCGGAGAGTCTTCTTCAGAGGGAAAAAGACCACGTTGAGGGGTTCGCGCCTGAGGTAGCGTGGGTAACCCATGGCGGAGACGAAGAGCTGCAGGAGAGATTGTGTGTTCGTCCTACTTCCGAGACGCTGTTTTGTGATTTGTATAAGGACATTATTCATTCATATAGAGATTTGCCTAAATGCTACAACCAGTGGTGCTCTGTTGTAAGATGGGAGAAGACCACAAGACCCTTCCTTCGTTCATCGGAATTCTTATGGCAGGAAGGTCATACTGTTCATGCGACTCACGAAGACGCGGAGCAGCGTACAATCCAGATGCTTAATGTCTATGATGATTTTGCCAGAGAGGTACTGGCTATTCCTATGGTAAAAGGCAAGAAGACTGACAAGGAGAGGTTCGCAGGAGCAGAGTCAACATATACTATCGAGGCTCTTATGCCTGATGGTAAGGCTCTTCAGTCAGGTACAAGCCACAACTTTGGAGACGGCTTTGCCAAGGCATTTGGCATACAGTATACAGACAATAATAATCAGTTGCAATACGCTCATCAGACTTCCTGGGGCGTATCCACAAGACTAATTGGCGCTATTATTATGGTACACAGTGATGACGCAGGACTTTGCCTGCCTCCAATGATTGCCCCTACACAGGTATGCGTTATTCCAATCCAGCAGAAGAAGGATGGCGTGCTTGATAAGGCTAAAAAGCTACATAATACGCTTCTTGATGCTGATATAAGGGCCACAATTGACGACTCTGACAAGAGTCCTGGATGGAAGTTCTCAGAGGCTGAGATGTGTGGCGTTGCCTTAAGAATTGAGATTGGACCTAAGGATATAGAAGCTGGCAAATGTGTAATTGTACGTAGAGACACAAGAGAAAAGGTTGATTGTAAGCTAGAGGACGTTGTATCAACTGTTGAGTCCCTTATGAAGACAATGCAGCAGGATATGTATAACAAGGCCAAGGAATACTTGGATTCTCATATAAGTGACGCTCATAATTATGAGGAATTTGTAAAAGCCGTAGAAGAGAAGCCTGGATTTATCAGAGGTATGTGGTGCGGCAACGTAGAATGCGAGGAGAAGATTAAGGAGGATACAACTGCAACAAGTAGATGTATGCCTTTCGAGCAGGAAGAAATAGATGGCAAATGTGTATGCTGTGGAAAGCCTGCTAAAAAGCTGGTATACTGGGGAAAAGCTTATTAAATTCTGATATAAGGAATACTATATGAGTTGTAATAAGATGGAATTACCGAAAGAGGTAAGCTGTATAATTAAACTTCTAAATGAACGCGGACACGAAGCCTATGCAGTAGGCGGCGCTGTCCGCGACACTATATTAGGACGTAGTCCTGAGGACTGGGACGTTACTACCAGCGCCCTTCCCGATGAAATTAAATCGATATTTAACAGAACTGTAGATACGGGAATAGAGCATGGTACTGTTACAGTTCTTATGAAGGGTCGAGGATATGAGGTTACCACCTATCGAGTTGATGGGGAATACTTAGATAGCAGACATCCAAAAGATGTTAAGTTCACCAGAAACCTTAGCGAAGATTTGTTAAGGCGTGATTTTACAATTAATGCAATGGCTTATAATAACAGTGATGGCCTTGTGGATGAATATGGTGGTGAGAAGGATCTTGAGGATGGAATCATTAGATGCGTAGGGGACCCAGTTAAGAGGTTTGAAGAAGATGCCCTTAGAATGCTAAGAGCTGTCAGGTTCTCGGCTCAGCTTGGATTTTCCATTCATCCTGATACCAGGGAAGCTATTATTAAGCTTGCTCATACAATTAAGAATATAAGCTGCGAGAGGATAAGGGATGAGCTTCTAAAGCTTATTGAATCTGATAATCCAGGGCATATTAGAGAATTATATAATCTTGGATTAACAAAATATATTTTGCCGGAATTCGATGAAATGATGGCTTGCGAGCAGCATAGCAAGCATCATATGTATAATGTGGGCGAGCACACCATACATGCCATGGAGAATATAGAAAGTGACCGGGTTCTTCGTCTTACAATGCTTCTTCATGATATGGCCAAGCCGTCTACCAAGACTCAGGATGAGGAGGGATACGACCATTTCTACAATCATCAGATAATTGGTGCTGAAATGGCTAATAAGATCCTTCGTAGTCTTAAGCTGGACAATAACACCAGGAAGAAGGTTGTTAACCTGGTAAGATATCATGATGAAAGACCTGTTCTCAAGGAGAAAAAAGTCAGAAAATGTATTGTTGAGACAGGGCTTGAGGCATTTCCTAATATTTTCGCTGTAAAAAGGGCAGATACCTTAGCTCAATCTATGTATAAAAGAGAAGAAAAGCTTAAGTATATTGATGATTTTGAAGCTATGTACAATGATATTGTTAGTAAGGGCCAGTGTCTAAGAATAGCTGATATGAAGATATCAGGTAAGGATTTAATTGAAATGGGAGTTAGACAAGGTCCTGATATTGGTGATATACTACAGGAATTATTTGAAGACGTACTTAACAATCCTTCTCATAATGAAGAACAGTATCTTAAGGGACAGGCTGCAAAGCTGCTATTAAAGAGGACACAACATGAAAGTTAAAGCTATACTTAGGAACTTAACATGTATTGCTTTGTTGCTGACAATTGGTGCATTGTGCCTTGCAGGCTGCGGTGAATCCGATGCCCATTTCGGCAAAGCCAAGGCGTTGCCAACTGAAGGCAACTCCACTTCGTCAGATAAGACCGATAACAATATATGTATTATACAGGAACTGAATATGCTTGAAGAGAACATTACTGTATATAATGTTGTGACTAATCGTGTTATGAGGTATAAATACAGCCTTGCCACCAGATTTCTAGACAAATACGGACAGGAAAGCAGCTCTCTTAACTTTACCCCGGGAACGGCAGTTGTGCTTGGAGACAAGCTTCCGACTAATGCCTTAAGTGTTGTGAAGATGTCAGATAAGACCTGGAAGCAGGAGGGTGTTACTAATTACACCATCAGCCCTGAAAATCACAAAATGACAATAGGAAGCGCAGAGTATCAGTTTAACGACAATATATGCGTGTATTCTGGTGCCCAGTCCATATCAATACTTTCTGTGGGTAAGAGCGATACACTAACAGTTGTTGGTAAAGATAATAATATCCTGTCTATTGCAGTAACCACAGGCCATGGATATATACAATTTATTAATTCAGAGAATTTTATTGGAAGTATGGTGCAGATAGGAAGCAATATATTCGCCAAAATCACACCAGATATTCTAGTTGAAGTGCCAGAGGGTACATATAATGTTACTGTTGCTAACAATGGCTTTGGTGGAACTGTACAATGTAATGTAACTAAGGGTGAAATATCTGTTATTGATTTGGGTGAAATTCAAAGAGGCGGACCTAAGACCTCTCAGATTACCTTTGTATCGGCTACGCCTGGTGTGGCGGTGTTTTTAGATGGCAATCAGGTAAATCCTAATGAACCGCAGGTTGTGCCTTATGGAATGCACCATGTTAAGGTTACAGCTACTGGATATAATGATTGGAGCAGAACCTTGTATGTTAACTCTCCGAGTGCGAAGATAGCCATAGATATGTCAGACGAGTCATCGACGCCGAGCAATAATACTACTACTGTTAGCAAGAGCAAGAAGAATACTACGAATGCTACTAATAGCTCCTCTGCTGCAAGCAATGACGTGGATTATTTGTCTACTTTGTCTAATATGATAAGCACAATTACGGGTAATAATTCAAGTACATAAAAAATTCATTGAAATTATAGGATTTTTCCTTGACAAAGTGTTGCAAAAACAGTATAAATGATGTTGTAAATTATTTAGGGATGAACCTAATGATTATTAATAATATTCTCGAGGAGGAAGAAACTATGAACAAAACAGAATTAGTTGCAGCTATGGTTGACAAAACTGGATTAACTAAGAAAGACTTAGAAGCTTCATTAAAGGCTTTTACAGAGGTTGTTGCTGAAGAGCTTAAGAAGGGTGAGAAGATTCAATTAGTTGGATTTGGTACTTTCGAAGTTTCTGAAAGAGCTGCACGTACAGGTAGAAATCCTAGAACAGGTGAAGAGATGAAGATCGCAGCTTCAAAGGCACCTAAGTTCAAGGCTGGTAAGGCTTTAAAGGATGCTGTAAATAAGTAATTCTTTTTTGAACAGAATTTTCGACCCAAGGCATTAAATGTCTTGGGTTTTTTTGTAGATACTATTTTAGCAAAGGAAATATTTATGAGACTAGATAAATATCTTAAGGTAAGCAGACTAATAAAAAGAAGAACAATTGCCCAGGAGGCCTGTGACGCAGGGCGTGTCAAAATAAATGACAAGGTGGCGAAATCTTCTACCAAGGTTAAGGTTGGGGATATAATTGAAATTGAATTCGGTAATAAATCTGTCAAGGTGAGAGTTCTTGATATTCAGGATACTACCAAGAAGGAAGAAGCCAAAGATTTATTTGAATACATTAGCTAATCTAATTAAATATTTAAGTTCCAAATACCCGAAAGCGACTAAAATGTCTTTTTTCGGGCATTTGAAACTTAAATTGTAAAAAAGTTAAAAATTTTTAAAATAACTATAAAGTATTTAATAAATCTTCCGATATAGAAGATGACAGATATTTTAAGTTGCCGCTTTGTAGTATTTGTCGAAGGTGTGATAGCACAAGATATTGTGTAGCTTTGAATAGCGAATCATTAAAAATCAATTATTGAATGATAATTAAGGAGATTAACCATGTCTAGACCGAAGAAGAGGCGGGCTCTGAATGGTCGCATTTCTTTTGTGATTATCGTGTTGTTTCTAGTTGTAGTTATGACAGTTGCCATGATTATCCTAATTAGGAAGGATTTGGCACTGAAAGACGTTGAGGCTAAGAAGATGGCTGAACTAGAGAAGGAGCAACAGGTATCTCAGGAGTTAAGCGACAAAGAACGGTACACACAGACATCTGAATATGTTGAGAATACGGCTAAGAATAAGCTTGGGCTCGTGAAAGAGGATGAGATTATTTTCCGTGAGAAATAATTAAGCGCACGACACTTGTAGTTTTTGTGCGCTTTTTGTGTATTTTCGGCTTCTTTTTGATATAATTAATCTATGATTTCTACTGTAAAAGACACCATTATTAACAACAAAATGATTGACAGAGGCGATAAGGTGTTCGTCGCTGTATCTGGAGGCGCAGATTCAGTGTGCCTTCTTATTGTGCTTAAATATATTAAGGATGAATTGGGATTTGACCTTGAGGCGATTCATGTAGAGCATGGAATCAGAGGAGAGGAAAGTATAGAGGACGCAAGGTTTGTGGAGAAGCTATGTGATTCTATGAATATTAAGATTCATATGCACTCTGTTAAGGCTACAGAGTATGCTAAGAAGAATTCCATGTCCTTAGAGGAGGCTGCAAGAGAGCTTCGCTACAATATATTCGAGGGATATGAAGGCAAGATTGCCATTGCTCACAATATGGAGGATAACGCGGAAACCCTTATTTTCAATATGGTTAGGGGCTCAGGAATTGAGGGTCTAACGGGAATTGGCATAAAAAGGGATAAATATATTAGGCCCCTACTAGCTTGTAGCAGGGCAGATATTGAGAAATATTTGTCTGATAATAATCAGCCCTACAGGACGGACTCCACTAATAAGGACAGTAAGTACACAAGGAATAATATAAGACACAACATTATTCCAAAGCTAAAAGAGCTTAATCCGAAGGCGATTGAGCATATATCAGAACTTACTGATATGCAAAGAAGGGCAGTTGATTATATTAATAGCCAGGCTGACAAGGCATATCACAAATACGTATCTGATAACAGGCTCTCTCGGAACATATTAAATGAAGAATTAATTATCGCACAAAGCGTTGCATATAAATATCTATGCGAATTTGCAGGCTCTAAGAAGGATATTGCAGCTACTCACGTAGATCAGGTGTTAGATATGTTAAATGGAACAGCAGGCCGGCAAACACATTTACCATATAACATGATTGTCAGGGCAGATTACGACTATATTGAGCTACATGGCAAGGGGGAGACGAGAGAGGCGCCAGAGAGCATCAACAAGATTCTTAATCTACACAAAGTAGGAGATAAGGAAATTATTGAGTGGCAAGATGTGTGGCTTAAGCTCGAATTGAAGCCGAAAGAAAGTGAAACAGAAATAGAGCCAAAGAACTATACTAAAGTACTTGATTATGATAAAATTATAGATGGTGTCTGCGTAAGGAATAGACAAAGTGAAGATTATATTGTAATAAACAGCAAGGGCTCTAAGAAGTCCATTAGCAGATATATGATTGATGAGAAGATTCCGTCTCACATAAGGGACAAAGAGTTGCTTATATGTGATGGGCATCATGTAATGTATGTTGTAGGGCACAGGATTAGTGAGGCCTACAAGGTAGATGATGAAACGAAAGTAGTTCTAAGGATAGATGTTGATATTATTAGTTAAAGGAGAAGTAAATGAGCGGAAAAGTCACTCAGATGATTAAGGAAGAAGATGTTGACAGTCGAATTAAGGAGTTAGCGGCTAAGATAGATGAGGATTACAAGGGGGAAGGGATTTTCATTGTGTGTATCCTTCGAGGAGCAGCATTTTTTGCGTGTGAATTAGCGAAGAGGATAAAGGCGCCTGTTACAATAGATTTTATGCAGGTATCCAGCTACGGTGCAGGAACGGTATCCTCTGGTGAGGTTAGGATTATTAAGGATATCGAGCTTTCTGTTCGAGACAAGAATGTAATAATTGTGGAAGATATTGTTGATACGGGTAATACCTTATCAACTCTTAGAGATATATTCGAGCATAGAAAGTCTAAGAGCGTTAAGATATGTAGTCTGTTAGATAAGCCTGACAGAAGAGAGGTTGAAGTAGACATTGATTATGTGGGATTTTCAGTTCCTGACAAATTCATAGTTGGTTACGGACTTGACTGGGACCAAAGGTACAGGAATTTGCCTTACATTGGAGTAGTTGAGACATAATATAAATAATTAGAAAAGAGGTTATTATATGGACGATAATAGACCAAGGAGACCGTTAGGTAGCTTGTGGCTATACATTATTATAATCGTGATGATTGTGGTGGGATGGTTCCTGCTATCGCGTCAGACGCCAGTAACATATAGCAAAGATTCCCTATATAAAGCTATGGCGGAAGATACGGTTTCATCAATTATGATTAAGCAAAACAGTACAGTTCCAACGGGTACTGCTACAGTAACATTTAAGAACGGAGATAAGGCCCAGACTTTGTATGTGTCTGATGTTAACGATTTTCAGAAGGAGCTAGACGCTAAGAATTTCAAGGATTATAAGGTGTCTGATGTTCCAAGAGACGAATGGCTTGGAATGATAGTTCCAATATTGTCAATCGTTGCTATATTTATACTAATCTTCGTTATGTTCCGAGGTCAGGGAGGCGGCGCAGGTGGCGCCAATGCCAAAATGATGAATTTTGGTAAGAGTAGAGCAAGAATGACCAACAAGGAAGACATAGATATAGGATTTGAGGATGTTGCAGGTCTTATAGAAGAGAAGGAAGAATTGGCAGAGGTTGTTGATTTTCTAAAGGATCCTGGCAAATACACAGCCATTGGCGCTAGAATTCCTACAGGTATTCTTCTTGAGGGACCTCCTGGTACAGGTAAGACTTTGCTTGCTAAGGCGATTGCTGGTGAGGCAGGCGTACCATTCTTTAGCATTTCTGGTTCCGATTTCGTGGAAATGTTTGTTGGTGTGGGAGCTTCCCGTGTAAGAGATTTGTTCGACGAAGCTAAGAAGAATTCACCTTGTATTGTATTTATAGACGAGATTGATGCTGTTGCAAGACGACGTGGAACTGGAATGGGCGGCGGCCATGATGAAAGAGAGCAGACTCTTAATCAGATGCTTGTAGAGATGGACGGATTCGCCGTTAATCAGGGAATAATCGTAATGGCTGCAACTAACAGAGTTGATATCTTAGACCCGGCTATTTTGCGACCAGGAAGATTCGACAGAAAGGTTGTTGTCGGACCACCTGACGTTAGAGGTCGTGAGGAGATACTAGAGGTACATTGTCGTAAGAAGGCAATTGGTGATGACGTTGACCTTAAGCAGATAGCTCAGACAACTGCTGGATTTACAGGGGCAGACCTTGAGAATCTTGTTAACGAAGCAGCAATTAGAGCTGCAAAGGAAGATAGAAAGTACATCGTACAGGAAGATATAAGGAAGTCCTTTGTTAAGGTAGGTCTTGGAACAGAGAAGAAGAGCAAGATTATATCAGACGAGGATAAGAAGATTACGGCTTATCACGAGGCAGGACATGCCATATTATTCCACGTACTGCCAGATGTAGGACCTGTATATACTGTATCTATTATTCCTACAGGTATTGGGGCGGCAGGATACACAATGCCGCTTCCTGAGAAGGACAGGATGCATATGACCAAGGGAAGGTTGCTTCAAGAGATTACAGCAGCCCTTGGAGGTAGAATTGCTGAAGCAATTATATTCGACGATATTACCACAGGTGCATCGCAGGATATTAAGCAGGCAACAGCAATGGCTAGGAATATGGTTGTAAAATACGGTATGTCAGACAAGATTGGTATGATTAATCTTGATGATAATCAGGAAGAAGTATTTATAGGTAGAGACCTAGCTCATCAAAAGGGCTATTCTGAACAGACAGCGGCCATTATTGATGAGGAAGTACATTCTATCGTTGATTCATGCTATAAGCGTGCAGAGAGTATTCTTAGAGAGAATGAAAATGTGCTTCATTCCTGCGCAGACCTTCTTATAGAGAAGGAAAAGATTACAAGAGAAGAGTTTGAAGCGCTGTTTTAAGGGAAGTTTATATATGTATTAGGGTATTTTTGTGCATATAGCACAAAACTCGACAGAGGTTTTTGTTATATTTGTGAACACTTATATATGCTCCGCTTGTATAATAAGTATCGTAAAAACCCCCAATACATTATATTAATTTTTACTAACCCCATAGTAAAAATACCTTCTCCTAAAAAGGACAGCGCGAGCTGTCTTTTTTACTTTATGCAGGTATTTGCTTTGCAAATGCCTGCACGTCGAGATTTATTGATAGACATAGCTATAATTATCTGCCCGCTCATGGGGAAAATCGCTAAGCAGACAATTATAGCTATGTCTTGCCAAGTAAAAAACACACCGAGAGGAACGAAATGAACAGAGAAGCGATATTTAGTGACGGTACAATGGAATTCAGGAGCCCTTGGGAGCCTAAGGCTGGTGATAGAGTTAAGATCAGAGTCAGAGTGGCTCATGGAAGCGAGGCGAGGGTTGTGCTTCGTACTCCTGAATATAGTTTTCCTATGGAATTAGATGAAGCAGAAGACGTATTTGATTACTACCAGGTGCATGTGAAGGTTAACGATGCGCCTTTTAAGTACATTTTCCAGATAGAGCAGGATGGCGAGAGGGTCTATCTTGACAGATATGGCGTAAGCGATGATATACGCTGGGATTATAAATTCATGATTGTTCCAGGCTTCGACACTCCTGAATGGGTAAAGGGCGCTGTAATGTATCAGATTCTTGTGGATCGTTTTAATAATGGTGACCCTACTAACGATGTTGAAACTGGGGAATACTACTATATATCAATGCCTTCTACCAAGGTTAGTGACTGGAAGCAGAATCCAGACAGCTTTGATGTGTGCAAATTCTATGGTGGAGATTTAGAGGGAGTAAGGCAGAAGTTAGGCTATCTCAAGAGCATGGGTGTTGAGGTTATATATTTTAATCCCCTATTTGTATCCCCATCTAATCATAAGTATGATACACAAGATTACGATTATATTGACCCTCATTATGGCAAGATTGTTGTGGATGAGGGAAATGTGCTTCCTGAAGGGGAGACGGATAATAGCAAGGCTACAAAATACATTTCCAGGGTGACTAATAAGGCCAATCTTGACGCTTCTAACAAGTTCTTTGCAGAATTCGTAACTGAGGCCCATGAGAAGGGTATAAGAGTTATATTAGACGGTGTATTTAACCATTGCGGCTCCTTCAACAAATGGATGGATAAAGAGAGGCTCTACGAGAATCAGCTTGGATATGATAAAGGTGCTTATATTAGCGAATATAGCCCTTATAAAGAATATTTTGACTTCAATGAGGATGGCACATGGCCATATAATAGCCATTATGATGGCTGGTGGGGACACGACACCCTTCCAAAGCTTAACTACGAGAATTCTGAGAAATTATGTAATTATATATTAGACATAGGTAGAAAATGGGTTTCGGCCCCATATCTATGTGATGGATGGAGATTAGATGTGGCGGCTGACCTTGGACATAGCGAGGAGTTCAACCACAAGTTCTGGCGCGCCTTCAGGGATGCAGTTAAAGAGGCCAATCCTAATGCTGTTATTCTTGCAGAGCATTATGGCGACGCTTCAACATGGCTTAGCGGCGACCAATGGGATACAGTAATGAATTATGATGCCTTTATGGAGCCTGTAACCTATTTCTTAACCGGAATGGAGAAGCATTCTGACTCCTTTGATGAGGGAGCAATAGGTGATGGAGAAAGATTCGAGGCGGCTATGAGGCATTATATGTCAAGATTTTTGACCCCGTCACTATATAGTGCAATGAATCAGTTGTCTAATCATGACCATTCAAGATTCTTAACCAGAACGAATCATAAGGTTGGTCGTGTTGGTGAGCTAGGTAGCAGCGCAGCTTCAGAAAACGTGGATAAGGGGCTTCTTAAGGCTGCTGTTCTTATGCAAATGACATGGCCTGGTGCACCTACCTTGTATTATGGTGACGAAGTAGGCTTGTGTGGCTTTACTGACCCTGATAACAGGCGCACATTCCCTTGGGATGATATGGACTATGCGTTAATTGATTTTCATCGAGATATGATTAGTGAACACAAGAAGTCCTCTGCTCTTAAGAGAGGTTCCTTCGTATTCCTTAAGTGTGATAGAGATTATGTATCTTATGGAAGGTTCAACAGAGAGCAGAAATGTGTAATAGTGGTTAATGGAAGTAATCATTATATGGAGATTGAAATTCCAGTATGGAAAGCAGATGTGCCATTAGAGTGTGAGATGACACTTTCCATGGTTACAACCCAGAATGGATATTCTATTATGCCTGTTCGCATTCCAGTTAAGAATGGAATGATGCTTGTCCACCTACAGGCAGGACAAGCTGCGTTGTTTGAGAAAAATATGTAGAAATTAAATCAGGAATTATTTTTGCGCTTAAATATAAAGAAGTGCTCAGCATTTGTGTATTCTGGCTTTCTAAACTCACGTACTGCCATTACTATACAGATTGCGCATGCAAGTAAATCAGCAATAGGCTGAGCGTAGAGCAGTCCCTCGAAGCCGAAGATTAGTGGCAAAGCAATAATAAGTGGTATCAGGAATATGAATTGTCTCGTTAGGCTTAAGAATATACCCTTCCTAGGTTTGCCTATAGCTGTAAAGAAGTTAGAGGTTATAGGCTGTACGAAAATCACGCACATCATAAATAGTGTAATTCGAGAGAATTTCACACCGAATTGCATGTACATTTCAGAGCCCTGACCGAACATGCTTATAATTTCAGCAGGGAATATTTGGAAGATTAAGAATCCTACAATTGACACAACGGCACCTGCTTTTGTTGCAAGTGTATAGCCTCGCTTAACCCTCTCGTAATTCTTGGCTCCGTAATTAAAGCTGGCGATAGGCTGGAGACCTTGAGCTATTCCAATTATAATGCCAAATAAAAGCTGCATACATTTGATAACGATACCTGCAACGGCAATAGGGATTGCGTCGCCATATTCACTCATGGCTCCGTAATGCTTTAAGCTGTTATTGAAGATGATCTGAGTTGTCATCATTGCCATTTGGTTGAAGAATGGTGCAGCACCAAGTGCGCAGCTTTCCTTGAATGAGAACCATTTTGGTACGAAGTTCTTTAGCTTAAGCTTTACCGACTTAAAATGGAACATATATACAACAACAATAAGGGATGAGACAGCCTGTCCGATTACTGTTGCAATAGCGGCTCCGGCCATTCCCATTCCGAAATATACAACGAATAAAGCGTCTAAAGCGATATTAATAACAGCACCCACAATATTAATTGTCATAGTAATATTAGGGCTGCCGTCGGCTCTCACTAAGTGACCGCCTCCTGCCTGAAGTATAAGAAATGGAAAACCAATTGCTGTAATACTAAGATAAGTGTGACCATATTCTATTACACTGTCAGGAGAGCCTAAGAATTTTAGGATAGGGTCAGTGAATATAAAGCACGCCAGACCAATTACTACACCTATTAGAATCATTGATGTGATGGCACATCCTATGTAATAGGCAGATTTGTCGATTTCACCACGACCCTGGGCTAGGTTAAATGCAGAAGAACTACCTATACCGAATAGTAGTGCGATGCTAAGGCAGCACATGGTAAGTGGAAATACAATATTAGTTGCGGCATTTCCCAATTCGCCTACAAATTGTCCGATAAATAGCTGGTCAACGATGTTATATAGAGAAGTAACAAGCATGGCAATGATGCTTGGAACGGCAAATTTTGTAAGAAGCTTACCTATACCTTCGTAGTATAGGGGGTTATTTTTTACAGCGTCATTTGAGTTGCTCATAATATATTTATATTCCTCATTACATACTTAATTTCAATCAAACAAGGACATTATATAGCATTATCTGAGGTAAATAATGCAGATATTTTAGTAATAGTCTATTCAAACTATATGTAAAATATATAATAAATAGTAGTTTTCTGTGGAAAAGTATTGAAAAAAATGTAATAATAGACACATGGGCGAAAAACGAGAAAAGCGCAATTACAAACTTAAAATAAGCTACGATGGAACGAGATATAGTGGTTGGGAGCGTCAGCCGGGCAGGGAGACTATACAAGGCAAGCTAGAAAATGTGCTTTCTCGAATGTGTGATGAAGATATAGAGATTATTGGCGCTGGAAGGACAGATGCAGGAGTTCACGCCAAGGCAATGATTGCTAACGTTCATCTGGGTATAGACATGAGTGAAGAAGAGATACTAGAGTATCTCAATAGATATCTGCCAGATGATATTGCAGTAACCAAGGTAAGTCTTGCGGCGGACAGATTCCATGCAAGATATAATGCCAAGGGCAAGACTTATTGCTATACAATATTTAATGGCAAAGTTAAACCTGTATTTAACAGGAAATACTATACATTTATAGAAGAACAATTAGATACTGACGCCATGAAGAAGGCTAGTGAGTATCTAATCGGTGAACATGATTTCAAGAGCTTCTGCGGCAATCCCAAGATGAAGAAGTCTACCGTAAGAAGAATTAACAGCATTGATATTAAGACCTCTAAGGGTTATATATACATTTACTATAACGGAACAGGATTCTTACAATATATGGTAAGAATCATGACAGGAACCCTCATTGCAGTAGGACGAGGGGAGATAGAGCCTGAAGAAGTCGAGAATATATTAGAAGCCAGAGATAGAAGCATCGCCCCAGGCACTGCGCCTGCTAAAGGACTCTGCTTGGAAAAGGTGCATTATTAAATTCATACTTAATAATCATGGAGGGGTTATAATTATGAAAAGTCCAAAGAAACAAAAAACTGACATGGCAAGAATCAATGGATTTGCGATAGGAGGCTGGGGTGCAGTCTTAGGTGTAATTGCGCTAGCTTATCTACTTGAGGTTATCAAGGGAGAGAGAACAATAGTATATTTCATTATATTATTGGCCTGTGCATTCATTCCATTTGTAATTGGAATCATTATGAAAGGCAAGAATCCTGATAGTAAGAATCTTGCTTACATAATTGTGTATGGGTACGCAGTGCTATACGGTTACGTATTAATTACTGGAGATACGCCACTTACATTCGTGTATCTGTTCCCGGTATTGGCGGTAATACTTACTTATAGTGATTTCAAGGTATTGTTGCAATTTTTCATTGTGTTCTTTGTGATTAATCTTGCATCTGTTGGCGTTAGAATTGTTATGTTCGGAGCAACCAGTGCTGATGATATAGCTAATTACGAGATACAGGTTCTTGCAACTTTAATTGTTGGAATTATTTCCTGCGCTTCTATAAGGATTATTCAGGATATTAACAGAAAGAGAATGGCACAGATTGAGGAACAGAATAAGAAGTCCGTTGAAGTACTTAACGCAATTAAGGAAGCAACAGAAGCTCTTAGTACTCGTGTAGAGGATATTGATGGTAAGGCTAAGGATATTGAATCTCAGTCAGAGTCAGCTCAGCTATCTATTGAAGAGATTGCAACTGGTACAAGCGATGTTGCAGAGACAATTCAGACTCAGCTTGTTATGAGCAATGGAATTAGTGATGAGTTAGATGCCTTGACTAATATTAGTAAAGAGATACAAGAGAGATTTGCTGATACTCACGAGCTGTCTCAGCTTGGTATGAAGAATGTTAATGACTTATCAGATTCTACTAAGCTTGTTGCAGAGTCTAAAGAGAAGGTATCAGATGCTACTGCTACATTAGTTGAGTCTCTTCAGGAAGCTAAAGAGATTCTGTCAATTATTAGAAATATTGCTGAACAGACTAATCTGTTATCACTTAATGCTTCTATTGAGGCAGCAAGAGCTGGTGAGCAGGGTAAAGGATTCGCCGTTGTTGCTGGCGAGATTCAGAAATTATCTGGTGATACAAGTAATGCTACAGAGAAGATTAATGGCATATTAGAGACACTTGCTGATGAGGCAGGGCTTGTTAATGATGCTGTATCTAACTTAGATGCTGTTAGTGAGAGACAGAACGAAATTGTTACTCAGACTGATGAGCAGTTCAAGACAATTGATGAGAATATCAATACAATGACGGATGCTGTTAAGACACAGAGCGAATACTTAAGTAATATCAACAAGAACAATTCAGATATTGCAGGCTCTATATCTAATACCTGAAGAGCTTACAGCTAATAGTGAGAATACTATGAATATTACTAAGAAATCCCTTGATGGAACCAGAGAGATGTCAGAATATCTTACAGAGATTCTTAGCAGTATACAGCAATTGCAAGCTATCGCTGAGAAGTAGGATTATAGTGAACCGGTGTAACATTTATCTGTACGCTCATAGAGAAAATCGCTTAACAGATAAATATTACACCGGTTTCCAAGATGCATGCATAACGCTCAGACAATTGTAATATATACAGGGTGGAACAAATGGTATACACAGTCACACTTAATCCATCGTTGGATTATTATATTAAGATTAAAGAACTTAAGATTGGTGAGATTAATAGGACTAATTCTGAAGAGATATTCCCTGGTGGAAAGGGAATTAATGTATCTATTCTTCTTAGCAGATTAGGAATTGAGACTACTGCTCTTGGCTTCAAGGCTGGCTTTACAGGAGAAGAGATTGAGCGTCTTCTTGGGGAAGAGGATGTAAAATGCGACTTTATTTCATGTGAAGGAAGCAGCAGAATCAATATCAAGGTTTCGGGTGATAAAGAGACACAGATTAACGGCGACGGTCCGGCTATGAAAGACGAGTATCTTGAAGAGCTATACAGTAAGCTTTTGGACTTAGACAAGGACGATATTCTTGTGCTTGCCGGTTCTGCACCTAGAAGCTTAGGAAGGGGCGTATATAAGAGCATTATAGAACATTTACCGCATCGTGATATCAGAGTTGTTGTGGATGCGGCAGGAGGACTTTTAGAGGACGCACTTACGACCAACCCCTTCCTCGTTAAGCCTAACGTTGAGGAATTATGTAATTTGTTCAAGACGACAATAAGAAGCAATGATGAAGTAATTCGTTACGCTAAGGAACTTCAGAAAATGGGTGCGAGAAATGTTATTGTATCCCGAGGCGTTAACGGAGGAGTCATGGTTACAGAAGACGGCGAAACATTTAGCTCCCTGCCTCCAAGAGGAGAGGTTGTTAATACGACTGGTGCGGGAGATTCAGTTGTTGCAGGCTTCTTATATAGCTACATTGAATCTGACAATATGAAGAAGGCCTTCTATATGGGCATGAGGTGCGGAAGCGCAACGGCCTGCTCGTCTGGAATAGCAAGTGCTGACTCTATTCTTAATAATTATAAAGCCCTTGCCTTGGACTTAGACGGTACATTGCTTGATACAATTGATGATCTTGCAGCGGCTGTAAATTACAGCTTAGAGAAATTCAATCAGCCAACTCGAAGCGTAGATGAGATAAGGAATATGGTTGGCAATGGCATACGCAATCTGATGGCAAGAGCTGTGCCAGGAGGAGAGGACTGTCCTACATTTGAAGACCAATTTGGTGCATTTCTAAAATATTATTTGGAAAATCTGTATGTATATTCCTCTGTATATCCTGGAATGATGGAGCTCTTAGAAGAGTGTAAGAAGCGAGGGATTCCAGTGGGGATTGTAAGCAACAAGGAAGAGGGCGCAGTAGGCAAGATTGTTGAGCATTTCTTCGATGGTTATATTACATCCTATGCTGGGGACAATATGGTAAGAGCGAAGAAGCCTGCAAAGGATAGCGTATATGCCGTTCTTAAGGATATAGATGAAAGCCTTAATCCAAGTGATGTCTTATATGTTGGGGACTCTGGAGTGGATTCTCTAACGGCAGAGTGCGCGGGTATGGATTGCCTTCTTGTTAGCTGGGGATTCAGGCCTAGAGAAGAGTTAGAACAGCTAACATGTATGGCGATAATAGACAAGGCAGAAGAGATTATGTATTTCTTCTAAAAACTTTTGTGAAAAAAATGTCAATACCATGTTCTGGTGCTTGATTTATGCTTATTTTTCTCGTATAATTAAATAATATCAGAGCAGTATATATTAAAAGTTAATATTAAGAAAGAGAGGGTATTTTTATGGCTGGAACAAACCCAAATTATCCGCTTCGTCCGGAATGTGCCGATGTAAGCGGTGAATTTTT
>CAJOGN010000016.1:18452-63819 GCA_905234245.1 uncultured Lachnospiraceae bacterium
ACAAAGGATGATCCTGAGTATTGGGCTGTCAAGGCGCTCGTTGATGATGACGACGACTTGGCTAAATGGATTGTCGATAACTTTAAGGAGATTCGTCATCCGAGAACTTTCGCAGAGCTGAAGGAAAGTTCGGGATTATCAGACGAGGAACTGACCAAGAAGCTTGAGAAGATTTCCTATGCCGGTATTGTTGAGTGGAACTACGAGGATCTTGATCCCCAGTGGCCGAACCCTAACCACGAGAAGAGATGGGTTCTTCCTATGTATGTACCGGGCTCGGCAGAGTTCTCTAACATGAATATGGATATGATCGGTAAGCGTCCTGAGCTTGGTATGTTCTTCGAGCATATGACAAGACTTCCATTGGAAGGACTGACACACATGGTTCCTCCGGGAGGCGCAGGAATCGGTATGCACGTTATCGCCGTTGAGAAGGAAGTAGATATGAATGAGACATCTATTCCTATCGAGCACATTTCTCACTGGTTGGATAAGTATGAAGGAAGATATGCCGCATCTCCATGTTCATGTCGTCGTTCAAGAATGACATATGACGAAGGTTGTGCTGATGATTTCCACGACTGGTGTGTTGCTGTAGGCGACATGGCAGAATACGTTGTTGAAACTGGCAAGGGTGGTCGTTACATCACTAAGGAAGAAGCCCTTGAGATATTTAAGAAGGGTGAAGAGAACGGATTCGTACATATATCGATGGTGAAGACAAGATTTTCGCTATCTGTAACTGTAACGTTAATGTATGTTACGCACTTCGTACATCACAGTTATTCAACACTCCTAACATGAGTAGATCTGCTTATGTAGCTCATGTTGAGAAGGAGAAGTGTGTAGCTTGTGCAAGGTGTGTTGAGGTTTGTCCAGCAGGTGCTCTTACTCTTGGTCAGAAGTTATGTAAGAAGGATGGTACAGAGGTTCAATATCCAAAGCAGCCACTTCCTACAGATAAGAAATGGACTAGAGATGACTGGAACTGGGATTACAGAGATACTAACCGTATTGAGTCTCATGAGACAGGTACAGCTCCATGTAAGACAGCTTGTCCTGCACATATCGCAGTTCAGGGTTACTTAAAGCTCGCTGCACAGGGCAAATATACAGAGGCATTAGCTCTCATTAAGAAGAACAATCCACTTCCTGCAGTATGTGGTCACGTATGTAACCGCCGTTGTGAGGATGCTTGTACAAGAGGAACAGTTGATGAGGCTATTGCAATTGATGAAGTTAAGAAATTCGTTGCAATGCGTGATCTTAACGCAGAGACACGTTATGTACCTAAGAAGGTTATACCTAAGGTAGTTGGTGAATTCGATGAGAAGATTGCTGTTATTGGAGCAGGTCCTGCAGGAATCTCTTGTGCTTACTACTTAGCTGAGAAGGGTTATAAGCCTACATTATTCGAGAAGAATAAGAAGCCTGGTGGAATGGTTACATACGGTATCCCTTCGTTCGTTATGGAGAGTGAAATCGTAGAGGCCGAGGTAGATGTTCTTCGCGAGATGGGCGTAGACATTAAGCTTGGCGTAGAAGTTGGTAAGGATATAACTCTTGCAGAGCTTAGAAAGCAAGGCTATAAGGCATTCTATATTGCAATTGGATGTCAGGGCGGACGTGGAATAGGTGTTCCTGGTGAAGACGCTGAGGGCGTTATGAAGGGTGTTGACCTACTTCATGAAGTTACTGATGATGAATCATATAAGATTAGTGGTGACACAGTAGTCATCGGTGGTGGTAACGTTGCTATCGACGTATCTCGTACAGCAGTACGTTGTGGTGCTTCTAAGGTAACACAGGTTTCATTAGAGACACGTGATATCATGCCAGCACTTCCAGAGGAAATTGAGATTGCTGAGTCAGAAGGTATTGTTCTTCAAGGTGGCTGGGGACCTAAGGAAATTCTTACAGAGAATGGCAAGGTTACAGGCATCGTATTCAAGAAGTGTACACAGGTTAAGAACGAAGAAGGTCGTTTCGATCCTAAGTATGATGAGAATGACACAATGACAATTGAGTGCTCTAATGTACTTCTTTCAGTTGGTCAGTGTACTGAGTGGGGCAACCTACTTGAAGGTGAGGATGTTGAATTCAGAGGACCAGCACCAGTTGCTGATAAGGTTACATTCCAGACTACAGTTCCTGATATCTTCGTTGGTGGTGATATGTTCTACGGACCAAGATTCGCTATCGATGCTATCGCTTGTGGTAAGGAAGGTGCTATCTCAATTCATAGATTTGTACAGCCTAACTCAAGTCTTACAATTGGACGTCAGCCACATCACTATGTTGAGTTTGATAAGGATGACTTCCAACTTCCAGAAGGATACGATACAGGCGGAAGAAATGTTCCTGGTGTTAAGAAGGACGTTGATAAGATGTCATTTAGAGATGCTAAGGAAGTATTTACAGAAGAGCAGGTTAAGAAGGAGACAGCTCGTTGTCTATCTTGTGGTGCTACAATCGTTGATGAGAATCAGTGTGTAGGTTGTGGACTTTGTACAACGCGTTGTGAATTCGACGCAATTCACTTACATCGTGACAGACCTGAGTGCTCAACAATGGAGAAATCTGAGAATAAGCTTAAGAAGATTCTTCCTTATGGATTTAAGCAACGTATCAAGGTTATGTTTAAGTAATCAATATAATAGAATGTTGTTATTAAGACAAGCTCGCTATTTAGCGGGCTTGTTTTTGTATTTTAATAAAAAAATTATGTGGATATGTGGTGTCATTACAAGAAATATAGTATAATATAAATTACACTAGTGTATTGTTTGCCTGATTTGGGGGGATAGTCTATGGATTTACAAACAAAGCATCTTATTCAAAAGAACAAAGTTGGTTTTATTATAGATATGCTAATTGCCGTTGTTATGCTGGTTCTTGGCATATTGGCACCTAACAAGGGTGGTATTATGGTGAGAATTATCGGAGGTATTGTATGTATCATACTTCTTATAGTTCTTAATTTTGTTATGGGCAAGAAGGCGAGAGTAATGTCCTTCTATCTGTACGTGCTTGTACTAGAGACTGAACTAATGACATTTTCTGGTGTTGGTAACTACTATTTATATGCAATATGCTTTTTGGATTGCTTTGCTCTTATATTCTTTATGGATTTCAAGATGTGTATTAGAGGAGCCATTGTTAGTGATGTTTCCATGATAGTATTTACTATATTACACATCATATATTATCCAGAAGATGGACTAATAGTTCCTTTGTCTGGCTTGGCAATGTATATTGTTGGTACAGTAATAGTTCTTTTAATTACGCGAATTATTTATAATCAGAATAAAGAAGATGTGGAATATATGAAGCAGTCTGCTGATGGGCAGATTAAGGTTGCCAATCAGGTAATGGAGAGCTCTAATGATATAGCAAGACAGCTTGATGATGCACAGCATCTTGTTAAGACTCTTACAGATAGTATTGAGAATAGTAATGCAAGTGTTAAGAGTATTGCAGATTCTACCAAGATTACATCTGATTCAATCGAGCATCAGACTGAGATGACAAGTGATATTCAGGAGAACCTTAGAAGCGCTCAGAATAGAACTAAGGATATGAAGGTTGCTTCAAGTCATACTGTTGAAGTGGTTGACGAGGGAGCTAAGCTTCTTGAGGAATTAAGAAGTCAGTCAGAAAGAACTGCAGAGGTTAACAAGGCTTCTCAGGCAACAACTAAGAGACTCAACGAATGTATAGAAGAGGTTGAGAATATTATAGGAACAATTGTAAGTATATCTGACCAGACTAATTTGCTTGCCCTTAATGCGTCAATCGAGGCAGCAAGAGCAGGAGAAGCTGGTAAGGGCTTTGCAGTTGTTGCTGACGAAATTCGTAATCTGTCTGAGGATACGAAGAATTCTACAGAGCAGATTTCAAGTATTATTCAGGAATTAACAAGAAATGCAACTGAAGCATCTAAGAGAATGTCTGAGTCAGTTGAGATATCAGAATCACAGAATGTGATGATAGCAACTACTAATGAGAAATTTGACGAGATTAGGAATCAGATGAATTCCCTCTCTAATGATATTAATGGTATATCTGATGAGGTTGATCATATAGTAGATGCTAACAATACAATTATGGAGGCAATCACTAACCTGTCAGCTACAGGTCAGGAGGTAAGAGCTTCTTCAGAAGATAGTATTGTTGTATCAGAGACAAGTATGGAATATATGGGACAGATGAATGAGGCATTAGACGGAATATTTAAGTCTTCGAAGGAAATGTCTGCACTTGTAGAACAGAGAAATAATACGGAAGAATCGTAAAATAGACACATATTTCTTGACATATTATTTTTCAAGGGCTAACATATATATGTTAGCCCTTGTTTTGTGGTTAATAATAATTATTGAAGGAAAGAAGGTGACCATTCATGGAATCAGACGGGTATTTATACTTTGTAACATATGAATCATTGAATAGTTGCCTTGTTTTGAACTAGTATTTTTTCTGTGCGATATTCTTCGCATTTTCCCAAGGCACTATTCTGATGAATGATTGTAGCAATTAAAAGTGATAATCATTTTGCGCAATCAGGAAGGAGGGAATAGTGGTAAAAATATATAGAACAGAAGATAATATAATAAGTGAGCTTCAAGCATACGATGAGGGCTCATGGATTAATATGGTAGCTCCTTCGTTAGAAGAATGTGTGGATATTAGTGAACAGTTTAATATTGACATTGACGATCTAAGAGCTGCTCTTGATGATGAGGAGAGTTCTCGTATTAATCTTGAAGATGATTACACACTGATATTAGTAGATATCCCTTCAGCAGAAATGCGTAATAATCGCCATTCTTATACAACAATTCCTCTGGGTATTGTTCTGCTTGAGAATACAATTATTACTGTTTGTGCCGAGGAGACAGCGGTACTTAAGATATTTATTGAGCAGCGTGTAAGAGAATTCTCTACTAAGAAGCAGATGAGATTTACATATCAGATTCTTTATAATACATGTATTGTATATCAGAGCCTGCTTCGTAATATTGACAGAAAAAGAACAGAGATAGAGGAGAGAATTAACGAGACAACACAGGACGTTGACCTTGTTGACCTTCATGAATTAGAGTCTAACCTGGTTTATTTCGCTACATCGCTTCGTGCTAATGGCGTAGTTTTAGACAGGCTGACTCGCTATGGTAGGCTTAGACAATATTCAGAAGACAGGGAATTACTAGAAGATGTAATTATTGAGAATCAACAGGCTATAGAGATGACACAGATATATAGAGATATTATTAATGGTACAAGAGAGCTGATGTCATCTGTTATTAACAATCGGCTTAACAATGTCATGAAGTACTTGGCAGCCATTACAATTGTTATGTCTATTCCAACTATTATATCAGGATTATATGGAATGAACGTTGTCTCAGAGGGCATGCCCTTTGCCGACACACCCTGGGGATTCGGAATAATTACAGGAATAACTGTAATAATTTGTATCATAGCTCTTGTTGTTTTGAAACGAAGGAAGATGCTATAAATCTTCCGCTGGCGCCACATGGAAGCACAAGACCTGATAGGGTAACAGGAAGACCGATTTCATCGGACTCTACCTTCCCATCATATTCTGACAGGGCGCTACTTATCATATAGCTTAAGACAGCAGGCTGCAGGCCTGTAGTATAGGAGTTAACAAGGAAGAATAGAGGATTATCTGATAGTATCTTGCTACATTCCATAATCAGTGGATATATGGCATCTTCTATTTTCCATAGTTCTCCTTTTGGCCCCCTGCCGTATGAAGGGGGGTCCATTATTATTCCGTCATATCTGTTGCCACGACGAATTTCCCGTTCTACGAATTTCTTGCAATCATCAACAAGCCATCTTATTTTGGCATCTTTTAATCCAGAACTAATAGCATTTTCCTTTGCCCAGTTTACCATACCCTTAGACGCATCTACATGAGTAACAGACGCACCTGCGGCAGCGGCAGCAATAGTAGCGCCACCTGTATATGCGAATAAATTAAGGATTTTCAGCTCTTTACCTGGGTTATCAACTCTAGACTTAATTATAAGACGAGAGAACCAATCCCAGTTAGTTGCCTGTTCTGGAAATAGACCTGTGTGCTTAAAGGAGAAGGGCTTAAGGTGGAACTTAAGCTCATTAACAATAGGGCAGACTGCGCTTCCACTTATTGTTTCTTGTAGGAATTTTTCGCCTTCAAGAGAAGTAAATAATGGATAGGTTATCTGCCATTCCTTAGGGAGATTGAAGAATTCCCATTCACCACCACCTTTTTTGCTTCTGTGATAGTGGCCATTCTTGCGTCTCCACTCATTATTATCCTTAGGTGTATCCCATATAACCTGAGGGTCAGGACGAACCAGCCTGTAATCCCCACATCTTTCTAACTTTTCTCCCTTTGTTGTATCAATTACTTCATAATCCTTCCAATTATCAGCAACCCACATGCTTGTATCCTCACAATATCAATGTAATTTCCTATTTTCAATCCCCCACATTATCCTTCATTCTCCCGCTATTGTCAATCAATGAGCCTATTTGCAATATTTATTACATTTCCTATTAACATTTTTCCACCAACTTCCGATATAAATAGTGAAAATAATAATACTTACAACAGTCTTAGCAAGCGAACGGTAGCTCCGCTGCTGGTGTGACAAGAGTCGCCTCAGTGTCGTGATAAAAGTGAGTAACTTAGATGAGTAAGTAGAAAGGAAACCCCGATAAATGAAAACTAAAAACTACTAAAAGACGCGTTCTTGATATCAAGGAGGCGTCTTTTTAGTGTTGAATAGATTGATTGTCTATACTATAATTAGTATTTGTAAGAAGTTGTGATTTAGAGAGGAAGTAAAGTGAAAGACATAGAATACATTCTGGATTTCGCGGCACACCTAGGCAGAGAGATGCTTTTTTGTGGCGCTAATCTAGAAAGAGTCAACGAGAGAATGGAAAGCGTATGCAAGACCTACGGTCTTCACGAGATTGGCATTTTTTCATTAAGCAGTTATATAGCAGTATCTGCCAAGGACGCTGATGGCAATTTCGAGTCACGTCAGATTAAGGTACCAGCAACAGGAATTCATTTGGCCAAGCTAATTAAGGTTAACAGGCTTTCCTACAGAGTATGCGAGGAAAAAATCGAACCTAGCAAGCTTCAGGACTTACTATACGAAGCAGTTATGGTTCCTTCCTATAATGTGTGGATTGAGATGCTAGGCTTTGTAATTGCCATTATATGTCTTTGCCGCATTTTCGGTGGTGGCTGGCAGGAGATAGTAGTTGTAGGCTTGTGTACAGTCCTTGCATTCTGGCTAAGCAGACCACTAGCCAGAGCGAAGCTTAATCGAATAATAACGAATATAATCAATATGTTTGTGACGACGGCCATATTCTTCTTTACAGTGTGGATAGGCTTTACCACGGAGATGATGGCAATGCTAACATCTATGTCACTAATGTTTATACCTGGTGTGCCGCTTGTTAATTCCATGAGAAATATTCTCTGTGGCAACGAGATGAATGGTATCCTAGAGCTGCTCAAGGTTATCCTTGAGACACTTACCATTTGCTTTGGCGTATTTATTGCATATATGTTGTTCGGGAGGTGGTACACATGGTAGAGAATATAGAATTAATTGTACTCTCCTTCCTTGCATCAATTGGATTTGCAATTGTATTTCAGGTAAGAGGCAAAGACCTCCTGTTAGCAGGACTTGGTGGAGCAATAACAAGATTTTTTTACATAATATTTATGGCGTTTATACCATATAGGATTCTTTACGCTGGTCTTGCGGCTATAATTGCGGCCTTCTACGCCGAGATTGTGGCAACGAAGAAGAAGACCCCGGCTACAGTTTTCCTGTATCCATCTATTATTCCGTTGATACCGGGAGATTTGATATATTATACTATGGGTGGACTAGTGTTAAGCGACACGGCGACATTTACCAAGAATGGTATAGATTGTCTCCTTGCCCTAGTGGGAATAGCTGTAGGATTTGTTGTGGCATCCACAATAACATTTTACATTAGGAAATTCGTAGCCGCCAAGGAAGCACATCAGGAAGGCTAGGCAGATAATAAGATTAAGGAGGCTCCTAAGGAGAGCCAGGTAGAAATATGGATAAGAAAGCTAAGCTACAAGAGATTAATAAAAAAGCCTATGAGCATTATGGCAGCTTCTCTAAGTACGCCACAAGAGAGCCAGAGGATTCTGCCAGTATTAGATTTTATGGCAACAAGACCAATGAGACTTTAAGGCGACCTTTTGCTGTTGATGTAGATAAGATAATGAATAATCCCTTCTACAATCGTTACGGCGATAAGACGCAGGTGTTTTCATTTTTTAGAAATGATGAAATCACAAGGCGAGCCACACATGTTCAGCTGGTGGCAAGGATTGCCAGAACAATTAGTATGAATCTAGGACTGAATATGGATTTGACAGAAGCCATTGCCTTAGGACATGACATAGGACATACGCCATTTGGTCATGTAGGGGAAATGTACTTAAATGAGCTTTACAACAAGTCCAGCGGTCGTTTCTTCAACCATAATGTCCACAGTGTCAGGGCTCTTAATATTGTTACACCAACTAATCTGACAATTCATACCTTAGACGGAATTATATGTCATAATGGGGAGAAGCCACAGGGAGCGTATTATCCAAGCGAGCCTAAGAGCCTCGAGGAATTTAGACAGATGGTAGAGGATTGTTACACCAAGGAAGGCTTTACCGATACGCTAAGGCCATTTACCTTAGAGGGCTGCGTCGTAAGAGTTAGTGATGTAATTGCCTACGTTATGAAGGACAGGCAGGACGCCGAGAAGATTGGCCTTGAAGTGAATTACGACGACGCAGGAATTCTTGGCAGGTCTAATTACGAATTTATAGGCAACATAACTGAGAATATCGTTCTTAATAGCTATGATAAGCCATATATTGCAATGGACAAAGAAATCTACGAGGATTTGTATCGTCTTAAGGGGGAGAACTCCAAGAAGATATATGGCAACGCTGATATTAATGAATCCTACGAAGTAACCATCAAGCCAATGATGGAGGCTCTATATAACAGATTTAGAGAAGATATATTAAGCAAGAATTATGACAGTCTAATCTACAAGCACCATATTAATTATGGTATATTCAAGAAGACATACGAGAAGAGGGAAGTAAGCCCAGACGATATTGTCGTGGATTACATTGCCAGCATGACAGATGATTATTTCATCGACCTGTATCATCACTTATATGGCGATGACGAGGTAATGAAGAAAGTACAATACAAAGGATATTTTGAATAAATCAATTATTCATATAAGGGGGTAAATATTATGAAAGAAAAGATGAAGACCAAGAATGGGAAGATTGTTATGATAGTCATACTGTCATGCGTGTTGGTTCTAATACTAATAGGAATTTTCGCTTCCGTAACAAAGTCTGTTGGTGTCAAGGGTAAACAACAGCAGGAATATATGGTTCGTGCATTAGTTGAAAATGACACAGAATATATTGATACTGTAAGTCTCGAGGGTTTTGTAGCTAACGAACAGGGAATCGTTCAGTAGGAGGTTAGTTATGGAGAAGAATTATAAAGGTCTTAATATTGCAATAATATCTTTAGCGGCGGCTTCTGTTATAGCGTTATTAATTTTTGTAATAATGAATATTTCCATGTCAAGCTATAAGAATGTTGCAGAGAAATACGACAGAGCAATTAATGAAGGAAGATACGATGATGCCTATGAGTATCTTGATGTAGAGGATTCTGTATTCTTAACAGAGAAGGAATTTCTCGAGCGTAATAGTGTGTTATCAGATGTTCTTAATGGTTTTGATTTTAAGTCTATCCTTAAGACATTAGGTAAGAAGGGAATTAATATAGCACTCAGCAGACTACTAGGCGTACAATACAAGGTTATTGAGGCTGAGGATGCCGATGGAATGGCTTCCGTAACATACGAGAAGTCGTCAAAATATGATCCCTATGGAGTATTAAATGGAATGTCTACAGTTCAGCTTAAGAAGGGTGACCACAACCATATGCTATTCTTCCCTAACTGGCGAATTAGTGATGACAGCATAATAGTTAATGATATTACATTATATGTTCCTAAGTGTCAGAAGGTGCTGATTAATGGAATAGAGATGCCAGCTTCATATATGCAGGGTGAAGAGGGTAATTACGTAATCTATAAGATACCTGGATTATATAATGGTGACCAGGTGTGTAGCATAACTATGGATGGCGAAAATTACAAGCATTACAATATATCTGCTAAGAAGTCTAAGGACACTATATATGTAGAGGATATTAATGCTACACCAGAGCAGCAGTTAGAGGCTGTTAACGCTGCTTACGATGCATTTAAGAAGATAATAGATGCTGAGGCTAGAGGAGCTGACTTTAACGAGATTAAGGATATCTTTACTCCTGACAGCATTAAGGCTGAGAGAGAGAAATATAATGAAGATAAGACCAGCTTTATAACCACTAATAAGACTAGTGGTATTAAGGAAGTTAATGTTAAGGATGTAGCGGCTACATTCTATGATATTTCATTTACTAACGGTACTGTAGAAATCGGTGTAATGCTAGAATACAACGATTCTAACAAGGGAGTCATCGAGCCAATGATTGCAACATTCCTTGGAAGAAATGAGGGAGAGGATGCTAACAACAATGATACTCAGATTATCCGCATGCAATATGTTGATGGCAAATGGTTAGTAAGTTCTTCAGGCGAGAATAGAATAGCAGAGAATAACTGGTTTATGTTATAATATGTCATAAGGAGGGACCCGCTTGCGGGAGGATGCCTTGTGAGAAGTAAGATGAGCGTAATAACTACAATATTAGCAATTCTATGTGGTGTGGCTTTGTTCCTGTTCGGTATGTCACTTATGGGAACAGGTCTCCAAAGAGTTGCTGGAAATAGTTTAGAGAAGACATTATTTAAACTGACGAGCACACCAATTAAGGGTGTGTTACTTGGTACAGCTGTAACAGCTGTTATCCAGTCGTCAAGTGCCACATCAGTAATGGTTGTTGGTTTCGTTAATGCAGGAATGATGAAGGTTGCCCAGGGTATTGGTGTTATCATGGGTGCTAACATCGGTACATCAATTACTGGTTGGGTGCTTTGTCTATCCTATATTGATGGGAGCGAGGGAATAGCATCCCTCCTTTCTACTGCCACAATTTCAGCTATTTTTGCAATTGCTGGTGCAATTCTTAAGCTGTTTACAAAGCATACTAAGTATCACAATGTAGGTGATATCATGATAGGTTTTGCCATTCTGATGTTCGGAATGCAGCAAATGTCAGGAGCAGTAGCGCCACTTAAGGACAACCCTGATTTTGTAAGTGTACTTACAGCATTTAACAATCCTATTATTGGTATCCTTGTTGGTATTGTATTTACAGCGATTCTACAATCGGCTTCAGCTTCTGTCGGTGTGTTACAAGCACTTTCTGTAACAGGAGCAATTACCTTCCAATCAGCATTTCCTATAATCTTAGGTATTGGTATTGGTGCGGCTATGCCTGTACTAATCTCTGCTATTGGAACAAGTGTTAATGGTAAACGAATTGCCCTTGTATATCTAATTAATGATTTACTGGGAATGATAATATGGGGAACGGTGTTCTATGTGGTAGGCATATTTGTGGATATTCCATTTATGGATATGCCAATGACACCAGTTCTTATTGCGCTACTTAATACGGTATACAGAGTATTGACAATAGTGGCACTATTCCCATTTGTTAAACAGATTGAGAAGCTGGTTAATGTATTAGTCAAGGACAAGAAGGAAGAGTCAGAAGAGCAGGCTGACTTTGAATTGCTCGAGGCAAGATTCCTGGGAATTCCAGAGCTTGCAATCAGCCAGTCTCACAAATGTATTAATGGTATGGCACGTACTGCACAGAAGAATGTGTCTCGCGCCACAAGCCTTATTGATGATTTCTCAGAAGAGAGAATGAATAAGGTAATTCAGAAGGAGGATATCCTGGACAAATACGAAGATCACTTGGGTACATATCTTATGAGAGTATCTAAGACTCAGATGAACTTAAAGCAGTCTAAACAGGTATCTAAGTTCCTTCATACAATAAGTGATTTTGAACGACTTGGCGACCACGCTATGAACATTGCATTTATTAGTAGCAATATGCGTGAAAAGGATATTTCCTTCTCTGGAGATGCTTTAGAGGAATTAGATGTAATTAAAGCGGCGACAGAAGAGATAGTTGATATTGCAGTTTCATCCTTCCAGGTAGATGACGCTAAGAAGGCTGCTCAGGTTGAGCCTCTTCGTGAGTGGATAGGTAATATCTGTAACGACAGTAGAAGCAATCATGTTAAGAGATTACAGGATGGTCAGTGTGAGATTAAGACTGGTGTAGTATTTAATGATTTAATTATGAATTATGAGCGTATAGCGGCCCATTGTTCTAACATTGCAGCTGCAACAATTGAGGCAGACCAGTCTCATTTCAATACACATGAGATGCTTAGTGAAGTTCATCACAATAAGAATGACCAATACAAGTTCGCATATAAGACGTATGCAGAGAAATTTGCATTAGAGGAATCACAGGAAGACAATAAGAAGCGTAGAGCTAGAAGTAAATAATATGGTGGCTTAGATGGGATCGGTTTTACGTGCATTTATGAAGGTTTATCTCTTCATTAAGAGAATAGTAGACTGGGCGCTAAACACCTTCTTTCCAGATGCTGAACCAGCGCCGGTGGGAGAGCCCTATTGTACCATTAAGGGTATGTGGAAGAAGGTGTGGTTCTATACATTAATGGTTATTGTAGGACTTGTGGGCTATTTTGTCCTAAGATACATTTTAATGGATGTGCTGGGATTTGATACAATTACAATCAAGTTGAATAGGGGAGATGAATATTCCAAATTGTTCCAAAGTGGTGTATTTACCATGACAGCTCTTGAATTAGTAATATTCATGGTTACTACTCTCTCTATTGCAGTAACACCTATTATTAGATATTTGCCAGTAGGCAGCAACATTATATCAACTATTTATTTTATATCTGTGGGATACAATACCTCCTTCACATTATGGGGTATTGTTCAAAAGGACGTGCGTATAGCGGTTCTTGTGCTTGTTATTAGTTTGTCCTTAGTTGCTATTCCGTATATATTATTTAAATACAAGAGAATTACCCTCCCAAAGCATTTTTCCGACTTTGCGTATGCGCTTTACTGGATTATTGTTATGGGAGGAACTGTATGTAGTCTATTAAGCTTTATTCCTGGAATAGGTAAGGTGGCGCAGTTCTTCTATCAGATATATACTGCTCCTGGTGCCAGTGAATTTTTACTGGTTGGCAGGATTATAATCTATTGTTTATTTATATTTATCTGTTTAGACAGATTACTTAGTTTTGCTAATAAGAAAGCTCCGGTAAAGTATGAATGGATTGTTACATTCCATCTGATGTATACAGTTACCATTATGTGTAACTGGATTATTTCCTTTGTAATGTTGAATGAAGAAGATATTATGAATGGATTGATTCTTAATGGTTTGTTTGATTAAGAGGTGACAACATGGGAAGAATGATTTCTTTTAAAGGGATAAGATATGCAACGGCTATTCGATGGGGCTATCCTGTTGAAGAGCCTTGCTGGAACAGAATAGACAACATAGACGAGTGCCTGAATAATTTTAGGGAATTTGGCCCTTGCTCTTATCAACCAAGAGCATTTGTTGATGAGGGATCAATTCCTGAGAAGCAGTTTTATCATAAGGAATTTCGAGAAGGGGTCAATTTCACCTATTCAGAGGACTGTCTTCGACTTAACGTCTATACAAGTACTGATGATAACGACAATTTATATGGTCAGGGCAAGCCTGTTATTGTATACATACACGGTGGTTCCTTTGTTACCGGTTCTAGTGACGAGAAGGTATTTGACCCTGTAAAATGGGTCGAGTCAGGTATCGTGGCAGTAACCATAAATTACAGGCTTGGACCCCTTGGCTTTATGTGCCTTCCTGAGCTTGCCTCAGAGGTTGGGCATACTGGCAATTATGGTATGTATGATCAGTTGGTTGCGTTAAAGTGGATTCATCACAACATTGCAATATTCGGAGGGGACCCTTCAAATGTTACATTAATGGGACAGTCTGCTGGAGCAATCAGTGGAACTCATTTAATACTCAGCCCTCTCACAAAGGGATTATTTGCCAAGGCAGTATTAAGCTCTGGAGGAGGAGTATCAACATTTGTCGCACCTAAACAGCCAGATGTCACATACGCATATTGGCGTAGGCTAATGAATGAGTGCGGAGTTGATTCCATCGATGAGTTCAGAAAGGTATCGCCTGAGAAGCTTTATGAATGCTGGGATAAGGTTAATGAGACAACTAAGAGTAATGGGCTTACAGTTGGCCCGGTAATAGATAATGTATTAATTCAAAAGACCAGGGTTGAGGATTACAAGAGCGGCAACTATCATCATATTCCTATTATTATAGGCTCTAACAGTGAGGATATTGTATCTACAGTATTCTTGGAGATGGTTGGCTCCTGGGGTAAGAATGTTGCCAACTATGTTCATTATAACGATTGCGATGATTCCATTAGAGCATACACATATCATTTTTGTCGTCAGCTGCCGGGAGACAACAAGGGTGCATGGCACTCCTCTGACCTATGGTATTGGTTCGGCTCTTTGGACAAATGTTGGAGAGAGTTTACGAAAGAGGATGAGGAGCTAAGCAGGCAGATGGTCAGATATCTTACGAATTTTGCCAAGACATCTAATCCTAATATGGATACTAAGGCTGATGAGGAAAGCATTGTCGTATGGGAGAATACTAATGATGCGCCTCATAAGTATATGCATTTTTCAGATGATGGATGTCAGATGCAAAGGGTAAGCGTTGCTAAGACAGTGTCTAATATGTTATTCAAACGTAAATAGAATCGGAGAGAAGAAATGTACAAGATAGATTACAACAAACCAGGACATTTTCATTTTATTGGAATTGGTGGAGTGAGTATGAGTGGCCTCGCTGAGATACTTCTAGAGAGAGGCTTTACTGTTACAGGCTCAGATGCTTTTGAGTCCACATATACAGATAATCTTATAAGCCACGGCGCTAAGATTGTATTCTCTCAGTCTGCTGATAATATTACAGATGATATAGATTGTATCGTATATACAGCAGCTATTAAGGAGGATAATCCTGAATATATACAGGCTGTAAAGTCAAAAATACCTATGCTAACAAGAGCTCAGTTCTTAGGCCAGTTGATGTCTAATTACAGCGAATCTATTGCCGTTGCGGGAACACATGGTAAGACAACAACAACCTCTATGATAAGTCAGGTTCTATTAGAGCTGCCGGAGGATCCAACAATTTCCATTGGTGGAGAATTTGCGCCAATTAAGAGTAATATTCATGTGGGAGATTCTGAGACATTTATAACAGAAGCCTGTGAATATACTAATAGCTATCATGAATTCTACCCAAAGTATTCCCTTATTCTTAATATCGAAGAGGATCATCTTGACTTCTTTAAGGATATAAATGATATAAGAAAATCCTTCAATAAATTTGTAAATAACACCATTGATGGTGGAACAATTATTATTAATGCGGACATTCCTGATTATTCAGAGATAACTAAGGGTACCGAATGTAACATAGTTACATTTGGAGAAAGTGATGAGGCTGATTATTATCCTAAGGATATTTCTTATGATGATTTTGGAAATGCTATATTTACCCCTGTATACAAAGGTGAAGCCTTAGATGAGATTCATCTTAAGGTGCCGGGCATTCACAATGTATATAATGCTCTTGCAGCAATTGCATTTTGCAGGACATTTGGAATAGATATGGACGTTATCAAGGTAGGCCTTGAGAAGTTCGAGGGTGCCGACAGAAGATTTCAGTTCAAGGGAAGTGTTAATGGCATTAACATAGTAGATGACTATGGTCATCATCCTACAGAAGTTCGAATGACTTTGCAGGCTGCTAAGAAGTACCCTCATAACAGAGTTGTATGTGTATTCCAACCCCATACATATACAAGAACTAAAGCTCTTCTTAAGGAGACGGCACAGGCGCTTGCTGAAGCAGATATAGTAATACTTGCGAAAATTTTCCCGGCAAGAGAGAAGGATATATATAACATTTCTTCTGCTGATTTGTTAAAAGAGCTTAAAGATTTAGGTGTTGAGAGCTATTATATTGATACTTTTGAAGAAATTGAAGAATTTATTTTAAAAAAATGTATTAACAAAGACTTGTTAATAACTATGGGTGCCGGAGATATAGTAAAAGTAGGAAATGAACTCCTAGAAAGATAGTTATTCACATAATCCACATTTTATGTTGAGGATTTATCTACATAAGATGTGGATTGTTTTTTTTATATTTCACAAAGGTTTCACGAAGTTATTCACTTCTTTGCAGCCTGCGCAAGCCCTTGAAAACACTAGCTTTGTGGACTTATTTAACCTTTTTTTCCTTCCTCAAATATGTTAAAATCCCACTAGGGTTTTGGAAAAGAGGAAGATAATAATATGGCAGACATAACATTACATACTAGTCGTGACGCTGGAGTCACGTGTATTTCTAATGCTTTTATAGATGAATATATGAAGGATGCCAATGGTGAATTTGTTAAGATTTATCTCTATCTGCTTCGTCTTTTAGGACAGGATGATTTGGATGTAGATATTAGCATACTTGCAGAGAAGCTAGACCATACAGAGAGAGATGTTAAGCGTGCCTTGAGTTATTGGGAGAAATGCAATTTGATTTCTCTTGAATACAATGAGGATAATGAGCTAAGCGGCATTTGTTTTCTAGATCCACATGGGGATGGCGGCTCTGTATCATCAGTATCGAAGGAAGAAGCCAACCTAAAGTCAGCAAGCGTTGGAATGCTTCCTAAGAGAAGTGAGTATAGCCTCACCCAGATGAAGGAATTCAAGGAAAACAATGACATGAACGAGATGCTATATATTATTGAGAAGTACCTTGGTCGTAATCTTACAGTAAATGATATTAATTATATTATTTACTGGACTAAGGATTTGGGATTCTCAGTTGATATGGTATATTACCTTGTTGAGTACTGCATCGATAAAGGACATCCTAACATTAAGTATATGGATAGCATAGCACTAGACTGGGCTTCTAATAGCATTTCATCCATTGAACAGGCTAAGGAAGATACCCTGCAGCATTCAAAGGCTTATTATAATGTGTGCAAATCCTTTGGAATTAAGAACAGAGGTCTCATTAAGTCAGAGATTGAATATGTTCAGAAGTGGAGTAAGCTAGGGCTTGGCAATGATGTAATAGAGGAAGCATGCAGAAGAACAATTGCTAATACTAACATGCCTAACTTCGAATATGCAGACAAGATATTAGATAACTGGGCGAATCACAAGGTTAAGACCTTAGAGGATATCAAGGCTATTGATGAGGAGTTCAAGAAGAAATACAAATCTAATGCCAGAAATACAAAGGCTATTACTTCTAACAATAAGTTCAATAATTTTACCGCCAGGGATTATGATTTCAATGACTTAGAGAAGAAGTTAGTTAATAAGTAAGAGGGAGATGCAATGTCGTTACCTAATTCGTTATACGATAGTATAATGAGAGATTATTCTGAGAGAAAAGCAAAAAGTGCAATTGACAGCAGAAATCTTAAGAATGAAATATATAGTAAGAACCCAAGATTATCTAAGATAGATGAGCTAGTTGCTACGGAGAGCATAGAAGCGTCTCGTAGGATGATGAAGGGGGATGCCAATGCTCTTAATGAGTTGAAGAGTAAGATTAATGAGCTTAAGGCTGAGAAAGAGAAGATACTTAGGGATATGGGATATTCCATAGAGGATTTGGAAGCTAAGTATGTATGTAATGATTGTAAGGATACAGGCTTTGTTAATGGCAAGCCTTGCCACTGCTTTAGACAGGCCTCAATTGATAAGGTATATTCCCAGAGTCGATTTGATGATGTATTAAGCAAGGAGAATTTTAATAACTTTAGGCTGGATTTCTATAGTCGCAATGTATTCGAGAATGATATTTCGGCATATGATAATGCTGAAAATGTGTTAAGAAGATGTAAGGAATTCTGTGACAATCCTAATGGAGACAATCTTTTACTATATGGTCCCCCGGGAGTTGGCAAGACCTATCTTACACACTGTATTGCCAAAGAGCTGTTAGATAATGCTGTAAGCGTGCTATACTTTACAGCAGAAGAGCTAGTCAGAGTGTTTGAACAGGAGACTTTTGATAAAGAGAAGACATTTACAGAGTCTTCTGAGAATATATTTGATGCTGATGTGCTTATTATTGATGATTTGGGAACAGAATTTCCTAATTCCTTTACATCAGCCAAGATTTTTACATGTATCAACGAACGCTTGATTCGAGGGAAAAGTACAATTATTTCCACGAATCTTTCACTCCAGGAATTATTGGAGATATATTCAGAAAGAACATTTTCAAGAATAAGTGGCTTCAGAATAATGAAGCTATTTGGGGATGATATTCGAATAATGAATAAAGCGTTAATAGATAATTAATATTAGAAAATGGAGGGTATATTAATGCCAAGCGATGAGAATTATGTAAAGAATGCGCCGTCTTTCGGTTCACTAGGTCTGATTCCACTTAAGAGTATTGAGGAATTAGGTAACAAGGTTGACAAGTACCTTGTTGGATGGAGAGCTAAGAGAGATACAAATTACGATGAGATATTAAGACAGGGCTATAAGTTAGATTCTTATATAGTTGAGGCTTCTGTTCCACGTTTTGGTTCGGGAGAGGCTAAGGGTACACTTGGTCAGTCAATTAGAGGATTAGACTTATTCATTATGGTTGATATCACTAATTATAGTCTCACATATTCTCTATGTGGACATACTAATCATATGTCACCTGATGACCACTACTCTGACCTTAAGAGAATAATCGCAGCAGTAGGTGGTAAGGCAAGACGTATTACTGTTATTATGCCTTTTCTTTATGAGAGTAGACAGCATAGACGTTCTTCAAGAGAATCCCTTGACTGTGCACTTGCACTTCAAGAGCTTGTTGCAATGGGCGTAACTAATATCATTACATTTGACGCACATGACCCAAGAGTTCAGAATGCGATTCCTCTATATGGATTCGAGACTGTTCAGCCATCGTATCAATTCGTTAAGGGAATCCTTAATAATGTTGATGACATTCAGATTGATCCGGAGCATCTTATGGTTGTATCACCTGATGAAGGTGCAACAGACAGAGCTGTATATCTTGCAGGTGTGTTAGGCGTAGATATGGGTATGTTCTATAAGAGAAGAGATTATTCTAAGATTGTAGATGGACGTAATCCTATTGTGGCACACGAGTTCTTAGGTTCAGATGTAGAGGGTAAGGACGTATTCATTGTAGATGATATGATTTCATCTGGTGAAAGTATGATTGATGTTGCTACAGAGCTTAAGAAGCGTAAGGCTGGAAGAATCTTCGTAATATCAACATTTGGCCTGTTTACTAATGGATTAGAGAAGTTCGACAAGGCATACGAAGAGGGATTAATATACAGACTTGTTACAACTAACTTAACATATCAGACACCAGAGCTTCTTGAGAGGGAGTATTATATTAATTGTGATATGAGTAAATATATTGCAATTATCGTGGATACTCTTAATCATGACTGTTCTATTAGTGACCTTCTTAATCCATATGACAGAATTAAGAAATTCGTTAAGGAGTACAAGGCTAAGCAGAAGTAAATAGCTAAGGATAGGAGAGATAGATGAAGTTCGATATGCATTGTCATACCCATGAGGGTTCTCCTGATTCGAAGGTTAGTGTAGAAAGGTATATTAAGCTTCTTAGAGATCAGGGATTTAATGGGATGCTTGTGACAGATCATAACTCGTACAACGGTTACAGATACTATCGTGATTATATTAATGGCAAGAAATATAAGGATTTCTACATGCTTCAGGGCATAGAATATGATACCTTTAACGCAGGTCATTTTATAGTTGTCATGCCAACAGGCGAGGCACCGATACTTATGGAGAAGCGTGGTCTTAAGATAGAGACCCTTATTGACGTGGTACACTCCCGTGGAGGTATCTTAGGACCGGCGCACCCCTGCGGCGAGAATTTTCTTAGTATATATAATACCGGTAAGTTCAAAACCGACAGGAGCCTTACAAGAGAGTTTGATTTTATTGAGGCTTTTAATTCCTGTGAGGACTACCCGGATAATGACAAGGCAAGGGTAATAGCTCAGATTTATAATAAGCCAATGTTTTCAGGAAGTGATTCCCACAGGGAGTCATCAGTAGGTACAGCGGCAACCTACTTTGAGGGAGATATTACAAGCGAGAACGATTTAATTAATTATATTAAATCGGGAGGAAAGACGACTATAGAGGGAGAAAGGTGGTATGGTACTACCAAAGATCACCTTGGAATCTTTAATAAATCCCTTGTATACGGATTCTTCTTATACAACAAGGCTGGAGCACTCGCAAAGACCTACAGGAGAAGGAAAGAATACAAAAAACATAAAAGGGGACATTGATTAAAAAAGCGGAAGGAAACTTTCGCTTTTCTTTTTTTTCGTTTGGGGCAAAAGTACCATATTTTAGACATCGTGAATAAAGAAGATACCACATATTGTGATTTTTTGTAGAATACTTATGCAAGGTGCACAAAAAACAAAAAGAATTTTTAGTATTTTAGGAATAATTGTTGCAAAGAAAATTGAAAATAGTTATACTTAATATATCGTATAGCTTGTGTATCACAGCTAGTTGTAGATATTACTAGAAAAACATGAGGTGATTGGTATGGGAAAGAAAGAGATGATTGCTATGTTGCTTGCTGGCGGGCAAGGAAGCAGATTAGGAGTATTGACTTCTGATGTAGCAAAGCCAGCTGTCGCTTTTGGCGGAAAGTATAGGATTATTGATTTTCCGTTAAGTAACTGTATTAATTCAGGTATTGATACTGTTGGTGTTCTTACTCAGTATCAGCCACTTAGACTTAATACACATATTGGTATTGGTATTCCTTGGGACTTAGATCGTAATAACGGTGGTGTAACAGTTCTTCCACCTTATGAGAAGAGTGACAATGCTGAATGGTATACAGGAACAGCTAATGCCATTTATCAGAATATAAAGTATATCGAAGGATATGACCCTGATTATGTATTAATCCTATCAGGTGACCATATCTACAAGATGGATTATGAGGCAATGCTGGATTTACATAAGCAGAATCAGGCCAGTGTAACAATTGCAGCGATGCCAGTTCCAATTGAGGAAGCCAGCAGATTCGGTATAGTTGTAACAGATGACAATGGTCAGATTACAGAATTCGAAGAGAAGCCTGAGAAGCCGAAGAGTAATCTTGCATCTATGGGTATTTACATTTTTAGTTGGCCAGTGCTTAGAGAAGCGCTTATTACTATGAAGGATCAGAATGGTTGTGACTTCGGTAAGCACATTATTCCATATTGCCATGAGAATGGTGAGAGAATCTTTGCTTATGAATTCAATGGCTATTGGAAGGATGTAGGAACACTTGGTTCATATTGGGAAGCTAATATGGAGCTTATCGATTTGATTCCTGAGTTCAACCTCTATGAAGAGTTTTGGAAGATTTATACTAAGCAGAATCAGATTGAGCCTCAATATATTGCATCAACAGCCTCTGTTAAGAAGTCAATTACTGGTGCGGGTAATGAGATATATGGTAAGGTTGAGAATTCCGTTCTTGGTGCCGGAGTTGTAGTAGAGGAAGGCGCAAGCGTAGTAGACTCTATCATTATGAAGAATACGGTTATCAAGAAGGGAGCACGAATAGAAAAATCAATTATTGCTGAGGATTGCGTGATTGGTGAGAACACCAAGGTAGGCGTAGGAGAATCGGCTGAGAGTAAGCTTAGTGCTAAGATATATGCATTTGATTTGGCAGTTGTAGGTGAGAATTCCACGATTCCTGCTAATGTAGAAATTGGTAAGAATACAGCGATTCGTGGACAGACAACTGAAGAGGACTTTCCTCAAGGCAAGTTAGAAAGTGGCGGATATATTATTAAGGAAGGTGAAGAATCATGAAAGCATTAGGAATTATTTTGGCTGGTGGTAATAGTTCTAGAATGGGTAATTTATCTGACAAGAGAGCTATATCTGCTATGCCAGTAGGAGGAAGCTATAGAGGAATTGATTTTGCATTATCTAATATGACTAATTCGCATATTCAGACAGTTGCAGTACTTAGTCAGTATAATGCCAGGTCACTTAACGAACACTTAGCATCATCTAAGTGGTGGAATTTTGGTAGAAAGCAAGGCGGATTATTCGTGTTTACACCAACAGTTACAACAGACAACAGTTGGTGGTATAGAGGAACAGCTGATGCCATGTGGCAGAACATTGACTTCCTTAAGAAATGTCATGAGCCATATGTAGTTATTGCAAGCGGTGACGGAATATACAAGATTGATTTCAATGCTGTATTAGATTATCACATTCGTAAGCAATCAGACATCACAGTTGTATGTGCCAAGGTGCCTGAGTCAGATGACATTAGTCGCTTCGGTGTAGTTAAGATGGATGCTGACGGTCTTGTAACAAGCTTCGAAGAGAAGCCTATGATGCCAAGATCGAATATTGTATCAACTGGTATGTATGTAATAAGAAGACGTAGCTTAATCGAACTCTTAGAGCAGTGCAACCAGGAAGGCAGATATAACTTTGTTACTGATATTCTTATCAGATATAAGGGAATGAAGAAGATATATGGTTATATGCATGAAAGCTATTGGAGTAATATAGCCAGCGTAGAATCATACTACAACACTAATATGGATTTCTTGAATCCAGAGGTGAGAGACTTCTTCTTTAGGAAAGGTTCTAAGATTTATTCAAAATCATTTGACCTTCCACCAGCGAAGTTTAACGCTCCAGCGGATGTTAAGGATTCACTGGTAGCAAGTGGATGTATCATCAATAGTAAGGTTGAGCATTCAGTATTATTTAAGAACGTATTTATAGGCAACAACAGCGTAATCAAGAACTCAATCATTCTGCCTAATGTATATATAGGGGACAACGTTAGAGTAGAGAACTGTATCGTGGAGACCCACGAGACGCTGATGAGTGATACCGAATATATTGGGGAAAATGGTATCAAGATCGTTGTTGAAAGCAAAAGTAGATACGGAATCTAAGCGTGCCTTTTAGGAGAAAAGCTCAAAAGTTAATGCTAGGGGAAAAATTATTGTAAGGGAGAGATGAATATGAATATCACAGATATTAGGATGCGCATGTCCAAGGATTCGTCTAGAAATGTGTTGGCAACAGCATCAATCACTATCGACGATGAGTTTGTAGTACATGACATTAAGGTTATATCTGGAAGCAAAGGGCTATTTATAGGAATGCCTTCAAGAAGGGGAGGACGAGACAACGAATACAAAGACATAGCACACCCTATCAAGTTAGAGACTAGAGAGCACATACAGAAATTAATACTTGACAAGTACCAGGTGATGCTTCAGGAAGAAGGGGCATCTGAGGGTACACAGGAAGAAGAATAACTAATTCCTACAATAAGAAGAAAATAGATTACGATATGATTCACTTTCGCGGCAGTTAAAGATTAATTGCCAAGAAAGTGAATTTTTCTTGAGTTTTTGTTGACTGCAGCGCCAATTCGTGATATATTGTTAAAGCGACTAAAAAGTTAGGTCTTTTTTTTATGCTTTTCTTTAGAAACTGTTCGTCTAGAGAAAATAAGCGTTGAGAAGGCCATTTAAGAGAGAAAATGGAGGTGGAAGCAGTGCGTACGAAGATTACATTAGCATGCACAGAATGTCAGCGTAGAAACTATGATTTGACAAAAGACAAGAAAGCCCATCCAGACAGAATGGAGACAAAGAAATATTGTAGATTCTGTAAGAAACATACTCTACACAAAGAAACAAAGTAAGGAGTGGTTAAGATGGCAGAAGTAAAAGAAAAGAAACAAAGTCGCTTTGAGGCATTGAAAGCTGAGTTTGGCAAGATTGTATGGCCAAGCGGCAAAGCGGTAACAAAGCAGACGATCGCAACTATTGTAGTTTCAGTCGTTCTCGGACTAATAATCGCTGCAATTGATTTATTAGTTCAAATGGGTGTTGATGTTTTGATTAACCTATAGGAATTCTTAGTACAGGAGGATCTAAGATGGCAGAGGCAAAATGGTATGTCGTACATACTTACTCAGGCTATGAGAAGAAAGTAGAAGGAAGTATTAATAAAGCAATCGAGAATCGTCATCTTGAGGATGAGATTATTGAGGTGTGCGTTCCAATGCAGACTGAGGTTGTTGTTAAGGACGGCAAGACTAAGACTGTTGAGAAGAAGAAATTCCCTGGATATGTCTTTGTTAATATGGTCATGAATGATGACACATGGTATGTTGTTCGTAATACAAGAGGTGTAACAGGATTCGTTGGTCCTGGAAGCAAGCCTGTTCCTTTGACTCCTGAAGAAGAGAGAAGTCATCTTGGTATTAAGACTGAGAATCTAGTAGTCGACTTTGGTGTAGGAGATGAGGTAGAAGTTATTGGCGGAGCATTCAAGGATACTGTTGCAGTAATTCAAGAAATGAACCACGCTAAGCAGACAGCTACAATTCATGCTTACGTCCTAGGCGGCGAGAGACCTGTAGAAATCAGTTTTTCAGACATCAAAAAAATAAATTAAGGAGGAAAGTAAATTGGCAAAGAAAATAGAAGGATATATTAAATTACAAATTGCTGCAGGTAAAGCTACACCAGCACCACCTGTTGGACCAGCACTTGGTCAGCATGGTGTTAACATTGTAGAATTTACTAAGCAGTTTAACGCTAAGACAGCTGATATGGGAGATACAATCGTTCCTGTAGTAATTACAGTATATGAAGATAGAAGCTTTAGCTTCATCACTAAGACCCCACCAGCTGCCGTTATGATTAAGAAGGCATGTAAGATTCAGTCAGGATCTGGTGAGCCAAATGTAAAGAAGGTCGCAAAAATTACAAGAGCTCAACTTCAGGAGATCGCTGAGACTAAGATGAAGGATCTTAATGCTGCTAACATTGATTCAGCTATTAGCATGATTGCTGGTACAGCTCGTTCAATGGGTGTTGAAGTAGTAGATTAATTAAGAACTAATTGATATAAAGTGGGAGGGAACAGACCCCGCTATAACCACAGGAGGAATTAATTATGAAACATGGAAAGAATTATAAGGCATCATTAGAGACTTATGATAAGTCAAAGACATATGATGTTAACGAGGCTATTGCACAGGTTAAGAAGAATGCAAAAGCTAAATTTGATGAGACAATCGAAGCTCATATTAGAACAGGATGTGACGGACGTCACGCTGAGCAACAGATTCGTGGTGCTGTAGTATTACCACATGGAACAGGTAAGTCTGTACGTGTGTTAGTATTCGCCAAGGGCCCTAAGGCTGACGAAGCTACTGCAGCAGGTGCTGACTTTGTAGGAGCAGATGAGCTCATACCTAAGATTCAGAACGAAGGTTGGTTAGATTTTGACGTTGTTGTTGCTACACCAGATATGATGGGTGTTGTTGGTCGTCTTGGTCGTGTACTTGGACCTAAGGGATTAATGCCTAACCCTAAGGCTGGAACAGTTACTATGGATGTTACTAAGGCTGTTAACGACATCAAAGCTGGTAAGATTGAGTATAGATTGGACAAGAGTAATATTATCCACGTGCCAATTGGTAAAGCTTCCTTTAGTGAGGAACAACTTGCTGACAACTTCCAGACTCTTATGGATGCAATTAACAAGGCTAAGCCTGCTAGCTTAAAGGGACAGTATTTAAGAAGCATTACATTAGCTCCTACAATGGGACCTGGTGTCAAGGTTAGTGCCGTTAAGGTACAGTAATTAGAATTGTTATTGACATCTAATATATAATTTGATATATTATACAAGCATGTTGCCGAAGACAGTAGGTGCTAAGCGTAATTCTGATAATTCAGATCCTACCGAGGAACAATCATTACACTATGTTTATGATTATCACCCTCTCTGTCTTTATGGCGGAGAGGTTTTTTCGTTGAGGTAATATGAATCATATCTGTAATACACATTTTACAGATGAAAATAAAATAAGGAGGTAATAGATTTTGGCTAAAGTAGAATTAAAGCAACCTGTCGTTCAGGAGATTTCTGAAAATGTTAAGGATGCTCAGTCTGTAGTAGTAGTTGACTATCGTGGTCTTACTGTTGCCGAGGACACACAGCTTCGTAGAGAATTAAGAGAAGCTGGCGTTACTTACAAGGTATACAAGAATACAATGATGAACTTTGCATTCAAAGATACTGACTTTGAGAGTTTGTCAGATGTTCTTGAGGGACCAAGCGCAATCGCTATTTCGAAAGAAGATGCAACTGCTCCAGCAAGAGTATTAGCAAAGTTCGCTAAGAACGCACCTGCACTTGAGATCAAAGCTGGTGTTGTTGAAGGAACTTACTATGATGCAGATGGTATGAAGGTAATCGCTTCAGTTCCATCAAGAGATGAGTTACTATCCAAGTTACTTGGAAGTATCCAGTCACCTATCGCCAACTTCGCTCGTGTTCTTAAGCAAATCGCTGAGAACGGAGGAGCAGCTGATGCAAGCGCAGATGATGCTAAGGCAGAGGCTCCAGCTGAGGAAGCTAAAGAAGAGGCTAAGGTAGAAGAAGCAAAAGAAGAAGCACCTGCAGAAGCTACAGAAGAGGCAAAAGCAGAGGCTACAGAAGAAGCAAAAGATGCTGAATAATTATTAAGAATGGAGGATATAATAAAATGGCTAAAATGACTACAGAAGAATTTATTGAAGCTATTAAAGAGCTTAGTGTATTAGAGTTAAATGACCTTGTAAAGGCATGTGAAGAAGAGTTTGGTGTAAGTGCAGCAGCTGGTGTTGCAGTAGTTGCAGCAGGTGGAGATGCAGCTGGTGCTGCTGAGGATAAGGACGAGTTCGATGTAGAGCTTACAGAGGTTGGTCCTAACAAGGTTAAGGTTATCAAGGTTGTACGTGATGCTACAGGTCTTGGTCTTAAGGAAGCAAAGGAAGTTGTTGATGGAGCTCCTAAGATTGTTAAGGAAGGTGCTGATAAGGCAACAGCTGAAGATATCAAGGCTAAGTTAGAGGCTGAGGGTGCTACTTGTACACTTAAGTAATCTAATTTTGATAAATTAAAATTGATATTATTAAAGTCCGTGTCTTTGATGCGGACTTTTTTATTGGAGGGGGCACCAGTATATATAAGATTCACAAGGATTTTGTCAGAAAAAAATTATATTTTATGCTTTATATAAAGATATATTAAGGGTATAATTTATTATGCATGAGATTAAATATGTTTACATAGATTTTGGAGGAAGATATGGGCGGATTTTTTGGTGTCACATCAAAAGAAGATTGTGTATTTGATTTATTTTTTGGAACAGATTATCATTCCCACTTAGGAACAAGAAGAGCAGGTATGAGTGTCTTAGGAGACGGGAAGTTCAATAGGGCGATTCATAATATTTCCAATGCTCCATTCAGGACTAAGTTCGAGTCGGACTTTCACGAGATGAAGGGTAATTATGGAATAGGTGTTATCTCTGATTTTGAGGCTCAGCCTGTACACGTAAGAAGTCACCACGGATCTTACTCTATTGTGACGGTTGGTAAGATTAATAATATGCCTTCCTTAGTTGAGAGGATTATGAAAGGTCATACACATTTCTTCGAAATGTCTAATGGTGACATATCCCAGACGGAGCTTGTGGCTGCACTAATCAATCGTAAGGATAATTTCATAGAGGGAATCAAGTTCGCGCAGGAACAGATTGAGGGTTCCATGTCTATGCTGATTCTTACCCCGAAGGGAATCTATACTGTTAGAGATAATCTGGGAAGAACGCCTGTTGTAATAGGTAAGAAGGATACAGGTATGTGTGCCTGCTTAGAGAATACATCATTTTTGAATCTGGGATACACATTTCATAAGGAGTTAGGTCCAGGAGAGGTGTGTGTCATGGATGAAAATGGAATTCGTACACTAGTTGATCCTGGCAAGGATATGAAAATCTGTACATTCCTATGGGTATATTATGGATATCCATCAACAACCTTCGAAGGAATGAGTGTTGAAAAGATGCGTAACAGATGTGGCTCTAATATGGCAAAAAGAGATGATGCCAAGCCTGATGTTGTGGCAGGTGTTCCTGACTCTGGAACGGCCCACGCTATTGGTTATTCTAACTATGCACATATTCCATTTTCAAGACCGCTTATTAAGTATACACCTACTTGGCCAAGGTCATTTATGCCAACAGTTCAGACAAGAAGAGACCTTATTGCCAAGATGAAGCTGATTGCAGTAGAGGATTTGATTAAGGATAAGAGTCTTCTTATCATAGACGACTCAATTGTAAGAGGAACGCAGCTAAGAGAGACAGCGGAATTCTTATATGATATAGGTGCCAAGGAGGTCCATGTAAGACCTGCCTGCCCGCCAATTCTATATGGATGTAAATATCTTAACTTCTCCCGCTCTACATCAGAGATGGAGCTTATAGGAAGAAGAATAATTAATGAGTTAGAAGGTCGAACTGTAGATGGAACTCATCCAGGTGATGATGAGATTCTTAAGAAATACACTGATCCTGATTCAGAGGATTACGCTAAGATGAATGAGAAGATTAAGGAAGAGATGGGCTTTACATCTCTTAGATATAACAGACTTGACGATATGATAGATGCAGTAGGTATTGACCCAAGTAAGCTATGTACTTATTGCTGGAATGGGGAAGAGTAGGAACAGACGTTGTTCTTATAAGAGGGGCTTTCTATGGAAGAAATCAGACTTAAGAAGCGTAGGCGAAGAATTATAGGTTTTTCTATTTTAGGAGCAGTGGTCCTTCTTATTGTTGCGCTTATTATTGGCTGCTCTCTTTCTAAAGATGATAAGGATGTAAAGGAAGGCGAGTACAAGCAGGTTGAGAAAAGAACCATAGTCAATTCTGTAAGTGGAACAGGGACTGTTAGTGCGATTAACAGCGAAGACATTACAAGTCAGAGGTTTGGAACCAGGGTTAACGCTGTCTATGTGAAGGAAGGGGATATAATTTCTTCTGGACAGGTTATATGTCAGTTCGACACCAAGGACTTGGAGAATCAGTTGAGTGAAATACGAAAAAGCATTTCTCAGGCTAAGGATAATAAGGTTGAGCAGGATGCTAATTACGACAGAAGAATTAGCGAATCTATCAATAATCGTAACAGTAATATAAATGAGACGGAGGCTCGTCTTAATCAGGCCAGGCTCGAATACTTCGAGGCCCTCGGCGAACTAGATAAGGCTAATCAGAATTACAACGATTACATGGCAGACCCTTCACATCATGCCTATGATATGGATGCCATTCAATTGGAAATGTTAATAGAGTCAAGAAAGTCTAATGTTGACGTTAAGAAGAATAATATTCAGGCTTTAGAGGATAATCTTAACAATCTATATAATAGTGATAACTCCAATGCCTACGATGCTAAGAATAGCTTCGATGACAGCGCAAGCAACAACATTCAGAACCTTGAACAAAGAGCAAGGGATGTTGAGAGGGCAATTGGAGAGTGTACCGTTAGAAGTACCATAGGCGGTACAGTTACTACCTTAAATGTTAAAGCAGGCGAGAGCTTCAATGGAGGAACAGTAGCTACTGTTGAAGGCGTTAATGACCTGTTAGTTGAAGCAGAGGTTAGTGAATATGATATTGCTGACATTGCAGTTGGAATGAAGGCCATGATGAAGACAGATGCGACGCGTGACAAGGAGCTATCAGGTGTAGTAACCTATGTTGCTCCTAAGGCATCTAATTCCGGCTCAAAGGGAGGCTTAGGAGCCTTGTCAGGTCTAATTGGAATGGATGCTTCCAGCATGTCTCAATCTGCAAGTGGCAGCGGAAGTACCTCTGCAACTTATCTTATAAGAATAGCATTTGACGAGCAGAATCCAAGACTGCGACTTGGTATGAACGCCAAGGTTAGCATCATTACAGAGTCTGTGGAAAATGCTATTTCTGTACCATTTGAATCCGTTGTTGAAGAAAGTAACGGAGATAAATATGTTGAGATAGCAACTAACTACAATGAAGCATCTACCTCAGATGGTAAGATACCTTTCGAAAAGAAGAAGGTTAAAGTTAATACAGGCATTAGAGGGTCATATTATGTCCAGGTAAGCGGAGATATTAATGTGGGCGACTATGTATATGTACCTGCGGCAGAAGGAGCCGATTCAATCGACGAGATTATGAACATGATGGGTTCAAGTGCAGGTGTATAGCAGCTTTAAGGGAGCATAATATGAATGACTTTATCAAGCTTGAAAATATTGTCAAGAAATTCTATGTTGGGCAACCCAACGAATTAGAGATACTTCATGGCATCAATCTTACGGTAAATGAAGGAGAGTTTCTTTCTATTGTTGGACCATCAGGTTCAGGCAAATCGACTCTTATGAATCTTATAGGTGTATTAGACCGTCCCACAAGCGGAAGCTATTACCTTGATGGAATAGATGTGGAGACGGCGAAGGATGATGAGCTTTCTGATATTCGTAACAGGAAGATAGGATTTGTATTTCAGACATATAACCTTATACCTAAGACAAATGCAATTAAGAATGTGGAGCTTCCTATGCTGTATGCTGGCGTGTCAGGTTCAGACAGACACAAGAGAGCATTAGAGCTTATGGAATTAGTAGAGATGAGCGACAGGGTTAAGCATTTGCCGGAGGAGCTCTCAGGCGGACAGAAGCAGAGAGTGGCAATCGCCAGGGCTATGGCAAATGACCCTGCAATCATTCTAGCGGATGAGCCTACGGGAGCACTTGATTCTAAGACAGGTCATATGGTAATGAATTTATTCCATAAGCTTAACGAGGAAAAGGGGAAGACAATAGTTCTAATCACCCACTCCTTAGAGCTTGCAGACGAGACAGACAGAATAATATCCCTTCGAGATGGCAACATAGTTAACGAAGAGATTAGACGCACAAGATAGCGGAGAAATATATGTTAGTTGTAGAGAATATTTTACTGGCGCTTAACAGCATAATGTCTAACAAGATGAGAGCGTTTCTTACAATGCTGGGAATCATTATTGGCATTGGGTCAGTTATATCTATTCTTACTGTGGGTAATTCCCTGACTCTGACTGTTGAAGATAATATGCAGTCCATGGGCTCTAAGGATATATTTGTAGCCGTTGTGGAGAGGACGGATGATGACAAACCGGAGTCAATAATTGATGGTGTAAAATACCCTGAGACTACTTCTTCTCGAAGAGACATGAAGGATTCTGATTATATTACAAGTGATATGATTCGCGACATGAGCGAGAAGTTCAAGGACCAGATATATGCGGTAAATGTGTCAGATCAGGTAGGTAAAGGTGAAGTATCATATCAGTCTAAGAGCTCTGGTGTATCTGCCCTTGGAGTATCAGCAGGCTACTATGTAACTAACGCAGTAGATATTAAGGAAGGAAGAATGTTCAATTCTTCCGATTTTGCTAATCAGCGAAATGTGTGTCTTGTAGATAATAAGATTGTAAATGCTTTATTTGATGGCAATCCTGAGAAGGCAATTGGTAAGGAAGTTGAATTTGACCTTGAGGATACAAGGCCGACAGTATTTACAATTATAGGAGTATACGAGGCCAGCCAAAGTACAGCAAGTGCCAATCCATTTTCTTCTATGATGGAGGCCTTTATGGGAGCCAGAGTATATATGCCTCTTAATACAGCTAAGCAGCTTGATGGCAGCAAAGGATTATATTCAAGCTTTCGTGTAAGTACTGGGCTAGGCGATGACACAGAACAGCTTCGTAAGGAAATCAACAATTATTTCGCACCATATTACGCAGGCAATGAAGGATTTGAAGTGAAGGCTATAACATTTGAAGGGATGCTTGATTCTCTCACATCTCTTATGGATAAACTAACTCTTGCTGTATCCATTATTGCAGGAATAGCTCTTCTTGTAGGTGGTATAGGTGTTATGAATATAATGCTTGTATCTGTTACAGAGAGAACTCGTGAGATTGGAACTCGTAAGGCGTTGGGTGCAAGGAATTCTTCTATTAGAATACAATTCTTAATAGAAGCCATGATAATATGCCTAATTGGTGGAATAATAGGACTTATACTGGGGCTTGTAGGTGGAAGCGTGCTGTCAAGCTTGTTAGGATACCCGGCATCGCCATCCATCCCAGGGGTCATCTTCTCACTCCTATTCTCCCTTGCAATAGGACTGTCCTTTGGCTACTTCCCTGCCGACAAAGCAGCCAAGATGAATCCCATCGACGCCCTGCGCTATGAATAAATCTAATCAAATAATTGTGGGGTGGCCTAACACATTTCAGTTGATAATGTGGTAGGGGCTAACCTTCCGCAAAAAAATAAAAATTTTTTTAAAAATTGTTTAAGTTTTAAGCCTGAATGTCCGATACACTTAATGAAAAGTATTCTAATGCTTTAAGAAAAGCATGTAAAAGCTTTAGGAAAAGCGCTAAAATACTTTATTTCAAGGAGGAAAGGAGAGTGCCGTTATGCGTGTAGATACTTTAAGTCAAGTGGCTCAGTTGTATCATACATCTAAGCCTACAAAAACAACTAAAAGTAATGGAATCGCTTCTATGGGCAGAGATCAAGTACAGATTTCGTCTGCAGGTCGTGACTTCCAGATAGCAAAACAGGCAGTCGCAGAAGCTTCGGATATCAGGGAAGATAAAGTTGCTGAAGTAAAGTCAAAAATTGACTCAGGAAATTATAATGTTGATACCGGAGATTTTGCAAGCGTATTACTGAGCGCTTACAACAACAAGCTATAAGAGAGGATGAATAATTGGCGAGTTTAATGGAAGAGCTCTTAGGTGTACTAAGACAGGAGAAACAAGGTTACATTAATCTTACAGAACTTTCAGAAGAGAAGCGAGTGTGTATTATACAAGGAGATGTAGACAGACTCGATGCCATTTCTGAGAAGGAACAGAATGAGACTTCTGACCTTAAGAATCTCGAGAATAAACGCGTCAACATCCTCAAAGATATGGCTGTTGTACTGGGTAAGGATGGTGAAGATATAACTATCTCTGCGATGATAGAGATGTTAGAGCGCCAACCTAGTGAGCAAGCGAAATTAATCCAGGCTAAGGATGAACTGGTTGCTCAGGCTTCTCAGATGCAGATTGCCAATCAACAGAATGAAATTCTTCTTCGTCATGCGATGGAGATGGTTGAGTTTGATTTAACATTACTTAAGAGCCTAAAGCAGGCCCCGGAGACAGCGAACTATGATAAGAACGCTTATAATACAGGGGAGATATTAGGCGGCAGCGGTTTTGATACTAAGCAGTAAGCTTATTCAAGACGAATTTATCCGAAGCCAGGTATGTTTTTTTAAGGAGAACTATTATGGCTAATGGATTTGGTAGTTTATATGTTGGTGCAGCAGGAATTAGAACTGCTCAGACAGCACTAGACATTACAGCAAACAATTTAGTTAATATTGATACAAAGGGTTACGTCCGTGAACAAGTCTTGTTTACGGACGATACATATTCCTTCTTCCAGGGTGCAGCGGTATCAGACCAGTACAAGGGTTCTGGTGTTAAGATTGCCGATGTAATCCATACGAGGGATATGTTTCTAGATAAGGCATTTCGTTCCGAAAATTCTAGGTACGCATTCTATGCCGCTAGTTATGATGCAGTAACAGAGGTAGAGGATTTCTTACAGGAGGCAACAGGAACAGCATTTAGCGAAGCGCTTAATGATTTGTATGTTGCATTCCAGGAGTATTCTAAGGATCCATCAGATACTGTTAATCAGAACCTGGTTGTTCAGAAGGCTTCCCTGTTCCTGACAAGAGAACAGAATCTATATCAGGGATTAGCGAACTATCAGTCAACAATCAATACTAAGATTAGAGATGATGTTACCCGCATTAATGACTTAGCAGAACAAATCCACGATTTGAATCTTAAAATAGAAAGAATAGAAGCAGGTAAGACTGAGACTGCTATGGACCTTCGTGACCAGAGAGACCATGCAGTTGATGAGTTGTCTAAGCTTGCTAACATCACTTGTGTTGAGACAGTAGAGGGTGTATATCACATTAAGCTTGAAGACAAGGACTTTATTGATGATTTTAACATTTACCCCATGGCCCTTCATACTGATACAGTAACAGGTTTCGTTACACCGTATTGGCCACATCTGTCTGATACAACAAGAGACGATTATTATCCAGTATATAATCTTGCTAATATCAGTGCAGCTCATAACACTGACAAGGGTGAGGTTAAGGCACTTCTTCTTGCAAGAGGTAGTACAAGAGGCACCTGGTATGATATGGATGGGTTAACCCAGGAGCAATATGAGAAAGGTCTTGCCAATTCAGTTATGATGAATTCAGAGGCTGAGCTTGATACCCTGACTCATACAATTATCACAGCAATTAATGACCTTCTTAGTCCACTTAAGACTTATGATGGAGCTGATGTTACCGGAGTCGACAAAGATGGTAAGACAGTAACTATTAAGGCAGGAATGAGAATTGCCGATACAGAGAATACAGCAGTTGGTTCTGACAAGGAGATTCCAGCAAGAGAGCTTTTCGTAAGAAGAGGTATTGAGAGATACACTGAGGTAACTCTTGGCGATGGAAGCAAGATGTATGTATACAACGAGGAAGACAAGAGTGATTTCTCTAAGGTGTATACAACACGCTCCTTAGAAATCAATCAGGAGCTGGTTGAGAACAGAACACTTCTTTCTCACCTGACACAGAACAACGCGATTGATTATGAATTAGGTAACAAGTTAACTGCAATCTGGGAGGATTCTTCATATACACTTAATCCAAGCGATAGAACACCTTGTACATTTACAGGCTTCTATACAAAATACGTTGGAGAAGTGGCAAATGTTGGATCAATATACAGAACAACATCACAGTCGTTGCAGAACACAAGCGAGACAATCGACAATAACAGACAGGCAGTTATCGGAGTTTCTTCAGACGAAGAACTAACCAATATGATTAAATACCAGCAAGCGTACAACGCAAGCTCAAGATATATCAACGTACTATCAGAGATGATAGAACATTTATTGTCAGCATTAGGATAGACATTTTAAGAAAGTAGGTGAGTTATATGCCTTCATCATTCTTCGGATTACACGTAGCAGCAACAGGACTTAACGCTGCGCAAGCCGCAATCAATACAACAGCGAATAACATTTCCAATGTGAACACAGATGGCTATTCACGACAAGAGGTTGGTCGTGTGGCAGCAGCTGCACAAAGGTGCTTTACATCTTACGGAAGTATCGGTACAGGTGTTGAGGTTACCAAGGTTACTCAGGTTCGTGACATCTACTATGATGAGAAGTATTGGAATAACAATGCCAAGCTCGGACTTCACGAGAAGACATTATACTACATGCAGCAGATAGAAGATTATTATGCTGATGATGTTAAGGTGTCTGGCTTTACTACTTTGTATACTAAGATGTTCAATGGTCTGGAAAATGTTAAGAAGAACGCAGGTGACGCATCTGTACGAAATGAGTTCATTAGTGGTGCCAGAGAGTTAATGGATTTCTTCAATAGCACAGGAACATCAATGCAGGACCTTCAGAGTTCTATTAATGATGAGATTAAGACTTGTGTAGATACAATCAATTCTGTATCACAGAAGATTGCTCTTCTCAATAAGCAGATTAATATTATTGAGATGGAGGGTGGAATGGCCAATGAGCTTCGTGATGAGAGGTCAAGACTTATTGACGAGGTTTCACAGCTAATACCAGTTGAAGCAGTTGAGTACGAGGTTCTTAATAGTAATTACGAAGACCAGAAGACTGGTGCAACAAGATTTGAGGTTCGTTTTAATGGTAACCTGCTAGTTGAGAATTACAATTACAATACACTTAGTGTTGTTACAAGAGATAAGAAGGCTAACCAGACAGATATTGATGGTTTGTACGATGTGAAATGGGATTTTTCAGGTTCAGTCATTGATTTTACCAGCAACGCAATTGATGGTGAGATGAGAGCCATGTTCCAGGTTCGTGATGGTAATGATGAAGAGAATCTTAAGGGTAAGGTAACTTCTACTGATTCTAGTAAGATTACAATTAGTAATCCAACTATAACTGATATTGACAAGATGAATATGCCTAACGAAGGAACTATTCTTGTTAATAGTACATATTATAACTATTCAGATTTTGAAGTTACGACAGATGACCAGGGCAAGATTACTTCATACACATTTATGTTAGATAAGCCACTCACAAGTGATGAGAGAACAGCAATAATGGGTAAAGGCCTTACAGTAGGTAAGACTGTTAACTACAAAGGAATCCCTTATTATATGGGACAAATGAATGAGTTCTTAAGGTCATTTACAAGAGAGTTCAATAAAGTCGAACAAACTGGTGTGGATGGATATGGTAACAAGATGGGTGCCTTCTTCGTAGCTTACGATGCCTTTGCACAGAAGGAATTAGATGGAACAGATCCTATTGAGAGTGCTACATTCGACTCTCAGGGGAATACATATTACAGAATGACCTGCCTTAATGCCAGAGTCAACAAGGCGTCACAGGCGGATCCTAATCTGTTTGCAACAACTACAGACTTTACCAAGGGTGAGTCGGCTAATGATTTGGTAGATTCACTAGCTAATCTAGAGAACGGAGTTAAGCTATTTAGAGGAGGCTCTGGTTCAGCATTTCTACAATGTATATATGCTGATATTACTGTTGATACGCAAGAGAATCAGGTATTTACCAATAGCTATACAAGTATCAAGAATGCAATAGCACAGCAGCGTATGTCAGTTTCGGGAGTTGATGAAGATGACGAGGCGATGGACTTAATCAAGTTCCAGAATGCATACCAGCTCGCTGCAAAATGTATATCAACACTAACAGCTATGTATGACCAGTTAATACTTAATACAGGAACCTGATATAAGATATGCAAGGTCTACACGCTCATACAGAAAATCGCTTAGTAGACCTTGCATATATTAAGCGATCACGATGCATAGCCATGAGGAGGAAGAATAATGAGAGTTACTAATAACATGATTATGAAGTCGTCAACTAATAATGTTAATGCGACTAAAGTAAATGTTAATGATAAGAATAATCAGATGACAACTAATAAGAAGATTTCTCGACCATCTGAAGATCCTGTTATAGCGATTCGTGCACTTCGACTTGGTACAACTCTTAACAAGCTTGACCAGTATGTTGATAAGAATATTCCAGATGCAGCATCATGGCTTGAAGTTACAGAGACCGCAATCCTCAATATGAAGGGTCTTATTACAGATATGAGAACATTATCTGTTAATGGTAGTACAGGAACACTGACTGCAGATGACCGTAATACAATTCTTAGTCAGCTTCAGGCGTTGCAGAAGCAGATGTATTCTGAGGGAAATGCTGATTATGCAGGAAGAACAGTGTTTACTGGATTTAGAACTAATTCTACATTGACATTTACTGAAGATGAAGCTGATACTTCATATAATATTAAAGAAAAGTTCTCTGCTATAGATGATATGGCTGAATCAAGATATTATGCCGGCAGTGTGTCTGTTCCATCTACGCAGGCAGAGGTTCTTAATAATCCAATATCTGATGTAGAAGAGACTGTATATAATAGAGTTAGGTTGCCTTATGATAATATAGATAAGATTAATTCTATTGAATATACTGTTGCTGGAGGAGCCGCTCCTACACCAGCTACTCTTACTACTTATGAGGATGAAGAAGCATGGGCTGCAGCTAATAGTGGTAAGAAGACAGTAGCGGATGATAAAGCTGTATTTATTAAGAGTACAGGTGAGATTATTCTGGGTAATGAGCTTGCCAAAACTATGAGACAGAATAAGTCAGAGATTAGCGTTGATTATGACAAGATAGGATTTAAGGCAGGAGAACTAAGACCAGAATTCTATTATGACTGTACTGACAATACTAATTCACTATCTCCTGTTAACTACAAGAGATATGATAATAATGGCGAGTTAATTAGATACGATATTGAGTATAACATTGCAACTAATCAGAATCTTGGTGTTAATATAGAAGCCGTAGACGTATTCGACAGTAATCTAATCCAGGATGTGGGAGATATGATTAACGCTGTAAATGCAGCAGTTAATGCCCACGACAAGGTTGATAAGATTAAGAGCATGATGAAAGAGAATCAGTATGCTACTGATCAATATCAGGAGAAGCTAAACGAATGGCTTGAGGCAGCGCAAAAGGAAGCAGATTACGCGGACGATAATGTTCAGAAGCTATTTAGTTCCAACATTGGCAAGGCTGACAACTATCTGTCAGATATCAGCCTGGCCGTAACCAAGGTAGGTTGTAAGAGCGACCAGTTATCTATTACGGAAGACAGAGTCGGCAATCAGCAGTCAACAGTAAGTAAGCTTCAATCTGATAACGAAGATGTTGACTTGTCTCAGATTATCCTAGAATATACTTCAGCTTACACAGCATACCAGGCATCACTAACAGCTGCAAGTAAGCTAGGTCAGGTAAGTTTGCTGAATTATATCTAAAAACTAGTTGCAACTATGGTTAGGAAAAGGTAACATATTAGTATAATATTTTAAGGAAGGTTTTTGACATGGTAGTTAATACGAGATTGTTTGGCGAAATTGATGTACAAGAAGACAAGATTATTAATATTGACAAGGGAATTATCGGATTTCCTGACATGAAGTTATTTACGCTTGTATTCGATTCCGAGAAGGACTCTAAGAATATTATGTGGCTTCAGTCGTTAGACGAGACAGCATTCGCAATGCCGGTTATGGTGCCTAACGATGTGGTCGGGGATTATAATCCTACTATAGAGGACGAGCTTCTTAAGCCACTTGGAGAATTAAATCCTGATAATACTTATGTACTTGTTACTGTTAAGGTACCAAGTAATATCGAAGATATGACAATTAATCTCAAGGCTCCTATCATCATTAACACTGATACGCTTATAGGTGGACAGATTATTGTAGAGGATGATGTAGAAGTTCGCTTCCCTATATATGATATACTTAAGAAAGGGGCGGGTAAATAATATGTTAGCATTAACTAGAAAGAAGGGTGAGTCCCTCGTAATTAATAATAATATAGAGGTTACTGTTCTTGAGATTAGAGGCGACCAGGTTAAGATTGGTATATCTGCACCTAAGGAAGTGCCTATCTATCGTAAGGAAGTATATCTTCAGATTCAGGAGGAGAACAAGGCGGTGCTTAATGCAGATGGTCTTGAGGCTCTCAAGAATCTGCTATAGTAATTCTATAGATAATATAAGTATAAAGATACCGTAATTGGAATCATTTCAGTTACGGTATTTTTCGCTATATGAGAATAATCGACAAACACCAGCACGCTCATATAGCAAATCGCTAAGCTGGTTTTGTCGATTATTAGACCTATATTGGAATAAAAATAGAAAGGAAAAAAGACCATGATAACAAACGACGCAGGGATAGTAGGATTTAAGCACAAGATAATAGAGGAGATGGCGCGTCTCGCATGGGCGGGAGAGATGACACCGGAAGACAAGGAGAAGCTTGTATACAAGATTATTCCAGGGCCGCTTGCCCAATACAGATGCTGTATATATAAGGAAAGAGAGATTGTTCGTCGGCGTATTAGATTAGCAGAGGGAATGAACGCGACACCTAATTCCACTACCAGCGACGATATGATGATAGAGGTTCTTTCTCCTGCTTGCGAGGAATGTCCCATTTCTTCTTATGTAGTTACAGATAACTGCCGCTCTTGTATGGGTAAGCCATGCCAGAAGGCATGCGCCTTTGGGGCTATATCAATTGGTGATGAGCGTTCCCGCATTAATCCTAACATGTGTAAGGAATGTGGCAAATGCGCTGAAGCCTGTCCATATTCAGCCATAGCCCACTTAGAGAGACCTTGTAAGAAAGCCTGCCCCGTAGGAGCTATTACTTATGATGAGTATGGTGTATGTAAGATTGATGAGTCTAAATGTATCCAATGTGGTCACTGCATTCACTCATGTCCATTTGGCGCCATCGGTTCTAAGGCATTTGTGGTAGATGTTGTTAATGCCATTAGGTCCGGCAAGGAAGTAATTGCCATGTGCGCTCCCGCAACAGAAGGTCAGTTCGGCGAGGACATCTCCATGGCTTCCATAAGAAATGCTTGTAAGGACCTGGGCTTTGCTGATATGGTTGAAGTTGGTCTTGGTGGCGATATGACTGCGGCTTACGAAGCAGAGGAGTGGGCTGAAGCACTAGAAGATGAACGCAAGATGACAACTTCATGCTGTCCTGCATTTATTAATATGCTAAAAAAACATTTTCCAGAGCAATTCAAGGAGAATATGTCTAATGTAGTATCTCCTATGTGTGCGGTGTCCAGATACCTCAAGGCAACAAGACCAGATTGCGTAACAGTATTCATAGGACCATGTATCGCTAAGAAGAGTGAATCAAGAGATAAATCAATCGAAGGCAATGCAGATTATGTTATGACCTACGGAGAGTTCCGCGCTCTTCTTCGTTCTAAGGATGTAGAGCTTAAGCCAGTAGAAGATGACTATCAGGAGGCTAGTATCTTCGGCAAAGGCTTTGCCACAAGTGGAGGCGTTGCAAGCGCAGTTATAGAATGTATGAAGGAGAGGGGCATAGACGAGAAGGATATCAAGCTTCGCAAATGTGCTGGTGGCAAGGAATGTATGCAGGCCCTGACACTTCTTAAGGTTGGCAAGATTCCTGAAGACTTTATTGAGGGAATGGCATGTAGCGGTGGATGTGTCGGTGGACCATCTAAGCATGTGGCAGAAAAGGAGACACTGAAGGCAAGACAGACACTTCTTGGCAAGGCAGATGATAGGAATATATTAGATAATATTGAGAAGATGCCAATGGATAAGTTCTCAATGTATCGTGATGGTTTTATCTATAAAGTATTAAGTATATCCTTCCGATATAAAGTACGAGAAACTATAATTAACTAGATCAGTGCGCTCTGTGCACAGATTACAATTTATCTAATTACACATGGAGGTGGAGATATGACAGTAACAAATAGTATTAATGTTAACAGCACTTATCAGGGACAAGGAAGTTCAACAGTTGCTGCGTCTAATGTAAGAGAGGATGTCAGCATACAAGAGAAAGCTAATAAAGACGTTGGACGTCCGCTAACCGGTGAGGAAGGCAAGGTTGCAAGCAAAGAGCAGGTTCAGAAAGCCGTACAGGAGATTAACAAGAAGGCTAACGGAGTCACAGCAGTATTCGGTATAGATGATGATAGTAATCGCGTATATATCAAGATTGTTGATAAAGAGTCCGATAAGACTATTGTACAATATCCTGCAGAGGAGACGCTTAAGTTAATTAACAAAGTGTGGGATCAGGAAGGCTTCACAGTAGACGAGAAGAGATAGGAGGATACTATGGCATCACCAACAAGAGTATCTGGTATGGTCTCTGGCATGGACACCGAGAGCGTAGTTAAGGCGTACGTACAGAGCTATATAGATAAGAAGGATAAAATAAAACAGTCACAGACCAAGTTGACATATAAACAGGACGCATGGAAAGCCTTGAACAGCAAGGTTTATTCGCTATACAATAAAGTAGGTAATCTGCGTTTTAGTAATTCATATAATCTTAAGAAGACGAGTGTATCAGATGCGTCTAAAGCATCAGTTTCAGCAAGTTCGAATGCTGTAATAGGTTCACAGACTCTTAAGATTAAGCAGCTTGCTAAAGCAGGATATTTAACAGGCGCCCAGCTTGGGAAGAAGACAACAGAATCTTCAACAATGAGTTCGCTAGATTATACCGGCGGAGACACATCTATATCTGTCAGAGTTGGAAGTGGCGAAGAGAAGACAATTAATATTACTGCTGATACTAAGATATCAGATGTGATTGACGAGCTTAAGAAGGCAGGTGTTAATGCAAGTTATGATTCTAATAACAGGAGAATCTTCGTAAGCGCTAAGAATAGTGGTAAGGATAATGACTTTGCTATTACAGCTAATTCTGCAAGTGGACAGGCAGCGCTTACATCACTGGGACTTCTTACAACTGCAGCAGCAGATATGAAGGGCTATGCTGCTAATGCAGCATATATGATGGCAGAAGATGGCGGTTCTTATTATGAACTGGATGAAGATGGCAATATCAAGTATGACAGTGAAGGCAAGGCAATCGTAAGAGATGGTGCGGTATATAGCGAAGCTAAGACAAAGGAGAATATAACCAATATTCTTACTCATCTGTATAATGCATATGATGAGAATCCCGTTCTTGAAGCAGAGAAGAAGTCACTTAATTCCAAGATAGAGTATACTAATGCTAAGAATAAGGTAGACGAAGTAAGTGCATTAAGTGCTGAAGGAGTTACAGGACAGGAACTCATTGATCTTGTTAATGCGGGAAAAGACGGCGCAGTATATGTTGATGAAGATGGCAACACATATAAGAATGTCAAAGTCAATGATGATGGATCTCGTACTTATTATAATGAATCGGAAGACGAAGCCGGTGCCAAGACTGTGTCTGCTGAGGACGGTGAGCTTGGTAAAGTAGAAGACAAGGTAAAAGACATAGCTACTAAGCTTGGCCTTATAACAACCACTACTGACGGCGAAGGCGTTGAGACTACTGATGATAGTGAGTATAAGGAGTTCGTAACAGCCAATACTACATATAATAAGTATGTTAACGATGATTCTATTAATCTCGGGGAGTATTATCTTGACGAGACAGCTATGGCAAATGCACAGACAAGAATCAGCGCGATTGATTCAGCCATCGCAGCTAATAATGAGTACATATCTGACAACAGTTATTGGGACAAGAAGGACTACTCAGCTTATTTGAATGATGCAGGTACAGCTCTTGACAGTACTAAGTTACAGGAGGCTGTTGACGAGATATACAGTAAGATACAATATGGGTTTGATGTTGTAAATGGAACAACTCAGCTATCTGCTAACGCAGGTGCTACTCGTGTAACAGCTCAAGACGCTATTATTGAGCTTAATGAAGCTGAGTATACATCAAGCAGCAGCAACTTCTCGATTAACGGGTTGAATATTAACGCATTAGCTGAGACCGGAGATCAGGCAATTACGATTAATACAACTCAGGATAATCAAGGTATATATGATAAGGTTAAGGATTTCTTGTCTACATATAATGAGATTATCAATGAGATGCAGTCGTTATATAATGCTGATTCCGCTAAGGGCTATAATCCGCTAACGGATGACCAAAAGGAAGAGATGTCTGACAAAGAGATTGAGAAGTGGGAAGATAAGATAAAGTCCGCAATACTTAGAAGAGACAGCAGTCTCGGAACCCTTATTACCAAGATGACTCAGGCGATGTCTAATCCAATACAGATTAACGGCAAGGGATATTCGCTTTCTGACTTCGGAATCCAGACACTTGGAATTCTTAATTCGCCGAAGAATGAGCAATATGCATATCATATCAACGGTGATGAGGATGATTCTGCTACATCAAGTAAGGAAGATAAGCTGATGTCTATGATTAACAGCGATCCTGATACGGTTATTGAGTATATGCAGTCATTAGCATCTAATCTCTATAATGCAGTAGGTAACGAGATGAAGAGTTCTAATTTGAGAACAGCTTATACTGTATATAATGATAAAGAGATGGCTAACGATCAGAAATCTTACGAGAAGCTTATCAAGCAATGGGAGAATAAGATTGCTGATATGGAGGATAGATATTATAAGAAGTTCTCCAAGATGGAAGCTACGCTTGCCAAGTTGCAAAGTTCTACAAGTGCTTTGTCCGGTTTGATGGGACAGTAATAAGCTGGTGACGGTCACTATTCATAATATAGGAGGAATTCATTATGGCATTGCCCAGAGGCTATGATGCATATCAGAAGAACAGAATACTTACGGCATCTCCGGCAGAGCTGGTACTTATGTTATATGAAGGGGCTATTAAGTTTTGCAACATAGGTATTGTCGCTATAGAGAATAAGGATATAGCAAAAGCAAATACCAACATTCAGAAGGCAGAGAGAATTGTCGCTGAACTTAGAGGTAGCCTGGATATGAAGTATCCTGTAGCAAAAGATTTCGACCAGGTATACGAATATATAGGATGGGTTCTTCTTCAAGCTAATGTCAAGAAGAGTAAGGACAGATTGGAAGAAGCGCTTAAGCATCTGAGAACAATGAGAGATACATGGAAGGAAGTAATGAAGACTGCAGGAAGTCAGGCAGGATGATATAATTATGATTTGTAATATGAAGAGAACGCAAATGGAAGAATCCATTTGCGTTCTTTATAAGGAGAGTTATGACTAGTGTAGAATATATTAAGATGTTAGAAGAAAGTCTTGTTAAGAAGGTTGAACTACTTCAAGTACTACAGAGTCTCAATCAGGAACAAAGAGATATACTTGAAGATTATGAGACTACGCCGGAAGAACTTGACGAAAATATTGAGAAGAAATCAGACATAATAGATCGTCTTGACAAGATGGACGAGGGATTTCAGAGTATCTATGACAAGATAAAAGAAGATCTTGTGGCAAACAAAGAGGAATACTCTTCAGAGATTAAGCATATGCAGGAACTGATAACTAAGATAACAGATTTGTCAGCTGACATCCAGGCAAAAGAACAGCAGAACAAGGATATAGCCAAGACGAGGTTCTCCCATATAAGAAGTCAGATACGGGAAACCAAGCATGGTCAAAAGGCGGTGGCTTCTTATTACGCAAGCATGATGAATAATACAGGATATGAAGGTTCCCAATTCTGGGACAAGAAAAAATAAAAAATTATTGAAAAAAATAAAAAAAGGGTGTAAAGTTTAATTAGATATAGTCGATATATCTAGTGAGAACACAGTTATGTGTTACAATCAGTAAGACATTAGGGTGTACGACTAATGTAGTAACAAACAATTATTATCATACCTGCCAAGGAAGGCAGAACACAATTCAAGGAGGAAATTATTATGGTAGTACAACACAACATGCAGGCAGCAAATGCTTCAAGAGTATTAAATGTAACAGCAGGTCAGCAGGCAAAGAGCACAGAGAAGTTATCTTCAGGTTATAGAATTAACCGTGCAGCTGATGACGCAGCAGGTCTTTCAATTTCTGAGAAG
>CAJOGN010000017.1 GCA_905234245.1 uncultured Lachnospiraceae bacterium
TGGCGCCATGGCCAAGTGGTAAGGCAAAGGTCTGCAACACCTCTATCACCAGTTCGAATCTGGTTGGCGCCTTAAATTCAAGCGAATCCTAAGGGATTCGCTTATTTTATTGACGATTATTCTTCCATTAGTTATAATAATACAAGTGTAAAATGTATTATAAGTAGAAGATATACATTTTCAAGAAATAAGAATAAGGAAACGGATAGATGGAATTATATGAAGAGCTTGTGCAAAGAGGACTTATTGCACAGGTTACTAACGAAGAAGAGATTAAGAATAAGATTAATAAGGGAGAAGCTACATTTTACATAGGCTTCGACCCAACTGCAGACAGTTTGCATGTAGGCCACTTTATGGCACTATGTCTTATGAAGAGATTACAGATGGCAGGCAATAAGCCAATCGCCCTAATTGGAGGCGGTACAGCTATGATTGGTGATCCTTCAGGAAGAACGGACATGCGCCAGATGATGACTGTAGAGACCATTAATGAGAATGTTGAGTGCTTTAAGAAGCAGATGGCAAGATTCATTGACTTTAGTGATGATAAGGCCTTACTTGTTAATAATGCAGATTGGCTAATGGACCTTAATTATCTTGAGGTACTAAGAGATATTGGTTCGTATTTCTCAGTTAACAGGATGCTGGCAGCTGAGTGCTATAAGCAGCGTCTTGAGAAGGGACTTAGCTTCCTAGAATTCAATTATATGATAATGCAAAGCTATGATTTCCTTAAACTTTACGATAATTACAACTGTGTTCTTCAGTTCGGTGGAGATGACCAATGGTCTAATATGATAGGTGGTATGGAGCTAATTCGTCGTAAACGCGGGGCAGAAGCCAACGCCATGACAATCAATCTTCTCCTTAACTCAGAGGGCAAGAAGATGGGTAAGACACAGTCAGGTGCTGTATGGCTTGATCCTAACAAGACACCTCCATACAATTTCTACCAGTATTGGAGAAATGTAGATGATGCTGATGTAATTAAGTGTCTCAAGATGCTTACATTCCTTCCACTTGATGAGATTGCCAAGATGGAGGACTGGGAAGGAAGTCAGCTTAATGAAGCTAAGGACATACTTGCCTATGAATTAACCAAGCTTGTACATGGTGAGGATGAAGCAAATAAAGCAAGAGAAGCTTCAAAAGCCCTGTTTTCAGGCAGTGGCTCGAATGAGAATATGCCTAAGAAAGAATTAAGTAATGAGGACTTTGGCGAGAATGGCACAATAGATATCTTAGGACTTCTTGTAGCTACAGAGCTTGCACCTTCACGTTCTGAAGCCAGAAGAAATGTACAGCAGGGAGGAGTATCTGTTAACGGAGAGAAGGTAACTGATATTCATACAAACTATGGACCTGAAGCATTTGAGGAAGAGTTCATTCTCAAGAAGGGAAAGAAAAAATTCTGCAAAGTATCGATGATTTAATATAAATTATAATTATAAAGGAGAGAATGATGACAATTGATTATGCGGCGCTGGCAGCATTTGGCGCATCAGAAAAACTAACTTCCCTTGTAGAAGGCGCTAATATATTCTACTGGGATTGGGAACTTGACGTATTAAAATGGTTCTATGATATGCATGACATTTTCTTAGACAAGTTCTTTCCACTAATTACACATTTGGGAGATGCAGGAATATTCTGGATTATTCTTACAATAATACTTCTGATAATTCCTAAGACCAGACATATAGGTCTTGCATCATTTATAGCATTAGTACTTGATGTTATCTTGTGTAATGGTGTTATTAAGCCAATAGCTATTAGGTGCAGACCAGGTTGGTTGATGTTCTTTACGGAAGGACCAGATTGGATTAGGAATATGGATATGCTTGTTAGCTTCCCTAATGATTATTCCTTCCCATCAGGCCATACTGCAGCAAGCTTTGCATCAGCAGTAGCCATTTTCGGAACTCTTAAGGGCAAATACAAATGGTGGGGCGTTGGAGCATTATGCCTTGCTACTTTAATTGGTATTTCAAGATTATATGTGTGCGTTCACTGGCCAACAGACGTTATAGCAGGAGCAGTTGTTGGTATTATATGCGGTATTGTTGGATGGGCAATTGCCAAGCCACTTTGGAAGAAGATAGACGAGAAGATACAGGCATACAAGGCTAAGAAGGCTGCTAATAAGACAGAGTAATTAGACATGTTTCACCCCTTCTATAATTCTTATGGAAGGGGTAAATTAGCATAATGTATGTATTTTTTAAGGAGAAGCTATGATACTTAGACTAATACTAATGGCAATTGGTATCGCTGGAATTGTAATATTTTTCCTGCCACTAGGTAAGAAGGGTATAGCTAATGCTGGCAATATAGTGGGTTTGATACTAAGTGTATTTGTCCTGCTTTTTGGCACGTTTTCATGGCTATTTTCCCGCAATTTCAAGATTGTACTGTGCGTAATTGCTTTGCTGATTCTAGTACTTCTTATTATTGTAAATTCTAAAATGTCTAAGGCAAAGAATAATATAGCCACTAATCAGGATGTGGTAATTGTCCTTGGATGTACATATAAATACGGTATAAGCGAAGAGCTTAAGAATAGAATCAAGGAAGCTGCCCGCTACTTAGATAAGCATCCTAATGCACTATGCATTGCATGTGGCAAAGTAGGAAATGGCTATTATGACACTGAGGCTGAATACATAGCAGTTGGGCTTGCTAAATATGGAATTGCTAAGAGCAGAATAATTACAGAAATGAGTTCTAATAATACAATGGAGAATTTCAAATATGCTGCACAGATCATTAATGAGAAGAATTTGTCAAGATCAGTAGCAGTTGTAACTAATGAATTCCATCAATACAGGTCTGGTATCTATGCTTCAAGATGCAGACTGAAAGCGGCAGCAATCAATGTACGAACAACCAAAATGATGTATCCAACACTATTCGTTAGAGAGGTCTTTGCCATCGTTAAATGTTGGATTAGTAAGTAATTAAAACTAATATGGGAAGGTCTGCTTAGCGATTTTCCCTATGAGCGGGCAGACCTTACCATATGTGTGAATTAATAAACAAGAAAGCGAGAATACAAAATGGCAACGCTTAGCGCGATAACAAGTTCTTTAATATTCAAGATAATCCTGCTTATTGTAGGATTTGTCCTATTAATTAAGGGAGCAGATTTTTTTGTTGAAGGTAGTTCTTCAGTAGCAAAGAAGCTTAAGGTTCCATCGTTAATTATCGGTATGACAATTGTTGCTATGGGAACAAGTCTTCCAGAAGCAGCCGTATCCGTATCGGCTTCAATGAACGACGCTAATTCTCTTGCAGTAAGTAACGTTGTAGGGTCTAATATATTCAACCTAATGATGGTGCTTGGTATATGTGCCCTATTCAACAAACTTAAGGTAAGTAAGGACGTTCTAAGGAGAGACTATCCTTTCTCAATAATCTGTGCCCTATTAATGATTTTACTTGGTGTATTTGGTTTCAAAGAAGATGGCAGCTATGGAATGAATTGGGAGATGGACAGATTTGCAGGTATTGTATACCTTGTATTATTCGTATGCTTCATCACCATTCTTATAATAAGTGCCATGAAAGCAAGGAAAAAGGCGCAGGAGACAGGAGTTCAAGCCGAGCGCTCCCTTGCAGATGAGATGGAGGATGAAGTAGCAGAGATTCCTGTATGGAAGTCCATAATATACATTGTTTTGGGAGCAGTAGCTATTAAGTTCGGCGGTGACTGGGTTGTAGATGGAGCAGTTGCCATTGCTGAGAGAATAGGCGTATCTGACACTATCATTGGTCTTACAATATGTGCAGTAGGTACATCACTTCCTGAGCTTGTAACTTCAATTGTGGCAGCTCGTAAGAATCAGCTGGATATGGCTATTGGTAATGTAGTAGGATCTAATGTATTCAATATCCTGTTCGTATTAGGTATTGCATCTACTATTAGTCCTATTCCATTTGCAATAGAGAACATAATAGATATATGCGTGCTAATAGCTTTCTCCGTTCTAATATACATTTTCTGTATAACGAAGAAATCTATTAATAAAGTCGAGGGTGGCGTAATGGTGGCTCTCTATGTGATATATATGGTATACGTATGTCTGCGCGAGACAGGTATGTTTGCCATAGGATAATTAAGGAGGATACTAATATGGGATTTATTGATGATATTTCAGAGGCAATTGCTGATGCAGGCAATGACGTAATGGAGAAGGCTAAGGAGCTTAGAGAAATAGCTAACCTTAAGCGTGAATACAGAGAGACAGAGAAGTTCGTCAAGGGCAGATATGAGAGCATTGGACGCGACTTCTATCTTAAGAATAAGGATAAGAAGAAGAAGGACCTAGGTGACATTACAGAAGCCCTCGATAAGATGGACGAGCTCCAGGAAGAAATTGAGAGACTTAAGGGCGGCGTTAACTGCCCATCCTGCAACACACTTAATAATAGCGAAGCTGTTTATTGTAATAAATGTGGTGCCAGACTTGACGAAGCACCAGAAGCTGAGGATGAGGCACCTGAGAAGGTGGACGCTGAGGTTGTAGATGAAGAATCAAAGGATAATTAAAATTATACATTACTGAATAAATTACATTTCCAAGGAAAGAGGAATAGACATGGCAAACAAGGGAAAATATTATATTACAACGGCAATTACATATACTTCTGGTAAGCCTCATATAGGTAACACCTACGAAATTGTGCTTGCTGATGCCATTGCCAGATTCAGAAGACAGGAAGGATACGAAGTATTCTTCCAGACAGGAACTGATGAGCATGGTCAGAAGATAGAGAATAAGGCAGCTGAGGCCGGCGTTGAGCCTAAGGCCTTCGTTGACGATGTGGCAGGCACTGTTCGTGATATCTGGGATATGATGGATACAAGCTACGACAAGTTCATTCGTACAACTGATGCTGATCACGAGAAGCAGGTGCAGAAGATATTCAAGAAGCTTTATGACCAGGGTGACATCTATAAGGGCGCTTATGAGGGAATGTATTGTACCCCTTGCGAGTCCTTCTGGACAGAGTCGCAGCTTGTAGATGGCAAATGTCCTGACTGTGGCAGAGAGGTTAAGCCAGCCAAGGAAGAGGCATATTTCTTCAAAATGAGCAAATATGCTGACAGACTCATTGACTATATTAATACACATCCTGAGTTCATTCAGCCGGTGTCCCGTAAGAACGAGATGATGAATAACTTCCTACTTCCAGGACTTACGGACCTGTGTGTGTCAAGAACTTCATTCAAGTGGGGAATTCCAGTTGATTTTGATGATAAGCATGTGGTATATGTGTGGCTTGATGCCCTTACAAACTATATTACAGGTATAGGATATGACGCTGATGGTAATTCTACGGCGCAGTACAATAAGTTTTGGCCTGCTGATTTACATCTTATTGGTAAGGATATTATTCGTTTCCATACGATTTACTGGCCAATATTTTTAATGGCATTAGGTGAGCCACTTCCTAAACAGGTATTTGGCCATCCCTGGTTAATTCTTGCCGACGGCAAAATGAGTAAGTCTGCAGGAAATGTTATATACGCAGACGAGCTTGTTGATATATTCGGAGTTGATGCAGTTCGTTACTTCCTACTTCATGAGATGCCATTTGAAAATGATGGTGCTATTTCCTGGGAATTAATGGTAGAGCGTACTAATTCAGAGCTTGCCAATATACTTGGAAACCTTGTTAATCGTACAATTTCTATGAGTAACAAGTATTTTGACGGAGTAATCTTCGATAAAGAGGTTAACGAGCCTGTTGATGATGACCTTAAGGCTGTAATAACTGGTACTAAGGCAGCAGTTGAGGCTAAGATGGCTGAGCTTCGTGTTGCTGATGCAATCTCAATAATATTCGACCTGTTCCGTCGTTGTAACAAATACATTGACGAGACAATGCCTTGGGCACTTGCCAAGGATGATGATAAGAATGACAGACTAGCAACAGTTCTATATAACTTAGCTGAAGGTATAACAGTGGGAGCAACTCTACTTCATAGCTTTATGCCATCTACGTCAGATAAGATACTAGAGCAATTCAATACAGAGCCTGTTCCATATGATGATCTTGACAAATTCGGCAACTATCCTACAGGCACATGCATTACAAGGGAACCGCAGATTCTATTCGAAAGACTCAAGGTAGAAGACGTTCTTGAGAAGGTTGCCGCTCTTCACCATGATGAGACTAAAGAAGGTGATGTGGCACCTGGAATTGACATAGAGCCAAAAGAAGAGATAACATTTGATGAATTTGGCAAGATGCAGTTCCAAGTGGGTGAGATAATCAAATGTGAAGAAGTGCCGAACTCCAAGAAGCTTTTGTGTTCACAAGTTCGGATTGGAAGCCAAGTCAAGCAAATTGTTTCTGGAATTAAGAAGTATTATTCCCCAGAAGAAATGGTTGGAAAGAAAGTAATGGTACTCGTTAATCTTAAGAGCGCAAAGCTTGCTGGAGTGCTTTCAGAGGGAATGTTGCTCTGTGCAGAGGATGAAAAAGGTAATTTATCACTTGTCACTCCTGAGAAGGATATGCCTAATGGCGCAGAGATTTGTTAGATAAGAGGATGTTTGTATGATATTCGATAGTCATGCACATTATGAAGATGAGAGGTTCGAACCAGACAGGGGAGAACTTCTTTCTGATATGAGAAATAATAATATAGGCAGGATAATTAATGTTGGTTCAACCCTTGATACCTCTAAGGCATCCATCCTACTAAGCGAGCTGTATGAAGACATATATGCAGCAGTAGGCATCCATCCTAGTGAAGTAGCATTTCCCATAGATAGAGATATGGATAATCCTCTAAGCATAGATGAGAGTCTTGAACTCATGCCTAAGGTATTAAGTGAAATAGAGTCTTTATCTAGCCATAAGAAATGCGTCTCAATCGGTGAGATTGGACTGGATTACTACTGGGATAAAGAAGAAGATAATCATGAGCTACAAAGACAGTGGTTTAAGGCACAGCTTAAGCTAGCCAGCAGGACAAATAAGCCTGTAATAGTTCATTCCCGTGACGCGAACCAAGAGACATTTGATATATTGAAAGAGGCCAAGGACAAACTGGGAATCGAAGCTGTAGTTCATTGCTATTCTGGCAGTGCCGAGATGGCAGTTGAATATATTAAGATGGGTTTTCTTATTGGAGTCGGCGGTGTAGTAACATTTAAGAATGGTAGAAAGCTTAGAGAGACAGTAGAAGGGATTCCTCTTGAAAGCATACTAATCGAGACTGACTGTCCATACCTTGCGCCTGAACCTTACAGGGGACAACGCAATGATTCAACTAAGCTAGAGTTCGTTACTGAGAAGATTGCAGCTCTAAAGGATGTATCTGTTAAGGAAGTGGAAGATATAACCTGGGAGAATGCCTGCAGATTCTACAAGATAGGATAGAGATAAATGGGTAATCTAACTAATCCAACATATATATCAGCGGTGCTTAACCGTTTTGATTTTAGTTTTCAAAAGAAGTACGGTCAGAACTTTCTAATTGATGATAATATTCTATCTAAGATAATAGATAGCGCTGAAATTACTAAGGAAGACACGGTACTTGAGATTGGACCGGGTATAGGTACAATGACAGAAGAGCTTGCGAAAGCGGCTTCAGAGGTCATTTGTGTGGAAATTGACAGTCATCTTATACCAATTCTTGAAGACACCTTATTTAATTATAGCAACATTACTATAATTAATAATGATATATTAAAAACTGACATAGAAGAAATATCAAATAAATATAATAATGGCAAGCCATTTAAGGTTGTTGCCAATCTTCCTTATTACATTACCACACCAATAATAATGCAGCTATTAGAAAACAAGCTGCCTATTGAATCTATAACAGTAATGGTGCAAAAGGAAGTGGCGCAGCGTATGATAACAGGACCTGGCTCTAAGGACTACGGTGCTTTGTCTCTAGCGGTGCAGTATTATACTAAGCCTGAGATAGTATGTGATGTGCCAGCTAATTGCTTTATGCCAAAGCCTAATGTAGATTCAACAGTAATCAAATTAACAGTAAATCAAGAATATACTACTGTGGTGGATAATGAAGAGTTGTTATTTGACTGTATAAGGGCATCTTTTAATCAGCGTCGAAAGACCTTATCAAACGGCTTGAAAAACTATCCGAAGTTAAACTTGGATAAAGAACAAATCGCTAAAGCCCTTTCTAAAGCGAACTTAAGGCAAGATATACGAGGCGAAGTCCTGACTTTAGACGAATTTATAGAATTGTCAAATATTATCAATCAGATACAAAACGAAGACATATAACAGATAAAAAAGGGGAGATAAACAGTTATAAATAATAGCAATTCTAAGCGAAACGGAGTGCTGATTTGGACATTACAAAATACCAAGCAGATGTACAAAACCTAATATTAGAAATCCAAAGGTTCCGGGGAGTAGACCCGCAGAGGATTCTTGCAGCATGTGACGAGTTAGAGGAACGTGGAGCAAGCGAGAACAATCAGGGTCTTATAGGCTTTGCCAAGTTCTCGAGAGGTGAGACATATTACCTTCTCAACGATGTAATGAAGTTCTACAACGAGATGACCGGCTGTGTAAGCCTTATGGAAGCCATCGGAGAATGGGGCTATGTTGTGATGGCCAATAATATGTTGGGAATCATGTCCCTCAACCGTGGAAATGCGCCTTATGCTATGGATTACTATTTGCGGGCCCTGTCCATTTGCAAGAAATACGATATATCCGAGCTAGGATGGATTGTCAATATGAATATGGGAGCACTCTACCTTAATATAGAGGAATATTCGAAGGCACTAGAGCACATAGAATCTGCGTATAATTATATTATAAGCAACACAGGAATGGATAATTATATTCAGAATCTTACCAATGTATATGTGGGAATGGGCAAGGCTTATCTGTGCCTAGACAAGCTGGATAAGGCAAATGAATTCTTAGAGAGGATTGAATTCGAATGTCTTCAAAGCCTAGACGAGATAGACAAAATCATGGTATACAGCTTCAAGGCAAGGCTCTGTCATGAGCAAAGAAACCTGGGAAAACGGGACGTAACCATATATGATATGAACAAGATAATAGATTCACATATTCCTATTATGGATTTCTTTGACGATATCTATGAATATTTATCACTCCTTCTCAAGATTGAATACTATGACGATTTCTTCCTGGTACTTGACGTTGTTGAGCGTCTTACTAAAGTAACGGCAATTAAGAATCTTGAGAGAAAGCTGCTATCTCTCAAAATAAAATACTACAGAGAAAATAACAAGCGTGGCGAATATATGCGTGCAGCAGTACTGTATTACGAGCTGACAGAATATATGGAGAAAGAGAATCACAATATGATCTCTAACATGATAAATCTTCGTAACAGCTTCAATGACCTTACTGCAATTACGAAGGAATTCAAGGAAGAGAACCGCGCTCTTCAGAAGAAGTCAGAGACAGATGCCATGACAAGAATGGCTAATCGTTTTGGTTTGGAGAGGCATTTTCATAAGGCATTTGAGAATGCAATTAAGAACTCTACAAGCTTCGCAATAGAGATTCTCGATATAGATTATTTCAAGCAGTATAACGACAACTACGGTCATCAGGCAGGAGACAGATGTATCAAGGCTGTGGCTGATGCTATAACTATGCAACAGGAATACGGCAAGGTGTTCTGTGCAAGATACGGTGGAGACGAATTTATCATAATATATGAGGGCTTCAAGTATTCAAGAATAGAGAAGATGGCCACAACTCTTAAGATGAGAATTGAGAGCAAGAGAATTAGGCATGAATACTCTAAAGCCAGCAATATAGTCACAATTTCTCAGGGTATATGTTACGGAATCCCTAAGGAAGGTGAAAAAGTAGAAGATTATTTACATAGAGCAGATGATCTTCTCTACAAGGCTAAGGAAGTATCGAGAAATACTATTGCAATTGGCAAATACGAGGAGAAATAGTCAAAGTTTATAATTCTTATTATTACATAAACCAGGTGAATGTATGAAAAATGTCAGGAAAATAATAAAAGACGATATCAGAAGCGTTACCCATAATCTAATTGCCCTTGTTGTTGCAATTGGTATATGTATTCTGCCTGCTTTATATGCGTGGTTCAATATATACGCTAACTGGGATCCATATGGCAATACAGGCAACCTAGACCTTGCAGTAGTGTCTTTAGATAAAGGTTACACCAATGATGAGGGTGTATACAAGAATGTTGGTAATGAAGTTATTGATGACCTTAAGCAAAGTGACAGCGTAAGATGGCATTTTGTAAGCACGCCTGAGGAGGCAAAAGAAGGTGTAGAATCTGGAGATTACTATGCATCAATAGTTATCAACGAAGATTTTACATATAACATGTACAACGTATTTACAGAGAAGGTTAACAAGCCGCAGCTTGTATTCTACGAGAACCAGAAGAAGAATCCTGTTGCCACCAAAATCAGTGATACCGTTGTAGAAAAGATTCAGACTAAGATTAACACCAAGTTTGTTAAGGTAATGACATCAGAGGTATTCAAGGATATTAACAAGGTATCTGATGATCTCGAAGAAGAAGGTGGAATCGATAGTCTTATTGATAAGATGCAAAGCGTCAGCGACAAGATGAAGAGCTACCAGGATACTATTAATACCGTAATTAAGGGAAATGCTATTCTGTCTACTGCCATAAATGCTGCTAATAATGATACTCAGGTAATCGCCGATAAGACAATAGCAAGTGGCGACGCTCTATCCGCTACAAGAAATAGTATTGATGCATCACAGTTTACTCTTAATGATTATATCAATCAGGTTAATCTGGTTGTTATGACAATACAGGCAAGCCTTAATAATATATCTAATAAGCTAAATGAAGCTGTTGTGCTTAACGATATGAGGGCAATGAATAATACACTTAAGACTACCTATGATGATATTGTTATTGCCAGAACAGATGTTGATGCATTAGATGAGGCACTTGTTGAAGCATTGAGTGGCGATGTATCACTAGTAGACAAAGCCAAGATTGAAGCTGCAAGATTAGAGCTTAAGAAGGTAAGCCTTTCAATTGATAAGATAGACACTTCTATAGACAAGATTGGGAAGGAAAATATTGGAGACAGCATTATTTCCAAGGCAGAGTCTCGCGAGGCAGATGCCAAAAAGACAATTAATGAATGTATAACATCAATTAATGATACACAGGGAACAATAAACACACAGCTAGTTCCACAGCTCAATGATACTTTAGATAATCTCAAGATAGTCTTGACAGATGCAAGTACTCTTATGCACCAGATGGGTTCAACAATATCTGGAATGGACAAGGTATTTGCTTCACTTCAGACTGCTGTTAATGCTGGTAACATAAGTCTTAATAAGACAAGTCAGGCACTTGGTGAGATTAATACAAGGCTAAGTAAGATTATTGATAAAGTTGATAAGGCATCAAAGAATGAGAAGGTTCAGATTCTACTTGATACTCTTAATGGAGACCCTGATTTATATGGCGAATTCTTCTCAGAGCCAGTTCAAATAGAGACAACTAACATTTATCCAGTGGAGAATTATGGTTCGGCAGTTGCGCCATTTTATACAGTACTTGCCATATGGGTAGGTGCAATAATACTTGCAGCAATTGTTCGTTCTTCCCCAAGCAAGAAGAAATACCCTGATATGACAAGTACGCAGCGCTTCTTCGGAAGATACGGAATGTATTTTATTATAGGTCAGATACAGGCATTAATAACAGTAATTGGTGACTTGGCATTTTTCAAGGTACAGTGCTTACACCCATTCCTATTCTACTTTGCATCAGCATTTACCAGTCTCACATTTACACTGGTTATATATGCATTAGTAGAGGCCTTTGGCGATGTAGGTAAGGCTATATCAGTCGTAATACTGGTGCTTCAGATAGCAGGCTCAAGTGGAACATATCCAATAGAGCTACTACCGGAATTTTTCAGAAATGTGTACCTGTTCTTCCCATTCCCTTACGCAATAAATGCATTAAGAGAATGTGTAGGAGGCTTGTATGAGATGGACTATCTCGTATACCTATTAGAGCTATCACTATTTATTGTATTAGCTCTTGTTATTGGAGTATGGATTCGTAAGCCATTTGCGTCCCTTAAGAAATATATGAACAAACGTATGGAAGACACAGAGGTAATGTAATATGTCTAAGGATTACGAGAAGATATACCGACAAGTAAAAGAATACGAAGCTAGGATGCATGAGAAGAATCAGCGCAAGATAAGAATGGGATTCAAGGTTAACATTATTATCCCACTTGTCTTTCTGTTCTTATGCTTTATTATACCCGGAACGAAATTCTTGTTCCTTATGCTATGGATTATTTCTTTGTTTGGAATAGCATTTTACCTATTGTATGTGGAGTATACGGATTACAAGGCACTTAATAAGATGAAGGAATTCGGCGTAATCGACGAAGATATTGACCGCAACCTTATGGGCGACGAGATAGACCAGGTAATCTTAGAGACAAGGGATGATATAGAGTCGAGAATAAACACATTAGGTAAAGAGTTAGAGAGACTAAAGCATCAAAGAGCAAATTTTAATAAAGACGATGGCGAAACAGATAATTCCTCAGGACATGAGACAAAAGGAGAAGATTCATGAGAAATATTTTTAGAATCTTTAGATATGACGCCAGACGTTTATATACTAATGTAGTTGCAGTTGTAGTAATAATGGGACTAGCTGTAATACCTAGTTTGTATGCATGGTTTAACATTCTGTCTAACTGGGACCCTTATTCTGAGGACGCAACCAGTAATATTCAGGTTGCAGTAGCAACAGATGATTTGGGAATATCTTTAGATGATGCAAAGCTGAATATTGGTGATAAGATAATAGCCAATCTTAAGGAGAATAAAGCAATTCATTGGGTATTTACTGATACTTCTGAGGAGGCTATTAACGGAGTATATGCGGGTGATTATTACGCTGCCCTTGTGGTAAATGAGAGATTCTCCGAGGATATGATAAGCTTCTTAGGAGGAGATATTAATCACCCTGTTATTCACTATTACGAGAATGAGAAGAAAAATGCAATAGCACCGAAGATTACCGGCAAGGTTAAGACCTCAATTCAGACAGAGGTTGATAAAGCCTTTGTAAGTACTCTAGCTAAGGTTTTACTAGAAGTTAGTGAATATGCCATATCTGATAAGAATCAGGGAACTAATCTGACGCAGAAAGCCCTTGATAAAATGTACGATCTTGATAGCGACATTTCAACATGCCTGACAATAATCGATTCATATATAAGTTTAATTGATTCTGCAGGCGCTGTAATGGATGCTGCAAAAGAGGTGACGGATGAATTAGATTCCCTTAAGGATACTGGAAGAGCAATGGCGGATGCGGCTCAGGCCACTACAGATGTTGCAAGAAATGGAGTAGATACTGTATCAGATGTTACAACCCAGACATTGAATCAGACAGAAGGTAAGCTAACACTTCTGTCAGATCAGATAAACGATTTATTCGGCTCAATAGATGTTAATACTAAGATAACAGATGGACAGATAGATGCACTTATAACAGCTAACGAAGCAATCAAGAATGCATATGATCAGGGCATTAAGAATGTAAGAGATGTTAATGAGACAGTAAGTCGTGATGCAACGCAGGTAGACGCAGATTTTGATAAAGTGAATCAGGATCTTACGGAGCTTAAGGCTATGCCAAGTAAGACCGTAGCAGATGCACAAAATGCGCTAAATAGTACCAAAGCAGATATTGAACAATGTAAGTCCGGATTACAAGCACTTTCAAAGAACTACACATATAGTGTTAAACCACAGCTTAGGTCCTCAGTTAACTCCGTGGAGAAGTCCCTACTTGAGGTTAAGAACCTACTTAATTATTCATCAGATTCTATTAATGACTTAGCTAATATATTACATAGCTATCCTGAAATGATGAAGTTTGGTAAAGGTAACTTAGCATCTACCAGGGCAGAGGTAGTTAAGATGCAGACAGGTCTTCGTGATCTAATTAAGGACATGGAGGACTTAGAGAATAACGAGCAATATCAGCTACTCGCTAAAATAATTGAGACAGATCCTGAGATTATAGCTGACTTTATAGTGGAGCCAGTAGCCTTAGATAAGCAGCCTATATACCCAATGGAGACAAATGGTGATGCAACGGCACCATTCTACATTGTGTTGTCTATATGGTTTGGAGCCCTTATTCTCGTAGCAATTATGAAGACCAAGGTCCAGCCAATTGTAGGACTTACGAATATTAAGCCTTATCAGGAGTTCTTCGGAAGGTATATATTATTCTTCCTAATAGGTCAATTACAGACCTTAATAACCTATGCAGGCTGTATGTTCTATGTTCAGATACATGTGTCCCATCCAATACTTTTATATATAGGATGTGCAGTTACAAGCTTTTCATTTACATTCCTATTATATTCTCTGACTTATGCTTTCGGTTCAGTTGGAGAAGCAATATGTGTAGTTTTGATGGTAATTCAGGTAGCAGGAAGTGGAGGAACATTCCCAGTAGAGGTACTTCCAGGATTCTTCCAGGTGCTATATAAGTATATGCCTTTCGCATACGGTTTAACCGCTTTTCGAGAAGCCATTGGAGGACTATATGAACACGACTTCTTGTGGGCATTGTTGGGACTCTTAGTATATGTAGTAATATCATTCCTAATAGGACTTATTGGAATGAAGGGAGCAAAGCTTCAGACATTTATAGAAGAAAAGCTTGAAGAACAGGATGTTATTGGATAAAGAATAAAGGATAATAAATAAAGGATAGAAAATAAGAGCTGATGCTAACAATGCACCAGCTCTTACTTATTCTACGAAATTATATTTTCTTAGTAAGAATCAATATGTTCTGATTGTTGTTGTATTCGTATTGGACATTGTCCATAAACTTCTTAGTAAGAAATATTCCAAGACCTCCAGCCTTTCGTTCTTTAGCCTTAAGTGTTGTGTTAGGGTCTTTCTTGGCTAGTGGGTTGAATGGAATACCGTTATCCCTAATAATAATCGTTGCTTCCCTTGAATCAGTATTTACCCTGCCGGAGACAATGATTACACAAGGCTTGTCTGGGTTAGAATCATAGCCGTGGTATGCGTAGTTGGCAATATTAACAATTATCTCTTCTGTTGCAAGCTTAATGTGCTTTATTGCTTTAGCATCACAGCCAATTTCATCAAGGGTATTACCCAAATACTCAATAACCCCTGGTACATTATCAACATCAGCTTCAACAGAGATTTTTGGAATCTTAACATTCTTATCTTTGTCTACGCCATTGTATTCAAAGCTTAGCATTGTGAGGTCATCAAACTGTTCTGCATCTTTCATAAAATCCATAACCTTTGCTTTAACATTTGTTATAAGCTCTTCAACATTAGCATTGGCATCTTCATTAAGTGCATCAATTGAGGCATCGAGCCGAAACATTTCATTGTCTACATTCTTAGCTTCAGGAAGGCCGTCTGTATATAGGAAAAGCTTTGTGCCAGGCTCTAATTCTAACTGGTATTCCTTGTAGGTCAGATTACTCTTGCCTCCAACAATAAAACTATGTTTATCCTTATATACCTCGAATTCGCCCCCTGGCCTTTTTATAAACGGGAACTCGTGACCTGCATTAGAGGCACGAAGAATTCCATTTTCAATATCTAAGATACCAAGCCATATAGTAACAAACATATGACCCTTGTTATTCTCATGAAGCATATTGTTAAGGCTTCCTAGAATCTTAGAAGGGCTAAGTGTCGAAGTTGCAAGGGACTTAATCATAAGCATTGTTCTCATCATGAAAAGTGCAGCAGGTACGCCCTTACCTGACACGTCAGCTATAACAAGCGCCAAGTGATTTTCGTCTATTAGGAAATAGTCATAGAAATCACCACCCACCTCCTTAGCCGGAGTCATAGAGGCATATATGTGGAACTCATTTCTCTCTGGAAACGGAGGAAAATCCTTATTAAGCATATCTGTCTGAATGGTAGAAGCTAAGTTAAGCTCCGTCTTAATATGCTCCTGTTCGGAAGTAATGGAGATATTTTCCTTGAACATTGTACGAAGATTCTCTTCCATGGATTCGAAGGAATGAGCTAAGGATTCAATTTCATCATTAGTGTGAATTTCTATTGGCTCGATTTCTTCGTCATTCTTTATCCTGTCAGCAACATTTTTCGTTTCTTTTTCAAGTTTCTGTATAGGATATAGTATTTCTCTTCTTGTAAAATAGAAATACAGTTCAAGGGCAAATGCTATAATGAATATAGTTAGAACTGATATTAAAAGAATCAATTTCAATATAGCATATATTATTTGCGAAAGGTCTATATCTAATTCAGCGATTGCAATTGCCTTGCCATTTTCATCGTATATAGGATTGATAACAGTACCAATCATTTGCTCATCAAAATCAACTAGAAAAAAACCTTCATCATTTCCAATAATCTCTTCCTTGTCCTTACCGTAGACGCTATCAATATATGCCTTCTCTCGATAAGACAATTCTTTTCGTTGCATAGGCTGTTTTGGCGTATCGTTACATTTTTCAGTCCACAGACATATTGCTTCGTCTCCGTCAGGAATCAATATCTGAAAAGTAATAAAGTTTTTGTTATAAGAAACTGTCTCATATAGTAACCAATCAGTCTGAAGCCATTTATTATATAGCTCCTGGGTGTCTTCATCTATATACTGATTATTGCCTTCACTGTACTTTTGAATAAAGTCGTCAATATTAGCAAGCTCGTCCTTACGCTCAACCATTTGATTGATTAAATCGCTATCTACCTCATATGTAACTATTTTGAAGAAGGTACTGGCAATTTCCTGATATTCAAAGCTCATTTTATCATAGAACTGTATACCCGTTACAATGGATACACTAATAAGAATAGCAAGCCCTAATATTGTTAATCGTACGACGGATGTAGTTACTATCGACTTTTTTCTCATTGTATATTAAGTACCTCCGAGAAGCCACTAACTTCGAAGACGTCCATTACATCTTCGCATACATTAATAACTCTCATCTCTCCCTGATCCTCCATTGTCTGCTCAATATAGAGAAGAATACGAAGGCCTGCAGATGTTATGTAATCTAGCTTCTTCATATCAATTGTAAGGTCTGTCAAATCATCAAGAAAACCATCAAGGGATTTCTCAAATTCCACAGATGATGTAGTATCAAGCTCACCTATAAGTTCAATAGTTCCTTTTCCATTTTCTGAGTGTGTATTAACCTCTAGCATAAATACTCTCCTTTTTTACTTAATACGATAATTATACATTGACAGGATAAATATCTCAATAAAGAATTAGTATAATATGGCAAATGTGTATATATATTTTTATTTTATTTGATATAATAGATTAGTCTAGGAATTAATAATAGGAGAATAAGATGGAGTTTCTGGGAGTAAAAAAAGGTATAAGCTTTATGATAGTTGGTGAAATCATGGGCGTAATATCCTCTATTTTATTCGGCTTTGCCACGCTGCTTTTGGCTATATCAGCAACTACTATCAATAGTGGCAATGTAGATGAGCTAGATATAGTACTTATATTGTCATTTGTTTCAGCACTAATATCGAGGATTACAGTAATTCTATCATCCATAGTACTAGGTATTGGTTTAATTAAGGCCCTTCGTGACGAATCCAAATTCAAAGAGGCCCTTGTTATACTGATAATATCCATGCTGATTTTTTCTTCACAATTCATTTTACAGAATATTCAAATGGAGTATTTCGAGATTGCTCTTGGCTTGGCCGATATGTGGGTTATGGTAGCCATTTTACAGGGCATGGTGAGCATCCTTGATAAAATGAAGAATAATGATTTGGCAAAAAAGGGTATCAGGGCAATAAAATGGTCTGTTGCATTAACTTCAGTATCTGTTATTTCTGATTTATCATATGAATTCTTTGTCTCTAATACGTCACTAGTATGGGCAGGTGTATCCATTACTATAGTAAGCGCCGCAGCTCAAATTATCAATTATATAATATACATAAGTTTTTTAAGCAAAACTAAGAGGCTTTACTTTTCTAAATAAATATAATACGATATATAAGATTGTTATTAAATACAAAGGAGAGATTATTATGACATTATCACCATTACAAGAAGCAAGATATGAATATCAGCCTAAGCTTCCAGGAATGCTTAGACAGGGTACTGGCGAGATTAGCGTTAAGACTGGAGAAGAGACATCTAGTGTAGCTGATCAGGATAAGATTAAGGCACTTTTTCCTAATACTTATGGAAAATGTGAAATAACATTTGAAAAGGGTCAGAACACTTCTGAGAATAAGAAGCAGGTAGTTGGAGTAATCCTTTCAGGTGGACAGGCACCAGGTGGACATAATGTAATTAGTGGTTTATATGATGCACTTAAGGCTACTAATAAGGACAATGTTCTACTTGGCTTCAAAGGCGGTCCAAGCGGACTTATTGAAGATGATTATATTGAGATGACAGATGAGTTTATCAATCAGTATCGCAACACTGGTGGATTCGATATTATCGGCTCTGGACGTACTAAGCTTGAGACAGAGGAGCAATTCAAGATTGTTACAGAGGTTGCTAAGAAGCATGGTCTTACAGCTATAGTTATCATCGGCGGTGACGATTCCAACACCAATGCAGCAGTACTTGCAGAGTACATGGCAGAGCATAAGACCGGTGTACAGGTAATCGGATGCCCTAAGACTATTGACGGCGATCTTAAGAATGAGGACATTGAAGCTTCATTTGGATTCGATACAGCTACCAAGACATACAGTGAAGTAATCGGTAATATTGAGAGAGATGCCAATTCTGCTAAGAAATACTGGCACTTTATTAAGGTTATGGGTCGTTCAGCCTCTCATGTAGCACTTGAGTGTGCACTTCAGACACAGCCTAACATCTGCCTTATCGGTGAAGAGATTGCAGCCAAGGAGAGATCTCTTGCTGATATCGCTAACTACATTGCTGATTCAGTAGAAGCAAGAGCTAATAACGGTGACAACTTCGGAGTTGTAATCGTACCTGAAGGTATTATAGAGTTCGTTCCTGAATTCTCTGCACTTATTGCTGAGATTAACGAATTACTTGCAGGAGATAAGGCAGAAGAATTCAATAGTCTGGTAGACTGGGCAACGAAAGAACATTTCATAGAAAGAGGTCTTACAGACAGATCCATGAGAGTATTCGCGCTCTTACCGGAATTCGTTCAGAAGCAGTTATTCTTAGAAAGAGATCCCCATGGCAATGTACAGGTATCTCTTATCGAGTCAGAGAAGTTAATCTCTTCTCTTGTTGCAGATACGCTTAATGAGAGAAAGATTAAGGGAACATACAAGGGTAAGTTCTCACCACTTCATCATTTCTTCGGATACGAAGGAAGATGTGCATTTCCTTCCAACTTTGATGCAGATTATTGTTACTCACTTGGCTATAACGCCTTTATGCTTATTCAATATGGCTATACAGGATATCTCTCTAAGGTATCTAACTTATCAGCACCTGCCAAGGATTGGGTTGCAGGCGGTATGCCAATAACTAAGATGATGAATATCGAGAGACGTAATGGTGAGGATAAGCCAGTTATTAGAAAGGCACTTGTTGAATTAGATGGTAAGCCATTTAACTACTTTGTGTCTAAGAGAAAGGAATGGTCAGTGAAGACCTGCTACACATATCCTGGAGCTATTCAGTACTATGGTCCAAGCGAAGTATGTGATGCTACAACTAAGACATTGGCATTAGAGCAAAAATAATAAATGTTACAAATAACATTTGCAATAAAAAACTAGGGTAGTAGCTACCCTAGTTTTTTAGTATTCAATAATAATTATTATTTCTTCGAATGTAGACTATCCAAAGTATCTGTCTAAGAGACCTTTGAAAGCCTTACCATGTCTAGCTTCGTCTCTAGCCATTTCATGAACAGTATCATGAATAGCATCAAGATTAGCAGCCTTAGCGCGCTTGGCAAGGTCAGTCTTGCCAGCTGTAGCACCATTCTCGGCATCTACACGCATCTCCAGGTTCTTCTTAGTAGAATCAGTAACTACTTCACCGAGTAACTCTGCGAACTTAGCAGCATGCTCTGCCTCTTCAAATGCAGCCTTCTCATAGTACATACCTATCTCAGGATAGCCTTCTCTATGAGCAACTCTTGCCATTGCAAGATACATACCAACCTCAGAGCACTCTCCCTCGAAATTAGATCTTAAGTCAGCGAGAATATCTTCACTAACACCCTGTGCTACACCAACAACATGCTCTGCAGCCCAAGTTAACTCACCTTCCTGCTTCTTGAACTTCTCTGCAGGTGCGTGACATACAGGACACTCTGCTGGTGGCTCATCGCCTTCATGAACATATCCACATACTGAACAAACCCATTTTGCCATAATACATTACCTCCTATTATCTTAATATTTATCCCTTTGTTACTTGTTATCCAAGTCGATAGTAATTTAATTATAACTTAGTTACTTACAAAAGGAAACTATAAAAATAAGAAACTTTGTTGTATAATAATCGTAAATGTTTGGAATCAGGTAATATGCGTCGAGATTCAACTAGCAAATAGAGAGGTATAAACTATGAGAAAGAAAGCCATAATTACAGGTGGAGAATCAGGAATAGGAAGAGGTATTTCCCTTGCGTTAGCCAAGGAAGGGTATGACATTGCGTTTTCATATTATAGTGGCGCATTTAATAGCGAGTATTTCGTCGAGAAGACAACTAAGGATATAGAAGCACTAGGAGCAAAATGTTATTCCTATGATGTAGACTTGTCGGTGCCTAACGCTACGGATTCATTCTTCAAAGAAGCTGTTGAGGCTCTAGGTTCATTAGACTTATGTATAAGTAATGCAGGTGTTAACAAGCCTCGTGCCATTCAGGATTTTAGTGATGACAATCTCGACTTCTTATTGAATCTTGACTTTCGTTCATATATCAAGATGATGCATTTATCTGCCAGATATATGATTGATAATAATATTAAGGGTAATATTATCAATATAACCTCATCAAGAGGTGAGCGTTCATATCCTAATTGTGGACTATATTGTGGTATGAAGGCAGGTCTTAACAAGATGATTGAGGCCTATGCATTAGATGTAGCTGAGTATGGTATTCGCATTAACAATGTGGCACCTGGTGCAGTCAGAATAAGAACTAAGGAAGAGATTGCTGCAATCAAGGAACCGACTGATATGGAATATTATTGGGACAAGAAGATAGTTGAGAATCCCAATGGAGAAGTGTCCGATTATTGGGACAACTTATCTGACATTGTGCCGCTAGGCAGAGCAGGCACACCAGAGGATATTGCCAATGCAGTAACATTTCTTGCATCTGATAAAGCATCATATATTACGGGAATTACCCTTAGAATTGACGGTGGCTTAATCCTTCCTGGCATCCCGGAAGGCTCGTCTAGAACAGACGAAGGGTGGTGCTAATATGAGTACGAAGGCTAAGGTAGTTAACAAGGAACAGGTTCTCGCTGTCCTTTTATTTGCGTTTTACTATATTCTGCAATTATGCGTGATAGGATATACTGTAACCTATTTTAAAGCCACAGGATTATCTGAGGCAGTGGCAGGAACAGTTGTAGCTGTTGCATGTGCAATTGCTACCCTTCTACAACCCCTACTTGGAAATGTGGCAGACAGGAGCATAAAGCTTCATTGGAAGAATCTGCTTTATATACTTACAGTAATCCTTATTATTATATCTATTAGACTTTTATTCTTTAGCGCTTCTATGCTGGACATAGTATTGTTTTGTATAGCTGTAGTAATAGTATTTTGTATGTCTCCATTTGTAAATCAGTGCTGCTTTTATTACAACACCGATGAGCATCCAGTCAGCTTTGGACCAGCCAGAGCAGGTGGCTCAATTTCCTATGGTATTGTATCTGTAATAATAGGTTCTCTTATGGAGAAAATAAGTCCAGTAGTTGTACCTGTTACCGTATTAATAGCAGCAGTAGGAACCATATTAATTCTATTAATAATGCCTAAGGTACAGATGAAGGAACGAAGTAGTAATACCGAAAATGTTGATTCTAAAGCCGACGTTACGAAGAAATCAGGCGGTTCTTTTTTCAAGAAATACTACGTGTTCTTTATATTCTTCTTCGCAATGATTTTTATATTTACATTCCAGAATCTTTTCTCTGCGAATCTAATTAATATAGTTAATGGAGTGGGAGGAGACAATAGGATTTTTGGAATAGCGAATGCAGTTGCGGCAATAGTAGAATTACCTGTTATGTTCTTCTTTACTAAGATTATGAAGAAGTTTTCACCGCAATTTCTGATAGTGGTTGCAGCAGTTTTCTACATAATAAGAAGCATCTTATTCGTAGTAGCAGGCAACATAGTAATTGTATATATAGCTCAGGTATTACAAGCCTTTACTTATGCTGTTCTTGTTCCGTCTATGGTATATTTATCTGATATTACAATGGAAGAGAGTGATAAGAATAAGGGACAGACTATAATGGGAATGACAATATCAATAGGAACTATAGTAGGCTTCTTCCTTGAAGGACAGCTATTTAAGTATGGCTCCGATTTCACTATGAGGGCAGGAATGATAATCACAGCAATTGGTGCAGTTCTTGCAATAATTGCGTATATTGTATATAGAAAGACAAGCTATCCTACGAATTCTTCTCGCAAGAGACCATAGAGGTAGTGGTCCCTAGGTGTACCCTTGATTATAATCTTGTCACGAAGAAGGCCTTCCCGTTTGAATCCCAGCTTTTCAAGTATTGTTATTGAGGCGATATTTTCAGGAAGTACGAAGGCTTCCATTCTGTGAATTTCAAGATTAGAGAATATAATATTTATTCCAGCACGAAGAGCTTCTGTACAATAGCCCTGACCAGTGTAGGCCTTGTCTATCTTGTAACCAACCTGGCAGGCAGAATATATTGGCTTAACTATGTTACGGAAGCTCACTGTACCTATAATAGTATTAGGATCTTCCTTACGATATATCCAGAATCTGACAACGGATAATCGTAGCATCTGCTTATATTCGTAGTTAAGGAATTTGCGATGATGGTCAAGATTGTAGAAGTTATCTACATCTATTGGCTCAACTGCCTCGAATTCTTTAGCATTATGTAAGTCGAATACTAGTACATCTTCTGCAATTTCCTCGCCACATATTTTAAGAATTAATCGATCTGTTTCATATGTAAAATTCATATTAATCTAACGCCCTAACTCCAACATTTTCAATATTATAATTATTAAGAATATTAATAATCTCATCAAATTCCTCGGAAGAATATGTAGAGAAGATCTTGCTAATTACCTGCTCTGATTCCTTGTATGGCTGCAGGTAGTAGGCTTTCGCACCAGCTATCCACTCACCAATCTTAGCAAAGTCATTAATATCATGAAGCTCCCTTGTTACCGTTGTTCTAAATTCATAATCGATATCAGAATTCATTAATAAACTAACTGATTCTTCTATCGGCTTAATGTTGTAATTCTTCATACAGGCAACTTCATTATATCGTTCTTTGCAATGCTTAATATCCATTGCAATATAATCAAGCAATTTATCATCAAGAAGCTTACGTATCATATCGGGATTAGTGCCATTAGAATCAAGCTTAACAAGTAAGCCTAAGTCCTTTACCTTCTTAATGAATTCAGGAAGGTCGGTCTGTAATGTTGGCTCACCACCTGTAATACATACGCCATTAAGAGTATTCTTTCTCTTGTTCAAATGCTCAAATATCTCTTCCTCGGAGTATGGCTCCATATTAGCGAAATCCAGCACCAGGTCGCCATTATGACAATATGGACAGCGGAAGTTACATCCACCTGTGAATATAGTTGAGGCAACCTTGTCAGGATAGTCTAGTAAGGTTGTCTTCATAAGTCCTACAATTCTCATATCTTAATGCTTCTTTCTTGAAATTTTATTCAAAATGTGTAATGCTTATTATGTTGCGTATTAAACAACGCATATTATAACAGATTATAAGGGGGAAATCCATATGGCGTTATTAGATGGGTTCAGAGAAAGCCATGCTAATAGTAAGGCCGAAAAGGTTGCGGCGAGAGAAGAAGAAAATAAAATCAAGTTCATGAACATGGCATATAAGGAGGCTGAAAAAGCCTACGAAGAGGGAGATGTTCCTATAGGATGTGTAATTGTTAATGAAGATGGTAAAGTAATAGGCCGCGCTTACAATAGAAGAAACAAGGACGGAAGCACAACTTCCCATGCAGAGATTCTTGCCATACAACAGGCTTGTAAGAAGATGGGTGACTGGAGACTGGAAGACTGTGATATGTATGTGACACTTGAGCCTTGCCCTATGTGCGCAGGCGCAATATTGCAGGCTAGAATGAGGAAGGTCTATATAGGAGCTATGAATCCTAAGGCAGGCTGTGTTGGTTCTGTAATTAACCTGCTTCAAATGGATGGATTTAATCATAGTGTAGAAGTTGAAAGAGGAGTTCTTGGAGACGAATGTTCTTCTATAATAAGAGACTTCTTCGAGGAGCTTCGCTTAGGAAATGATTTATGATATGGAGGAAATGTAATATGACACATCATGAATACAAGCCATCAGGCGTGTGCGCAAGACTAATTGAATATGACTTGGATGGTGACAAAGTACACAATGTTAAGTTTACTGGAGGATGTAACGGTAACCTTAAGGCAATAGGTATTCTTGTTGAGGGAATGAGCGTAGACGAGATTGAAGGAAAGCTTACAGGCAATACTTGTGCAATGAAACCAACATCTTGTGCTGACCAGCTAGCCAAGGCAGTAAGAGCAGGATTAGAGGCATAATATGGATAACTTGTATGTAAGAGAATTATATCTAGAGAAGATAAGAGAATATTATGATTCTACCGGAATAATTAAGATTTTAACCGGCGTCAAGGGCTGTGGCAAGTCATGTATCTTGGAAATGATAATCGACGAACTTCGCTCCCAATCCGTACCAAATGAGAATATTATCGAAATTAATCTGGATAAGAGGCCATATAAGGGTATAAGAAATTCAGAGCAACTGCTTAAAGCTATTGCAGATAAGACAAGAGGATTAGAGGGAACGAGATATCTGTTTATTGATAACATTTCCCATGTTAAGGACTATGAGAATGCAATGAATATCTGCTATGAGGATGGAAGATATTCTGTATTCATTACAGCCAACAACAGATATATTCTTCGACCGGAGCATGTTAAGAAGCTAATTGCTCATTATATTGAATATGAGATTTACACATTAACATTTTCTGAATATCTTGACATGAAGAAGTTCTATGATAAGAAGATTTCAAGGAATCACCAGGAAGAATTCATCAAGTATATGATGGAGGGAAGCTTTCCTAAGGTTGTAAGATATGACCTATTAGACGGACAGCATTCTTATGCAAAGGGAATTCTAGAAGAAATCTATGAGCAGGAAGTAAGGCACAATAAGCGAATCAAGAATAAAGAGATGTTCGATGCAATTAAGGAATATATAATTCGTAACTTCGCAACTACAATTTCTATTAAGGATATGCAGGAAAGCCTGCATAGAAGGCTTGGCATCTCTATCAGGAAAGAGACATTGTATAATTACTTAGGGGTTCTCGAAGACGTATATATTGTTAATAAATGCAGCAGAGTTGATATCGATGATAAGAGATTTCTCAAGGGTAAGGAGAGATACTATCTATCAGACCTAAGCTTCTATTATGCAATAGATATGTATAACACCCTTGACTATGAGACGTCACTTCAGAATGTGGTTTATAATTATGCCAAGGCCAATGATTATACAGTTGGAGTTGGTAAGATTGGCAGCCTGCAGGTGGACTTTATCATGCAGGATGTGAACATGGATTATCTCTATGTTCAGGTGGTTCGATACATTAATAATAAGGTAGACGAGAATTGGGAGCATCCCGAGGAGGATATAGAATACGAGCCACTAGAGAAGATTCACGACTACTATCCTAAGTACATAATGAGTCTTGACAAGCTTCTTCGCAAGCGAAGCGGAATTAAGCATAGGAATATATTTGAGTTTATGGAGAATGGTCAGATGTTCTAATGTAATAGACAAATCCTTAATTTCGTGCTATAGTCTAGTCAGATGAAATAATTAAGAAGGGAGATATTAGTAATGGGTTGGTTTTCAGATAATGAAGATAAGATGATGCAGAAAGCAAAAGATGCTGTTAGAGCAGAAGTTCTAGGCAGAATCGAGCTTGAAAGAAGAGAGAAGAAGAAGAAAAAGAGAAAGAAATTCTTCAAGTTCCTCGGTAGCCTAATTGTAATTTGCTTCTGGGTAAGTGTAGGATTTATGATTGGCGTTCATCGTAACGCAATTAAGGAATTCTTTGAGACTGGCAAATGCCCTAAGTTGCCAAAGAATCATCCTTGTCCATTTATCAAGTAATAATATGAACATATGTAAGGATCAAGCATTACGCTTGGTCCTTTTTCATTTTGAATGTTGCCTGATTGCCCCCAAGGCTTACAAGCATTGACAATTCTGCTATTTTACCATAAAATAAAGGTCTAGCCGGGGCGTTAGCAGCGTCTTGTAACCAGTTGCTATAGCTGGGGTGATATCCTTCTGAGGCCTTGCGGCAGTGGGAGCTGCCCTTGGAAAGTGGCGTTGATACTTGGGTCCTATGCATCGGATGCTTACGAATCGTGTCAGGTTGGGAACAAAGCAGCACTAAGTTTGATTTTCCGAGTGACATGGGGTCGCCTGGGTTGAGTTAACTACCAAGGTAACGTCTTTTCTTCCCGGGGTCGAGGTTGGATAGCTTTTTACAAATTAATAAGATGGAGTCTGATTTGAAAGGAATACCTGACAGAGAAGATTATGTGTATTTTGATTAAGGATTGGACTCTACATTTTTGTAGAGTTTTTTGTATGTTAGGAGGTTTTGTATGGAAGAAACAAGAGTGGCAATTCTGGCAATTGTAGTGGAAGACAGGGATAAGGTGTCGGAGCTTAACAAGCTGCTAACTGAGTTCGGGGAGTATATTATTGGAAGAATGGGCCTGCCTTATGACAAGAAGAATATCTCGCTTATAAGTATCGCACTAGACGGACCAGCAGATGTTATCAATTCACTGTCAGGCAAGGTTGGAAGTATTGAAGGAATAACTGCCAAGGCAATTTATTCTAAGGTATAAGGTAGCATTTACGAGAACAATCAGGAGGATAGAAGTATGTACAATGTAATGAGTCCGAAGGCGGAAGAGTTCATATCTGATGAAGAGATCAGAGAATGTCTAGAGTACGCTGAAGAAAACAAGAACAATAGAGAGCTTATAGAATCAATTCTAGAGAAGGCAAAAGAGATGAAAGGGGTGTCCCATAAAGAGGCCATCGTTTTGCTTGATTGTGAGTTAGAGGATTTGAATGAGAAGATATATCAGCTGGCAAGAGATATCAAGCAGGAATTCTATGGTAACAGAATAGTTATGTTTGCACCACTTTATTTGTCTAATTATTGTATTAACGGATGCGAGTATTGTCCTTATCATGCCAAGAATAAGCACATCAAGCGTAAGAAGCTAACACAGGAGGAGATTAAGCAGGAAGTAATTGCCCTTCAGGATATGGGTCACAAGAGACTCGCCCTAGAAGCAGGTGAGGACCCTAAGAACAATCCAATAGAATATATCTTAGAGAGCATTAAGACAATCTATAGTATACATCATAAGAATGGTGATATTCGTCGTGTAAATGTTAATATTGCGGCTACAACTGTTGAAGAATATAAGATGCTTAAGGATGCTGGAATTGGAACTTACATCCTGTTCCAGGAGACATATAATAAGGAGTCATATGAGAAGCTTCATCCAACAGGACCTAAGTCTGATTATGCTTATCATACAGAAGCAATGGACAGAGCCATGGAGGGTGGAATTGATGATGTTGGACTAGGTGTGTTATTTGGTCTTAACAACTATCGATATGACTTTACAGGAATCATTATGCACGCAGAGCATTTAGAGGCATACAAGGGTGTTGGACCACATACAATTTCTGTTCCAAGACTTCGTCGTGCCGAAGATATTGATCCAGATGCATTTGACAATGGAATTACAGATGACTTGTTCGAGAAGATCGTTGCATGTATTAGAATTGCAGTTCCTTATACAGGAATGATTATCTCTACAAGAGAATCTAAGGAGTGTAGGGAAAAGGTTCTTGAAATGGGTGTATCTCAGATATCAGGTGGTTCTCGTACTTCCGTAGGAGGCTATTGTGAGCCAGAGCCAGAGGATGAGAATACAGCACAATTCGATGTCAGCGACAACCGTACCCTTGACGAGGTTGTAAAATGGCTTATGGATTCAGGCTACGTACCATCCTTCTGTACCGCATGCTACCGCGCAGGAAGAACAGGAGATCGCTTTATGAGCCTTCTTAAGAGCAAGCAAATTGTTAACTGCTGTCACCCTAACGCACTTATGACGCTGAAGGAGTACTTAGAGGATTATGCGTCTCCTGAGACAAAGAAGGTTGGCGAAGAGCTAATCAAGAAGGAGCTTGAGGTTATTACCAACCCAACAGTTAAGGAGAAGGCCAAGGAATATATTGAGAATATCCATGAAGGAAAACGTGATTTTAGATTCTAGGAGGTTACTATGTCACTTAACGCTACGCCCTCTTCAGAGAGAATACATATAGGAATATTCGGCAATCGTAACGCTGGCAAATCCACATTGATTAACGCAATCACCAATCAGGATCTTGCCATTGTATCAGATGTTGCAGGTACAACAACCGATCCGGTTAAGAAGGCCATGGAGATACTTCCCCTTGGACCTGTTGTGCTAATTGATACACCAGGTCTTGACGATGAAGGAGAGCTTGGAGCTCTTCGTGTGGAGAAATCCCTTCAGGCCCTTAACACATGTGATATAGCAATACTCGTACTTGACTGCGAGAATGCTTTCTTGGAAATGAGCAATCCTAATATCAAGTCTTTGTTAGAGCGAATCAAGGGGAAATCGATTCCATATATCGTTGTGGTGAACAAAATTGACGAACCAACTATTGTCCCATTAAAAGGACACCTATCTTCTGGTCTTGGAGTCGAGGAAGACAAGCTCTTCATGGTATCTGCCCTTAATAAGGAGGGTGTTGAAGAGCTTAAGGAGGGCATTGCACATATTATCCCTAAGAAGAAGGAGAAGCCGTTAGTATCTGACCTTATTGGAAAAGGTGATGATATTATTCTTGTAATTCCAATAGATGAGTCGGCACCTAAGGGAAGAATAATTCTGCCACAGCAGCAGGTTATAAGAGATGCATTAGATATTGGGGCAATGATTCACATTTGCAAGGATACAGAATATGCCGACATGCTCTCGTCAATGAAGGGCGCGAAGAATCTACTTGTAGTTACAGATAGTCAGGCATTTGCCAAGATATCAGCTCTTACACCAGATGATGTAAGGCTAACATCTTTCTCAATTCTTATGGCGCGCTACAAGGGTGATTTGAACTGGCAGGTGGAAGGTGCCAAAGAGCTGGGCAAACTTCAGGACGGTGACAAGGTACTTATATCCGAGGGGTGCACACATCATAGACAGTGCAAAGATATCGGAACCGTCAAGCTCCCGGGATGGATAGAAGTGGAGCCAAGTTAGAATACACATTTACCAGCGGAGGAGAATTCCCGGTGGATTTATCACCATATCGATTGGTAGTTCATTGTGGCGCATGTACACTTAATGGTGAAGAGATGAAGCACAGAATTGCACTTGCCAAGGAAGCTGGTGTTCCAATTACCAATTATGGAACAGCAATAGCCTATATGAATAACATACTTGATAGATGTATGAAAGTCTTTGACTAGACTTAATATGATGACATATAATTAATAGGTAGGTTGAAGATATGGAGGAATGATTATGTCGGCTAAGGATAATACAGAGAAAGTATTACGAGATATACATGTGCTTTTTTCTAAGGCAGAGCCTTTTGAAGGAAGCGCTATCAACGTTGTTGTAAATAAAAATGATGTAATGGAGCTTCTTAAGGAACTTAATTCCTGCATGTATGACATGATGGATGAATACGAGCTTACTTCTCAGTCTCAGGCCAAGGCTAAGCGTGAGATGAAGAAGGAAGGAGATGACATTATTTTTGAGTCAACTCGCAAGGCTGAGGATATATACGCTGCATCTGTAATGTATACTGACAACACCTTGAATCAGATTCAGGATATAATGAAGGATGCCATTGACAAGTTCGATAAGATATACGAGGAGACTAAGGATAAGGTTGATAAAGAGGTTAGAGAGGTTAAGAAGAATCAGTCTGACCTTAAGGCGAGCCTGTCTGATTTGATTGATACACAGAAGTATTTGCACCTTATTGAGGATGAGAACAGACGCCTTGCCAAGGAAAAGGATTCCGGTCAATATAACGCAAGCTCTGATGATAATCTCTATGCAAATGTTCAGCCAGAGATTAGAGTTAATGAGGATTACTTTAGAGCCCAGGGAATGAATCCAGATGGCACACCTCTTGGTGATTCTCTTGATGAGAACGCCATGGCGTCAGTGTCAGAAGACCTTGATGCAGAGTATTTTAATTGGAAGGAAGAAGAGGGGGAAGTTGCCGACGCCCCTAAGGATGATAAGAAGAAAAAAGGAAGATTTGGTTCTTTCTTTAGCAAATAACTCGTCTGTCTTGCTTTTTGTGTCAATAATCAATATAATTATAGTGATACTTTGTGCAAGTGTCGCCTAATACAGATTTTGGTGACGCTACACAGGATTATATTGAGGAGGACATTTATGAGGTTATATGAATCGGGAGCATACCTTATTAATGGTAACGAGATTATTGCCGAGGATGCTAATGCTATAAGCGAGATTAAGAGCAAGACTAGAAAAGATATAACTAAGAATGAAGCAAGTGAGAATACAATGGCATACGGTATTCTTAAGAACCATAATACATCTGGTAATATGGATAAGCTTCAGATTCGTTTTGATAAATTAACAAGTCATGATATTACATATGTAGGAATTATTCAGACGGCCAGAGCATCAGGCCTGGAGAAATTCCCTATTCCATATGTACTCACTAACTGCCATAATTCACTGTGTGCTGTAGGCGGAACCATCAACGAAGATGACCATATGTTCGGACTTACATGTGCTAAGAAATATGGCGGAATCTATGTACCACCACATCAGGCTGTAATCCATCAATTTGCAAGAGAAATGCTTGCAGGATGCGGCAAGATGATTCTTGGTTCAGACTCTCATACAAGATACGGAGCACTTGGTACCATGGCAATGGGCGAAGGCGGTCCGGAATTAGTAAAACAATTATTAGAGAAGACATATGATATTAATATGCCAGGAGTAGTTGGTGTCTATATGACAGGTGCTCCTATGCCGGGTGTAGGACCTCAGGATATAGCACTTGCTATTATTGGTGAAGTATTCGACAAGGGATATGTTAAGAATAAGGTTATGGAATTCGTAGGTCCTGGTGTAGATAACCTAAGCGTTGATTACAGAATTGGCGTTGACGTTATGACAACAGAGACAACCTGCCTATCTTCTATCTGGAAGACTGATAGTAAGGTTAAAGAGTTCTATGATATTCATGGAAGAAGTGAAGAATACAAGGAATTAAATCCTGGTGAAGTAGCATATTATGATGGTTTAATTGAGATTGATTTAAGCAAGATTAAGCCTATGATTGCTATGCCTTTCCATCCAAGTAATACATATACTATAGAAGAGCTTAAAGGGAACCTAATGGATATATTAGATGACTGTGAGAAGAGAGCTAAAGTTAGCTTAGATGGACAGGTTGACTATACCTTGAAGGATAAGGTTCGTGACGGCAGATTATATGTAGATCAGGGAATCATCGCTGGTTGTGCAGGTGGCGGTTATGAGAATATAACAGATGCTGCTGATATTCTAAGAGGTGCATCAATTGGACCTGATGAATTCACATTGTCTGTATATCCAGCAAGTACTCCAATCTATATGGAGCTTGTTAAGAATGGAAGTGTTGCAGATCTTATGGCAACAGGAGCTATTGTTAAGACAGCATTTTGTGGACCATGCTTCGGTGCTGGAGATACTCCTAGCAACAATGGATTCTCAATTCGTCACTCAACACGTAACTTCCCTAACAGAGAGGGTTCTAAATTACAGAGCGGACAGATAGCATCCGTTGCTCTTATGGATGCAAGATCAATTGCTGCAACAGCTGCTAACAAGGGTTATCTTACAGCAGCGACTGATATGGATGTTAATTACACTAAGCCGAAGTATTTCTTCGACAAGAGTATATATGAGAATAGAGTATTTGACTCTAAGGGCAAGGCAGATCCTAACCAGGAGATCCAGTTTGGTCCTAACATTAAGGACTGGCCTAAGATGAGTCCGTTGCCACAGAATCTATTCTTAAAGGTTGTATCAGAGATACATGATCCTGTAACAACAACAGATGAATTAATTCCATCAGGAGAGACATCATCATACAGATCTAACCCACTTGGACTTGCAGAATTTACATTGTCTCGTAAGGACCCTGAATATGTGGGTAGAGCCAAGGAGATTCAGAAGGCTCAGAAGGCTCTTGAAGCAGGAGAATGTGCAGGAGAAGCAGTACCTGAGCTTAAGGAAATTGTTCATACTGTTAAGAAGACATATCCTGATGTTAACCATGACAACTTCGGTGTGGGAAGCACAATATTTGCAGTAAAGCCAGGAGACGGTTCTGCAAGAGAGCAGGCTGCATCATGCCAGAAGGTACTTGGTGGATGGGCTAATATTGCTAATGACTACGCAACTAAGAGATATAGATCTAACCTTATTAACTGGGGTATGGTTCCATTCATCATTGATGAAGGAGAATTACCATTTACAGTAAATGACTATATCTTTATTCCTGACATTAAGGATGCCATTGCTAATGCAGCATCATCAGTTGATGCATACGTTGTAAAGGATGGTAACCTTAACAAGTTCACTCTTAAGATAGGTGAACTTACTGACGATGAGAGAGACATAATTCTAAAAGGATGCCTGATTAATTATTACAAAGGATAACAATGTAAGATATGAAATAGTTCCAGGCATTATGAAGAGGTAGAGATAGTTGGATAAGAATGATTGCAAAAATTTGATTAATGAAGCCAAGGCTTTAATTAAATCAGGTGGTGAAGAGGACGCGCTAGACCTTCTAGATAGCGTCAACTGGCGTAAGATTCGTAATGTTAATGTGTTAATAGAGATTAGTAATCTCTACGAACAGTTAGGTCACATAGAAGACAGCAAGACATTACTTATGTTTGCTCATGAAAAGTCACCAATTGGAAGGATGATATTATATCATCTTACTTTGGTGTGCATAAAAATGGGTGAGATAGATGAGGCTGAACAGTACACAGAAGAGTTTGTTCAGATTGCTCCGTATGACAGTAAGAAGTTTATATTAAGATATCATATAGCCAAGGCGAAGAATGCTGATATCAAGGAACAGATTAAGATTCTTGAAGAGATGAAGGAATCTGACTTTATAGAAGAGTGGGCATTCGAATTGGCATATCTGTATCACAGGGCAGGAGAGACTGAAAAATGTACTGCACTATGTGATGAGATTATTATCTGGTTTGGTGATGGTCCTTATGTTGCCAAGGCGTTAGAACTTAAGATGCTATACAGCCCGCTTGAGGATGAGCAGGCAGAGAAGTATCAGGAGCTTCAGAACCAGAGAAGAGGTGTTACACATTTTAAAGCTAACGAGATGCTAGAGTCTGGAGAAGTTGTGCGTCACGATATTGATATTGCAACTGTTCAGGAAGCCCCAGAGCATTTTAATACTGTTAATCTTCAGGCTGAAATCAAGCGCAATATTGAAGAGATAATGGAGGCGACAAAAGAAGGAGATGTCAATGATAACCTTGAGAATATTAAGGAATTAATTGAAGATATTCCATACCTTAAGGTTCAGGAAACTCTTGATGAGGTTGCTGACAAGCAGAAGAAGGAAGGCAAGGAGCTTGACGACTCGATAAAAGACAGATTCCAGAAATACTTAGACGAAGAAAATGATGGACAGATAAGCCTGATGGTTGATAAAGACCGTGAAGAAGATGAGCAGATAGAAGGACAGATAACTATTCAGGATGTAATGGATAATTGGGCCAAGATGCAGCGTGCAGCAGAAGAAACCCTAGAGAGCGCTGAAGATATAAAGCTCAAGCAGGCCAAGGAAAATGCTATAGAAGAAGCCAACCAGATAATGGATAAGCTAGAAGGTGTTATGCCGAAGCTTGAAGCTGGTGTAACAACTTCAGAGATAATGAAGGAAGAAGTTCTTAATCAGGCAGAAGAGGCCAAAGCACATGCTGCAGAAGATGCCAAGGCTAAGGCCGAGGAAGAAGCGAAAGCCAAGGCAGAAAAAGAAGCCAGAATTAAGGCTTTAGAAGAAGCCAGGAAGGCTGCGGAGGATAAGAAGGCGTTAGAAGCGAAGTCTAAGGCTGAAGAAGATGCCAGAGCTATGGCGGCAGAATTAGCCAAGGCTAGAAATAGAGATTTAGATCAGATTATAGAGGAGACAAAAGAAAACAAACCAGCAGCTAAAGCTGAAGAGAAAGCTGAACCTAAGAGCTATAGTGTTCCTAAGTTCTCTGCAGATGGAAAACACATTGGAACAGGAATAGAAATTCCTGTTGTGGAAAGTGACAAGGCTCATGTCATAGGTGAAGCCAAGGTAGAAGGTGAGTCAGTAGTTCCGGCAGCAGAGGGAACATCTCAGTGGAAGCCACCTGTTCTTAGCGACGAGGAGATTAAGAGCAGTAAGCTACTTCGCAATGAAGATGAACATGAAACAACTAAGCTTGAAGAAGCTAGTAAGATAGTAGAAGATATTAACAGGTCAATGCAGAATCAGATTGATGAAGAGATTCGTATGCAAAAGACTTTGGAGAAACCACAGGCACCAACGCCTAAGCCAGCGGCAAAGGTAGAAGAGCAAGTTGCACCAACACCGAAGCCAATTGCTCCAGCAGCTCCAATTGAAGATCCTGACATCAGACCAATAGATGATGATTTAGAAGAAGCAGAGGTTGAGTTCTCTACAGAGGTTGATGAGCCAGAGGTTCAACGAATGCCATCTGCCTGGGAGAATTCCAAGACACGTGTACTGCCAGTTATTGAAGAGGAGAATATTGATGATACTCAACGCCTGGCTGGTGTTGCATTAGGTGAATCATTACAAGACGATTTCTTCAAGCCTGAGGTAGATGAGGAAGAGGATGAAGATTTACCAGAGATAGAAGAAGTTGAAGAAGAGCAGGAAGATGGTGATGCTTTAATTCATCTTACGGAGGAAGAGAGGGAGACATTCTCCTACTTTATGCCTATCGACGGAATGGAGCTTGCTTTGTGTAAAGCAATTAGTGGCACCAAGAAGCATTTGCAAGGAAAACGACAAAAGGGTGGCCATATAATCGTACAGGGTATACAAGGAACAGGTAAGACTAAGCTGGCCACTTCTCTTGTTAAGGTACTACAAGGTCAGATTGGAATGCCATCAGGAAATATCGGTAAAGTCGATGGTGACAAGCTTAATGGAAAAGATATAGGAGCGCTATTTGCCAAGATTCCAGGAGGCTGTCTGATTATTGAGAAGGCAGGCCAGATGAATCGTGAGACCATCCTTCGCTTATCAATTATGATAGAGAATGACCAGAGTGGAATACTAATAATTCTTGAGGATACAAAGACTGGAATTGACAGGATAATGAAGACATCTCCAGAACTTAGCAAAGAGTTCACAGAGCTAATCAACATTCCACCATTTACAATCGATGAGCTTGTGGAATTTGCCAAGGCATATGCTGATGATTGCGAATGTGTAATTGATGAGATGGGAATTCTTGCAATATATGATAGAATTAATATAATACAATCACTTGACCATCCGACTGCGCTTTCTGAAGTAAAGGAGATTATGGATGAAGCCATGGAGAATGCAGACAAGGGTGGATTCAAGAAAGCATTTGAAAGGTTCAGCTTCGGCAATAAGAAATACGACGAGAACGGATATATGATTTTAAGAGAGAAGGACTTTCAAAAATATTAATAATGGGGGACTAATACTATGAAGAATTTTACAGAATTGGATTGCTATCTATTTGGTCAATCTACACATTATGACATCTACAAGAAGATGGGAGCGCATGTTAAGACTCGCAACAAGAAGAAAGGGGTAATCTTCGATGTGTGGGCTCCTCATGCAGCAGCTGTGTCAGTTATTGGTGAATTCAATGACTGGAACGAGACAGCAACAATGATGACTCGCGTTGACCCAACGGAAATGGGTGTATGGGAGGTGTTCTCGCCAGACGCAAGGGAAGGACAGCTTTATAAGTATGTCATCTATACTGCTGAAGGTAAGAAGATATATAAGTCAGACCCATACGCAACTACTTGTGAGTTAAGACCAGGCACAGCGTCTATCATTTACAATGCAGACAAGTATAAGTGGAAGGATGCTGAGTGGATTAAGAATAGAGAGAAGATAGGCGACCAGTATTATGAGCAGCCTATGTCAATTTATGAGGTTCATCTTGGTTCTTGGATGAGACATCCAGGTCGAGAGGATGATGGCTTCTATACATATAGAGAGTTGGCGGATAAGCTTTCTAAATATGTTGTTGACATGGGATATACTCATGTGGAATTGATGGGTGTATCTGAGTATCCATTTGACGGTTCATGGGGATATCAGGTAACAGGCTATTATGCCCCTACTTCAAGATATGGAACACCTGATGACTTTATGTATTTAATAGATACATTCCATAAGAATAATATTGGAGTAATACTTGACTGGGTTCCTGCTCATTTCCCTAAGGATGCCCATGGTCTTGCTGATTTTGACGGCGAGCCACTATACGAGTATCCAGATCCTAAGATGGGAGAGCATCCTGACTGGGGCACCAAGATATTCAACTATGGCAAGAACGAGGTTAAGAATTTCTTAATCGGAAGTGCCTTAATGTGGGTTGAGAAATATCATATTGATGGTCTTAGAGTTGATGCAGTTGCATCAATGCTTTATCTTGATTACGGCAAGGAAGACGGACAATGGGTTCCCAACAAGTACGGCAGCAATCAGAATCTGGACGCAATTGAATTCTTCAAGCATATTAATACATTGATTACAGGACGCAATAAGGGAGTTGTTATGATTGCCGAGGAGTCAACGGCATGGCCTAAGGTTACAGGAAGTGTTACTGAGAATGGTCTTAACTTCTCTTACAAATGGAATATGGGATGGATGCATGATTTCCTAGATTACATGAAGTTAGATCCATATTTCCGTAAGGATAATCACAACAAGATGACATTTGCCATGAGTTATAACCAATACGAGAAGTACATTCTTGTATTATCTCATGATGAGGTTGTTCATCTAAAATGTTCAATGATAAATAAGATGCCTGGATTCGAGATTGACAAGTTCAAGAACCTCAAGGCTGGATACGCATTTATGATGTGTCACCCTGGTAAGAAGCTTCTGTTCATGGGACAGGATTTCGCACAGTATCAGGAGTGGTCTGAGGAGAGAGAACTAGACTGGTATCTATTAGATAATCCTAACAATAAGTCTGTTAATGATTTCATGAAGGATCTTCTTCATATGTATAAGGAGAATCCAGCTCTTTATGAATTAGATTGTAGTTGGGAAGGCTTTGAGTGGATTAACGCTAACGATTCATATCGTGGAATATTTAGTTTTGTTCGTAAGTCTAAGGATGGCAAGAATAATATTCTATGCGTAGTTAACTTTACACCTATTGCATATGATGATTACAGAGTTGGTGTTCCAAAGGATGGAACATACAAGCTACTTATTAATAGTGAGTCGTCTAAGTACGGCGGAGAGTCAACTTCACGCAAAGCTAACTTCAAGGCTGAGGCACAGGAGTGCGACGGAAGAGAGTATTCGTTAGGATATCCTCTTGCACCTTATGGAGTTGCAATATTTAAGTACTAGGGAATAACAATGCAGGAGAAGTTAGTAAATGCTACGGATAAAGCATGGGCCTTTGTCCTTAAGCATAAGAAGGTGTCAATAGGCGTAGTTGTTGCTTTGATAATTGTACTTATATGGTACACAATCGACAACTTTAGAACCTACACCGATTTTACAATTAAAAATGACGTTGCAATGGAGGATTCAGATGGCACTGCCTATGAATCCTTCCATGGTAATATCGTAAAATATAATTCTGATGGCGCATTTTACGTAAGCAAAGAAGGCGACCTTATATGGAACGAGGCGTATAATATGTCATCGCCATGTATTAGTATATGTAGCGAATATGTTGCGCTGTATGATCGTGGCGGAACGACGGTATATGTCATGAATACAACAGGACGAAAAGGTTTGATAACTACATCTAAGCCAATTCTAAGAGCCTGCATTGCTGACAATGGAAGCGTTGCTGTTCTTATGAATCAACGGGATGTAAGCTACTTAGAGATAAGGGATATAGAAGGAGAGCTTTTAGCTTCTGGAGAATTGCATGTTGAGAATTCGGGTATTCCTATTGAAATCGCATTTACAAACGATGGCGAGAGACTAGCTGTATCTTCTATCGTCTTCAATACGGGAAATGTGCAATCTAATGTCACATTCTATGATTTTAGCTCTACTGGTCAGGGCAAAAAGGACAATATCATTGCACAATATACATTCCAGGATATGGTAATTCCTAAGCTGGTATTTATGAGTAACGATAATCTGGTTGCATTTGGTGATCACGAGATAGTTCTGTTTAATGATAGCTCTGAGCCTAAGATTAAGAAGGAGATATTCCCGACAGGCAGTATAGATAGTATTGTATATAACGATAGTAATTTTGGCTACATTGGTCCTGAGACTAATGACAAGGGCGAGACGGTTAAGAAGCTTTATGTGTTCGGCTCTTTAGGCTGGAAGAAGCTCAACAAGGTAATTGATGATGCTTATACAAATGTGTATATGCTTAGCAATAACGATATTGTAATGGCAACAGATAAGACGGCGGCTATACATAGTATTTCCGGCAAGAAACGTTTTGAACATGAATTTGAGAATAGCATTATTAAGATTCTGCCTAGCACAGGAAGAAAGGATTATATATTCGTTCAAAATGGTGTTGTTCAAGACGTGCGACTAAAATAGAAACATAGGGCAGATAAGGAATAGTATGAACATTTTATTTATCGCAGTAATAATTGTATTTATTATATTTGGAATAATTGGTTATGTAAAAGGTCTCTTTGGAGTACTATTCAATTTGTTCTCGTGGATATTCATTGCTTTGTTCGTTGTGGTTGTCAATCCATTTATATACACTTTTATTGTAGATAATACGTCCTGGAAGACTTCAATAACTACTTCAGTACAGACATATGTTGATGGAACAATTGATAAGGCCACTGGTTCGCTTCCTGGCAACACCAGTCCCAATAATGGGACACCACAGGCTTCTGATGTAGAAAATGCTATGTCACAGTATGGAATAACACTTCCCAAGGCTATAACTAAGGATGTGGTCTCAGACGTGATGGATGGTGTGAACGGAACTGTCTCTAGCATAGGGACACAGTTTAAAAACAACATTGTGTCCTCAGTTAGCAATACAATTGCTACATATATAATAAGAGGACTTGCATGTCTTATTGCTTTTGTCATAGCGAAGATTATATGTTGGATTGTTTATGCGATTATAAAGTATGTGCAGGACCTTCCGGTTGTGAAAGGCGTAACATCCTGGTTGGGATTAATACTTGGTCTGGTAAAAGGATTATTGGTAACATGGCTGTTTATGTTTATCGTATCTATTACTACAGCCACATCATTTGGTCAGTACTTTATACCTATGATTGAGGAGAATGCGTTCCTTCGATTCTTGTATGAGAACAATATGTTGATAACGGCATGTCATTATTTCTTTGGATAAATAATAGTATTAAATTATAGATATTGTGGTTTGTTTTTGTGACAAATACAATATCTATTTTTTTGCGTAAAGCCTTGAAAATATAAGGAAAAAAGCAGTTGACACCACCTATATAAGTTGGTAAAATTACACTTGCACACACGAGTTTTTGGGAGCAAAAATTTATGTGTGAATTTTTTGCAAATTGTTGTTGACAAGCAATGGTTCAAAGTGATATTATATCAGAGTTGCGTGTCAACGCAACGAACATTGAAAACTAAATAGTGAAACAAAGCATAACCAAATTGGTAAGATGCAAACCTAACAATTCCTTAAATGGAATAAACGTCTAATTTTAGACACAGTAAAGAGAATGA
>CAJOGN010000018.1 GCA_905234245.1 uncultured Lachnospiraceae bacterium
TGTTAGTGATTGATTCAGTGAGGGAAATTTTCGGCACGGATGCCGAAAATAGGTCTGAGTGGTCTGGACGACTGTCGAAGACCGGTTCCCGACATATGTCGTAAGAGGGGACCCGCACGAAGTGTGGGGAGATGTCTTACGATCAGAATTCTTAACCTCATTCACTTACATATTCTTAGTGAAGAATTATCAGTATAAATATATAGTGTGATAGAAGGTGCTTTTTGCATGGGCATATCATATTACATTTATAACCGCTCAGGTATTTGCAGTTGCAGACTAATTGTGCTATAATCAAACAGATTATGTGAGTAGATATATAAAGTCTCACTATTAAGGAGGAATAATAAGACATGAGCGTAGTCGTTGAAGATTTAGGAAAGAATATGGCCAAGATGACTGTAACAGTCTCAGCTGACAAGCTAGGCCATTAATAAAGCATACAATAAGCAGAAGGGCTCTATTTCCCTTCCTGGTTTTAGAAAGGGCAAGGTGCCAAGATATCTTGTTGAGAAGACATATGGTGTTGAGGTGTTCTATGAGGACGCTGCTAACATTTTACTTCAGCAGGAATATCCTACTGCATACGATGAAAGTGGTCTTGAGATCGTATCTCAGCCAGAGGTTGATGTAGTACAGATTGAGAAGGGCAAGGATTTCATATTCACAGCTGTTGTAGCAGTTAAGCCTGATGTTGAGCTTGGTGAGTATAAGGGCGTAAACGTAACTAAGGTTGACGTTGATGTTACTGACGAAGAAGTTGATGAAGAGATTAATAAGGAATTAGAGAAGAATGGCAGAACTGTAACAGTTGACAGAGCTATCGAGAATGGCGATGTTGCCAAGATTGATTTCGAAGGTTATATGAATGGTGAGAAGTTCGAAGGTGGTACTGGAGAAGACTTCGACCTTGAGATTGGTTCACATTCTTTCGTTGATACATTTGAAGAGCAGCTAATCGGCTCTAAGGCTGGTGATGAGGTTGAGGTAAATGTTACATTTCCTAAGGAGTACCAGGCTAAGGACCTCGCTGGCAAGGAAGCTCTATTCAAGGTTAAGATTAAGGAAGTTAAGACAACTGAGCTTCCAAAGCTTGACGATGAGTTCGTACAGGATGTAGATGAAGAGTGCGAGACAGTTGCTGATTACAAGAAGAAGGTTAAGCAGAACATTTTAGATAAGAAGACAGCAGAAGCAACAAGAGCTAAGGAAGATGAGGCTGTTGCATTAATCGTTGAAGAGTCTAAGATGGATATTCCTGACGCAATGATTGACAATCAGGTTCAGCAGATGATGCAGGAGTTCGCTCAGAGCATCGCGCAGCAGGGATTATCACTTGACCAATACATGCAGTTTACAGGTATGACTAAGGACAGATTCATCGAGCAGATGAAGCCTGAGGCTCTTAAGAGAGTTCAGACAAGTCTTGTATTAGAGAAGATTGCTGCAGTTGAGAAGTTCGAGGTTACTAAGGAGGATATCGAGAAGAAACTTGAGGAAATGGCCAAGATGTATGGCATGAAGCTCGAGGAGATTAAGGATATCATCCCTGAGACTGAGAAGGAGAACATCAAGAAGGATGTTGCCATCGGCAAGGCAGTTGACTTCATTATGGAGCATGCCAAGGAGAAGGCTGCTAAGAAATCAACAGCCAAGAAGTCTAGCGCTAAGAAGGATGACGATGCTGAGAAGAAGACCACAGCTAAGAAATCTACAGCTAAGAAGACAACTACTAAGAAGACTACAGCTAAGAAGGCTGATGATGCTGAGAAGAAGACTACAGCTAAAAAGTCTACAACTAAGAAGACAACTACTAAGAAGGCTACAGCTAAGAAGACTACAACTAAGAAGACAACTACTAAGAAGGAAGATAAGTAGGGAGGACATTTTACATGGCTACAATACCTTATGTCATTGAGCAAAACAGTAGAGGCGAGAGATCTTATGATATCTATTCTCGTCTGTTAAAGGATAGAATTATATTTCTTGGAGAAGAAGTAAATGAGACAACTGCAAGCCTTGTAGTTGCACAGATGCTTTTCTTAGAGTCAGAAGACCCAGGTAAAGATATTCATTTATACATCAATTCTCCAGGCGGAATGGTTACAGCTGGAATGGCAATCTATGATACAATGCAGTATATCAAGTGCGATGTATCTACAATCTGTATCGGTATGGCTGCTTCAATGGGAGCATTTCTCCTTGCAGGCGGCGCCAAGGGTAAGAGATATGCCCTTCCAAATGCAGAGATTATGATTCATCAGCCATCAGGCGGTGCCAAAGGTCAGGCAACTGAGATTCAGATTGCTGCTGAGAACATTCTCAAGACTAAGAAGAAGTTGAATCAGATCTTAGCTGATAATACAGGTAAGCCTGTTGAGCAGGTTGCTGAGGATACAGAGAGAGACCATTGGATGGACGCCAAGGAAGCCCTTGACTATGGTCTTGTTGACAGCATTATAACTAATAGAGAGTAATTATAGTGTGACAGAGGGACGGTCCTTTTGTCACACTTGTATTATAATAATGTCTAAGCAGCCAAAACCTGCGACGTTACCGGCGACACCATTTCATGGTATCGCATACGATTTTCTTTATGAGCGTGCAGGTCTTTGGTGCTTAGACATATAATAAGAAGGTAATTACAAATTGAGAGGATTGTACTATGGCAAGAAACACCGGCAAGAACGGCAACGACATTCAAAGATGTGCCTTTTGCGGAAGAAAAGCAAATCAGGTTAAGATATTAATGGAAAGCGAGAACGGTCTGTTTATCTGCGATAACTGCGTAATGGGCTGCGCTGAAATTATTGACGAACAATATATGAACTACGAAGAATTTAAGAATGATTTCAAGGAGGATTCTGATTCAATTAATCTTCTTAAGCCTAAGGAACTCAAGGCATTTCTTGATGAGTATGTAATTGGACAGGAGGAAGCTAAGAAGGTTCTGTCTGTGTCTGTATACAATCATTACAAGAGAGTTATGGCTAAGGAAGACGAGGTTGGTGTTGAGCTTCAGAAGTCCAATGTGCTTCTCTTAGGCCCTACTGGCTCAGGTAAGACATACCTTGCCCAGACATTAGCTAAGATTCTTGGAGTTCCATTTGCAATAGCTGATGCGACATCCCTTACTGAGGCAGGTTACGTCGGTGAGGACGTTGAGAATATCCTGCTTAAGATAATTCAGGCTGCTGATTACGACATCAAGAAGGCAGAGCACGGAATTATCTACATAGATGAGATTGACAAGATTACTAAGAAGTCTGAAAATGTGTCAATTACCCGTGATGTATCTGGTGAAGGCGTACAGCAGGCACTTCTTAAGATTCTTGAGGGTACAGTTGCTTCTGTTCCACCTCAGGGCGGTAGAAAGCATCCACATCAGGAGCTTCTTCAGATTGATACTACTAACATCTTATTCATTTGCGGTGGTGCATTTGAAGGTCTTGACAAGATTATTGAGACGCGTCTTGATACCAAGTCTATTGGTTTCAACGGCGTTGTTGTTGATAAGAATGAGACAAATGTTGGTGATACATTTAAGAAGGTATTACCTGACGACTTCGTGAAATTCGGTCTTATTCCTGAATTTATCGGTCGTGTTCCGGTCAATGTTGCTCTTGACCAGCTCGACGAAGAAGCAATGGTTAGAATTCTTAAGGAGCCTAAGAATAGCCTTGTTAAGCAGTACAAGGCTCTGTTCAAGCTAGATGAAGTTGAGCTTGAGTTTGAGGACGAGGCCCTTACAGAGATTGCCAAGAAATCTATCGAGCGTAAGACTGGAGCAAGAGGACTTCGCGCTATTATGGAAAATGTTATGATGGACACTATGTATGAGATGCCATCCGACGATTCTATTAAGAAGGTAGTGATTACTAAGGAAATGGTTGATGATAACCTTCTCCTTATTGATAAAAGTGAAGCAGAAGTTAAGAGATTAGCAGATAAGAAAGAGACGGCATAATGAAGATTAAGAACGTAGAGCTTGAGTTGGTTCTTGGACCAACTAGCAAAATGCCTTCTAATTCCTTGCCTGAGATAGCATTTGCAGGGAAATCCAATGTAGGCAAGAGTTCTCTTATCAATGCGTTGTTGAATAGAAAATCACTGGCAAGAACATCCTCTCAGCCCGGCAAGACTCAGACAATTAATTTCTATAATGTTAATAAGGAAATCTATTTTGTGGACCTGCCTGGATACGGTTACGCCAAAGTATCAGAGAGCGAAAAGAAGCGATGGGGAGTAATGATAGAGAATTATCTTAATTCATCTGAAATGCTCCGTATCGTTTTTTTGTTAATCGATATCAGGCACAAACCGTCAGCCAATGATATTAAGATGTATGAATGGATAAAGTATATGGGCTTCGATCCTGTCATCATCGCTACTAAGTCAGATAAGCTTAAGAGAAGTCAGATAGACAAGCACATCAAAGAGATAAGAGTGGGACTTGAGGCGTCGAAGGACACAATCATTGTTCCCTTCTCATCCACATCCAAGCAGGGGGTGGACACTGTCCTAGACTTCTGTGACCAAATTATAGAAAACGAATGTAATATTTAATTAAACCTAAGCACCAAAGACCTGCCTGGTCGTAAGGCATCCTCCCACAAGTGGGTCCCTCCTTACGACATAGCTCATACAGAAAATCGCTTTGCAGGTTTTGGCGCTTAGGTCTGAGGAATATAATATGAATAAATCTAAGAAATTACTATTTGTAATCATAATGTTAATAGTATTGACAGTGATTGGCATCGCCATAATTGCTATTAGTATCGCTATGTCCGAGGACGAGTCGGCGGAGGGTAAGGATGGGAAGCTTACTGTTGTTACTTCCTTCTATCCTATGTACATTGCTGCCCTTAATATTACTGAGGGTGCTGATATTAACCTTAATAATCTGTCGGAGCCGCAGACCGGCTGTCTTCATGATTACCAGCTTACAACTGAAGATGTTAAGCTGTTATCTAAGGCCGATGTATTCATCATTAACGGTGGTGGCATGGAGGAATTCTTAGATGACGTAGTGTCTAATTATCCTAAGCTTAAGGTTGTTGATTCATCTAAGGGGGTTGATGCGCTTGAAGACAATGCCCATATGTGGATGAGTATTCCTTGCTATATTAAGCAGGTAGAGAACATAAGGGATCAACTTAGCAAGCTCGACCCGACTAATGCAGACAAATATAATTCTAACTCTCAGACATACATTTCCAAGTTAAATGAATTGAAGTCAATGGAGAATGAGGTCAACAAGGGAAGCAATGTGGTGCTCTTCTCTGAGGCCTATGAGTATGTCGCTAAAGACTACGAAATGGAAGTAAAATCTGTCTTAGACCTTGACGAAGAGAAGAATATTAGCGCCAAGGAAGTTGCTGAGACTGTTGACGTAATTAAGAAAGACAACGTTCCTCTTATTATTGCTGAGAAGCAATATGGCGAGAAGATGGCTGATATTGTTAAGGGCGAGACAGGAGTAAATGTTGTTTATCTTGATACAATTATAAGAGGAGATTACAACAAGGATTCATATATTAATGCTATGAGGTCTAACATTGAATTGTTGAAAGGGGCATTATCTTGGAAGTAGTTAAAAAGAAAATCACAACTAACGCTTGTGGCCTGTGCTGCATCAAGGTTAAGAATCTTGGTGTGCGCTTTGGTAGTGAGGTTGTTCTTGACAATATTAATCTTCACGTTCACTGCGGAACTATTACGGAGATTATTGGTAAGAACGGTGGTGGCAAATCCACATTTGTCAAGGCACTCCTTGGAGAAGTGAAGCATACAGGTGAGATTGAATATAGGAATATCGAAGGCGGCGACAGGAGAAATCTAAGAATTGGTTATGTTCCTCAGAATCTTAATATCGACAAGTCTACACCTATGTCTGTGTATGATTTGTTTGCCAGCTTTTGCTTTAATGTGCCTGTTCTGATTAAGAGTAAGAAGATATATGCCAAGGTTTTAGAAGCGCTGAAGGAATTCGATGCTGAAGACTTAATAGATAAGCAAATCGGGACCCTTTCAGGTGGCCAGCTGCAGAGAGTTCTCATATCCATGGCTGTAATGGATAAGCCTAAGCTTCTTATACTTGACGAGCCTGTATCAGGGATTGATAGTGCTGGTATGAAGGTGTTCTATGACAAGATGAAATACTTAAAGGAGCACTACGACATGGCCATTCTCATTGTAAGTCATGACTTGGAATATGTGTACCATTATGCGGACAACGTTATGCTTCTTGACAATACGATTCTGGCATACGGAAGTCCTAAGGAAGTATATACAACCAAGGCTTTCGATGATACATTTGGTGCATTCCAGCTTGATGAGCTTGATGAATTCAAGGCTGCAAAACAGGCCGAAGCTCAGTCTGCTCACAAGTCCCAAGTAACTGACGACGAGCCATTTGACGCATCATACAAAGGAGGTAAGCATGAATAGTTTTATAAGTTTATTCTCCTATGATTTTATGATTAACGCCCTAATAGCTGTCCTAATAATCGGACCCCTCTTTGCGCTGCTTGGCACAATGATTGTAATGAAGAAGATGGCGTTCTTCTCAGATGCTTTAGGACATAGTGCATTTACGGGAGTAGCAGTAGGTGTAATATTCGGAATCGTTAACACAGAGATTTCCATGATAGGCTTCGCTGTGATATTCGCCATTCTTCTTAATCACATTAAGAAGCGCAACATGGAAAATGTTGACACAATAATATCAGTCTTTGCCAGTGTGGCAACAGCTTTAGGACTTTGTGTCCTATCCTTCGGTGGTAATTTTAGCGAATATTCGTCACTGCTTGTTGGCGATATTCTTAGCATTTCCAAGATGGAGATACTATACCTTATTATAATCTTCGTTGTGGCAATTGTGTTCATGTGCCTTGCAATCAACAAGCTTAATGCAATTAGCATCAACCAGACTGTTGCAAGAAGTCACAGAATTAAGGTGCAGCTAATTGAGGACATATTCGCCGTAATCATTGCTATTACGGTAATGCTTTCAATAAGGTGGGTAGGACTTCTACTGGTAAATGCACTTTTGATTCTTCCCGCAGCAAGCAGCCGTAACATCTCTGAGAATATGAGAGAGTATGTGATATATTCTGTTGTGTTCTCGTTATTCTCGGGACTACTGGGATTATTCATATCGTACTTTATTAATATTGCTACAGGACCGGTAATCGTAATTGTAGCTGCTATTATATATTTTGCAACTTATCTGTATGGCAAAGGATGATAGGTTGACAAAATGACCGCTCTACCAACCATTAATTCTAAGGAGGTAATTTATAATGCGTAAAACAAAAATTATATGTACAATTGGACCTTCATGTGATAATGAAGAGACTCTTACAAGCATGTGTAAGGAGGGAATGGATGTCGCCAGACTTAACTTCTCTCATGGAACACATGAGGAGCATCAGGAGAAGATAGACCTAATCAAGAGGGTAAGAGAAAAGCTTAATATCCCCCTTGCAATACTTTTAGATACAAAGGGACCCGAATATCGTATTCGCGATTTTGCAAATGGCAAGGAAGAACTGATAGACGGTCAGGAATTCACATTTACAGTTGATGAGGTAGTCGGTGATAACCACAGAGTATCTGTCAACTATAAGAACCTGCCACAGGAATTGAATACCGGTGATACGATACTATGTAATGACGGTCTTTTGGTGTTCGAGGTAACAAAGCTTACCGATACTGATGTGAAATGTAAAGTAATTACGGGCGGAGAGATATCCAATCATAAGAGCATGAGCTTTCCGGGTCATGTATTCAAGGTGGAGTATCTAAGCGAGCAGGACAAGTCGGATATACTTTTTGGAATCAAGAATGATATTGACTTTGTGGCTGCATCCTTCGTGTCCAACAAGGAGAATGTGGCAGATCTTAGGAAATTCCTTGATGAAAACGGGGGAGAGGATATAGAGATTATTGCCAAGATTGAGAATCAGTCAGGGGTTGATAATGTTGAGAAGATATGTGAAGTGGCAGACGGAATAATGGTTGCAAGAGGAGACCTGGGGGTTGAGATTCCTTTTGTGGAGGTTCCTACTGTGCAGAAGTATATCATCAATAAATGCAGGTTGTTAGGCAAGAGAGTTATAACCGCAACTGAGATGTTAGAGTCTATGATTCATAATCCAAGACCCACAAGAGCCGAGATATCAGATGTTGCTAACGCAGTATACGACGGTTCTTCTGCCATAATGTTGTCCGGAGAATCTGCAGCCGGCAAATACCCTGTTGAATCAGTAAAGGCTATGGCTGATATTGCCAAATATACAGAGGATAATATTGATTATGAAGACAGATTCAGAAAGCTTAATTATGTCATTGAGAATAGCATAGATGCTCTGTCTCATGCCACATGCTCTATGGCGATAGATGTAGGCGCAAAAGGTATTGTTATAAGCTCTATGTCGGGACTTACCGTTAAGATGGTAAGTAGATTCAGATGTCCTGTTGACGTAATAGGTCTTACCACATCAGCTAAGGCGCTTAGACAGCTTAACTTAAGCTGGGGTGTTAAGCCTATGCTCAGTGAAGAGTATGATTATGTAGATGTTATGTTCGATCATGCCGTAAATATCGCAAAAAATGAATTGGGACTTAATGCAGGAGACAACATTGTTCTTACAGGAGGCTCCACAAGCGGAAAGTCAGGTCATTCCAATACTATAAGAATTGAAACTGTTAAGTGAGACAGTAGACAGGGGGACGGGGCAAGTGTAACACTTGACCCGTTTCTCTGTCTCACTTTCTTCAAAAAATACTTGTATCTACCCATCAATATCTCTATAATAGTAATGATAGCGAAGTATGTAAAAAAAGGAGTAAGATTATGCCAAAGAGAGAAGATATTAACAAGGTTCTGATTATTGGTTCCGGTCCGATTATAATCGGTCAGGCATGTGAGTTCGACTATTCAGGTACTCAGGCTTGTAAGGCACTTAAGAAGCTGGGCTACGAGATAGTTCTCGTTAACTCTAACCCGGCGACAATTATGACTGACCCTGAGACAGCAGATGTTACATATATTGAGCCTTTAAATGTACATAGATTAGAGCAGATTATTGCCAAAGAACGTCCGGATGCCCTACTTCCTAACCTGGGAGGTCAATCAGGACTTAATTTATGTTCAGAATTAAATAAAGCAGGAGTGCTTGATAAATATAATGTCAAGGTTATAGGTGTTCAGGTTGATGCCATAGAACGAGGCGAGGACAGAATCGAATTCAAGGAGACAATGAATTCTCTTGGAATCGAGATGGCAAGATCTGAGGTTGCATATTCTGTTGACGAAGCATTATCCATCGCAGACAAGTTAGGCTATCCTGTTGTTCTTCGTCCTGCATACACAATGGGAGGAGCCGGCGGCGGTCTCGTATACAACAAGGAAGAATTACAGGTTGTATGTAAGAGAGGTCTTCAGGCATCACTTGTAGGACAGGTTCTTGTAGAAGAGTCAATCCTTGGCTGGGAAGAGTTAGAGCTTGAGGTTGTTCGTGACTCAGAAGGCAACATGATTACAGTTTGCTTTATCGAGAACATCGACCCACTTGGTGTTCACACAGGAGATTCCTTCTGTTCAGCTCCAATGCTTACAATCTCTGAGGAAGTTCAGAAGAGATTACAGGAGCAGGCATACAAGATTGTAGATAAGGTTCAGGTTATTGGTGGAACTAATGTACAGTTCGCCCACGATCCTGTATCAGACAGAATTGTTGTTATCGAGATTAACCCTAGAACAAGTCGTTCATCAGCGCTTGCTTCTAAGGCTACCGGATTCCCAATTGCCCTTGTATCAGCTATGCTTGCATGCGGCCTTACACTTAAGGATATTGAATGTGGCAAATACGGTACACTAGACAAGTACGTTCCAGACGGCGACTATGTTGTTATCAAGTTCGCTCGCTGGGCATTTGAGAAGTTCAAGGGTGTTGAGGATAAGCTTGGTACACAGATGAGAGCTGTTGGTGAAGTTATGTCAATCGGTAAGACATATAAGGAGGCTTTCCAGAAGGCTATTCGTTCCCTTGAGATTGGAAGATACGGCCTTGGACACGCTAAGGATTTCGATACTAAGTCGAAGGAAGAGTTGTTGCAAATGTTAATTACACCTTCTTCTGAAAGACATTTCGTAATGTACGAAGCCCTTAGAAAAGGTGCTACAGTTGAAGAGATATATGATATTACCAAGGTTAAGACATATTTCATAGAGCAGATGAAGGAGCTTGTTGAAGAAGAGGAAGAATTAGCTAAGTCTAAGGGCACTCTTCCAAGTGATGAGCTGCTTATTAAGGCTAAGAAGGATGGTTTCTCTGACAAATATATTAGTCAGGTTCTTGATATTGATGAAGCCAAGGTTAGAAATAAGAGAATTGAGCTTGGTGTTACTGAGGCCTGGGAAGGCGTTCATGTTAGCGGAACTAAGGATGCAGCCTATTACTATTCAACATATAATGCAGAGGATAAGGACGTTGTATCAGACAACAAGAAGATTATGATTCTTGGTGGTGGTCCTAACAGAATCGGTCAGGGTATTGAGTTCGATTATTGTTGTGTTCACGCAGCTAAGGCTCTTAAGAAGCTGGGCTTCGAGACAATTATCGTTAACTGTAACCCAGAGACTGTATCAACTGATTATGATACTTCTGATAAGCTCTACTTTGAGCCACTTACACTAGAGGATGTTCTTAGTATTTACAATAAGGAGAAGCCAGTAGGCGTAATCGCACAGTTCGGCGGTCAGACACCACTTAACCTAGCTTCTCAGCTTGAGGAAAATGGTGTTAAGATTCTTGGTACTTCTCCTGCAGTTATCGACCTTGCAGAAGACAGAGACCAGTTCAGAGCTATGATGGACAAGTTGGATATTCCAATGCCAGAATCTGGAATGGCTGTTGATGTTGATGAGGCTATCGAGATTGCCAACAGAATTGGCTATCCTGTAATGGTTAGACCTTCATACGTTCTTGGTGGACGTGGCATGGAAGTCGTATATGACGAAGAGACACTTGTAGAATACATGAATGCGGCCGTTGGTGTTACACCGGACAGACCAATTCTTATTGACAGATTCTTGAATCACGCTATGGAGTGTGAGGCTGATGCTATCTCTGATGGAACTAACGCTTATGTTCCTGCTGTTATGGAGCATATCGAGCTTGCAGGTGTTCACTCTGGAGACTCAGCATGTATTATTCCATCGGCTCATATTTCTGAGGAAAATGTTAAGACAATCAAGGAATACACAAGAAGAATTGCAGTTGAGATGAACGTTAGAGGTCTCATGAATATGCAATATGCCATCGAGAATGACAAGGTGTATGTATTAGAGGCTAATCCAAGAGCTTCTCGTACAGTGCCACTTGTATCTAAGGTATGTAATATTAGAATGGTGCCACTTGCAACTGATATCATTACATCAGAGCTTACTGGCAATCCATCACCAATTGTTGATATGAAGGAAAGGAAGATTCCTAACTACGGAGTTAAGGAAGCAGCATTTCCATTCAATATGTTCCCAGAGGTTGACCCAGTACTTGGACCTGAAATGCGTTCAACTGGTGAGGTTCTTGGAATCAGCCCATCCTATGGTGAGGCCTTCTACAAGGCTCAGGAGGCAATTCAGTCTAAGCTTCCACTTGAGGGAACAGTTCTTATCTCTGTAAATGATAAGGATAAACCAGAGCTTGTTGAGATTGCTAAGCAGTTCCATGAGGATGGCTTCAAGATTCTTGGAACAGGACGTACTTATGACTTAATCGTAGAGGCAGGAATCCCAGCAACTAAGGTTAAGAAGTTATACGAAGGTCGTCCTAATATTAAGGATATGATTACTAACGGTGATATCGACTTAATCGTTAATACACCTGTTGGTAAGGAATGTGTTAATGATGACAGTTACCTTCGTAAGGCTGCTATCAAGGCTCAGGTGCCATATATGACAACTATGGCAGCAGCTCGTGCCACAGCCCAGGGAATCCACTATATCAAGACTAATACAGAGGAATCTGTTAAGTCACTCCAGGAATTCCACAGTGAGATTAAGTAATTATGGGAAATATTGTTGAGAAGAAGGCCTTCTGGGTTATCCTTATAGTATCATTTGTGCTTTTAATTGGTGGATTAATATTCGCCCTTGTAATGACAATTAAGTATGGCGAACCTGGAGAGACTAAGGAAGAAGATAATAAGGTAGCATTTGGTACGGTAAGAGAGAATAACGCATTTCTTGACTTTTGTAATGATGAGAATCTGTATGCCTTAGATGCTAACTTAGCATCTAATCCAATTACAAGAATTACTGTTGTAACAGATTCAGGCTCTAATGCTATAACCGATGCTAATCAGATAAATGATATCTGGAATACAATTAAGGCCATGAAAATAGCCGATGCATCCTCTGAGGAAGTAACACCGGCTCATTATACATTAATATTTTCAAGAAATAACGGAAGCGACCAGTTGATTACCTTCCAGTCCCCTACATTACTAACTGTTAATAATAAGAATTATAACATTAGTGATAGCGCTGGACTATTTGGTAAAATCTAGTTGCTCTCGTTCTTAGGCTCATAAGTTACATTACATTCAAGCTTCTTAAATGTTTGCTTGTCAACTGATGATAGAAGCACTGTTGAATGAACCTGTGCGCCTTTTAACTTAGGTAGCTGTGATAATGCCTTGGCTGCATCTTCGTTGTTAGCAGCTGTGGCTGATAATGCAATTAATACCTCGTCTGTATGCAGGCGGGGATTTTTGCTGCCTAAATAATTAGTCTTTAATTTCTGAATTGGCGCAATTGATTCAGGAGAGAGAATCTTAATCTCGTGGTCAATACCTGCAAGCTCCTTTAACACATTTAGAAGGGCAGCAGAGCAAGGACCAAGTAAGTCACCAGTCTTACCTGTTACAATTCTGCCATCAGATAATTCTATTGCAGTTGCTGGCTTATGAGTCATCTCTTCACGCTTAAGTGCAGGCTCAACAACAGCTCTGTCTTTTACTGTTAAGTTAAGCTGACTCATAAGAAGCTTAATCTTATCAACCTCTGATTTCTCGCGCTTTCCTTCAGCAACACCAGTTATTGCTTCATAGTAACGTCTGATGATTTCCTGCTTAGATGCTTCTCTACAAGCCTCATCATCAACGATACAATTACCTGCCATATTAACGCCCATATCCGTTGGAGAAGCATAAGGGCTCTTGCCATAGATTTCCGTAAATATAGCATTTAACACAGGATATATCTCTAAATCTCTATTGTAATTAACGGTCGTAACACCGTATTTTGACAAATGATAAGAGTCAATCATATTGATGTCATTAAGGTCAGCAGTTGCTGCTTCGTAAGCGATATTAACAGGATGCTCCAGAGGCAGGTTCCATATTGGAAATGTCTCGAACTTGGCATAACCTGCATGCACACCTCTCTTGTTGTGGTGATACAACTGTGAGAGACATGTGCTCATCTTGCCACTTCCTGGACCAGGAGCAGTAACAACAACAAGAGGTCTTGTGGTTTCGATAAAATCATTCTTGCCAAAACCGTCATCGCTTACAATTGTAGTAACATCATTAGGATATCCTGGGATAAGATAATGATGATAAATCTTAATGTTCATTTTCTCTAATCTGGAAGCGAAGAGGTTGGCAGCACGCTGATTAGTGTATTTTGTAAGAACAACACTTCCCACATATAATCCGCGGCTCTGGAATTCCTTCACAAGACGAATAACATCGTTATCATATGTAATACCAAGGTCTTCTCTAACCTTGTTCTTCTCTATATCATCAGATGATACAACCAGAACAATTTCAGCCTTGTCCTTAAGCTTCATAAGCATCTGTAGCTTGGAGTCTGCCTTGAAGCCAGGAAGAACTCTTGTGGCGTGATAGTCATCAAGAAGCTTGCCACCGAATTCCAGATAAAGCTTATTGTCGAATTGGTTTATCCTTTCTATAATATGCTCTGATTGTGTTTTTAAATACTTATCATTATCAAAACCTTTTTTCATAATCTTCTTTCCTTTTGTAAATATTTATCTGCGTTTGTTTTTTTTCTTAAAAGTCTGACACTATGTCCCTACCGCCTCATAAGAAAATCGGCTTGTAGGGCATAGTGCACAGACTTTTATAATTAATTGCAATCCGCATCTGTCGGTCTAAAATAATCTCCCACCGGCTCATACAGAAAATCGCCTTGTGGACAATTATTATCAGACCTATAAATATAGTCTCTTTCTGCGTTATTAAGAAGCATTTTATCAAATAATGTAGTGCTTTATCTAGCACTTCTCTGGCTCTGGGTAGTCCACGCCGAAGGTGTCTACTGTTACTTCCACCATAACCTGAGGCTCGAGTGGCATGTCATTATAGTCTCTCTCTACATTTGCAATCTCATCAACAACATCAAGACCTTCTGTAACCTTGCCAAATGCGGCATAGTCGCCGTCAAGGTGTGGAGAAGTCTTGTGCATAATGAAGAACTGGCTGCCGGCGCTGTTAGGCATCATAGAGCGAGCCATTGAGAGAACACCCTCTGTGTGCTTAAGGTCATTCGTAAATCCGTTGCTGGAGAATTCTCCCTTAATAGAATAGCCAGGTCCACCTGTACCGATTCCATCAGGATCACCACCCTGAATCATAAATCCAGGAATAACTCTATGGAATCCCACGCCATTATAGAAGCCCTTATTAATGAGGCTAATGAAATTATTAACTGAATTAGGTGCAATATCAGGATAAAGCTCTGCCTTAATCACTTTTCCTGAGTTCATTTTTATTGTAACTATTGGATTTTCTGCCATCTTAATACCATCCTTTTTTATTAATTAAAATACTTATCTATAATACCATAATAAGAAAAGTCTGTTAAGCGATTTTCTTTATGAGCGTACTAATTCTTAATTAAGATTAATAAATATCTGCAGAGCGATTTTCTGTATGAGCGCGCAGATATTTATTAATCTTAATTATAAAACCAAGTGCGTAATAAAAAAGTTAATAAAAAATTAATAATTTGTTCGATTGTTCTTTCGATAAAAGAGTGCTATCATATGTGACATGTCAAGAGAGCATTCAGCTCGGTATAGTTATTTCATAACTATATTTTCTCAAATTTTAAATAATAGGGTGAATTATGTTCAGAAGGGAGGTGTTCTTATGCAAGATATTCTCAAAGAATATGGTCCAGCGCTAATAACAGTAATTGCAATCATTGCCCTTGTTGCTGTTGTGACATTCTTGATTGGCTCTGGAGGTGATGGAGTTGTAGGAAAAGAGTTCTCTAATCTTATTACTACATTCTTTGAAAAAGCAAATGGAGGTGTGTAATAGCATTTCGTATAAGGAGGTAAATATTGAAAGGACAAAACTTAATAGAGGAGACGAAGGACTTCTTCGGGGCAATCTATGCCTATGTATGTGATGATGACATAACGGACATAGATTACAACGGCTCGAAGCTGTGGCTTACCTATAGTAATAATTACAGGGAGTGTGTTGAAAGTGATATTAACGACGAGTTCGTAGAGCAGTTCAGCGCAAGAGTATCTAATGCTGTAAGTAAGCCCTTCAACAAGCAGTATCCTGTATTAGAAGCGGAGACAGAATTCCTTCGAATAACAATTGTGCATGAATCTGTGGCAATGTCTGGGAGAACATTTTGTGTGCGTAAATCATTGCCAAGTGTCAGGCTGTCGGAAGAAACAATGATAAGTAGCGGCTTCTGCGATAGTAAGACATTAGAGTATCTTAAGGATTGTATTAGGAATAAGAAGAATATTGTATTCTGCGGGGAGCCAGGTGCTGGCAAGACAGAATGTGCCAAGTTCTTCTCTAGGTACATTGAACCCGAGGATAAGGTTATTACAATTGAGGACAACGCAGAATGGCACTACAGCTTAATTAATGAAGGAAAGGATTGCATCGAGCTTAAGGTTAATGATGTAGTTGACTATTCGAAAGCCATTAAGACCTGTCTTAGGCTTAATCCTAAGTGGATTATGCTATCAGAGGTTAGGTCCAGCGAAGTTGTGTATCTCTTAGAGTGTTTCTCTACAGGCGTCAGGGGAATTACAACACTTCATACTGATGATGTTCGTAAGATTCCAGACAGGATGCTTAATATGGCAGGACAGCTTAGTGGAGCGAATATGGAAAATGACATATATTCCTTCGTTGATGTTGGAGTTCTAATTAAGAGAGAAGATGTTAAGGAGAATGGTAAGCATCTCGCTAAGAGATTTATCAAGCAGATATGCACATTTTCCAGAGAGAATGGAGAGAATAGAGTAACCATGGTTGATGTTGAAAATGTTGATACAAATAACCAGGAAGAAGTGTTAGAAAACAAAGGTAAAATCAGAGGTGAAAATAAAGGAAAAAGCCCAGTTGAAGCGTGTGACAACAAGGGCGAGAAAGTAAGTGTTTGGAAGGGAAGAGGGACATATTATGAGAAGAAAGAAGTTATCTGATGAATTAGTAAAATATGGATATGTATTCTCCTTTCCTAAGATGATAATTGCTTATCTTCTGATGGTTGCCATAACGATTCTAGTGGGACTATTCTTCCAGCTTAGCATAGGATTTATTATAGCCTTGTGTGTAAGCGTAATTCTGATGCTGCCTCTTTATATTAGGAACTACAATTACAATCGCTACGAGCAACAGCGTTTTTCTGATGTAAATGTGTATATGGAGCAGTTCATGTATTCCTTTATGAAGACAGGCAAGGTCTTATCTACCCTGAATGACGTTAGAGAATTATTTCCAAGCGGGAAGATGAGAGATGCCATTGACAAGGCAATTAGACATATCAAGGAGACCTACGCTGAAAATGATGTTGAGGCCAATGCCCTTAAGCTTGTAGAAAAGGAGTATCAATATGAAGGACTTAAGACAATGCATGGATTTGCGCTTTCGGTAGAGTCTAATGGAGGAGCGTATATTGCCTGTATGCAGCTGATTCTTGAAGCCAGGCGTATGTGGGCAGACAGAGTATACGAGCAGATGAAGGTCAGAAAGCATCAGAGAGCATTAGTTCTAATGTCAATTATCACATCATTGCTTTTGTGTTCAGTGCTATATTATATGTCCGATAAAATGGACATCAGTGTAGGCTCACAGATGCTGTCTCAGGTAATAACATTTGTGGTTATATTTCTTGATATGTGGATTTACTATCTGGCGGATAAGAAGCTGTCTGTTGACTTTCTTGTTGAAGATACCAAGGATGAAGAGATTATGGTGGCCAAGTATAAGAGATTTGTTAAATACAAGGAAAAACCATCATCTCATTACATTTCCCTTAAGATTACGAGAAGGCAGTTGACAAGAGCATTTGAGAAGGAATTCCCTAGGTGGTTGCTACAGGTATCCCTTCTTCTTCAAAGTGAAAATGTGCAGGTGGCCATATTCAAATCATTAAAGGATGCGCCACTTCTTATGAAGGAAGAGTTAGGCAAATTGATATTAGATTTAAAGAGCAATCCAACCAGTATGAAACCATACAATGATTTCCTAAGCGATTTCAATATGCCTGAGGTAAGAAGTGCAATGAAGATGTTGTTCTCACTGTCTGAAGGAACAGGCGCTAATGCCTCTGATCAGATAGAGGATATTATAAGACGCAATCAGCAGATGATAAATAAGGCTGAGAAGCTTCGAATGGAGGATACTGCGTCAGGAATGTATGCCTTGTTTTTGGCTCCGCAGTTAACAGGAGGCTGCAAGCTTATAGTTGATATGGTGTTGTTATTAGTATGTTATATGGGAAAGGTAATATAGATATATGAATCAGGTAATAAAGACGTATCTTACAATTTTTTTAATTCTAATAGTGATATTAGTTGGGGCAGGGCTTATAATGTGCGCCCTTGATGCTCAGAAGGCTGAGAAGATTAATAGTTCTTATGCTAGCGTAATCGCTTGTCACAACTATTCTAACGAGTCTGTTAAGGCATGTATGTCAGAGGCGGCAAATGATGATTATGTATTGTCAGTTAAGAAATATGACACCAATGCAGATGGCTACGCAGATACATGTGAATGCATTCTTGAATATGATTATTCATTAAGATTCTTAAATGCATCGGCCCCTACAACTACAAATAACAAGCATCATTACAGTCGAATTACAAAATAATAGGTTGCGTTACTCTTACTATGAGTAACGCAATGATTTAGAAAGGGGAGTAAACTATGCGTACAATAATTGATGAATATGGAGAAGCGTTAATTAATCTTGTAATTGGCGTACTTATTGTGTCGTTTTTTGCAATGGCACTTAGTTATATCATAATTAGCATTTAACCAAGGAGAATAAGATGAAACAGATATTAGATGAGTATGGAGAAGCAGCAATTGGGATGATAGCAGCAGTCTTAATAACAATACTTGCAGTTGTGTTATTTAAGGACGGAGGGATGCTTGAAGGATTTATTAGTAGCGTTGCTAATAATGCTATTTAGACACGCTAATTATTAATAGTTAGGAGAAATATGAAGGAATTATTAGACCAATATGGCAAGACAGTAGTGACAGTAATAATCGTTGTAATAATAACAGGAATATTAGCGACAATTACTGTAAATGGAGCTACTGGAATAATAGATATAGCAGGACGAGGAAGTAATAAGCTAGCAGACGGTGATACAGTGATTGAAGAGTCGGCTCCTGTGGGTTTATTAGATTCTCAGGCCAAAACACCAATTCCTGAATTACAGGTGGCAATACATCCAATTGAAGGAGAGACATTGTCTGTAAATAAGCTTTTAGCTCTTACCAATAATGCCGGTACAGTTGATATTCAGCCTAAGGTAATAACTACTGCTTTAAATGATAATAATTCAGATGCCAAGATGCAGGGATTAGCAACAATTAATGGGGAAAATATAACATTTACAAGACCTGCAACACTGTTTCTTACAGTTGATATTAGGCAGGAAAACAGACTGATGACTCAGACCTTCAAGATTGTTGTTGATAAAATGCCTGAGCCGATTTATGGGTTTTCTAATGTGAAGGGAAATTGGTGTTATTGCAAGAACGAATATTCAAGCGAAATAAGCTATCTGCTAGTACTAAATCGACTGCACACGTAGAAAATAAGAGGAAAATGTTATGAAAAATATAATATATGGAGTTGTAACGCTGCTAATAGGAGTTGTTGTCACACTTACTATAGTAACAATTACGGGAACTATGAATAGAGAAATTGAGTTAGAAGATGCACTGCAGATAGCTGTTAAGAAAAGCGTTGAAGCCTGCACCTCTAGAAAAGGATATGACCTTGATAATAACAACCAGTTTGTGGCTGACCTATTAGTTGAATTGTCTAATGAAATAGAGAACGACGCAGACCTTGAAGTAGAGGTTATGGGTGTTGATAAGGATAAAGGTGTTCTGTCTATTCGGGTTACAGAATACTACACTACTGCTACAGGTACAAGGAAGCAGGCAAAATGTGAAGCTACTGCTTATATGGATAAGGGTAGGAATGAAAATACCATTACAGGCTCGATTATTACATTTCTAGATAGTGATGGCTCATATCTTGGAGAGCAGAGAGTTGAAGATGGAAAGCCTGTTAAGGCAACAATTACACCTGCAAAAGCAGGTTATACTTTTAATGGTTGGCTGAATACTACAAGCAATCAATATGTCGGCACTACTTTGGGTGTTGCAAATGGCAATGCTACATATAAAGCGACTTACAGATAAATATGTTGTTTTCTAAAGTATTATAAGGAGAAATGTCAATGAAAAGAAAAATACTTATATCATCACTTGCAATTGTGCTTTGTGCGTCAACTGTTTTAACATCTGCATTTACAAGTAATGCGTTTGAATATGAGAAAGAGAGTATTCAGTTTTTAAAATCGCCAGAAGGAGTTGAGAATAAAGATGCTTTTAATCAAGATGTTAGAAATGAAGAAATCGCTTCTACAAATGAAACTAAACCTACTGAATCTATTGATAGAGTAAAAGAAGATAAAGATATTGTAGTTGCAATTCTTGATAGTGGTCTTAATGCAAGTGATAGGATATTCGATGGCAGAGTTGTTGAGGGTAAGAATTTTATTGACGATAAGGATACATCTGATATATATGGTCACGGAACTGTTATGTCAAGAATTGTCCTTGAAAATACAACAACAAATGAAGATAGTCAAGTTAAAATAATGCCTATTAAAGTCTTAAATGATGAAGGAGTAGGCACTACTTTGAGTGCATATAAGGGAATAAAGTATGCAATAGAAAAAAAGGTAGATGTAATTAACTTGTCTATGGCAGGTATCGGACATTCTAAACTATTAGAATCTGCAATAAACGAAGCTTATAATAATAATATTCCTGTTATTGTTAGTGCAGGAAATGATAACAAGGAAATTACTGAATATACACCTGCTAATGTTGAGAGTGCATTTGCCATTGCCTCTGCAACACATAATGACAATCAGATTATAAAGGAATTGTACTCTAATTATGGCTCAGACAATAATAAGGTTGATTACTGTGCAAAAGGTCACTATGAATACAGAAGAGAAATTAACAATCGAGAAGTTATTACAAGTGTAAATGGTACATCCGTATCAAGTGCATACGTGACAAGCTACGTTGCCCTTCTTAAGCAGATGGCACTTAATGATGAGGATAATAGTAATGATAATTTAAGGATAAGAGATATTGATAATACCCTTAAAGAATTAGCATTTAAGACAGATAATGAGCTCTATTATGGCAAGGGCTATCTTGATAGGGATAAGCTTGTACGCGAACATATTGAAAATGCTAATGAGAATTCGACAGAGCCTATATCTCTATCTGTTGAAGATGTTAGTGATGTAGAAGAAAAGATAGCATTATATGCACTTGCAAGTGAGCGTTCTACATTAGCATATATAGTTGACGGTAAAGGCTATTGTAATAGTGGAGGTGGCGGTGCTACTATCGCTTCAGGACAAGCAGTTTGTAATGCTTGGAATCAGCGTTTTCCTGGCAATAAGGTTAATTTTAGTACTATGGCTTGGGAAGAGCAGGGTGCATTACTTGAAGTTGCGTTATGGAAAAATTATATTACAGATAGTTATCAGCATAATATTGTTTATAATGACCAACTACATATTACTCAAACTAAATCACAGTCTTATACAATAGGTAATTCAAACGGAGGTACTAATCCAAAGAGAATAATAAATGTTGATACAACAGGTGCAAATGGAACCGACGGAATTTGGTTTTTTGATGTTTCTCCAACAAAAGGCACTCAATTCATTACAACAAGTGGATATGTAACATTTATAGGTGGTGCTATTTCTTATGATGGAGCACAATATAATTCAAATAGCGAAAGTATTCAAGTGAATACTAGCAGCACATATAAAGCGCCTATGATGATTAACAATGGTAACTTGACACTTGATGGTGCATCTCTTCGTGCAGGGGGAAATTCTCCGTATGTATTAACAAACAATGGGACTGCCACATTAACAGGAGGTGGATCGCTTCAAGGTGGTGCAAGACATAATTCCTCATCATCACTTGTTATTAATAATAGTGGCAAGACACTTAATATTAATCATTATGTATTAAACGCAAGTTATATAGCATCTAATCCTAACCTTCGAGTTGGAAATGCAATTTATAATATGGGTAATTGCTATATAAATGGAAGTAATTATTGTACTATTGGAAATGCCACAACAGGTATAAATAATAATGGAGCTTCTTGTACTATAAATGGTAGTGGTGGTGGAACACCATTAATTAGTTGTTGTCAGTATGGTATATCCAATTCAAAAAATATGACCATTACTAATGCAAATATTCAATATAATACATATGGAATTAATAACACAAGTAAAATTACTTATAACGGAGGAAATGTTCAGTATAATGCTAATTATGGAATAAACAATACAGGTACAGTTAATCAGAGTGGTGGTAATATTCACGATAATTCTGGTGCAAAACCAGATTCAAGTGATTTAGTTTATGTTGGAGTATATCAAGGTGGAACTTATACAGTAAGTAAGAATGCTAATGTAACAAATAATTCTGTATATTTACCTACTGCAAGTAGCAGAATAAATCAAGTTGGCTCACTTTCTGGTACAGTTATTTTAACAACATCTTCAAGTGATAGACAAATAGGTAGGGAGCTTGTTACAGGGAAATCTGATAATTATGGGAAATATTCTCTAGCCTATGGAAATGTTGGTAAAAAAACTAATGCAAAAAATGTAAAGGATTCTACAGAAGAGGGTGGAGGTACATTTAGTGGTAATAAGGTAGGAATAAGACCAGGAAGTCTTATTTATGGGAAAACACCAACTTCTTGTTATTTAAGTGGAGAATATAATATATTATATCTTCCTAATATTTCAAAGGGAGAAAGTATAACGCCTACAAGTCGGTCTAATACAACATTCTATTATAGGGAGGGCGTTGTTGCTTTATTTGGTACAAACACATACTCAGCCACAAAGAGCAGATTTAAGGGATATGCAAAGTCTAGTTTTGCTACAACACCAGAATACACTTCTAATTATACATTTAGTGGAGCAAATTCTTTCACAGGTAATAGAGTATTCTATGGAGTGTGGGAGAAAGAACCTGAGGATTCAGATTATGAAGAGATTGTTGAAGATAGGACAATTACATATAAACCTAATGGTGCAGTCGATAAGAATGGAAATCCTTGTCAAGATGTTAAGGTAAATAAGCCTGCTCCTTTATCAGCACCTATTACATTATTAGATGGTACCTGTGTAGGTGGTACAAGACTTGTATCAGATATTTCTTATACAAAAGGAGATGTTAGATGCGATTTGGCTGAATATGTACCTGCCAATACAAGCTCTAATAGTATTCAATATAGAGCAAAAGCAGGGGATATTGTTAATAATCTTGGCAACACAACAACCTTATCAAAGTTCAGAGGTTGGGCAATGACACCTAGTGGCAGCAATGCCTTTAATGGAAATGTAGCACTTACAAGCAATTCTTTATGGGGAGATAGTGCATATAGTTTACAAAACTTTGTATTTTATGCAGTATGGGATGAATTTCCACAATTAGTTGCAAATGATATAGTTGTTAGTAGTGCTAATGTTAGCAGAGCAGACCTAATTAAAAGTATTGTTGCAAGTGATAGAGAAGATGGAAATATTACAGGCAAGGTGCAAATAATTAACTATAATGAAGTAGCAAATGCACTTTCTACATCTAGTGACTTTACTGTTATATATGAGGTTACAGATAGTGCAGGTAATACAACAAGAGCCTTTGCTAAAATATCAATAGAAGATGAGTATGACGGAAAAGCACTTAATGTAATTACGAAACAAGTTAGATGCATCAATAGACACGCATATAATACGTTTGATGCTAATGAGGGTGGATGCTTGCCTAATAGCCCATTTTATAACGATACAGAGTATGCCAATGTATTGTTATGCTGCTTTGATAATCTTGATAATAATACTCCGATTGCGCGATATACTCTTTCACAAGAGGAAAGGCAGGAGATATCGGTGCATATGCATGAAGTCGGGCTGGAGCATATGTACGAGAAGAATGTATTGCAATACTATGTAGATAAGTACATGGATGCATCACATCAGAATAGAAAGAATGAATACTATGATTCTAAAGTATTCTTCTTTACAATTACGGCTAAGGAAATAATGAATAGAGAAATGCAGGAACTAGAAAGGTTAAAAGCACTTCGCAATGATGTGGATTTAAGTAGAGCGTATAGATAATTATATAATGAATATTAAATGGAGAAGATTTATGAAAATAATAAAAAAAAGAGTGATTGCAGGTGTCTTAATAATGGCGCTTACAGCAGCATTTGGAATAGTTGGAACAGCTACTGAGGTGAAGACCAAGGAAGATGGAACAGCAATGTATAGAATGTATAATCCATATACAGGAGAACATCTATATACGAAGAACGAGGGAGAAAAAGATTATTTAATAAGCAATAACTGGAATTTTGAAGGATATGCATGGGTATCAGCAAATGAAGGGATGCCTGTATATCGTTTCTTTAATGAGTATTCAAAGGAACATCATTATACATTGGATGAAAATGAAAAGGCATACCTTATAGATATAGGTTGGAACTATGAAGGAATAGGTTGGTATTCAAATAACACAGGAAGTGAATGTGAAGTGCCTGTATATCGTCTGTTTTGTCCGTTTACTAATGAAGCATTAAAGGCACATCATTATACAATGGATAAGGGAGAAAGAGATTGGTTGTTATCTATTGGGTGGAATGATGAAGGTGTTTGTTGGAACTCAATGCATAATGTAACAAACGGAAGTATTGTTGAGCCTACTTGTGTAAATACAGGTTATAGTAATGGTGCTACTTGCAAGGTATGTCATAAATCGTATGATGTGGCGACACTTCCTATTAATCCTAATAATCATATTCATACAAGTTATGTACCAGAATCAACAATGGTAATTGATAGAGGAACTAATTTTGACCGTTGTGCTATTTATACTTGTAATATATGTGGTGAAGAAATATGGAGAACAGGTGACAGAGAAATAACAAGGCTTGATGAATGGGATAGTATAGTAAAGCATCTTAATGAGAAGCATGGATTCCATTATCATTATGGAAAAGATGTAAAAGAGTGGAATGATGGAGTAGGTACAATCACAGAAGAAGAGTACAATAATGAAGATAAGGAACAAAGGCAATATTGGAATCAACAAATAATCTCAGGATATTATGATACAGTAGTTACACCTGCACATACCCATTGTAATGATTGTGGTAAAGATGCTTACTAATTCACAAATAATTCATATAATTCCTAAGGAGTTGATAAGATAGATAAATTGAAGACTCAAGATACTTGTGATATAATTGCAAGTGTTTTGAGTTTTTTTGATTATGAGAGGGGGATGAAATGCACGATATAAAAGACATTAATCTGGCACCAAGCGGAGAACATAAGATTGACTGGGTAAGGAAGAACTGTCCACTTCTTCGTTCTTTAGAAGAAGACTTTAAGAAGGACAAGCCATTTGAAGGGATTAGAATTGCTCTATCAGTTCACTTAGAGGCTAAGACTGCTTATCTATGCAAGGTACTTAATGCTGGTGGAGCTGAAATGTATGTTACAGGAAGTAACCCACTTACAACACAAGACGATGTTGCAGCAGCGCTTGTTAAGGATGGGCTTAATGTATTTGCTCATTACGGCTGTACTGATGAGGAATACGATAGTTATATCAAGATGGTTCTTGATAACAATTGTAATATCATAATTGATGATGGCGGCGATCTTGTAACAATGCTTCATACATCAATGAGAGATAAGCTTCAATATGTAATTGGCGGCTGCGAGGAGACAACTACAGGAATAATTCGTCTTCGTGGAATGGCTAGGGAAGATAAGCTGGAATTCCCTATGGTTATGGTTAATGATGCTGATTGTAAGCATTTATTCGATAATAGATATGGAACAGGTCAGTCTGTATGGGACGGCATCAATAGAACAACTAATCTTATTGTGGCAGGCAAGAGTGTGGTTGTTGCCGGATATGGCTGGTGTGGTAAAGGTACAGCTATGCGTGCCAAAGGATTAGGCGCTAAGGTTATAGTAACTGAGGTGGACCCTGTTAAGGCTATTGAGGCTGTTATGGATGGCTTCGAGGTTATGACCATGGCTGAAGCTGCTAAGGTTGGAGATTTCTTCGTAACTGTAACAGGTTGTGCTGATGTTATTACAGCAGAGCATATGAAGCTTATGAAGGATGGTGCAATCTTGTGTAATGCAGGCCATTTTGATGTTGAGATTGATATGGCTTATCTTAAGGAAAATGCTTTATCAACTATTGACCAGCGAGCTAATATCGTAGGATATGAGGTTACTCCTGGCAAATTCGTATATGTTCTTGGAGAGGGAAGACTTGTTAATCTTGCCTGTGGCGATGGACATCCTGCAGAGATTATGGATATGAGCTTTGCAATTCAGGCTCTCTCTGCAAAGTATCTGTTAGAGCATAAGGATGACATTAAGGAGAAGCTTATTGTGGTACCTCGTGAGGTGGATTTAGAAGTAGCCAATCGCAAGCTCAGCTTCCTTGGCATCACCATCGACTCCCTCACAGATAAGCAAAGAAAGTATTTATGTTTGTAGGAGACATAAGTGGAAGTAGATTTAATAATTAAGATTGTAATACTAGTAATACTTTTATTGCTGTCAGCCTTCTTTTCTTCTGCCGAGACTGCCCTTACAACTGTCAACCTAATGAAGATGCGTCACTTAGCAGAGGAGGGCAATAAAAGTGCTGCTACAGTTATTAAAGTCACAGACAATAAGCCTAAGATGCTTTCAGCAATTCTAATAGGCAATAATATAGTTAACCTGTCTGCCTCATCCCTTGCAACTACTGTTGCAATTCATGTGTGGGGTAGCTACGGTGCAGGTATAGCCACAGGAATATTAACATTCCTGATTCTGATTTTTGGTGAGATTATGCCTAAGACTATGGCTACAATCAAAGCTAACAGGATGGCTATGAGATATGCAGGAATCATCTGGGTTTTTATGGTTGTACTCACACCAATAATCGTTGTTGTTAATGTATTATCTAATGGTGTGCTTCGAATTTTTGGCGTGGATCCTAAGAAGGATTACGACCAGATGACAGAAGAAGAGCTTCGTACAATTGTGGATGTCAGCCACGAGAGTGGCGTTATCGAAGGTGATGAGCGCAAGATTATTCATAATCTGTTCGATTTTTCTGATGCTACAGCCAAGGAGATAATGATACCACGTATCGATATGACTATGGCAAATGTTAATTGGTCATATGATCGCTTGTTAGAAGGCTACAGTGAACATAAATATACTCGTATTCCTGTATATGAGAATGAAGTTGATAATATTATTGGCTTCGTCAATATGAAGGATTTCCTTATTGATGAGAATCGAGAGAATTTCAAGATGCGTTCTTTCCTTCGAGATGTACATTTTACATATGAGAAGAAGAATACGGCAGAGCTATTTGATGAGATGCGTTCTAATTCCTTCGGAATTACAATTGTAATTGATGAATATGGTGCTGTTGCCGGAATGATAACTCTTGAAGACTTACTTGAGGAATTAGTAGGTGAGATTCGAGATGAGTTCGATACTTATGAAGAGGATGATATAATTGAGACTGGCGAGAATGAATATGATGTATTAGGTTCTGCCAACCTGGAAGACTTATGTAACGAGATTCCGTTAGGGGTATCATCAGATGATTATGATACCATTGGTGGATATGTGGTTGGAGAATTTGATCATTTCCCTAACCTTGACGAGAAGGTTATTACTGAAGACTTCCATCAGATTACTGTTACAGGAGTAGAGAAGAATCGTGTAACCAAGGTTCATATTAAGCTGAATATTCCTGAGAGTGATTCAGATGAGAAGAGTGAAGATAAAGAGAATAAGAACGAAATAAAAGGCTAGGAGGGCACATCAACCTACTAGCCTTTATTAATTACCTGATTTTTGGCTGCGGTTTACAGCTTCAAATAATAAGCACTATATCCCTTGGCTTCAAAGCCATTGTTGAATTCAATAGTTTCACCAGATATTAGGTCAACACCTTGTGCAACACCTAAATCAAAGTTCATATAGAAAGGATTCTCGTCTGCGTTGATGCATACTAAGATTCTCTCGTCATCACAGCTTCTAAGGAATGCACATTGCTGATTAGTAAGGACAATAGAATCGAACATTCCGTAAGATAGTGCTTTTGTACTTGTAACAGCATTTGATAATTTGCTGATCCAGTCGCTTAAATCATTCCACTCCGGTTTGTCGAAGCAAGGACGAAGAGCAGGGTCCCCATCTTCTTTTCTTGCCTTGAAGCCCCACTCACTTCCATAATACACACAAGGAATACCAGGCATTCCAAAGCAAAGTGCATATATAAGTGGAAGATGATTCTCGTTATTCAATATACTAGCAACTCTTGTTACATCATGATTATCTACGAAGCTAAGCAGGTGCTTACCTGTATAGAGACACCAAGGGTCTCTGTCGAACTGTCTCTTGAGTGAATGAATAATCTCGAACATATTCATAGAATTGAAGCTTGAATAAAGTCCTTTGTAGCATTCATAGTTAGTAACACTATGAAGCATTCCGTCATTCATAATCATATTGTAGTCTCCGTGAAGTGTCTCTCCAATTAGGTAGAACTCAGGCTTAATATTATTAGCAAGGTCACGAAGTCTTCTGATGAAGTCATGGTCTAAGCAATATGCCACATCAAGTCGAAGTCCATCAATGTCGAATTCATTAACCCAGCCTCTTATTGCATCGAATATATGATTAATAACGTCTTCATTTCTTAGATTGAGCTTGACTAAGTCGAAGTTGCCTTCCCAGCCCTCGTACCATAGTCCGTCATTATAATTAGAATTGCCGTCAAATGCTATACGATCGAACCAGGATACATAAGGAGAACCTTCTCTATTCTTAAGCACATCCTCAAATGCCCAAAATCCTCTTCCTACATGGTTGAATACACCATCTAATACAACCTTAATTCCATTAGCGTGAAGCTCTTTACAAACCTTAGCAAAGTCCTCATTAGTTCCTAATCTCTTATCGATTAATGTATAGTCTCTTGTGTTGTATCCATGTGTATCTGATTCAAAAATTGGTGAAAAATAAATTGCATTTATACCTAATTTCTTAAGATGTGGAATCCAGTCTATAACAGAAGTGATATTCTTGTTACACACTCCATCATTTTCAAATGATGCTCCGCAAAACCCCAATGGATATATTTGATAAAATACTGCTTCTTCAGCCCACATAATCATTCTCCTTTGCTTATATAATATGCACATATAGTGCCACGCAACATCCATTATACTATATATAAGGTTTGCGTGCCAATACTTATATTTCTTGTGTGCAGACTTATTATAATCAGTTATAATAGATGTTATGAACAGGATAGAAGAGTTTTATAACAAATTTAATGAGGATAAGAGATTAAAGACGCGCCACGGCAAAGTGGAATACGAGGTTACTATGCACTATATATTAAAGTATATAGATGAGCTTAAGCCTAATACCATTGCCGATATTGGTGCAGGTGCCGGCGCATATACTGTACCCCTGCTTGAGAAGACAGACAACATAATCGCTATTGATGTTGTCCGCTATAACCTTGGAAGATTAAAGCAGAATGCCGCCAAGGCTATGTCCAATTATGAGGACATATTGACATGCTATAAGAGAGACGCTAGAAAGCTTCGCGACATCAAGGATAACATCAGTGACATGACGCTGCTTCTAGGACCTATGTATCACCTTACGACTCTCGAGGACAGAAGGAAAGCTCTTAAGGAGGCAATAAGAATTACTAAGAGTGGGGGCGTAATATTAGTTGCCTATATTATGAATGAGTACGGTGTTCTTATGCATGGTTTTGAAGAACATACAATTCTTGATGATATTAAGAATGGAAATGTTGATGATATGTATCATATCAACAATGAAGATAAGATATATAGCTTCGTGCGACTAGAGGATATAGACAAAGTTAATGAAGGACTGCAGGTAAGAAGAGAAGTAATATTCTCACCAGATGGAGCGGCTAATCATTTTAGACCTATGCTTAACTCTTTATCAGATGAGGAATTCGAAGTCTTCATAGATTACCAGAAGAAGCTTAGTGACAGAATTGACCTGCTTGGTGCAGCCGCCCATACCGTAGATGTGTTGCGTGTCTTTTAGTACAAAAAAAGAGGCAACCTCGTTGCCCCAAAAAAAGAAAAAAGATTACTAAAACATTTAAATATTAAATATCTCACATTTAGTAAAGTTCAACTTTTTCACTTGTAACTTGAATTAATTTCAACTATAATATGTCATAAGGGGTACCATGCGTAGCATGGTGGATGCCTTATGACAGCATTCCGAGCTTTGCTCGGTGCGTCAATATGTTATAAGGAGTATAGCATTTAATCGTATATAAACCTAGGAGAAACAGAGCTATGACTTTACTAACTTATGAGATATTTAGTCAGATAATAGAACAGGGGAGCTTTGCCAAGACAGCTAAGATTATGCATCTTACGCCCTCAGCCATAAGCCACGCAGTATCCTCCATGGAAGAGGAAATCGGCACAGCAGTATTTGTAAGAGATAAGAATGGTACGAAGCTTACTGCAACAGGAGAGCAGCTTTATCCATACATTATGAAAATCATACAGGCTAATAATGGTCTTAATCAGAAGCTTGATGAGATGAAGGGATTACAGACAGGCTTTGTGAAGATTGGTTGCACCAATACAGTGTGCCTTGCGTGGATGTCTGATATTATTACAACATTTACAGAGGTTCATCCAGGTATACAGCTTCAGCTATTTCAGGGTTCATATTCTGATGTGTGCGAGTGGACCAAGATTGGAGCAATTGATCTAGGAATAATATCTGAGAAAGCCTGTGAGGGGTTAGAGTTCGAAGCCTTATATAAGGATGAATTAAAATGTGTTGCACCTAAGGGGTATTTTGATAAGAAGATTAAGAAGATTACCCCGGAGGAGCTTGAGAACCAGCCCTTCGTTGTGCAGCAGGATAGCTATAATAAGGATGTTAACAGTTATTTGTACGAGCATCATCTTGAGGTTAGAGCTAACTGTCATATTCTTGATGAGCAATCAACTATTGCCATGGTCCAGTGTGGTGCAGGACTTTCCATTATGCCAACATTATTTATTAAGACTAACACAGCAGATGTTGATATATATCCACTAGAGCCTAAGGAGTATCGTCTTCTTGGTCTGTGCTATTTAGACAAATCATTAATCAGTAGCGCTACGTCAGCGCTTGCTTCGCATATAAGGGAGTATGTTAAGAAGTGGGAACAAGAGTAATAAGCTTTTACGAACAATTTGAATGCCTGGCTACTAAGTGCCCTAATACCTGTTGCAGAGGATGGCGTATCTCAATTGATAATGAGACAAGAGAGCGCTATGAGAAGGAAGAGGGAGCTGAAGGCTTTAGGCTTAAGGCTACTATGACGTTTGGAGAGGACAAGGAAGTCAGAAGATTCTTCGGTCGCTGCGCTAATGAGACGAAGGATGGACTTTGCCGCCTCCAGCTTAAGGGTAGAGAAGAATTGATGCCTGAGATATGTCGCATATATCCAAGGCGTAGCATCAGAATAGGCGACGACGAAGAGGTTACCTTCGAACTTTCGTGTCCCATGACAGCAAGGCTGTTTCTAGAGAATATGTCCGATATTAGGATGGTTGATTATGAGGGGGATGAGATAGTTCCCCTATGGATACAGCATAAGTTCAACGAGAAGCATTACGATGATATCCTTGCCATTAGAGATAAGGTTATAGATTATATTAATAGTGATGCTGGTATTTCCCAGCTAATGAGCAATCTATACTATTACTATAGAAAGCTGCATTCGCATGTAATGGCTCAGGATATAGATATTAAAACTGTACCAATAATGGGACACGTTCCAGACAAGGAAGAATATAAGTACACCTTCTATTCATTTGCAATTATTGACAGGATTATTATGAATGACTTAAAGGATGGAAGGTTTAGCTTTCAGGACGCCCTGTATGATTTCTCTAAGTCCTACAACAAGATATTTGGCAAGATGACGGCAGTTCAGGCCGATGATTTTTTCAATGACAAATGCGAAGAGATTATAAATAAGTATCCTAAGCTTCATGATAAATACAAAGCCTACTTAGCCTATTATACATACCAGATGTTATATAGCTCCTATGAATATGTTACATTTTACAAAGAATATCTTCTGGGAAATGTATATCTTATGCTTATAATGACATCCGACGTTGTGGATTTCGTTAATGGCAAGGATATGGATGATATAGAGCGCCAGATTAAGAATCTTAACAACATTGAGAAGCGTCTGAGACACAATTTGTCTATTAAGAAGAACATTTCCCATAGGTTAGAAGAAGAATTTATTAAGATAAAGGAAGGATATAAGTTCTAGAAAAATCTTGTAAAAAGTGTTATAATCATAGTAATCGCGATGATATATATAGTATTGATTGGGTGGTTTTATGAAGGAATACAAAGTAGGCGATTACCTTGTCCACGAGACCAATGGAGTGTGCTGTGTTGATGAAATCAAAGAGATGGCATTAGCAGGCAAAGGCTCCGAGAAGTTGTATTATATTCTGGTTCCTGTGTATCATACCAAGAGCCAGGTAGTTACACCGGTTAAGAGTGAGAAGGCACGTGTAAGAGATGTTAAGCCTCGTGAAGAGTTAGAGGAGCTGTTCCATAAGGTGACTGAATTAGAGGTTATCGAAGCGGACAACGACAGACAGCGGGGTGAGAAGTACAAAGAGAAAATAGCATGCTTCGAGCCGCTGGAGTTGGCACGAATTGTTAAGACAGTGTATCTTAGAAGACTAGTTAGAATACAAGAGGGCAAGAAGGTGATGGCGCAAGACGAGAAGATGTTAGATATTGCTGGCAAGAAATTGTTTGAGGAGATGGCATTTTCATTTGATGAAGATATAGAAGATGTGCGAAACAGATTCTTAGAAAGAATTAAGTTAGATTAGATACTTTTATGAATCAAAAGTATCTAATCTTTTTTTATAACTTATATAATATATAGTAAATCGAAGTTAATCAATAGGACCTAATCCATAGGGCCACAGTATTCAATACAAAGGGTAGTAAGGTCGTCGAATTGTTCGGCATCCTTTACGAAGTCTGATACGCTTCCCTGGACATTCTTAACAAGTGTCTCAACATCTGCATTAGGCTCTTTATTAAGAGCATCAACAGTAGCATCAAGACCATACATTTCATTTTCGGCATTCTTCGCCTCTGGAACACCATCTGTATATACGAATATAACTGTTCCAGGCTCTAAGTCTAATTCATATTCCTTATATGTCATTTTCTTTTTGCCACCAACAATGAAGCAGTGCTTGTCTTTGTATAGCTCGAATTTCTCTCCAGGCTTTTTGATAATAGGATATTCATGACCTGCATTAGCGGCTATAAGCTTGCCAGTCTTAAGATCAAGTATTGCCAGCCATACTGTTACGAACATTTTGCTGGCGTTATTCTCACTTATCATGCTGTTAAGTGTTCCTAGAATCTGCGCAGGACTCCGTGTCTGAGTAGTAAGTGATTCAATCATTAACATAGAACGCATCATGAATAGTGAAGCAGGAACACCCTTGCCTGATACATCGGCAATAACAAGGGCTAAGTGACTTTCGTCAATTAGGAAAAAGTCATAGAAGTCGCCGCCTACCTCTTTGGCTGGATTCATTGAAGCATATATGTTGAAGTCCTTCCTGTTAGGGAAAGGAGGGAAATGCTTAATTAACATATCAGCCTGAATGTTTGCAGCAAGGTTAAGCTCTGTCTTGATTCGCTCTCTTTCTGTTGTTATTTTATCATTTTCCTTAATGTAATTTCTTAAGTTCTTCTCCATGTCCTCGAAGGAATGGGCAAGATCTTCAATCTCGTCATTTGTTCTTATCTTGAGAGGCTTAAGCTCCACATCATTCTTTAACTGGTCAACTACATTAGATGTGGCTTCTGTAAGCTGAAGAATAGGCTCCATTACCTCCCTCTTAGAGAAGTAGAAATAAACCTCTAATGCAAGGATAAGTATGCAGATTATAAATAATGCAATTGCAGAAACTAACAGGACAAGAGAACGTTGAATCTCTGTTAGGTCTAAGTCTAATTCAACGAAAGCAATAATATTGTTTTCATTATCTGCTATAGGCTTAATTAATGTTCCGGTAAGCTTGTCGTTAACAATATCAACATATAGTTCATCTGACTCCTTGTTAGACTCGATTGAATCATTTTGCAGGATTCCTACCTGTTCTATTGCAGACAGCGGATGCTCAGTCATAGGCTGTGTTTTCATCTCATCAAATACAGACTCTGACCATAGACAAAGTGCTTTCTTAGAATCCTCTGAATCAGGAACAATAACGCGTATGCTAAGATACTTCTTATCATAAGCAACATTTTCCTGAAGATATGAATCGATATTTCGCCATGAAAGGTTGATGTATTGTTCTTTATTCTCAGCAGCGGTAACCTCTTTGATATAGTTAGCATCTATTTCTGATGATAATACCTGTATGAATGAGTTGCCACTTTCTTTATATTCGGATTCCATTATGTTATAGAATTGAAGTCCTGTAACGACGCTTATACTTGCAAGTATTACAACGCCAAGTAGAATAAGCCTGGTTATTGATTTAGTAATTAGTGATTTCTTTTTCTTCATTGTTCGTAAGAGCCCTCCAAGTGTTAGTTCTTTTTGGCAAATATAAAGATATTATACATTGTGATACAAAACAACTCAATAAAATATGAAGATAAATGCCATATTTGTATATAATTATCGGATTTATCTGATATAATAGAATAGATTTTTTATAAAAATGGAGTATACAAGATTATGAATGAAAACAGCTATGCAGTAAGCGATTTTCGTACAGATAACGAATTCAAATTCGACGGTGATTTGACTAAAAGAAAACTAAAGCAGTATTTTCCGGCTATGCTAATGACTAATCTTTCTACATTACTTCTAATTACAGTAGATGGTTTGGTTGTAGGTAATTTTTGTGGAAGCAATGCCTTATCATCTGTTAACATTTTCCAACCAGCCACAGTTGCTATAGGAATAATCTCAATGGTGATATCAGCTGGAGCATCTGCAAGACTATCCCAGGGAATGGGACAGATTGATATTAAGGGACTATATAAGACTCGAAGTACTCTTAGAGTTGTTATGATACTTACAGCTATTTTTATATCTCTTGCTCAGATTCCACTTGTATATTTAATCATATCCTCTTATCATTTGTCGCCAGATATGAACTCCCTTGTGTGGAGCTATGCAATTGGTATTATGATTTCTTCGCCCTTTGGACTAATATCCTCCATAGGTGTATTGCAGCTTCAGATTATAGGCAAGATGAAGGTTTTAATGGGCTTGGCAGCATTAGAGGGAGCTGTTAATCTACTGTTGGATTTGCTCTTTGTAGGACCGCTTAATTTGGGAGTTGCTGGTGCAGGATATGGTACGGCAGCTGCTAATGTTGTTAGATGTACTACAACCTTGGTTTATCTCATATGGAAGACGGATTTGTTCAAGACAGGAGGAGAGAAGCCATCCCTTAGAGAGGCAAAGGAGATTCTTGTATTAGGATTGCCTGATTCTGCTAATCAGGCCATGATGGCTCTTCAGAACTACGTAATTGTGGCAGTGTTACTGATGGCCTTTGGAGAAAGTGGCGGTACAATCAAGGGAGTCTGTGGATTTGCATTTAGCATAGCCAATGCGTTAGTTGGCGGGATAGCAGGATCTGTACGACCGCTGTGTGGACTCTTTAGCGGCGCAGAGAATTTCAAGGGACTTAGAGTTCTTATGAGACAGGGAATAGGTGCAGCCACATTTATATCCATATTATTCATGGTTGCAATTGAATTCTTCCCTGAATTGTTATACAGCTTAAATGGTGTAAAGGACATTCCAGCTGGTGGAATAGCTTCCCTTAGAATATATGCAATATATTTTATTTTCCTTGGAACTAATGAGCTGTTGAGATTGTATTTTACAAATAGAAAGATATACAAGTTCTCTACTGCTTTAACTATTATAGGAAATGCTACATTGCCACTGTTTGCATTTATATTTGCCCAATTATTTGCACCAGAGTGGGTATGGTTTTCGTATTTTGTAACTCACGCAATCATATTTGTAGCTAACCTTATTCGCTATTTCATTGAGCTTAGCAGAGATAAGAAGAAGCGTGACGATAATGAGAAGGACATCTACCTTACAGTAAATCCTGCTGAAGCGGTAGAATGTTCAAGACAGATTAGAAGCTATGCCAAGGAGCAGGGAATTAACAGTAAGCATGCCTTCAGAGCGGCGCTATGTGTTGAAGAGATGGCAGCCTATGCTGAGAAGACTCACGACTCTAAAGAGGTTGACATTCAGGTTATGATTCGCTTTATGAAGGATAATGCTATTCTAATGATAATTGACGATGGTAAATGTATTTATTTGAATAACGAGGAAGCTAACCAGAAGATTGTCACATCTAATTATGGTTTGCTTAAGAAGCTGTCTAAATCAGTGGAATATCAATATGTGTTGGATATGAATTATACTGTTTGTAGATATGGAATGGGCTAAAGGGATTGGAGACGTAATATGTTTTTAGCTAATGCATACAAGGGTATCAAAATAATAATTGTTGGAGAGATAATCAGGGCTATAAGATCGATTTTATTCAACCTTCTATCTATGCTGATAAGCTTATTTGGAGATGGTTCTGGTGATTTTGAAATAGCGGATTATGCAATAGTTAGCCTGCTTTCCAGGTTCGGAGAGGAACTCTATAACGCAGTATCCATTGTAAGCTGGATAATTGTTTTGATTGGTGCCATAATAGCCAGCAAAGATGAGAAGAAATTCAAAGAAGCAGCTATAATTGTTGTTATTTCAGTGATTAGTACATTAGTGCCTGTGTTTATTGATGTTCAGGCAGAAATGGTAGTTACAATTGTCGCTGGATTATTTGATTTGTGGGCTATTATTGCGGTGATACAAGGATGTATCAATGTTGCTGATAAGTATGAAGATTACAAGACATCTGACAGAGGCATATTTACATTAAAGTTTGGCATTGCAATATATACAGTAGTAATCCTTATGGGATTAACATTTAGCTTCTTCACTGCAAGATCATCCCTTGTATTAATAGGAGTTATTGTAGTGTCCATAAGCGAGATTGCAGAGATTGCCATGTACCTTATATACATCAACTACTTAATCAAGGTTAAGAAGATGATGAAGACACAAGGATTAGAAAAACAACAACGCTTTGAGCATCTAAGTCAGGCGTCTAAACAATTACAGGAACAATAGAATTGTCTGGTAAACTAACACGCCGAATATCCAGGCAATAACGCACTGGCCAAGGGCTACTCCAAGCGCCCACAGTCTTCCTAACTCCCTTCTTATTGCAGCAATTGCAGCCACACAAGGAGTGTATAGGAGACAGAATATTAGAAGAGCTGAGCCGCTGGCAACACCGATTGTAGCGGCAATGGCATTTCCTGGCCCGAATAATACGGTAAATGTTGATACAACACTTTCCTTTGCCAAGAAGCCTGACACAAGAGAAGTAATAATTCTATAATCTGCGCATCCCATTGGGGCGAATATTGGTGATATTACATTTGCAATTACAGCAAGTATGCTTTCGCTGTCATCTGCTACAAGGTTAAAATGTATATCGAAGCTTTGAAGTACCCATACAATAATTGTTCCAATAAGTATTACTGTAAATGCTCTCTGAAGGAAATCCTTTGCCTTATCCCATAGCAAATGTCCCACATTCTTAAGACCTGGAAGTCTGTAATTAGGAAGCTCCATAACGAATGGAACAGCACTTCCCTTGAAGGCGAATTTGTTAGAAATTTTAGCAACAAGAATTCCAATTAGTATTCCAATAAAATATACTCCCACCATAATAAGACCTGAGAATTCAGGGAAAAATGCGTCAGCTAAAAAGCCATATATAGGAAGCTTGGCTGAACAGCTCATAAATGGTGTCAGCATAATTGTCATCTTACGGTCACGTTCTGAAGACAGGGTTCTGCTTGACATAACAGCAGGAACAGTACATCCAAAGCCTATAAGCATTGGCACAATACTTTTTCCTGAGAGCCCGATTCTTCTAAGAAGCTTATCCATAACAAATGCTATTCTTGCCATATATCCTGAGTCTTCAAGAAGTGACAGGAAGAAGAATAGTACAACTATTATAGGAACGAAGCTGACAACAGAGCCTACTCCAGCGAATATTCCTTTTGTAATTAGTGCGTGAAGGGCTTCGTTAACATTCATTGATGTTAAGAGAGAGTCTACAACATCTGTTAAGTACAATATCCCCATCTCTAATAAGTTCTGCAGGAATGCTCCTATTACGTTAAATGTTAAGAAGAATATGGCAGCCATTACAAGAATAAAGCATGGTATTGCAGTATATTTTCCAGTAAGAATCCTGTCGATTTTTCTACTCTTAATATGCTCCTTGCTTTCCTTAGGCTTTACAACAGTATCCTTGCATAATTTCTGTATAAAGCTAAAGCGCATATCTGCAATGGCAGCAGAGCGGTCTAATCCACTTTCTTCTTCTAACTGAAGGATTAAGTGCTCGATTGTTTCAAGCTCATTTTCAGACAGATTAAGAGACTTAAGAACAATCTCATCACCCTCAATAATCTTGCTTGCTGCAAATCTTATAGGAATGTTAGCCTTCTCTGCGTGATCTTCAATTGTATGCATGATTGAGTGGATACACCTGTGAACAGCGCCGCCCTTGTCGTTCTTATCACAAAAGTCAGTTATGAGAGGCTTCTCCTGATATTTTGCCACATGATATGCATGGTCAATTAATTCATCAATACCTTCGTTCTTAAGGGCACTAATTGGAACAACTGGTATTCCAAGGGCATGCTCCATCTCGTTGACACGAATGGAACCGCCGTTGCCTCTTACCTCATCAATCATATTAAGGGCAAGCACCATAGGTATATCAAGTTCCATAAGCTGCATTGTAAGATACAGATTACGCTCTATGTTGCTTGCGTCTACAATATTAATAATTCCCATAGGATGTTCTTCTAATATGAACTGCCTTGAGACTAATTCTTCGTTGGAATATGGCGACAGGGAATAGATTCCTGGAAGGTCAGTAACATCAGTATTCTCGTGACCTCTTATGACTCCTGATTTCTTGTCTACTGTAACGCCTGGGAAGTTACCAACATGCTGGTTAGAGCCTGTTAACTGGTTGAATAGGGTAGTCTTGCCAGCGTTCTGATTTCCTGCCAGGGCAAATGTTAATGTTACATCATCTGCAACAGGATGCTCCGTTGACTTGTCGTGATGAATACCTCCTTCACCAAGGCCAGGGTGCTCCTCTTCAGGATGATATCCCTTGAGAGGGTGAGAGTTCTCTTCAAGTATCTTTTCCACAGCATTATCTGACTCAACTGTTATGTCATGAGGCGATAAAGGCTCAGTAATTTCTATATTCTCAGCATCAGACAGACGAAGGGTTAATTCGTAGCCATGTATTCTAAGCTCCATAGGGTCTCCAAGAGGAGCTAACTTAGTGAGAGTTACACTAGCACCCGGTATAAGCCCCATATCTAAGAAATGCTGCCTTAATACTCCCTTACCATTTACAGTTTTAATAATTGCGGATTCTCCGCTTTTTAGCTCATTTAAAGTCATATAATAATATCCCTTTTTCTCTTAATATTTCGTATAAGAATATATCATTAAAAACTTAGTGTTGTCAAAGCGCTTAAGTGTGTATTTATACCCGCATCTATTGTTTATAAGACTAATCCACAAAAAATGTGAAATTTCGTTAATAATAACAATGTATTTGTGGTAAAATGTCCTTTGTGTTATGAAATGTATTTTATATAATACATTAAATTAATTAGTTATGGAGGCGATATAAGTTATGGAACAGAAGGGTAGATGGAATAGCCGATTAACATTTATCTTAGCAGCAGTAGGTTCGGCTGTTGGTCTTGGAAATGCGTGGAGATTCCCGGGACTTATGGCAGCTCACGGAGGCGGAGCATTCCTCTTTGCATATCTTATTGCGTTAGTTGTTATGGGTATTCCACTTCTAATGATGGAAATTGCAATTGGACGAAAGGTTCACGGTGGTGCTCTTAGAGGTCTTGCATCTCTAAATAAGGTGAACAAGCCAGTAGCGTGGGCTGCAACAGCTAATGCCTTCCTTATTGTTACTTACTATGCTATCGTATTTGCATGGGTGCTTCTTATGGCAGGTAACAGCTTTAGATTTGCTGATATGACAGGTGATACTCAGGCTGCAAGTAACTTGTTCTTTGAACTGATAGAGACAACTGGAGATACAACAGGCTGGAGCCAGTGGCCACTAATGGTTATTATATTCGGTGTTGTTGCATGGGCATTGATTTATTTCTGTATCAGAGATGGTGCCAACTCAGTTGGTAAGGTTGTAAAATATACAGTATTTGTTCCAATCATTCTTATGATTATTATGGCTATTAAGGGATTTACAATGCCGAACACAGGGGCAGCAATGGCTAAGCTATTCATTCCTAACTGGAGTATGCTAGGCGATGCATCTCTATGGGTAGATGCTGTTGGACAGGTGTTCTATAGTCTGTCTGTTGTAATGGCTATTATGTTCGCTTATGGTTCTTATCTTGATGATAAGACTAATATTGCTGTTGATTCTGTTATAATAGCATTATCAGATGTGTTCTGCTCAATACTTTCAAGTATTGTTATGTACACAACAATGGGTGGTGTAGGAATGCTTGATGATATGTCAACATCAGGTGTTGCAACAGCATTTAAGATATATCCACAGGCTATTGTGTCACTAACAGGTTCAGGTGTATTTAATGCCATATTCGGCTTCTTATTCTATCTGTGTCTTGTAACGCTTGCTATTGATTCTGCCTTCTCAATTATTGAAGGTGTATCAGTAAGTCTTGCTACATATTTTGGATGGAAGCAGAAGAAGGTTACAATTATAATAAGTATAGCTGCTGCATTAATATCATTGCTTTATATGAACGGAGCAGGTCTTGCAGTACTTGATATCGTAGATCACTACACTAACCAGATTAATATGATTCTAATTGGTGTCCTGGAATGTGTGGCAGTTGCTTGGATGTTCGATTCTAAGAAGATACTTACAGAGGTTAACAAGAACACTGTCAAATTCAAAGCGCCTAAGTGGTGGTTTGTTACATCACTTAAGTTCGTTACACCAATTTTGCTTGGATTATTATTCATAATTAATATGTATGAGCTAATAATGACTGGCGGTGTATATGGAGCAGCTGATGGATATTCAGGATGGGCGAACCTTGTATTTGGCTGGGGCTTCAGCCTTCTTGTATTAGGCTCTGGACTCATTGCAGGAATTATCTTAAGACGTCATGACAAAAGAGTTGTAATTCCTTCATGGGATGAGTTAGATGAGATGACACAGGAAGAGAAGAACGCTCCTACACTTGTAAGCAGGTCTACAGGAGAACCTATAAAATAATGGTATCGTACAACGTAATTGAAGTTAGAAAATGCATGAATGAATTGCTATTAAAAAATACATTCGACTTTTTTCTGCTTCAGGAAGCTACAATTAACACATTTGCATCATTTAATATTGATGGCCACAGACTAGATGATTTCTTCAGTGACGTTGAGTTAGATAAGATGGATGAGAGAGATTCTCTTATGCCTTATGAACTGTTTCGTGACTTGTGTTACAATATTGTTAAAGGCAAGAAGGCACCTCTTAGCTTTCAGATTATATTCGCTCTGCCTTGTAATATTGTGGAGCAGATTGCCATGGCAAATGAGTTATCTGTAGCGGTAAGTGATATGCATCTTGTAGCTATATTTCGGTTTGTAGATGGCAATCTTACAATTACAACAGGAACAAGTATGAAGGAATTCAGCTTAGATAAGAGCTTAGAACACGCCTTTGACAAATGGATGTTTGACTTTCTTAATTCTGTTGGAATTGTCTTTGATAAGATGTTATAAAACACTTGAATTTTGTATTGTTTTGTGTTAGCATTTTTCTTGCGTGAAAGCGTAGATTTTATTTATAATTTCGGAGGAAGTAAAGGTGAGCAAAGGTACAGTAAAATGGTTTAATAACCAGAAGGGCTATGGATTTATCTGTGATGAGGAAGGTAATGATATATTCGTACATTTCTCAGGTATCGTATCAGATGATGAGTACAAGACTCTTAAGGAAGGCGCCGAGGTAGAATATGAGGTGTCAGAGGGCGACAAGGGGCCACAAGCAATTAACGTTAAGACAGTTTAATTATTAGGGGTTAATTGTTATGAATGTACCTTATGTTATATAGTACAATGTGATACACTATGGCGATATGTTAGGCATATCGCCTTTTTTAGATTTATATAAGTCTCATATAGATACTGTAGTAAAGGAAAGATATTTTGAAATAACTAGCTCGCGATTTTCTTTATGAGCTTTGTCGTAAGGAGGGACCCACTTGTGGGAGGATGCCTTACGACCTGGCAGACTTTCTCATATAGACACTGTAGTAAGCATTATATTAGGTTAAATGATGAAAGAAAAGATTGTTATTATATTAGACCGTACTATAACTGTAGTAACGGCGATAGCCTATATCGCTGTTTTGGTTATGTTTTTTATTGAGAATAAAGTAAGCTTTATAGAGGCGATATTAGTCCCTGGCATTTCCTTTGTGCTGGTTTCGGCTTTTCGCCATATATATAACGCACCAAGACCTTATGAAGTCACTGGAATCCCGCCTATGACAGGCAAAACCACTAAGGGTAAGAGCATGCCTTCTCGTCATACATTTTCCATATTCATAATAGCTATGACGGTATTCTATTATGATTACAGGCTGGGAATTCCTATGCTTGTATTCGGGGTGATATTAGCGGCACTTCGAGTTATTGAGAGGGTTCATTTTGTCAAAGATGTGGTTGTGGGCGCAATACTTGGAATAGGATTCGGGCTTATATACTATATGTTGCCATAATTCACAAATAAAACACTAAAATTAGCACTATTATCATTGATAATTAGTGCTATTTTTGTTATCATAAATTATTATAATTTGACGAGTAAAGCTTTATTTGAGGGGAGAAAAAGTGAAGTTAAGCGAAGGTGCTTGCAAGGTTATAGCTAAGTTAATATCTATTATTGGTGCTGGCTTGGCACTTTTTGTTGCAGGCTACATTTTCCTGATTAAACCGATTTATACCATATTTACAGGTTTTATGCAGGATACACTTACAAGTAAGGATTTGCTTATCAATATTGTATTAATATTCTTAGCAGCTACCGTTGGCGGTGGTATATGGATTGTGTTCGATATGATTGCAGGAATATTTAGAGATATGCATGGCAAAGAAGAATAGTATTTGCCTTTAAGTAATAATACATTTATAAGAAAGAAGGAACGATATGGGAACAATAATTGGAGATGGAATTACATTTGATGATGTGCTTTTGGTGCCACAATATTCAGAGGTTACACCTAACATGATTAATCTTAAGACCCATCTGACTAAGAAGATAGAGCTTAATATTCCAATGATGAGTGCGGCAATGGATACTGTAACAGAACACAGAATGGCTATTGCAATGGCACGTCAGGGTGGAATTGGTATTATCCATAAGAATATGTCCATCGAGGCTCAGGCTGATGAAGTAGACAAGGTTAAGAGATCAGAGAATGGTGTTATTTCAGATCCATTTTCACTTACACCGGAGAATACTATTAAGGATGCGGATAATCTTATGGCTAAGTTTCGTATCTCAGGAGTTCCTATTACTAAGAGCGAGACAGATAAGACATTAGTAGGTATTATTACTAATCGTGACCTTAAGTTCGAGACAGATTTCTCTAAGAAGATTAGCGAATCAATGACAAGCGAGGGGTTAATTACAGCTCCTGTTGGCATTACATTAGAGGATGCTAAGAAGATTCTTGCCAAGGCTAGAAAAGAGAAGCTGCCTATCGTTGATGATAATAATATTCTTCGTGGACTTATTACTATTAAGGATATTGAGAAGCAGATTAAGTATCCTGATTCAGCTAAGGATGAGCAGGGAAGACTACTTTGTGGTGCAGGAGTTGGTATTACAGGCAATATGATGGAGCGTGTTGATGCTCTTGTTAAGGCTAAGGTAGACGTTATTGTACTTGACTCTGCACATGGTCATTCTAAGAATATTATTGAGGCTGTAAGCAAGGTTAAGAAGGCTTATCCTGACTTACAGGTTATTGCAGGTAATATAGCGACAGCTGAGGCTGCAGAGGCTCTAATTGATGCTGGAGCAGATGCTGTTAAGGTTGGTATTGGACCAGGTTCTATCTGTACTACTCGTGTTGTAGCCGGTATTGGTGTACCACAGATATCTGCAATTATGGAAGTATATGAGGTTGCTAAGAAGAGAGGTATCCCTATTGTAGCTGATGGTGGTATCAAGTATTCAGGAGATATGACTAAGGCTCTTGCAGCAGGTGGCTCTGTATGTATGATGGGTTCAATGTTCGCAGGCTGTGATGAGTCTCCAGGAACATTCGAGCTGTTCCAGGGAAGAAAATACAAAGTATATCGTGGAATGGGTTCTATTGCTGCTATGGAGAATGGCTCTAAGGACAGATATTTCCAAGAGGGTGCTAAGAAGCTTGTACCAGAGGGAGTAGAAGGTCGTGTGGCTTATAAGGGCTCGTTAGAGGACGTTGTATTCCAGCTTATTGGTGGAATTAGATCAGGTATGGGATATTGTGGATGTCCAACTATTCCTGAGTTACAGAATAGAGCCAGATTCATTAAGATTTCTGCGGCATCACTTAAGGAATCTCATCCTCATGATATTCATATTACGAAGGAAGCGCCTAACTATAGCGTTGATGAATAACGCAGCATTTTGACATAGTCAAAGTGCTGCACGTCGAGCCCCTTTTCGCGAAGCGAAAACCAAAATGGGGCGAGACACCTTATAGGCGTTATAATGTATTAAAAAGGAGAACTATGGAATTTAGACCTTGTATTGATATACATAATGGTAAAGTAAAACAAATTGTTGGCGGGTCTTTAAATGATGATGTTGACACCGCTAACGAGAATTTTGTCTCTAAGAAGGATGCAACGTTTTTTGCGTCCTTTTATGCTAAGGAAGGACTAAGAGGTGGCCATGTAATAATGCTTAATCATCCTGACAGCCCTTATTATGAAGAGACAAGGAACCAGGCATTAGCGGCAATTAAGACATATCCTAACAACTTGCAGATTGGTGGAGGAGTTAATGCTGACAATGCTAAGGGATATATAGAGGCTGGAGCCAGCCATGTCATTGTTACATCCTATGTATTCAAGGATGGCAAGATTAATTATGATAATCTTAATAAGCTGGTTGATGCTGTTGGTAAGGAGCATATAGTATTAGATCTTAGCTGCCGAAGGAAGGGCGATGACTACTTTGTAGTTACTGATAGATGGCAGAAATTCACTCGTGAAGAGGTTACACTAGAGCTTCTAAGCTCTCTTTCAGACTATTGTGACGAGTTCCTTATTCATGCAGCTGATGTGGAAGGTAAGCAATGTGGAATAGAAGTGGAGCTTGTTAAACTACTTGGTAAGTGGGAAGGCATTCCTATTACTTATGCTGGTGGCGTAGGTGACTATGATGACGTTATGGCCATCAAAGAAATCGGAAATGATAAGCTTAATGTAACAGTTGGTTCCGCCCTGGACCTATTTGGCGGCCCGCTTAATTATGAAACTGTATTGTCCTGTGTTAAGGGTGTATAAGATAAGTGTAGGATATGCACCTGTAGAGCGACAATGTGTTAAGGATATAAGTGATATATACCTGTAGAGCGACAATGTGTTAAGGATATAAGTGATATATACCTGTAGAGCGATTTTCTGTATGAGCGAACAGGTATATATCACTTATATGAATATGAATTGTATGAGCGAACAGGTATATATCACTTATATGAATATGAATTGTATGAGCGCACAGGTGCATATCCGTCATTGAAAGTATGACCTGTAGTGCTTAAGTAATACAAGGAGATAGATTATGAAATTTACTAAGATGCAAGGCTGTGGTAACGATTATGTGTATGTTGACTGCACCAAGGAAATGATAAAGGATGCTGATAAAGTTGCAATTAAGGTTAGTGACCGCCATTTCGGAATCGGCTCAGATGGCCTGATTCTGGTTGCTGCTTCTGATGTTGCAGATTTTCAGATGATAATGTATAACGCTGACGGTTCTCGTGGCGAGATGTGTGGCAACGGAATCAGATGTGTTGGTAAGTTTGTTCATGACAAGGGACTAACTAATAAGACTACTGTTACAATAGAGACATTAGCAGGAATTAAGACACTAGAGCTTAATGTGGTAGATGGCAAGGTTAAGTCAGTTCGAGTTGATATGGGAAGTCCTGAATTTATTGCCGAGAAGGTTCCAGTTATTAGTAATAATGAGAAGATGCTAGGTGAAACCATTGAGGTTGACGGCGAAGAATATGTGGTTGACTGTATATCAATGGGTAATCCTCACTGTGTAATAAAAATGGATGAAGATGTTCGTAAGCTAGACCTTGAGAAAATGGGGCCACATTTTGAGAATTACAAGGCATTTCCTAACAAGATTAATACGGAATTTATCAATATCATAGATGACAACAGAGTTCGTATGAGAGTATGGGAGCGTGGCTCAGGAGAGACACTTGCATGTGGAACAGGTGCATGCGCTACAGCAGTATCCTGCATTATTAATGGAGTTGCCAAGTCGCCTGTAGATGTGGAGCTTCTTGGAGGCTTTCTAACAATTGAATATGATAAGAAGGATAACACTGTATTTATGAGTGGCCCAGCTGAAATTGTTTTTGAAGGGGAGATAGATGTGTAACTTTACTATAATTAGCGATTTGACCTCTGACGAAGAGGAGCTACTTTACAGTGAATTTCCGCCAAATGATTATGAATATGTCAAGGTTGCTGATATTATAAATGATAATTGGCAACCTTTTTTTAATAACAGAAGATGTGTTGGAATTGCTAAGTCCAATGATACAATAGCCCTGTTGGAGGCTCACGATATTGGCGTGTTGGGTTATGAATCAACTACCCTTGAGCCCTTAGCCTGTGCGTATATCGTTACTGACCTTAAAGCTATAGAGAAGGTGGACTTAGAGATTGTTGATTGCAGATTCCATAATAGGCCGCTTACCATTTTAGAGACAAATAGATGCATAATCAGGGAACATTCCTTAGATGACTTTGATGCTATATGTGATATATATAGTAATGAGTCTATGACAGAGTTCATGGAGCCGTTGTTTGAACCTGATGAAGAGAGAGAGTATCAGAAGCGGTATATTGAGAGAATATATAAATTCTTCGGCTATGGGCTATGGCTTATAGTTAACAAAGCAGATGGCAAGGTCATTGGCAGAGCAGGAGTTGAGACTAAGGAAAGCTGCAAGGATTACAGTCAGGTGGAATTGTCATATCAGGTGGCAGTTCCATATCAGAATCAGGGTATTGCTACAGAGGTTTGCTTAGCAATTGTTGATTACACATTTAACACCTTAGGGAAAAGTTCAATAATTGCCAGAGTTGATAAAGAGAATATACCAAGTATTAAGCTTATTAAGAAGCTAGGATTTCGACACCAAAAGGATGACAAATATATATTAAGTGTTTAAGGGAGTTTGTGATGGATTCAAATAAGAAAAAAGGATATAAATCTAGTACCATAGTATTGTTTATTGTTGTGTGCATAGTATTTGTAAGTGCCATATGCTTTACATTTCTTTATGTAAGGGATTATAGGGTGAATGAAGCTATTGATATTTCGCGTATCAATGAGGATAAGCACATTAACATATATTTTGTTCGACACGGTAAGACGGATGCTAATGCCAATAATATCTATGCAGGAAGTGGTACGGATGCAAAGCTTACCACGGAAGGCATTAATTCCACTAAGAAGACAGGTAATGCTCTTAAAAGCATTAGTTTTGATAAGGTGTATACATCAGAACTAAGCAGAACTATAGATACAGCCAATATAATACTTGAGGAAAATAATAATGGGCTGCCAAGGCTTGAAGCTATGAATCTTCTCAATGATATAAATTGGGGCGACATTGAGGGAAAGCCTCAGGCGGAAGTTGCTAAGATGTTTCCGCAATATGACGAAGAATTTCTTGTTGGAAATGTGAATGATAAGTCGTTCAATTCTCCTGTATACGCACCAAATAAAAATAAGATGGTCAATCAATTCTATAAGGCTCTGAAGGAAATATGTAAGAATTCTCCTGATGGTGCAAATGTGCTTGTTGTGGGTCATTCCTCATTTGTGTGGCTCTTAGATTCCCTGTTTCCAGAACAAATGAAGGGAATAGAAGGACTTAATAATTCCTCAATTACATTACTTGAGTATGACAAGGGCAACTTGACCTTAAAACAAGTAAATATGGATGCCGATAATTATAACGTGAATTAAGCATATAATTATAGTGTGAATTAAGTCAGAATAATTGATATATGGGGCAAAATCTGATATAATATTATGCAAATTTTTGTGGAAAGGAGCGAGCTTATGACTAGTGCCATGACAGAAGAAGAAGTTAATAAAGTAGCAGGGCAGATTAATCGTGAGCAGAGCAATCTTATTTCCACAAAAGACTTCGTTGAGAAGGAAGAATTATACAATTCTTTAATTGAATGTATAAGGAAATATCATCCTAGCGCCAACACAGAAATTATTGAGAAGGCTTATAGGATAGCAGATGAGGCCCATAATGGTCAGAAGCGTAAGTCAGGGGAGGATTACATCATTCATCCTCTTAGTGTGGCGCTTATTCTAGCAGACCTTGAGATGGACAAAGAGACAATAGTTGCTGGTATGCTTCACGATGTTGTTGAAGATACATTTATGACTATTGATGAGATAGAGGATTTATTCGGAGAAGAGGTAGCCTTACTTGTTGACGGTGTTACCAAGTTAGGACAGTTAAGCTATTCTTCGGATAAGGTTGAGATTCAGGCAGAGAATCTTCGTAAGATGTTCTTAGCCATGGCTAAGGATATTCGTGTAATTATTATTAAGCTTGCCGACAGACTTCACAATATGAGAACGTTGCAGTTTATGAAGCCTGAGAAGCAGAAGGAGAAGGCTAAGGAGACTATGGAGATCTACGCTCCGTTGGCTCAGCGACTTGGTATTGCCAAGGTTAAGATTGAGCTAGATGACCTTGCCTTAAAGTATTATAATCCAGAGGCTTACAGAAGCATTGTTGAGACTGTGGCACAGCGTAAGGCTGAAAGAGATGCCTATGTTGATAATCTTGTATTAGAGGTACAAGGTCATATTGATGCTGCAGGAATCAAGGCTGAGATTTATGGAAGAGCTAAGCACTTATTCTCTATTTATCGTAAGATGGTTAGTCAGAATAAGGAATTTGACGAGATATATGACCTATTCGCAATCAGAATTATTGTAGATAATCTTTCTGATTGCTATGCCGCTCTAGGTGTTATTCACGAGCGCTACACCCCGATTCCAGGCAGGTTCAAGGATTATATTGCAATGCCTAAGCCTAATATGTATCAATCCTTGCATACCACCCTTATTGGGCCTAATGGTGTGCCCTTCGAGATACAGATTCGTACCTGGGAGATGCATAGAATTAGTGAATATGGTATCGCTGCCCATTGGAAATACAAAGAATCAGGGGAAGGTGCTACCGTAAAGGGCGAGGAAGAGAAGATTTCCTGGCTTAGAGATATCCTTGACTGGCAAAAGGATATGGATGACAACAAGGAATTTGTTAATCTTCTGAAGAACGATTTGGATTTATTCTCTGATACGGTATTTTGTTTTACACCCGAGGGAGATGTTAAGAATTTCCCAAGCGGGTCTACGCCAATTGACTTTGCATACAGCGTTCATTCAGCTGTTGGTAACAGAATGATTGGTGCTAAGGTCAATGGTAAATTGGTGCCTATTGAATACAAATTACAAAACGGTGACAGAGTTGAGATATTAACCTCTGCTAATTCTCGTGGACCAAGTCGCGACTGGCTTAATATAGTTAAGTCAACTCAGGCTCGTAATAAGATTAATCAGTGGTTCAAGAACGAATTCAAGGTTGAGAATATTGTAAGAGGTAAAGAGCTTCTTATAGAAGCTGCAAAGCAGAAGAATATTAACTTTAATGACATCAACAGACCGGAATATCAGGACAGCGTAATGATGCGCTACGGCTTCCACGATTGGGAATCCTGCTTAGCTGCTGTAGGTCACGGTGGTCTTAATGAAGGACAGGTTGTAAGCCGTATGTATGACCAGTACCTTAAGGATTTCAAGGAAGAGGTTACTGACGAAAGCGTTATAGAAGATACTGAGAAGAAGTCTAATAATGATATAAGGAATAAAGTCGTTAGCAGTGGTAATGGCGTTGTTGTTCGTGGAATGACAGGCTTCCAGGCCAGATTCTCCAAGTGCTGTAATCCTGTGCCGGGAGACGAGATTGTAGGCTTTGTAACAAGAGGCAGAGGCTTGTCTATTCACAGAACTGACTGTGTTAATGTTATTAATATGCCTGAGAATGACAGGTCAAGGCTTATTGAAGCAGGCTGGTCTAGGGAATATCTTGCAGGTTACAAGGATGCGAAGTACTTAGCTACTGTTAACATTTACGTTAGGAGCCGTGTGGGCGTGTTAGTTGACGTCTCTAAGATATTCTCTGAAGCGAATATTGACATTGTGACCATTCATTCGAACACCAATAAGAAGGAGATTGCTACAATTACAGTAGGCTTCGAGGTTAATAATAAGGCTAGTCTGGAAAATGTGTGTTCAAAGCTTAAGAATATTGAAGGCGTAATAGATATAGAAAGAACAACAGGTGGTTGATAATGAGTAAGATGGAACTAATACAATATGTGGTTGGTCCAATAAGTACCAATTGTTATTTTATAGTTAATAAGGATACAAAGGAGACGGTTATCGTTGACCCTGGAGATGAGGCGGAGCTTCTAATAGACAGGATTGACCTTCAGAATCTTAAGCCTGTTGCAATTCTTCTTACACATGGACATTTTGACCATGTAGGCGGAGCCGCAAGGATTGAAGAGGAATACAAGATTCCTATATATGCTTCCCGTGCGGAGGAGGAGACATTAAAAGATCCTCATATTAATAGAACTGAAGTCTTCGACAGAACACCTACGGTATATCATGCCACAGATTTTCTAGATGATGAGCAGATAATAGAGCTGGCTGGCTTTAAGATTAAGGTGCTTTATACACCTGGTCATACACCTGGTGGAGTGTGCTACTATCTTCCTGATGAGGGATGCGTATTCTCAGGGGATACATTATTCTATAATTCTGTTGGCAGAACTGATTTTCCTAAGAGCTCAACAGAGAGCCTTATTAATGGTATCAGAAAGAAGCTAATGGCTCTTGATGATAGCGTGCTTGTATTAACTGGTCATGATGCCAGAACTACAATCGGTGAGGAGAGAATGCACAATCCTTACATATAGGAAATGTGTATTTTGTGCAATGATTTTAGTAAAGCTTAATGATGATAATTTTGAATACGATATTTATTCTTTGGTTAAGGCTTTTTATCCTAAGGAGGATATTACATTTGTAGATAAGATTAAGCCTGATGAGAAGAATAATTTATCGTATTTTCTTGTGATTAATTATATAGAGAAAGCAATAGAATTAGAGCTTTATAAGCCAGAGGATAATGAGCTTTTGCTTATCTATGAAGGCGATATCGAAACAGACCATTCCGACAGGAAGGAGACGAAGAATCGCCTGAAGCGACTTATATATTATTGCTTTAATAAGATAACAGACAAGACTCTTCCCTGGGGAACCTTAAGCGGTATCAGGCCAACGAAGATTCCTCTGTCTATGGTGGAGAAGGGCATGTCTAATGAGGACATTCATGATTATATGGATAAGACATATCTTGCAAGTCATGAGAAAATAAGCCTTTCTATTGATATTGCAAGACATGAGCATGAGCTAATTGGGGACATTAATGATGAGTCCTATAGCCTGTATATAGGAATTCCTTTTTGCCCGACTACCTGTCTGTATTGTTCCTTCTCATCCTATACCTACGGGATGTGGCTAAGTCGCATAGATGAGTACCTTGAGGCGCTTAAGAAGGAGATTGACTTTATTAGTAATAGCCTGCCATTAAGGAAGCTTAAGACCATATATATTGGTGGCGGTACACCTACCTCTTTAAAATGTGAAGAGCTAGACAGGCTGCTTTCAATAATTGGTGAAGCATTTCCCATAGAGGAGCTTCTAGAGTATACAGTTGAGGCGGGAAGACCTGATTCTATTACAAGGGACAAGCTTAAGGATATAAGCAAGCATGGGGTAAGCAGGATATCAATTAATCCCCAGACCATGAATGATAAGACTCTTAAATTGATTGGAAGATCTCATACAACTAAGGATATTATATCGAGCTATGAAATGGCGAGAGAAGAAGGCTTTGATAATATTAATATGGATATTATTGTGGGGCTTCCAGGTGAGGATATTGATGATTTAAAGAATACCTTGTCCCAGATTGAGAAGCTAAGTCCTGATAGTCTGACAGTTCATTCTCTTGCTATTAAGAGAAGCGCTAGGCTTAACATTTACAAGGAAGAATATGAGGATATGCTTATGTACAATTCGGCTAAGCATATGGAGCTGGCGGCTGCTAGCGCGAATAAGCTTGGTATGGAGCCCTATTATCTATACAGGCAGAAGAATATGGCTGGCAATCTTGAGAATATTGGATTCGCAAGGCCAAAAAGGGAAGGCTTATATAATGTCTTGATTATGGAAGAAAAACAATCTATAATTGCACTTGGTGCAGGGGCAGCGTGCAAATATGTATCTAACAAAGGAAAGAGCGTTACCCGCTCGGAGAATGTGAAGGACCCTGGACTATATATAGACAGAATAGATGAAATGATTGATAGAAAGAAAGAGAAGCTGGAGGAATTAGGATGGCTGACAAGTTAAATAAAAAGCCTGTTAATGGTATGAAGGATATCATGCCACAGGAAATGGAGATTCGTGACTATGTCACAAGCGTCATTAAGGATACTTATAGAAGCTATGGCTTTACACCAATTGATACTCCTGCCATGGAGAATATTGGCAATCTAAGTGGTAAGCTTGGTGGCGAAAATGAGAAGCTAATCTTCAAGGTTATGAAGAGAGGAGAGAAGCTTAAGATTAAGGAAGCTGAAACTGAAGAAGAGGTTGTGGATTATGGACTAAGATATGATCTTACTGTTCCACTTTGCCGATTCTATGCTAATCATGCAAATGACCTGCCTAAGCCATTTAAGGCGCTTCAGATTGGCTCAGTATGGCGTGCTGACAGACCACAGCGTGGTCGCTACAGACAGTTCACACAATGCGATATTGATATCATTGGTGATGCAAGCAACATGGCAGAGATTGAGTTGATACTTGCTACAACTACTACTTTGGGCAAGCTTGGATTCGAGAATTTTGAGATAAGAATTAATGAAAGAAGGATTCTCAAGGCCATGGCGTTGAAAGCTGGTTTCACTGAGGATAGTTTCGATGAAGTCTTTATAATACTTGATAAAATGGATAAGATTGGCATCGATGGTGTCCATGATGAACTTGTGGATAAAGGCTTTGATGAGGAAGTTGTTAACTCATATATCAACTTATTCACAATTTTAGAGGGAAAAAGTGACGTAACACAAGCAATTAACTGCCTTAGAGAGGAATTAAGCGACACTTTAGACGAAGATGTGGCTAAAAGTATGAAGGAAATTGCTCTGGCCGTTGATAACTCTAAGGTTGCAAAGTTCGACCTTGTATTTGATCCAACCCTGGTAAGAGGAATGAGCTATTATACAGGTACAATATTTGAGATTGCTATTCCAGAATTTGGAGGAAGCTGCGGTGGCGGCGGAAGATATGATGAGATGATAGGAAGGTTTACAGGTGGAAGCGTTCCTGCCTGTGGATTCTCAATAGGCTTTGAGAGAATTATACTTCTCCTATTAGAACAGGACTTTAAGATTCCAACACAAAGTAAGAAGATAGCATATCTTATTGATAAGAAGCTTCCATACGAGAAGTATGTAGAGGTTATAAGAGAGGCTAATGATTTAAGAGCTAAGGGAGAGAATATCTTAGTTGTTAAGATGAATAAGAATAAGAAGTTCCAAAAGGAGCAGTTGACTCAAGAAGGCTACGAGGAATTCAAAGAGTTCTTCGCTGATTAATAGAGGTTAGCTAATATTTTAACATTTTTTATATTATGGAGGAAAATAATGGCAGAGACAATGAAAGGCTTACATCGAACTCATAGATGTACAGAGGTTAGTAACAAGTTAATTGACGAAAATGTTACTGTTATGGGCTGGGTACAAAAGCGCCGTAACTTAGGTAGCTTAATATTTATTGACTTAAGAGATAGAAGTGGATTGCTTCAGGTGGTATTTGACGAGCCACAGATTGGAACAGAGGGCTTTAATAAGGCAGGCGAGCTTAGAAGTGAATTCGTAATTGCAGTGGAAGGCGTTGTTAAGAAGCGTGAGGCTGCAATTAATGAGAATCTTAAGACTGGTGATATTGAGATAATTGCCAAGTCCCTTCGAATTCTATCTGAAGCTGAGACTCCTCCATTTCCAATTGAGGAAGGAATCAATACTAAGGATGAGCTTCGCTTAAAGCACAGATATCTTGATTTAAGAAGACCTGATTTACAGAGTAACCTTATATTAAGAAGTAAGGTGTGCAATATTGTAAGAAGCTTCCTGTGTGATGAGGGCTTTATAGAGATTGAGACACCAATCTTACAGAAGTCAACACCTGAAGGGGCAAGAGATTATCTTGTGCCAAGTAGAATTCACCCAGGAGAGTTCTATGCCCTTCCACAGTCACCACAGTTATTTAAGCAGCTACTTATGTGCAGTGGCTTTGACAGATATTTTCAGATTGCAAAATGCTTTAGAGATGAGGACTTAAGAGCGGACAGACAACCAGAATTTACACAGATTGATATGGAATTATCATTTGTGGATATGGAGGATGTCCTTGATGTCAATGAGAGATTAATCGCCAAGGTATTTAAGGAGGCGTTAGATGTTGATGTTAAGCTTCCACTTAAGAGAATGCCATGGCAGGAGGCTATGGACAGATTCGGTTCTGACAAGCCTGATATCAGATTCGGCATGGAGCTTACTGATGTAACTAATGTTGTTAAGGGATGTGGCTTCGGAGTATTTACTGGAGCTATTGAAAATGGTGGTTCTGTTCGCGGTATTAATGTATCAGGACAGGGCGGCATGTCGAGAAAGAAGATTGACAAATTAGTAGAATATGCAAAGGGCTGCGGCGCTAAGGGATTGGCATACCTATGCGTTAATGAGGATAGCACATATAAATCAAGCTTTGCTAAGTTCATGAAAGAGGAAGAGCTTGATAATCTTGTAAATGCCATGGATGGAAAGCCAGGAGATTTACTATTATTCGCTGCAGATTCTAACAAGATTGTATGGGAAGTGCTTGGTTCTCTTAGATGCGAGCTTGGTAAAGAATTAGGATTAATTCCTGAGGATGAATTTGCATTTCTTTGGATTACAGATTTCCCATTATTCGAGTATTCCGAGGAGCAGGGTAGATACGTGGCTATGCACCATCCATTTACCATGCCTTATGAAGAAGATATTGATTATATTGTATCTGACCCAGGTAAGGTTAGAGCCCAGGCTTATGATATTGTCCTTAATGGATGCGAGCTTGGAGGCGGAAGTATAAGAATTCATAGAGAGGATGTTCAGGAGAAAATGTTCGAAGCACTTGGATTTACTAATGAAGAGGCTCATGACAGATTCGGCTTCCTCCTTGATGCATTTAGCTTCGGCGTTCCACCACATGCAGGCTTGGCATATGGATTAGACAGAATGATTATGCTTATGACAGGGGCTGATTCTATTCGTGATGTAATTGCATTCCCTAAGGTTAAGGA
>CAJOGN010000019.1 GCA_905234245.1 uncultured Lachnospiraceae bacterium
GAAGGATACGCCTAATCTTAAGGGTGTAAATGTGTCTATCGCAGGATATGCAACTCATATATCAGATTTTCTAGAGGAGTTAGTAGCAGGGTTCGAAGATATTCCTATATTTGGTACTTTGGCTGATATGTATTACGTCTCTGCATTAGAGCGAGAAAGGGCTCCATACATTTTCAATAGAGAAGGAAGTGTGGAGAAGGGTATAGCCTGCCTGTTATTTACAGGAGAGGATTTGCATATAGATGCAAAATGTATATTCGGATGGGAGCCAATAGGTAAACCTATGTCAATAGAGGTGGCCGACGTAGATATGCCTGTGGGAGATACAACCATCAAGTCTATTGATGGAAGGGACCCTGAGGATGTATATAGGAAATATCTTGGAATCGGTTTTGACGAATATCTTACACTTAACAGCTGTGAGTTCCCCCTTGCTGTTGAGAGAAATGGATTTACAATAGGAAGAACTCCATTTGACTGCACTGAGGATGGTAACATTGTCTTCGTAGGCGCTATAAGACCTTATGAGAAGGTGCGATTCTCTTATACTGTTCGAGATGAACTAATTGAGAATACAGAGAGGGAGACAAGGGATTTATCTGAGTTCAGACCTCAGGCTATAGAGCTATTTGTATGTGGTAACAGGTCAATTGTTCTTAGGTCAGATGCAGAGCTCGAGACTAAGTGCTTTACGCGATTTGTTCCAGATACTTTAGAGTGTCATGCGTCTGGGGAAATATACTATCATCATGGCAAGGGAGATTTCCTTAATAGTACAATTGTTGCAGCAGTATTTCGCGAAGGCGACATAGAAGATGCTAATGAAGTTGAGATAGAGATACCATCACCTCATAAGAATAAGATTGTTCCGTTAACTGAGAGATTATCTAAGTTCACCCAGGCTATGAGTGGTGACTTGGTGGAATTCGCAAGAGAAGCACAAGAGGCTAACGCTGCGAAATCAGCCTTCTTAGCAAGTATGTCCCACGAGATTAGGACACCAATCAATGCTGTTCTTGGAATGGACGAGATGATTCTTCGTGAGACTAAGGAAGATACAACACATGCCTACGCTAAGGACATTATGTCTGCAGGCAAGACGCTTCTATCTCTTGTTAATGACATCCTTGATTTGTCCAAGGTTGAGGAAGGCAAGATGGAGATTATTCCTACACAATATGGCCTGTCATCTCTTATTAATGACATCGTTGGAATGATTAAGGACAGGGCAATAGGCAAGGGATTGGATTTCAAGGTTGAGGTTAACGAGCATATTCCATATCTTCTTGTGGGTGACGAGATTCGAATAAGACAATGTATAATGAATCTCTTAACTAACGCTGTAAAATACACTGAGAGAGGAACAGTAACATTTACAGTCGACTATAAGGTATACGATGAGAACAGTATATTCCTTACATTCTTCGTAAGGGATACAGGTATTGGTATGAAGTCTGAGGATATGGAGAGCCTCTTTGCTCCATATAAGAGAATTGAAGAAGAGCGCAATCGTTCTATTGAAGGAACAGGTCTTGGAATGAGTATCACCAGACAGCTGCTTGAGCTAATGGGTACTTCTCTGGGCGTAGAGAGTGTGTATGGTGAAGGTTCTGTATTCTTCTTCGATGTGTTCCAGAAGGTTGTATCCTGGGAAGAAATTGGCGATTACACATCAAGGCTTGACGAGATACCTAAGGAATCTGAGTATCATGAGTTGTTCCATGCTCCAGATGCTCGTATCCTTATTATTGACGATACAGAGATGAATCACACCGTTATGGAGGGCTTCCTTAAGAAGACCAAGATTCAGATTGATTCAGCCATGTCAGGAAGAGAAGGTCTCGCTTTGGCTGAGAAGAATAAGTATGATGTAATATTTATTGATCATATGATGCCTGATATGGATGGAATTGAGACCTTAGAGCGTATGAGAGAGATTGAGCTTAATAAGGACACACCTACCGTTGCTCTTACTGCAAATGCTATATCTGGAGCCAAGGAGATGTATCTTGAAGTAGGCTTCGAGGATTATCTGTCTAAGCCTGTTAATGGTATGAGACTGGAGAATATGCTTGCAGAATATCTTTCAGAGGACAAAATGAGTGCGCCTTCAGGAGTAGATGATGTGGAGAATAAGTCTTCTGCTGTCTTACCAGAATGGCTTAAGGATATCTCTGATATTGATATACAGGAAGGTATTTCTAACAGTGGTTCTGAAGATGGATATCTGTCTGTGTTACGAGTATTTCACTTAACAGCAGATGATAAAGCCGATGAGATTGAGAAGTTATATAACGACGAGGATATTGAGCTATACACTGTTAAGGTACATGCATTGAAGAGTTCAGCAAGAATTATTGGAGCCAAGGCTTTATCACAGTTTGCAGAGAAGTTAGAGGATGCAGGCAACAATAAGGATTTAGACTTCATTAAGAATAATACTGATAAGCTGCTAGGCATGTATCGTGAACTTAATAATAAGTTAAAAAAGTCCAAGGAGCAATCACAGGAATCGCCTAAGATTTCTCCTGATGAATTACAAGAAGCCTACAAGACAATGATTGAGCTTGCCATGACTATGGACTATGGTCTGATGGACAATCTTATAAGCGACCTTCGAGGGTACAAATTAGAGTCCGAGGATGCTGATAGATTATCACAGATAGAGAAGCTTTTAACAGAGCTTGACTGGGATGGAATAGAAGCTATTGCCAGGGAAGCATTATAGAAGTATTAAAAGCAAGTGTCTACGCGACACTTGCTTTCTTTTTTTGCGTTTTTTTCTTGTGGAATGCACTTATTTTGTCAAATGAAATTGTAAGCCATCGCATAATAGTTATTTCTGCTATGGCGAATACAGCACACAGGGCAGCTGCCTGCATTGAGATGTGTGTTATATCGAATAGCTTGTCGAATACTGAGGCTCCGAATAAGAAGCCCACAATACATATTGCGAATACGAACACACGCCATTTGTTAAGAGGCTTAATAATCTGCCATATAATCATGAAACCGATTACTGACAACAGATAAGTACTTGCTGTACTTATATCCTTGTCTGATATATCGAATAGTTGTCCGAAGAATACCATTACCGCAATGGCGAAGAAGGATGTTATTGCAGCAGGCAATGCATTATATAATGTATGTCTGATGAAGCTTCCTTCCTGCTTCTTCTCATTAGGCTCTAGTGCTAACAGGAATGCAGGTATACCTATGTTAAATGTTGATATAAGCGATACCTGATTCGGACGAAGCGGGTAGCTTAATGTAAGTATAATTGAGAATATTGCCAGCAGTAATGAGAATATATTCTTATATAGGAACAGGCTTGCCGAACGAGTAATATTGTTAATATCTCTTCGTCCTTCAGATACAATTTCTTTCATATGTGAGAAGTCAGAATCAAGAAGAACAACCTGAGCCGCCTGTCTTGCAGCATCACTACCTGTACCCATGGCAATGGAGCAATCTGCTTCCTTCATAGCCAGAATATCATTTACACCGTCACCAGTCATGGCAACCTTTAATCCATTTTCCTTAAGGGCAGTAACTAGAGCCTTCTTTTGTTCAGGCTTTACACGACCGAATACTGTATATTCTGTAGCACATTTCTTAAGCTCTTCTTCAGAAGTAATTGTGCTAAGGTCAATGTACTTTTCTGCATTCTCAACACCGGCTTTAATAGCAACTCTTGATACAGTAAGTGGATTATCTCCTGATATAACCTTAATCTCAACGCCTTGTTCTCTGAAGTTGTTGAAGATATCCTGTACATTTTCTCTTAAGTCATTCTGCAATGCTACGAATAATATAGGCGCATTTACATCATCATTTCCTTTGGTTAATGCAAGAACTCTAAGACCACTCCCTGTTCTCTCTTCGATGATGGCTTTGTTCTCTTCTAGCTGTGAAGAAGTAAGTAAGAATTCTGGAGCACCTAAGCGATATGTGAACTCTTCAGTAATTACTTCAGAATATTTCTTCTTAGAATCAAATGGTATTACTTCCTTATTCTTAATTGGCTCACAGTCAGGGAAATAATCTCTTAATGCATTCATTGTAATGTTGTTATCAGGAACTGCCCGGATATAACTTGCAATAATGCTCTTGGCAGCAGCATTTTCTTCACTGCTATTGTTGATAGGGTAGAACACTTCGCTAACGGACATATCATCACTTGTAATGGTACCTGTCTTATCAACGCATAGCACATCAACTCTTGCTAATGTCTCAACACTTCTCATGTCGTGGAGAAGAACCTTCTTCTGGGCAAGACGCATAGCACTTAATGCAAGGGCCACCGTACATAGAAGATATAAGCCCTCAGGAATCATACCAATAACTGCGCCAACCATTGACTGGACACTGTCAGAATAACTCATCTCATTAACGCTAATTGACTGGTAGATAAGAAGAGCACCAATAGGAATAACAACTATTCCGGCAACAAGAATAATCCGCTCTATATCACGAATCATCTCAGATTTGCCTTCCTTAGTCTTCTTAGCCTTGGCAGTTATCTGTGCAGCATAAGAGTCGGCACCAACCTTAGTAAGCTTCGCAGTAAGCTTTCCAGAAACCACGAAGCTTCCAGACTTAAGGTCACTGTCTATTGTCTTTTGAATCTCGTCTGCCTCGCCGGTTAGAAGTGATTCATTAACACCTGCTTCTCCAGATATTACAATACCATCAGCAGGAATCTGTTGTCCGCTTTCAAGAAGAATGACATCGCCCTCTACTAATTTATCAGAGGGAACCTTAACCTCCTTGCCATCTCGTATGGCAGTGTATTCGCTAACATCTAGCAGCGCCAGCTTGTCTAATACGAATTTGGAACGAAGCTGTTGTATGATACCAATAAGTGTATTCGCAATAATGATAGGCAAGAACATTAAGTTCTTGATTTCTCCCGTGGTAATTACTAGAACGGTTAATAGTGCGAAGATGCCATTGAAATATGTGAATACGTTTCTGAATATGATTCTCTTAATGCTCATATCAGATTCGCTTTTTATGTAATTAGTTTTTCCTTGCGCAGTAAGAGCGTCCACCTCTTCTGAGGTGAGACCAAGTTGATCTGGTTGCATTTTTTGTACCTCTTTTCCTATTAAATGTATTTTATCAGACAAGCTTAGAAAAAAACAGACAAATATTCTTAATTTATTAAGTTAAATGTAGGACAAGTACTAATAATGATGATATAATATTAAGTAGGTGCGACTTAATGGAGAGATGAATAAGAGGGGAGGAGACAGATGGCAATTGAGAAGTATAATAAGTTAGTTGGTAATCTAAGAGCCTTCAATAAAGTTGCTGTTTCCTTTTCAGGTGGAGTTGATTCAACCTTTCTATTATATGTAGCGAAGGAGGCCTTAGGTGAAAATGTTATTGCCATTACGGCAAACTCTAGTGTGCTACCACATAGTGAATTTGATGAAGCTAAGAGCTTGTGTGAGTCCTTAGGTGTAAGGCATATTACTTTTGAATTTAATCCATTAAGCGTTGATGAATTTCGTAGTAATGTGAAGGAGCGCTGCTACTATTGCAAGAAGAGCCTAATGAGTGTTATGAGAGAGATAGCCTACGAGAATGGATTTGACATACTTGTAGAGGGATCTAACGCAGATGATGAGTTAGATTACAGACCAGGGTCTAAAGCGCTAGAAGAGATGAATATAATTAGTCCGCTTAACGGGGCAGGGTTTTCTAAGCAGGAGATAAGAGACCTGTCTAAGAAGTATAATCTTCCAACATGGAATAAGCCTTCTTACGCATGCCTTGCAACTCGTATTCCTTATGGTGAAGAGATTACACTCTCGAAGCTTAACATGGTTGAGAAGGGTGAAGCGATACTTCATGAACATGGATTCCTTCAGTCTAGAGTTAGAGCGCATGGTAGCGTGGCGCGGATCGAGATTATGCCTTGTGATTTTGATAAGATTCTTTCCGAAGATGTTAGGAGCGCAGTCGTTCAAGGAATCAAAGACAGCGGATTTGATTATGTAAGCTTAGATCTTGAGGGCTTCAAATCAGGCAACATGAATATAGGGGTTACTACTAATTGATATAATATTACAAGTTAATAGGATGAGGGTTTAGATATGAATGATACAGACATATATGAATTGCTAGACAAGGTGTCTAAGCAGGAAATGTCTATTGATGATGCAGTGCTTAAGCTTCGCAAGGAGCCCTTTGAAGATATGGGATATGCCAAGATTGATACCCATCGCGGCATTAGGCAGGGCTATGCCGAGGTTATTTATGGAGAAGGAAAAAGCGCTGAACAGATTGTAGGAATATGTGATAAGATGCTTCAGGCTGAAGAGAAGAGAATTCTTATTACAAGATTGTCTAAGGAAAAGGCTGATATTGTAAGTAAGTCTTTTGACCTTGATTATAATGGACTTGGGCGCATTGGTTTAGTAGGAGAGAAACCAGAATGTGATGGAATAGGCAAGATAGTAATAGCTGTCGCAGGAACAAGTGATATACCTGTTGCAGAGGAAGCAGCATTTACTGCCCAGGCTCTTGGAAGTGAAGTATATAAATTATATGATGTGGGAGTGGCAGGAATACATCGACTCTTTTCCCATGTAGATGATATAATGTCAGCAACTGTGATTATTGCAATTGCAGGAATGGAAGGAGCCTTGGCAAGTGTTGTGGCGGGGCTTGCTAATTGCCCTGTTATAGCAGTCCCAACAAGCGTAGGATACGGTGCATCCTTTGGAGGGCTGTCGGCATTACTGTCAATGCTTAATTCCTGTGGAAGTGGAGTAAGCGTAGTTAATATAGACAACGGATTTGGAGCAGCATATCAGGCTAACATGATTAACCACATAGGAGAGAGATAATGCTATACTTAGAATGTAAGATGGGCGCAGCAGGAGATATGTTAAATGCCGCCTTGGTGAGCCTGGTTGACAGAAAGAGATTTGTAGACAAGATGAATTCTTTGAAGCTTCCAGGTACTGTGGTAGAACTTAAAAATGAATACAGAAATGGAATATATGGCAACCTAATCAAGGTTGTTTACGATGGTGAGGAAGAAGAAAGTGAAGATGTAAGTGATAAGACAGAAGAAAAACACGCAGATAGTCATGAACATCATAGCCACCACCATCATGAGCATAATTCTATAGAAGATATTGAGAAATTTATATTAGATTTGGACTTGTCAGACAAGGTTAAGCGTGACGCGGTTAGCGTATACAGATTAATCGCTGACGCTGAGGCTTCGGCACATGGCAAGCCAGTAGAAGATATACATTTTCATGAAGTTGGAACAATGGATGCAATAGCTGATGTGCTAGGAGTATGCATCCTTATGGAAATGATTAACCCTGACAAGGTAATGGCGTCACCAATTAATGTGGGAAGTGGAATGGTTAGATGTGCGCATGGGATACTACCTGTGCCGGCACCAGCAACCCAGCATTTACTAGAGGGAATACCAATGTATACTGATGAGTCAGTAAAAGCCGAACTGTGTACGCCTACAGGCGCAGCACTATTGAGGTATTTCGTAGATGAATTCGGCTCTATGCCACCATCAATTGTTAAGAAGGCAGGCTATGGCTTTGGCAAGAAGGAGTTCGAGAAGCTTAATGCTGTAAGGGCCTTCCTATGTGAGAACGAAGGATTTGGTGACAGAGTAGTTGAGTTAAGGTGTAATATTGATGATATGACTCCTGAGGATATAGGATATGCCATTAATATCTTCTTAGAAAGTGGCGCTTATGACGCATTTACCAGTCCTATATATATGAAGAAGAATCGCCCGGCAACCATGCTTAGCGTTATCTGCAACGAGGCTATGCGCGATAAGATAGTGGCCCTTATCTTCAAGCATACTACTACAATAGGAATTAGGCAGAACATGTGTGACAGATATGTTCTTGAGCGCACGAAGGAGGTCGCTGACACCCCTTACGGTGAGGTTAGGATTAAAAGGTCAAGAGGCTATGGAGTTGACCGGGTTAAGATTGAATACAATGATTTGGCCAGAATTGCTGATGAGAGAGATGAGAGCATACCACATATAAAGGACATAATATATAAATCTCTTGAATAGAAATGTGTGGTATAATACTTAGGCGACGAATATAACATTTTTTTTCGGGAAGGGAATTTGACAAATAAGAAAAAGGGGATTGGCATAGATGGATACATATGATTCTTTAGACAAGGCCGTTAAAGGGGTTTTCGGTGAAAATGTTAGGATGCAAAGAGACTCACGCATCTCAAGACAGGATATTAATTCAGCTAAGGTTGTAACTCTTAGCAATGGCAAGATGTTTTTTCTAAAATATAATTCTATTGCCAGTAAAGAAATGTTTGATGCAGAGGTTGAAGGTTTAGAGGCAATAGCAAGCACTAAGACTATTGATACGCCTCGTATCTACTGTACAGGAACAGATGAAGAGACAAGTACTTCATTTCTTATGATGGAGCTTATTCAGGAAGGTGTTAAGACGGAGAGGGCAATAGGAATGCTTGGTAACAAGATGGCTAATCTTCATCTTGCTGATGCCAGCAGGTTTGTTGAAGGAGGCAAATACGGATTCCTTCATGATAATTATATTGGCTCTACCAAGCAGATTAATACTCCTAAGGATAGCTGGGTTGATTTCTTCAGAGAATGTCGACTTGAGCCTCAGATTCAGTTAGCAGGCAAGCATTTAACTCCAATGATGAGAGAAGTGAGTAAGTTCATGGATAAGCTAGACAAGGTGCTAGTTGAGCCTAAGAGGGCATCACTTGTTCATGGTGATATGTGGGGTGGCAATCATATTATTAACTATAGTAGAAAGCCAGTACTAATTGACCCTGCCGCATATGTAGGTCATAGCGAGGTTGATATTGCCATGTCAGAGATGTTTGAGCCATTTCCTAGAGTGTTCTATGACATTTATCGTCAGAAGATGCCGAAGGAAGATGGCTATGATGACAGGAAGGAGATATATAATCTGTATCATTTCCTTAATCATCTTAATATATTCGGACCAAAATATTTGATGCCAATTAAGAAGACTATTCTAAGATATGCATAAAGGAATACAGATAAGAAGGTATAGATAATGGCAGAATTCGATATACAAGAGTATATGACCAAAGGAGTAGAGAGAGTTGTATCTGAGGCAGTAAGAGCAACTCTTAAGAACCCGGAAGAAAGTATATTCATGGGCAAATTCGCTTTGGCCAGTAAGAAGGCGTCTAAGAGAAGAGCGGAGTTTAAGAAGGAGGGGACTAATGTCCCTCCATTTCTTATTGCCAGCATAACAAGTAGTTGTAATCTACACTGTGCTGGTTGCTATTCCAGATGTACGCAAGGCACTGTTGATAGTGAGCCTGTGGATCAGATGACTAGCGAAGAGTGGAGCAGGGTGTTTGATGAAGCCTCTGATATAGGTGTTAGCTTCATACTTCTTGCAGGTGGAGAACCACTTATTAGGAAGGATGTAATTAAGGAAGCATCAACAAGACAGAATATCCTCTTTCCTATATTTACTAATGGAACATTTATGGATGAGTCTTATATAAAGTTGTTTAATAAGAATCGTAATCTTATGCCTGTTATGAGTATTGAAGGCGACAGGGAGACCACTGATTCCAGACGTGGAGAAGGTGTATATGAGCGCATAACTACTAACATGGAGATTCTTAAGAAGAAGGGAATTATATTCGGAGTATCTGTCACAGTTACGACAGAGAATCTAGAGGAGGTTTCTTCGAAGGAATTCCTAGCCAAGTTGTCGGATATGGGATGTAAGCTTATAATATATGTTGAATTTGTTCCAGTTAGTGATGAGAGGAAAGACTTAGCACCAGGAGACAAGGAAAGAGAGATAATGGTTGATGCCACCTCTAAGAGAAGAGAAGAATTCCCTGAGATGGTAATTGTATCATTCCCAGGTGATGAGAAATCTTCTGGTGGTTGCATTGCCGCAGGAAGAGGCTTCTTCCACATTAATTCACATGGTGGAGCAGAGCCTTGTCCATTCTCGCCTTATTCTGATATTAATGTTAGAGATTCATCTCTTAAGGAAGCAATTAATTCTAAGTTGTTTGTAACCCTTAGAGATGAGGGATATCTGTTAGAAGACCACGATGGCGGATGTGTTCTCTATGAGAAACGCGCAGAGGTTGAGAAGATTATTAATGGTTAGGTAAGAAGAAAATGTATTATGTAAGAACAGAAGCTGAGTTCGATTCTACTCATTTCCTGAAGGATTATGTTGGCAAATGTGGCAATATTCACGGCCATCGATGGAGAGTAGTCATTGAAGTCAAAAGCGAAAAACTAAAAGAAGATAAACAATGCAAAGGAATGGTAATAGACTTTGCTGACCTTAAGGAAGTACTTAATAAGCTATGCGATGAGTTTGACCATGTATTTATTTATGAGACTGGTTCCCTTAAGGATACTACAATTAAGGCATTGCAAGATGAGGGCTTCATTATCAAAGAGGTTGCTTTTAGGGCGACAGCCGAGTGCTTCGCTAAGTATTTTTATGATGAGATGACTAAGGCAGGCTTCGATATCAATCGTGTTGAAGTATATGAGACTCCTAATAATTGTGCCATTTATGAACAGTAGAATTAAGGAAGTATTATGAAGGTCGTTGAGAAATTTGTAAGTATTAATGGTGAAGGTCTAAGAGCAGGAGAGTTGGCTGTATTCATCAGGTTCAAGGGCTGTAATCTGCAATGTAGCTACTGCGACACCACCTGGGCGAATGAAGCTGATTGCGATTTCGAAGAACTTACACCCGGGGAGATACTTGAATACATTAAGTCAACTAATATAAGAAATGTTACTCTCACAGGAGGAGAACCATTACTACAAAAGGACATAGACAAGCTTATAGAATTAATTCTTGCTGATGGCAATCTAAGAGTTGAAATTGAGACAAATGGTTCCGTTGACATAAGTAAGTTTGAGGCAGATGGATTAACATTTACCATGGATTACAAGCTGCCATCTAGCGGGTGTGAAGACAAGATGAATCTTGATAACTTCACATTTCTTAAGAAGAAGGACACAGTCAAATTCGTATCAGGCTCCACAGATGATCTTAATAAAGCACTTGACATAATTAGAAAATATGATTTGATTAATAAGTGTCATGTATATTTTAGTCCAGTATTTGGTAAAATAGAGCCACGAGAAATAGTGGATTTCATGGTTGATAATAACCTAAATGATGCAAGGGTCCAGATTCAGATGCATAAAGTGATTTGGGATCCTAATCAAAAAGGAGTATAAAATGATAGATACAAATGCAATTGAAGAACATATTAGAGGAATACTTGTAGCCTTAGGGGATGATCCAGAAAGAGAAGGTCTTAAGGATACTCCTAAGAGAGTAGCTAATATGTATAAAGAAGTGTTCGAAGGAATGAATTATTCTAATCATGAGATTGCGCAGATGTTCAATAGAACATTTGAAGAAGGATTAGAAGATATAGAAGGCAATGTGATAGGCAGAGTTGTGGTTATGAGAGATATTGATATATTCTCATACTGCGAGCATCATATGGCTCTTATGTATGATATGAAGGTAAATGTTGCTTATATCCCTAATGGCAAGGTAATAGGCCTGTCTAAGATTGCAAGAGTGTGTGATATGGCTGCAAGACGCCTTCAGCTTCAGGAGAAGATTGGACAGGATATTGCAGATATTATTGGTGAGATAACAGGAACAGAAGATATTGCTGTAACAATAGAAGGATGTCATAGCTGTGTTAATGCCAGAGGCATTAAGAAGAATAATACTAAGACGTTTACGGCAGAGCTTCGTGGCGAGTTCAAGACTGACCCAAGTCTACAGATATATGTGAGGTAGTAAGTTGAAGGCATTGGTATTATGTAGCGGAGGAATTGATTCTACTACAGCACTAGGAATAGCTGTCCATAAGTTTGGACAGGAAAATGTTATAGGATTATGTATGTCCTATGGTCAAAAGCATGTACGAGAATTAGAGTCGGCAAAAGCAGTTGCAGAGCATTACGGTATAGAACTGATATCTATGGATTTAAGTAAGATATTCGAGTATAGCGATTCTTCGCTCCTTAGTCATTCAGACGAAGAGATTCCTAAGGAGAGTTATGCCAAGCAGCTTGATGGTGCGGCAGAAGATGAGACAGTTAGCACCTATGTGCCTTTTAGAAATGGACTTTTCTTATCGACGGCTGCCAGTATTGCACTTAGCAAGGAGTGCACTTACATATATTATGGAGCACATAAGGACGATGCAGCAATAGCAGCATATCCTGATTGCAGTGAGGAATTCAATAATGCCATTAAGGAAGCAATATGGGAAGGCTCAGGACATCAGCTTAAGATAGAGGCACCATTTATCAGTAAGAATAAAGCAGACATTGTTAAGATGGGATTAGAATTAGGAGTGCCATATGAGCTTACTTGGTCCTGCTACGAAGGTGGAGACAAGCCTTGCGGCACCTGTGGCACCTGCATAGACAGGGCAGCAGCCTTCGCAGCTAACGGCCTCCCCGACCCGGCTATTCAGTGAGCTCGCAGGTACTTTTCTAAACTCGAGGGAATTTTTTCAGAACGAACCAAGAAAGGTATTAACTATGAGAAATAAAGAAGATCTAACTCTACTAGGTAATAAGAATGTAGACTACTCAAGCGAATACGACCCTGCGATATTAGAGACTTTCGAGAACAAGCACCAGGACAACGACTATTTCGTCAAATTCAACTGTCCTGAGTTCACATCACTTTGTCCTATTACAGGCCAACCTGATTTTGCTACAATTACAATCTCCTATGTTCCAGATGTTCGCATGGTGGAGAGTAAGAGCCTGAAGCTATATCTATTCTCCTTCCGTAACAAAGGGGATTTCCATGAGGACTGTGTAAACATAATTATGAAGGATATAATTAAGAAGATTGACCCAAAATACATTGAGGTCTTAGGAAGATTTCTTCCAAGAGGTGGAATATCAATCGACCCATATTGTAACTACGGCAAGCCAGGAACCAAGTGGGAGAAGCTAGCATGGGAGAGATTATCTCATCATGATATGAATCCGGAAGTAGTTGATAATAGATAAGTAATAGCAGATAACAGATTATAGACAAAGGATACGACTTGCAGAAAGGAGACACCAATGACAGAAATCGAGGCAGTTAGAGCAAGACATGCAGTTAGAAGTTATCAGGAGAAGAGAATTGATAAGGAATTAATTGATAAGTTAGAAGCTAAGATTGCAGAGCTTAATGAGAAGGGTAATATTAGTCTTCAATTTATCGAGGATGCTTCTAGTACATTTAACAAATTATTCAATAAAGCCATGGGACTTGGAAGTGCGCCAAGTGTAATTGCCTGCGTGGGACCAGATGATGATACTCTTGATGAGAGAATCGGCTACTACGGCGAGAAGCTTGTAATATATGCGCAGCAGTTAGGACTGAACACATGCTGGGTTGGAACATTTAACCGTAAGAAGATTCCTGCTAAGGTTGGTGCTAACGAGAAGCTTGTAATTGCAATAGCAATTGGATATGGCACAACGCAGGGTAAGCAAAGTAAGTCTAAGACAGCTGACGAAATTGTAATTGACTTTACAGATAATGCACCTAATTGGTTTAAGGCAGGTGTTGAAGCGGCACTCTTAGCACCTACAGCAATTAACCAGCAGAAGTTCGAGATTATTTATACTAAGAATGAAAATGTTGAATTCAAGGATTTAGGTGGAGTTCTAAGTAAGGTTGATATAGGAATTGTAAAATGTAATTTCGAAATCGGCGTAGAGGATTACAAGAGTAATAATCCTGAGTAAGTAAAGAGATATGTAATAAAGCCTGAGGCATAATGCTTCAGGCTTTTCTTAATAAATAATTATTCTATAGTTTCTTCAGTGCTCTTCTAAGACGAGGTCCTGCAATTGCGGCAATGGCAATCTTAATTGCGTCAGCCCATACGAATGGAATTACGCCTGCAAGAAGTGCTTCCCAGAATGTCATATGTCCCTGGTAAGCAAGCCAGGCTGTTCCGGTTATGTAACACAGTATAGTACCAACTGCCATTCCTATTACATGCATAAATACCTTGTCTTCAAATCGCTCAATAGCAAACCCAGCACATAGAACAACGAATATAAATCCAACAATATATCCGCCAGTAGGTCCAATTAATACATTGAATCCTCCCTTGAAGTTAGAGAATACCGGAAGACCTATAAACCCAATTAACATGTACAATAAAAGGGACACCATTCCTCGCTTTAATCCAATGGCATACACAGATATGAATATGGCCAGGATTGTAAGGCTGATTGGTACAGGCCCAATTGGAATTGAAAGTGGTCCAAGTATACAGGTGATAGCCGTTGAGAGTGCAATGAATGTTAGTGTTTGCGCTCTGGGCGACATCCTTTTTTTAGACTTAGTATTATTTGCGTTTGTTTCTTCCATAATATAATGCATCTCCTTGATATATATTTAGAAATAACTTACTCTAACATTCTTGCCCATACTCTTTAAGCATTCAGTTAATTCTTCAACTAATTTCATCTTGATATCGAATGACAATGGTGTAAACGATATCTGGTGAGCAGGATTAATAGCCCGTCCAACGAAGAAGTCAATGTCCGTGGCCTCTTCGAATAGCAGACGACTTATCTGTGCGGCTCCATTATTATTAAAACCCCAATACTGATATAGTTCGTTCTTTCCAATTGCATCCTTAGCATATTCTAACACTTTATTAATTGTAATTGAACCCTCTGTAACAAGGTCAACTCCATCAATCTTAGAGATGGGAGGAATTCCATCAGCGCCACTTCCTGATATTGCGCGAAGAGGAGCATCAAGATATTCTGAAGCAATCTTGGAGGTTGTACCACCGCATATTATATGCTTTCCTTCTTTAGAGAAGAAGAGATTCATCATGCGCTCGCAATCATCTCGATTGCGAGGTGGGCCATATAATACATTTATCTGAGCCCTTGGTCTAATCTTAACAACGCATGCCGTAGCATCGTCGATTGGATTAGAATCGTACTCCTGATACACCTGGTCGATTAGCATAGTAGCAAGTGTCTTGGCATTATAATCAACCATGGTAATAGTCATAAGAAAATCAGCAATATCCTTAGGGCTCCAATCGTAATTATAGCTCTTGTCAGGACTTGCATAAGGGCAGCCGTCACTCATGGCAGTAATAACATCGCCAACCTGAAGCTTAACAGTTGAAGAGTAGATTTTCTTGCCCTCAATCATAAGCTCCTCACGAGACAACTCATATACCTCGCCGTCCCTTATATAGATTACATCAGGGTTCTCATATTCAATAATATCAACAGTCTCATTATCTAGTATATGAAGTATGGTAAATGTTGAATAGGCAACCCCATGCTCTGAATTAATAGGAAGTGTGGCAGCAATAGTTTTAACACACTCTTCTAAAGGAAGACCTTGCGCAACCATAGTAGATATAATCTTAGAGGTAAGGGTAGATAATATACTTGCCTTAACTCCGCTTCCAAGTCCATCGGCTAATACAACAACACTGGAATTGTCATCCTGCTTAACTATATCCACATGGTCCCCACACAGCTGCTCACCTTTGTGATTTATACTTTTGTATCCAATGTCAGCATATAGATCATTCATCGCTAATTGACTCCTTTAACTTAGTAAGAGCAATCTTAGTCTCTGCAGTGGTTTCACCAAGAAGTGATGCAATCTCCTGTACAATACGCATCTGCTTATCAACCACCTTATCAGCTATCTCAATTGTCTGTTTGCTGATGTTTTCCTTCTTCACACGCTGTGTCTCTTCTTTACTTACATCATGAAGAATGCATAGAAGCAGTCTGTAGTTCTTGTCATATACAATAGTCTTCTCCACATATTTCCGATATTCTGAGAGATATTCATGTTTGTTTCGAATAACCATTCCGTCATACAACGCAGTTATAAAATCAGTGGTATCAAGGAGGTTAACAACATTCTCTCCAAGGATATCCTTGTCGCTCTTGAGATTGAAAATCCTTAGAGCATTTTCGTTAATCTGTTGAACCTCGAGACTCTCGTTAAGAATGATAATTCCATTCGGAGTAATCTTAGTAATTGTATCTGTGAAATTCTCTGCTCTGTCCATAAGATATGGAAGACACATGGAGATTTCCGCCTTGCCGGCAATAACTGCAATGGCCTTCTCGCGACAAGTATTATATCCACAGGTGCCGCAGTTAAGCTCATCGGCGCTAGAGTATTTGCCCATCTGTTTTAAGATTTCCTTAATCTCTTTTTCTGAAGGATTAGGGTCCTCTTGAGTTATAATATCGAATTGTTTAATCAGTTCGATTCTATCTGGCTGAGGTACATCAAAGTCCTTATTGCCTGCATATTCGATTACATCCTTATAATGCCTAATTGGAGAATTGTGATATTTCTCCATAATCGGACCGCCAATACAGCTTCCTGCACAGGCAGACATTTCAATAAAGCATTTATGAACGTTGCCATTCTTAATATCCTTAAGAGCGGCAATGCAATTATCAACACCATCAAGTGCAAGATAAGTATATTCAGGATTGCGCTTCTCCATTGTCTTGAGAATACCACCTGTTGTAGGGAACAATCTTGCCTTAGATTCATTGGTATTATCAACATCCATATCCAATGGGATATCCTCATCAGCAAGCCACTTAGCCAACTCCTCGAAGGTAAGAACAGCGTCAACGATTCCTTCGTAGTGAGCAGCCTCATCCTTCTTAGATACGCATGGTCCAATGAACACCGTCTTGGCATTAGGATTGCGTCTTTTTATGTCTTTGCAGTGAGCCTGCATAGGTGACAGGGTGTCTGCTAAATGATGTATTAATTCTGGGAAATGTTTTTGTATAAGAAGATTTATAGAGTGACAGCAGGAGCTGATAATAATGTCCTTCTCACTTTCGTCACACATTCTGTCATAGTCTTTTTTGACGATTGTTGCGCCGATGGCAGTTTCCTCTGCATCAGCAAAACCAAGCTGCTTAAGTGCCTTTCTCATGGAATTGATACCAACGCCTTCGAAGTTGGCAATAAAAGAAGGGGCAAGAGATACTATAACAGGGTCGCCGCTTTGAATAAGTACCTTAACTTTCTCAGTATCGTCAACCACCTGCTTGGCATCCTGTGGACACACAACAAAACAATGACCACACAATATGCACTCATTACTTATTATATAAGCCTGGTTTCCAGAGAATCTAATTGATTTCACAGGACAATGCCTGATACATTTATGACAGTTTTTACAATTCGACTTTTTTAACGTAAGAAAATCCATACTTTTAATCTCCCTTATACATTATACCCTCCTATAAATTATATATAAATTGGAGATTAAAAGCAAAATTTATTCTTCGTTGGGTTTCATATTATTGAGTGCGTATTCTACACATTCAATCACAACCTTATTGAAAGACATGTTATATTCATCTGCTAGAAGCTGTACTTTTTCTATTAGCTCCTTGGGCAACCTGAGAGATTTGTTTTCATATTCTACACTTTGTTTATGTAATTCGAACATTTAAGCCTCCTTTGTGTATGTGAATAGGTCAATATATAAATGTTAGATAACTACTATAATTGTAAAAAAATAGTGAATATGATAAAATATTATAAATATATTATAAAAATGTGAAAAAAGTATTATGATTTTAAGAAAAGTGCCGATATAAATACTGACGTATATTACTCGTCTAGCAAACTTACGAGCAACATATGTTGTTAGTAATCGGTGTTTGATGGGGATTATGAACAGAGAGAATGAGAAGAGAGTAGTTGAAGAGATATGCGACATTTCGGGAAGATGTGACTACTCAGACAATAATGATATAGATGCTGTACTAACTAAGATTAAGGATAGAGATTACTTTAAAGATTCAGTATTTGGCAAGAGATATATACAACGATTATCAATGCTTCTGACTGGAGTAAGTGCTTCTGATTGTGTGCTTTGTGGTAAAGAGGCTATTAATAATGTGGTGTGTAACACCTGCATACAGAAGATAAGCCAGCTGAACAAGAAGGATAAATCTGTAGAAGCTGTAAGAACAGAACCTAAGGTGTCAGCAGAGAGCGTTCAGGCAAGTCGTAGTAATGTGACGGTTAGTAATCAGGTTGTTGAAGGTGCTGATGAAGGTACAAATGAAGATATTAATGAAGACATTACTATAGAAGAATTATTCAAGGATATGGATGATTCTCTATTGCAGCTTGCAAGTCAGGTGACAGCTAAGTCAATAAAGCGCTTATCATGGGTTAATATAGCGCTTGGCATTGTCAACTTTATTATGACATTCTTCCTTGCTTTGTTTCTATGGAAGTTCATTACGTCGCAATAGGAGAATATAGGTTATGGCAACAGTAGCTGCATTAGCGGCAACGAATAGTGGCACAATTAAGGATTGCTATTCAATATGGAATAAGAACGAGAAGTCTAAGAAGACATTAGTATATACCAATACAGGAAGTCTAAGTACAAGTGCTTTAATATCTAAAGGAACCTGTAGTGAGATATATTCTTCTGATGGTCAGTGTAATACAGATTATCTAATACAGAAGACATCAGATATCAAGAGATTAGGATTTGATTCTGCAAAATGCTGGGAGTATGCGGGAGATGATAATCTTGTAAGATTTCAGGACAATAACTGGCATGTAGGAATCAATAGTAAAGATAAGAAGATACTACATATTAAGTCAGTGAAAGATTATATCTTATTTGCTGAAGGTGTTAACAATCAGGAAAAGAAATACTTAGATGCTATTGTGCATCTTGATTGTGATCTTGACTTTAGGGGGAAGCATATTCCTATTGTAGGAATCAAAAGAGACTGTGCCTTTCGTGGTGTGTTCGATGGCAGGAATCATCTTATATGGAACGGAACAATTAAGGATGAGAATGCATTATATGTAGGTCTTTTTGGATATTTGAAGGGTGTAGTGGCCAATCTTATATTCGATGGAAGAGTACAAAGCGATAAGAACTTAGCAGGAATCTGTGGACTTAACGCAGGACGAATATCTTGTTGCGGTAGCGTAGTAAGATTAAAGGCTAAGGATGAGAGATATAACGCAGCAGGAATTGTTGTTAACAATGAAGGCACATTAGACAGATGCTATAGCGTACTGCAGCGGCAGATGATAATTCCGCCTTTTGTGTATATATTATTAATTGCGTTAATAGCAATTATTATTGGTGTGCTAGGTTACTTTACCATTGTGGCGGCACTTAATTCTGGTAAGGATTATGCCAAGATTGAGGTTGACCAAGGGCAGAAGAAGAATGATAACGATAATGGTCCTAAAGGCGAGGGCGGAATGATATCTCTTGAATTATATAGGAATGTAGAGATATCTAGGACGGCTAAGATATGTAAGTTGTATTTTGCGAATCCTTCTAGCTCGCGCAATAGTCTCGTGGCTGAACTGCAAGTAGTTAACTCTTCAGGACAGAGAGTGACGGTTGGAAGGTCAGGATCAGTATCACCAGGTTATAGTATAGAAAGTTTGCCTATCACTAATCCTGGGGCTTTAAGTGGAAATGAGACGCAAGGCTATATTGTACTAGATGCATACGATGAAGTAACGGAGAATAAATCAAAGGTTAAAACAGAATTACCTATTACTATCTCGTATATGGATTAGTAAGTAGTGCGATTATATAGAAATAACAGAGGATAATAATGGCAGCATCAACAACCCGAGGACAATTGTTGTTCTCTATGATGGAGAGAAGGAAAAAAAGTATATATATACCTATTGTTGTAATAATAAGTATTATTGCAATAGGTCTTTTGACATATACACTTGTTGTTAGATATACGCCACCAAGCCATGATAGTGATGCAATAAAAGGAGCACCTGAAGTGGAAGAAAGCTATCTCTATGGTTCTGTTAAAACGGAGTATGGTTATGCAATACAGATGGCATCGAATCTGTATCAGCAACAGAATGGTGATGTTAATATATACTTTACTAATCCAGTCTCAAATAGTGTGTTGCTTAGATGTGAGATTATTGATAAGGATACAGAAAGAATCCTGTATAGTACTGGCTATATCAATCCAGGAGAATACATCCAAAGCGTAAATAATAGTAGGGTGGATAATAAGAAGTATGATGTTATTGTTAAGGTATATGCATACACTGATGATTCATTTACTAGTGAAGGAACGACTGAATTATCATTGATGCTTCAACCATGGTAGAGATATATTCTATCAAGGGATTAAGTATATCCTGCGGAGCAGGAGAAGAGTAACAATATAATATATCAAGGAGGAGTAAGTATGAAGAGGAAAAATACGAGAAGAAAGGTGTTGGCAATGACCATGTCACTCGCAATGGTTGCATGCGCTGCGTTTTCTTTGTCAACAACTGTAAAAGCGGATCGAATACCTAGTAGTGAAACAGTGTATTCTGATTATGGTGAGTATGTCAGCAGTGGAAGGACGGCTACACAGGATAAGGTAGATGGAGACACATCTAATGTACTCAATGTACCCGTTCAAGCCAGAGTTGTGGGAGAGGGAGACATTGTATACTTTGTATCAATTGTTCCTGGTGCAATGAAGTTTGAATATAATTACGGGTCTAAATGGGATCCGGTTAATCATAAATATGACACTTCTTCAGGCCCAAGTGGATGGGGCATAGCTTATGTCGATGGCTCTGATCCAGGTGTTGCAGATACTAATAACAATAATATACATGTAATAAATGGTTCCAATTTTCCAATTATAGCTACATTTGCATATGAAGATAACGGCTCATTTGGAGATGCACCAACAGGTAACTTTAATGTTGGAGGAATATTTAATAGTAATAGGAGTACGTTAGTAACTGAAGTAACTAATAGTAATGCAAATCCAACAACATATGATCCTAGCATTAGCCCGTATAAAACGGCAACATTGCCACTTGAGATGTATATAGATACAAACGAGGTTCCTGTGGGAACAGAATACTATTACAAAACATACGATAACATACAGGGTAAAAATGAAGGAGATATGTACTTTGCGTTGGTAGGAACACCGGCAAGGAATCTGCAAGACACATTAGGGGATTTCACGGAAGTTGGAACAATTACTGTGACTATAACTCCAGATAGCCTTGTAACTTCAGCAACAACAACTTAAATAATAGCGCAACATAAGAAATAGTTTATATGATATAAAGAGGTTATATGAGTGTTACTGTAGTTGCCCATAATATGCTAGCAGCATATGGCAGTAGACAACTTAATATTACCGCTAATAGTAAGCAGAAATCTATTGAGAAACTCTCATCAGGTTACAGAATTAACAGATCGGCAGATGACGCTGCCGGTCTGTCTATATCTGAGAAGATGCGTCGCCAGATTAGAGGGCTTTCTCGTGGTGAGCAAAATTCCCAGGATGGAATATCATTCTGTCAGGTGGCTGATGGTGCAATGAGTGAGATTCAGTCTATGCTTCATAGGATGAATGAACTGTGTGTTCAGGCCGCCAATGGAACTAATAGTGAGCAGGACGAACAAAGTATTCAAAGTGAGATTAATCAACTTAAGTTAGAGATTAACAGAATATCAGACACTACTACTTTCAATGATATGCCGGTCTTTCATGATTTGAACTCAGTAAGTAGCATAGGTGACGTCATTGGCTCTGACAGTATAAAGGGTGGAAATAATCTTTCGGAACCGTTGATTATTACCAATCAACAGTATAAGACGGGACTAACATCTAGTGGAGCAACAGAAGGGCACCCTGGTTATGCAGGAAGAGTAGGATATCCGTATTCATCTGTAATGATGGACTTTTCCGGTATTGGTACTTCTTACACAGATTCAGAATTAGCAGGAAGTAGCTTTTCTGTGAGTAATCCTAATACAGGTGAGCAATATAGCATAGTTCTCGGATTATCCTCTGATACAGGAGGAAGACCTTATATCTACAGTGAAGATGGTGATAATCATTCCCTTTTAGTCAATATAGAAGGAGAGAATGATGGTGCTCGTGTTGTCAGGAGAGTGTTTGATGCCATTGGTAATACACCTAATTTTACAAATGGTGGTGTACAATATGCCAGAGATAATTATGGAAAGTTCTGGATCTATGATAACAAGACAGCTAACTTTGGCAACTCATCTATGAGATTTGCATCACCTGCGGGATCTTCTTCTGACAAGGATAAGATCTGGATACAATCAGGTGATACTGCAGAGAATGGACTGTATATTAAGAAACCGTATCTTAATTCGAGTATCATCGGAATTGATGGTGTGGATGTTACGTCGCCAGACAATGCAAAGAATTCTCTGGCAGCAATCTCTAGTGCAATTGATATTGTATCAGGTATTAGAGGAGAGATTGGTGCACAGCAGAATCGCATAGAGCATACAATTAATGTGACAGCCACTACTAAGGAGAATCTGGAAGCCTCTGAAAGCAAGATAAGAGATACTGATATGGCAACTGAGATTGTTAAGAATCAGAAGCAGACCGTATTAGAGCAGGTGGGTCAGTCAATGTTATCACAGGCTAATCAGATGCCACAAGGAATACTTAATCTATTACAATAATCCTAGATTTTTGTTCCTTAGTCTATATAGTTTTTAAGAATTAATAAAAAGTTAATAATTTGTTCGTATGCGTTTGTGTTATACTTATTCTTAATTCCACTTCTACCATGTCATAAATATGGAGGTATTTATGACTACAAAGTTACAATTAAACAAGGAGGAATGGAGAAATGCGAAAGGCAAGATAGCATATAGCATGACTAATGACTATATGTTTCGCATGGTACTCCAGTCAAACAATAATGTATTAAAAGGGATTATCAGTTCTATGATGCATGTTCCTTTGGACACAATTGATGCCGTGGAGATTGATAATCCAATTGAATTAGGAAAATACATAGAGGACAAAGACTATGTACTAGACATTAAAGTCAAGCTCAATGACAATTCAATTATCAATCTTGAGATGCAGGTTGCTGACTTAGGCAACTGGCAGAATAGGTCTCTTTCGTATTTGTGTAGAACATTTGAAAACGTACAAAAGGGAGAAGATTATAATTCTGTCATGCCTGTTACACACATCGGATTTCTTGATTATGACCTATTCCCAGAAGAGAAGGAATTCTATAGTAAAAACATGCTCCAAAATGTTAAGACAGGAACAATTTACAATAGAAATTTCTGTCTTCGCGTGTTATCATTAAATCAGATAGAACTTGCCACTGAAGAGGATAAGAAATGGCACGTCGATGAATGGGCCAGACTATTCAAAGCTACTACATGGGAGGAACTGAAGATGATTGCTGAGAAAGACAAGGTATATTCAGAAGCCGCCAATTCCATATATGAGCAGAATTCTGATGAGACTGTAAGAATGATGTGTGAAGCAAGAAGAGAAGCCATCTTCCATGAGCAATACGTACAGAATAAGATGGAAAAATTGGAGAAGCAACTAGCAGAAGCTGCACTCCAAGAGCAGCATTCTCAGAATAAGATGGATAATTTGGAGAAGCAATTATCTCAGAAAGATTCTTTAATCGAACAGTTACAGGCTGAGATTGCGGAATTAAAGAAAGATTAACATTAATAAAGATGCCACCAAATGCTATTGCATTAGGTGGCATTTTTATTTTTAGACAACATGTGTTATACACTATTTTCTTATTTAAATTTTATTGTTCAATAAAATATACTCTAACACCCCACAATATGTGCTATAATGTTAAATATATATTTATGTTCGTAAAAAATATTCGCATACGGGGGTATTATAGTGGATAATAGTGGTAGTGGCTTCAGGCTTAAGTCTGGTACATGGTACGAGATGCTGAAAGACAATGGAAGAATAGAGAGTATACATTTCTCAGATGAAATGCTTGATATTCTAGGATATACGCATGAAGAATTTCCTGATACATTAGAGGCGCTTATTGAGCATATCCATCCTGACGACGTAGGAATTATGATGTCAGGGGCGATTGATGCTGCGACTCGTGTTCAGGATAATTTTGATGTTGAATATAGAATTAAGAATAAGGATGGAGAGTACCTTCTTATTAATGCAACAGGCAAATTCATAGAGATGCCCCAGGGAGTGCCTAATGTCTTGCATGGTTCCTTTACTGATATTTCACATTTATCAGACAGGTATCATGGTACGAATTATAGTGATGATGCAAGCGTTGAATTAATTGATACTGTATATCAGATTATGGGTGCAGCCAGATGGCAGTCAGTATATGATGAGAGAGGTAATACGAGAAGCATCTATTATTCTGATGAATTCGTTAAGCTGTTAGGATACGCCAAGGGAGAATTCGACAATACCAAGGAGGCTTTGCTAGACGTTGTTGCTCCTGATGACAAGGTTAAGGTAGAGAAGTTTATCTACAAGGTTGAGAGTAATAATGAGCCTGATAAGATATTTGAGGAAGAGTATCGTATTAATAAGAAAAGTGGTGAACAGATATGGGTACGTGCTATATGTAAGAAGTACTTCAACAAGGATGGTACGCCTAGAGAATCCATTGGAATTCTAATGGATATCACTAATGATAAGATAGCAGAGAGACAACACCATCTTGTTGACATTTTATCCCAGGATTATTCCTCTATATGGTATATAAGCGCAAGATCCCACAAGATGACCCTTGTTATACAGAATGAAGAGGATACCACCACTGACAGTGCAATTCATGAGGGCCTTGTATATGGTTCTTATGAGAAAATGTTCAATGATTATATTGACAGATATGTTAACGTGGATGACAAAGAAAGGGTTAGGAAGGAAGTAGCGTTTCCTAATATTATAACTAAGGTTCAGGAAGGCGAATTATATCCTATTAATTATCTAAGAGATAATCTTGATGGAACCAAGAGTTATTATCAGATTTGTTTTGCCAGGGTAACACATAAGACAGGAAAGCTGTATTTTGCATGTGGCTTCCGTAATATAGATGGTATGATTCGTGCCGAGATGGAACAGGCTGAAGAGACTAACAAGGCTAAGTCTAATTTCCTATTTAATATGAGCCACGATATCAGGACGCCTATGAATGCCATTATGGGTTATACTGAGCTGGCAATTAAGAAGAAGGATAACGAAGAACTTCTTAGCAAATATTTGAACAATATATATTCTGCAAGTCAGAGTCTTCTTAGTATTATTAATAGTGTTCTTGAAATGGCCAAGATTGAGAATGGTCAGATAGAGATAACTCAGAAGGCAACAGATGTTGGCAAATTCTATCGCTCAATATTCAATATATTTAGAGAGAGTCTCGACAAGAAGAATCTTAGATGTGAATATACAAGTGAGATAAGAGATAACTATTTGTATATGGATAGAACTCACTTAGAAGAAGTTGCTATGAATATGATTAGCAATGCCATAAAGTATACTCCTCCAGGAGGATACATTAGGGTAAGGGTAACTCAGGAGCAGGGTCCTACACCTAATGACTGTTATCTCAATACATTTATTGAAGATAGCGGTATTGGTATGTCAGAGGAGTTCTTAGAGCATGTATTTGACGAGTTCTCAAGAGAGAGGTCTGAGGACACGGTAAATGTTACAGGAACAGGCCTTGGACTTGCCATATCCAAGAGACTTATTGACCTTATGGGTGGTGATATCCATATCGATAGTAAGTTGGGTAAGGGTACTAAGATATCAATTACTATTCCTCACAAGATTGTTAGAGATAACAATCAGTCTTCGGATGAGGTTGAAAGTATTGATATGGAGGAGTTATCTAAGAAGAGGATACTCCTAGCGGAGGATAATGATTTTAACGCTGAAATTGCCATTGAGCTATTAGAGGATAGTGGCCTGAAGGTTGAGAGAGCGGTAGATGGTGCTGAATGTGTTGAAATGCTTAAGGGCAATGATTCTAAGTATTATGATCTGGTGCTTATGGATATACAGATGCCTAATGTTGATGGGTATAGTGCATCGAAGATGATAAGAGCACTAGATGACCCGACTAAGGCGAATATACCTATTATAGCTGTAACAGCTAATGCATATGATGAAGATAAGCATAAGGCGCTACTGTCAGGAATGAATGCGCATATTGCCAAGCCATTTGAGATTGATAATGTATTTAGATACATTAACAGTGTGCTAGAGTATAAGGATTACTTCTTAGATAATGTGAGCTTTGATGAGTTTAAGAACAAATACACCAAGCTAAGGTGCGTTAGTGGAAGCTTCGTATATAATGCAGACCGCCGGGAAGAGATAGTGTATTCCGACAGCCAGATTGCATCGATTTACGGATGCTCTAATAAGGATGATTTTATAAGATTCGTTGACGGTTCCTTTAAGGGAATGGTTCATCCTGATGATTTAGAGAGAGTCGAGAGAGACATTGTAAGTCAGCAGAACTTTTCTGATGACAGGATGGCTAATATGAGTTTTAGGATTATTAGAAATGATGGTGAGGAACGAGACGTATCCTGCATAGGCTGTAAGATATTCGACGGCAATGACTTCCTGTACTATGTATTCATGGCTGATGTAACAGGCGTAACCGAATTTGATTGACATAAATAATCAAAAGTATTATTATTCACTTCGGCGTGGTAATGCGCCGAAGTTTTTTCGTTATTTGCTAAATGTGTTTGGAGGAGACAGAAATGACTATCGTATTAAGCTCAATTTTTCTTGTTATATTCTTCGTAGTAATGGTAACTGTGGGAGTACGTACAAGAAAAGAAGCAACAGATGTTAACGGCTTCGTATTAGGAGGAAGAAATGTAGGTCCTTGGCTTACAGCATTTGCATTTGGAACATCGTATTTCTCAGCCGTAATCTTCGTAGGTTATGCGGGACAGTTCGGATGGAACTTCGGACTTGCATCTACATGGGCTGGTCTTGGTAATGCACTTATTGGTTCACTACTTGCATGGAGAATTCTTGGTCGTAGAACAAGAATTATGACACAGTCCCTTGATTCTAAGACAATGCCTGATTTCTTCGAGAAGAGATACAACAGTAAAGCACTTAAAATAGTTTCTTCTATTATAATATTCATATTCTTAATACCATATACTGCTTCATTATATAATGGTCTCTCAAGCTTGTTTGGAATGGTTTTCTCTATTCCTTACTGGGTAATCATTGTTGTAATGGCAGTGCTTACAGGTGTATACGTTGTATTTGGCGGATATATGGCAACAGCTATTAACGACTTTATTCAGGGAATAATTATGCTGGTTGGTATAATCGCAGTTATTGTTGCTGTCGTAAATGATAATGGTGGACTACTAGAGGCATCTAAGAGATTATCAGAGATTCCAACGAAGGGTTGGGAAAGTGGAGCATTTTCATCCTTCTTTGGACCAGACCCATTATCACTACTGTTCGTAGTGCTACTTACTTCCCTTGGTACATGGGGACTTCCTCAGATGGTAGGTAAGTTCTATGCAATCAAGAGTGAGAAGGATATTCAGAAGGGAACAACAATCTCTACTATATTCGCATTTATTGTAGCTGGCGGATGTTATTTCGTTGGAGGCTTTGGTAGACTGTATGCAGACAAAATTCAATATAGAGATAATGGACAACCACTATTTGACTCAATTATTCCATCAATGTTATCAACACTTCCAGGAATAATTGTTGCAATCGTAATTGTACTTGTGCTGTCAGCATCAATGTCAACACTCTCATCACTGGTATTAACATCTAGCTCAACATTTACATTAGATGTTATTAAGCCTATTAAGAAGGACAAGATGTCTGAGAAGAGCCAGGTTAATATAATGAGAATACTCCTTGTGTTCTTCATTGCAGTATCTGCAGTTATTGCGATTATTAAGGATGCTAATCCGGGTCTTACATTTATTGCCCAGATGATGGGAGTATCCTGGGGAGCACTTGCAGGTGCGTTCCTTGCGCCATTCCTATATGGACTATATTCTAAGAAAGCGAGCAAGGCATCAGTTGTTGTTTGCTTTATATGGGGATGCGGACTAGCAATATTCCAGTTCATAATCTCTATGGCAGGAATTGATGTATCAAGCTGGGGTCCAGTTCTTGGCTTCGTATTCAAGTCATCAATCAATTCTGGTGTTGTTGCAATGGTAGGAGGACTAATAATTGTTCCTATCGTATCCCTAATCACTAAGAAGCCTGATAAGGGCGATATGGACAAGATGTTCGAATGCTTCGATGAAAAGGTGTCAGTACCTAAGAAGGAGGCACTTGACTAATATATATAATGAAGATAATTATGGCTGATAATTAAGAACAGAGAAGTAAGCAAAGAAGAATTAGACGCAGTAAGCGGAGGCTACAGAGGTAAGGTTGAGTTTGATAAAACCCTTGACACTAAGGCATAAAGCAATTATAATATTCTAGCGTGCGTTTGTATGCATGCTAGAATTTTTAATTTATAATAAGGAGGTGAAAATAATGCCAACATTTAACCAGTTAGTAAGAAAAGGTCGTTCGACTTCAACTAAGAAGTCTACATCACCAGCTCTTCAAAAGGGTGCTTCAGAAGAAGCCAACAGACAACCCTTCTCCACAGAAGCGTGGTGTGTGTACTGCTGTTAAGACTGCTACACCTAAGAAGCCTAACTCAGCTCTTCGTAAGATTGCCAGAGTTCGTCTTTCTAACGGAATCGAAGTAACAAGCTACATTCCTGGTGAAGGTCACAACTTGCAGGAGCATAGTGTTGTTCTTATTCGTGGTGGAAGAGTAAAGGATTTACCTGGTACTCGTTATCACGTAATTAGAGGTACACTTGATACTGCAGGTGTTGCTAACAGAAAGCAGGCTCGTTCTAAGTATGGCGCTAAGAAACCAAAAGACGCTAAATAATTAGGACAAATAATTAATGATGCATTTAATGCATATAGTACAAGTAAATGGTAAATGTTGAATTTATTTTCATCATGAAATAAATCAGCACGAACACCGTTGAAGTGAGTACCGAAGATTTAATTTATTGATTAAGGAGGGAAGTAACGTGCCACGTAAAGGACATACTCAGAAAAGAGACGTGTTAGCAGATCCTATTTACAATAGCAAGGTAGTTACTAAGCTTATCAACAACATTATGCTTGATGGTAAGAAGGGTATCGCCCAGAAGATTGTATATGGTGCATTTGCAACAGTAGAAGAGAAGACAGGCAAGAGTGCTTTAGACGTATTCGAAGAGGCAATGAACAACATCATGCCTACATTAGAAGTTAAGGCAAGACGTATCGGTGGAGCTACTTATCAGGTACCTATCGAAGTTCGCCCAGAGCGTCGTCAGGCATTAGGCCTTCGTTGGTTAACATTCTTCTCACGTAAGAGAAGCGAGAAGACAATGCAAGAGCGTTTAGCTAACGAGATTATGGATGCAGCTAACAATACAGGAGCTGCTGTTAAGAGGAAAGAAGATATGCATAAGATGGCTGAGTCTAATAAGGCCTTCGCGCATTACAGATTCTAATAATATAGGAGGAAAAAATCTTGGCTGGAAGAGAATATCCGTTAGAGAGAACCAGAAATATTGGAATTATGGCTCATATCGATGCTGGTAAGACAACAACAACTGAGCGTATTCTATATTATACTGGTGTTAATTATAAGATCGGTGAGACTCATGATGGTTCAGCTACAATGGATTGGATGGAGCAGGAGCAAGAGAGAGGTATTACTATCACTTCCGCTGCTACAACTTGTCACTGGACACTTCAAGAGAATAACAAGCCTAAGCCAGGTGCACTTGAGCATCGTATCAACATTATCGATACTCCAGGTCACGTTGACTTTACAGTAGAGGTTGAGAGATCACTTCGTGTATTAGACGGAGCTGTAGGTGTATTCTGTGCTAAGGGTGGTGTTGAGCCTCAGTCAGAAAATGTATGGCGTCAGGCTGACACATACAACGTACCAAGAATGGCATTTATCAATAAGATGGATATCTTAGGTGCTGATTTCTATGGTGCAGTAGATCAGATTCGCGAGCGTCTTGGTAAGAATGCTATTGTTCTTCAGTTACCAATCGGTAAAGAAGATGATTTCAAGGGCATTGTTGACTTATTCGAGATGAAAGCATATATCTATAATGACGAGAAGGGTGAGGACATCTCAATCGTTGATATTCCTGACGATATGAAGGATGATGCTGAACTTTATCGTACAGAGTTAATCGAGAAAGTATGCGAGTTAGACGACGATCTAATGATGCAGTACTTAGAAGGTGAAGAGGTTGCCGTTGAAGATCTTAAGGCAGCACTTCGTAAGGGAACATGTGAATGTACAGCCGTTCCAGTATGCTGTGGTACAGCATATCGTAACAAGGGTGTTCAGAAGTTATTAGATGCAATCGTAGAGTTCATGCCTTCACCACTTGACATCCCAGCTATTAAGGGTGTTGATATGGAAGGAAATGAGACAGAGAGACATTCATCAGATGATGAGCCTTTCTCAGCATTAGCATTTAAGATTATGACAGACCCATTCGTAGGTAAGCTTGCATTCTTCCGTGTATATTCAGGAACAATGAATTCTGGTTCTTATGTACTTAATGCTACTAAGAATAAGAAGGAAAGAGTTGGACGTATCCTTCAGATGCACGCCAACAAGAGAGAGGAATTAGATAAGGTATATTCAGGAGATATCGCTGCAGCAGTTGGATTCAAGGTTACATCAACTGGTGATACAATCTGTGATGAGCAACATCCTGTTATATTAGAGTCTATGGAATTCCCAGAGCCTGTTATCGAGCTTGCTATCGAGCCTAAGACTAAGGCAGGACAGCAGAAGATGGGTGAAGCATTGGCCAAGCTTGCTGAAGAAGATCCTACATTCCGTGCACATACCGACCCAGAGACTGGTCAGACAATCATCGCTGGAATGGGTGAGCTTCACTTAGAGATTATCGTAGACAGACTACTTCGTGAATTCAAGGTAGAGGCTAACGTAGGTGCTCCTCAGGTTGCTTACAAGGAGACATTTACTAAGGCTGTTGATCAGGAATACAAGTATGCTAAGCAGTCCGGTGGTCGTGGTCAGTATGGTCACTGTAAGGTTAAGTTCGAGCCAATGGATGCTAACGCAGAGGAAGTATTCAAGTTCGAGTCTACTGTAGTTGGTGGTAATATTCCTAAGGAATACATCCCAGCAGTAGGTGAAGGTATTGAGGAAGCTGCTAAGTCAGGTATCCTTTGTGGATTCCCAGTACTTGGTATACATGCAACTGTATATGATGGTTCATATCATGAAGTCGATTCTTCAGAAATGGCATTCCACATTGCAGGTTCTATGTGTTTCAAGGAAGCTATGGCTAAGGCTGACCCAGTATTATTAGAGCCTATCATGAAGGTAGACGTTACTATGCCAGAAGAGTACATGGGCGACGTTATTGGTGATATCAATGCAAGACGTGGTCGTATCGAAGGTATGGATGACCTTGGTGGTGGTAAGATCGTTCACGGTTATGTGCCACTAGCAGAAATGTTTGGTTATTCAACAGATCTTCGTTCAAGAACTCAGGGTCGTGGTAACTATTCAATGTTCTTCGAGAAGTATGAGCCAGTTCCTAAGTCAGTTCAGGATAAGCTTATCTCTAACAAGGAGAAATAATTATACATAAAACGCAATTAGGTGTTGAAAAATAGTGATATTTTCTATATAATCAGATTTAACCGAGTGTAAATCTAGTTATAGATTATCAGGTCATAGAAAGTATCGAGATGTAATCGATTATAAGGAGGAAAACTAAAATGGCAAAAGAGAAATTTGAGAGAACCAAACCACATTGTAACATAGGTACCATTGGTCACGTAGATCATGGTAAGACAACTTTAACAGCAGCTATCACTAAGACTCTTGCTGCAAGAGTAGAAGGTAATGCTGCAGTAGATTTTGAGAATATCGACAAGGCTCCTGAAGAGAGAGAAAGAGGTATCACAATTTCTACAGCTCACGTTGAGTATGAGACAGCTAAGCGTCACTATGCACACGTTGACTGCCCGGGCCATGCTGATTATGTAAAGAACATGATTACTGGTGCTGCTCAGATGGATGGTGCTATCCTTGTTGTTGCTGCAACTGATGGTGTTATGGCTCAGACTAAGGAGCATATCCTTCTTTCACGTCAGGTAGGTGTACCTAATATCGTAGTATTCTTGAATAAGTGCGATATGGTTGACGACGAAGAGCTCGTTGAGTTAGTAGAGATGGAAGTAACAGAGCAGTTAGAGGAATATGGATTCACAGATTGTCCAATCGTTAAGGGTTCAGCTCTTAAGGCTTTAGAGGATCCAAGTAGCGAGTGGGGCGACAAGATTATGGAGCTTATGGATACAGTTGATGAGACTATTCCTGATCCTGTTCGTGAGACAGATAAGCCATTCTTAATGCCTGTAGAGGACGTATTCACAATCACAGGTCGTGGTACTGTTGCAACTGGTAGAGTAGAGCGTGGTACACTTCACCTTAACGATGAAGTTGAGATCATTGGTGTTAGAGAAGATATTCAGAAGACAGTTATTACTGGTATCGAGATGTTCAGAAAGCTTCTTGACGAGGCTCAGGCTGGTGATAACATTGGTGCACTTCTTCGTGGTATCAACAGAGATCAGATCCAAAGAGGACAGGTATTAGCTGTTCCTGGTTCTGTTAAGTGCCACACAAAGTTCACAGCTCAGGTTTACGTATTAACAAAGGATGAAGGTGGACGTCATACTCCATTCTTCAACAACTATCGTCCACAGTTCTACTTCAGAACAACAGACGTAACTGGTGTATGTAACCTTCCTGACGGAACAGAGATGTGCATGCCTGGTGATAATGTAGAGATGACAATCGAGCTCATCCACCCAATCGCTATGGAGCAGGGTCTTACATTCGCTATCCGTGAAGGTGGTAGAACAGTAGGTTCTGGTAAGGTTGCTAACATTATCGAGTAATCTGTGCGTTAGCATTGAGAAGCAACAAGATAATAATAAATATTACGCTTACACAGACTAGTCTGTGTAAGCGTTTTTTATTATTTTTAAAGCCGCGACAATCCCGGATTCGCAGAGCGAATCTGGGATGTTGCTTGTTTATGCGCTAATATGATATTATATAGTTGTTCTAGGACGCTTATTAAGGAGACGTAATGAGGGGCAATGAAGTGACTCAGTCAACTAAAAATGGAATAACAGGAACAACTATCAAGATAATTGCCCTAATATCAATGGTAATTGATCATTTTACAGTATTTATCTTAGAAGGCTATCTTAGGACATTAGATCCGCAGTACGCAACCCTTGGATCTAGAAGCCCTAATTTGAATTATGATGATGGTACCATGCAGCTTCAGATAGTAATTTCTATCTTGCATCTTATAGGAAGACTGGCATTTCCATTATTTATATTCCTTCTTATAGAAGGCTTTAAGCATACTGGAAATGTTAGAAAATACGCAACCAGGCTGTTTGCTTTTGCGCTTATATCACAGCTTCCGTATAAT
>CAJOGN010000020.1 GCA_905234245.1 uncultured Lachnospiraceae bacterium
TCTTTCTTTTGTGCCGTTTTTGATATATCCATTTATTCTGGCAGTAGTTGTTATTCTGTCAATTACCTTTGAGAAAAAAAGATAGTGACACATCTAACACCTCCGTCCTTCTGAAAAGTTATTTTCAATATATATGTCGCATACCATGTCAAAGAGGTGTATATATAAGTGGAGGCGGATGTTTGACTATTATGTATAAGTAAAATGCTTTATAATAAGATGGTAAATCATAGAGAATATCAAATGAAGTTGACAAGGGGACGGGGTCCTTTTGTCAACTTTTTTTATTCAAATTAGTTTGACACTTCTTTGCTTTATGAAAGATGATGTAATTGCTTGATTATACGCAACGTGTATGATATTATAATTGCATATCATATACGCATTGCGATAGGAGAGTAAATATGAATAGCAGAGATTATTTGATTGAATTAAGAAACGAATCTGGGATGAGTAGGAAAGAATTTTGTGAGTATTTTGAGATTCCTTATCGTACTTTACAGGATTGGGAATTGGGAAATCGAAAGATGCCGGATTATTTATTACGCCTGATTGCGTATAAGCTTAAGGTAGAAGGCTTAGTGAAACAGCGAAAGTCACGATGATACGCATTGGAATAATGCGTATTGAATAAATGCGTATAGTATCGTATAATATATATAAGAGAGGGGTTATGTTATGCCTAAACGCCCTAGAGAAATGGAAAAAGAAATATTAAACGATGGATGGATATTTAAAGGTCAACAAGGTTCGCATAGGCATTATGTTCATCCAACAAAACCTGGAAAGGTTACAATTCCGTTTCATAGTAAGGAGTTAAGTAAAATCGTTGAAAAATCTATAAGAAAGCAAGCCGGAATTGATACATAATTCTTGGCACTGCAAGGAGGTTACCCTATGTTATCTATATACCCAGCGTGTTTTTTCAAAGATGAGACAGGATATTCTGTTGTGTTCCCAGATCTTAATTGGTTAGCTACAAATGGTAGGACAGAAGAAGAGGCTCTTAACATGGCTGTAGATTGTTTGGCTGGATATCTCTATACATCAGATAAGTGTGGAGATAAGGTGCCTAAACCTTCAGCTATGAGCGATATATCACTGGTAACCATAGCAAATGAGTTAGATGTTAACAAGGATGATGCATTTATAAATATGGTATCTGTTGATGTCTCGGAATATGCGAAGGAGCATTTTGAAAAATCCGTTCGAAAGACATTATCTATTCCGGAGTGGCTGAACAATGCTGCACAAGAAAAGAAAATAAATTTTTCGAAAACTCTTCAAGAAGCATTAATTGAAAAGATTAGGACATGACGGAGAGAGGTAAATGGCGAAAGCGATTAAAGAAGAGATGTGCTACAATCGAAACTTTTTTGGAAATAGTAGACAAGCATTATGTAAAAGTCAATGAGCTTAAAATAGACGTATTTCCTGATTCCAAAGAGTTTGAATCATTTGATTTGGAAGAAAGAAAGCATCAATTGAAATTTTACAGGGTGGTAAAGGAGACTTTGGATAAGTTACACGTAGGAGTTCCGTTTGATATAGATAGTCTTACTGATAAGAAATTCAATAATCTACTTATGCTGATAAATGCTATTTTTTACGATAGACCTGTGTCATTTATGGAAGAGGAAAAAATTCCGCCAGTGTGCACTCTGAATTTAGCTAATTTGAAGATTGTATTGACATTTCATCAGAATAGTGATGGCAAATATATAGTGAAGGATTTTTTTCTTCAAAAATGAATTGTATGCTTGATCGGGAGGGTCAATATAGAACTACATCATTTTGTATCTTACAAAAGGATGATTATCTGTATGATTCAAATCTTGTATTAGACAAGGTGATAGCGGGATTCAAGGAATTTGATAATGAAGCACACCTTGAAAAAATCGTTCTTTGTGTTTTGGAGATAATTAAGGCATATGATGAAGACAATAAGAGAGATGAGTTGCTTGAGGCAGCAAAAGATTTGTGTTTGTGGTTAGTTGAGAAGAAACCAAGGGATATTATTCCGAGAATAAACTACCTACAATGCTGTAAAAGGCAGCGTTCTCTTAGCGATCCAGAAATTGATGAATTAACTGAAATGCTTTCAAGCGATGCGGCAGATGATTCCATTGTTGCCGGTATTCATTTTTTGCTGGATAGCAAAATTGTAGCAAAAAAATATATGGATAAATTAGACGAGGGAAAAAGAAAAGAATTTGAGAGTTTTCCAATTTATCGACTTTATGAGCAATTAGAAAAAAGATAACAGACTGGATTATGGCTCCAAAAGTTCAGACGCTGTCTGAACTTTTAAGAGGCTAACGGATTGGAACAAAACATCGTTATAGCAAGTGATTAAAATCAAGGAGGCAGTTATGGTACAAGTATATTGCTACGCAAAGTGCACAACATGTAAGAAAGCTTTAAAATGGCTAGACGAGAAAGGCGTTGAATACAAGGAAATTGACATCAAGGGTGAACATCCTGATGAAGAGACGCTTCGAAAAATCTATAAGAAAAGTGACCTTCCGCTTAGAAGGTTTTTCAACACAAGTGGTATGTTGTATCGTGAGATGGAATTGTCGAAGAAATTGCCTGATATGAGCGAAGATGAGATGTTTAAGATCTTAGCTTCTGATGGAATGCTAGTTAAGAGACCACTACTTGTTACAGATAGTAAGGCTGTTCCTGGCTTTAAGGAAGAGTTATGGAGTGAAGAATTGTTGTAATTTGTAAGACTCTTTTCACACATTTAATGGGTTATACATTGTAGGAAGAAGTGAAGACTAGAGCAAGATATATTAAGATATACGGTATATACAAATGAAAAAAGAAACAAAGACAAACGTAATGAGAGTTCTTGATGGCAAGAAGATTTCTTATAAGAGCCATACATATGAGCCTGATTCAACCATGAGTGGAGAAGAGATTGCAGAGATTCTTGGAGAAGAACCTGATAGAGTATTCAAGACTTTGGTGACACAGGGAAAGAGTGGAGCATATTATGTATTTGTTGTGCCGGTCAAGGAAGAACTCAATCTTAAAAAAGCAGCAAAAGCTACAAATGAAAAATCAGTAAGTATGATAAAGCAAAAAGAATTGTTGCCATTAACTGGATATGTTCATGGAGGATGTTCACCAATAGGAATGAAAAAACATTTTCCAACATTTATACATGATACAGCAGCTACATTCGATTATATATTTGTAAGTGCAGGGAAGGTAGGATTTCAGATAGAATTATCTCCTGAAGATTTAATAAGTGTTGTTGAGTGTGAGACAGTAGATATTATATAAGTAATATATGTATATGAAAAAAACAGATTATTAAATCATTTGAAGATAAGTTATTAAAAATAAGGAGGCATATTAGTGTCTAAAAGCATTATTGATACAGTATTAGATAATATTTTTGATGAGGAGTGGGTTGGAAGACGTGGAGAAAGACTTACCCATAGAGAACTAAAACTGGTTCAAATGCTTGGTAGAAAAGGCAAAGTGATTAAGAACCTGTACTTGCCTAAAGATAATGGAGAGACATCAGAGATAGATGTTGTATTCATAACACAGAAGGGAATATTTGTCTTTGAGAGCAAGAATTATTCTGGATGGATATTTGGAGATGAAAAAGGGAAGAATTGGACAGCAATGCTTCCTAATAGACAAAAGAATTATTTCTACAATCCAATAAGGCAGAATAAGACACATTTAAAATGGCTGAGAAAACATATTGGTGAGGGCATTCCATTATATTCTATTATAGTATTTTCAGAAAGATGTGAGTTGAAGAAGGTAATGGTAGAATCAGAAGATGTAAAAGTCATTAAGCGTGATAGAGTATATGCAACTGTCAGAGATATATGGGATGCAAACGATGATGTGTTGTCCGATGATAAAGTAGAAGAATTATACATTTCATTGGAGAAACTATCTAATGTTGATAAAGAAACTAAAGAAAAGCATATAGATAATATCAATAAGAAAATAGGAACGAAGAGTATCGTAGATAAGAAGCTTTGTCCCAGATGTGGAAGTGAATTGGTTCTTAGGACAGCTAAGAGTGGAGCGCATGCAGGAGAACAGTTCTATGGATGTAGTGCATTTCCTAAATGCAGATATACTAAAAATGCCTAATGGCATAGGAGCAAGTTATGAGATTATTTATCGCAATACAATTTGATGATAGCATTCTTGATGAGCTAACGAATTTTCAAGAAGACTTGAAGAGACAGGGAGTAACTGGGAATTATTCTGCGAGAGAGAATCTACATATTACATTAGCATTTATAGGTAATTATCCTAATCCAGGTGAGGTCTTAGATGTGATAGAGCAGGTTGATTTTAGACCTATCGAAATCACATTACAAGGTGTGGGAAGCTTTGGTAATTTGTTTTGGGTTGGTCTAGCTGAGAATAAGCAGCTAGAAAGTTTTGTTAGGCGACTTCGTCGAGAATTGGCTAGTCATGGAATACCATTTGACAAGAAGCGATTCTCACCACATATTACATTAATTCGAAAGTATAATTATAAGGGTGGAGATATTATTCCGGTTTCTAATCCACCAAAGGGGAGTATGAGAGCGACGCACATTTCACTTATGAAATCTGAACGTGGCAAGAATGGAATGATTTATACTGAGATAGGAGAGGTATAATATGGCGTCCTATTTTATGAACAAATACAAGATTACTAAAATATTAGAAGACGACTACGGCTGCGAAGATAGACCAGATGACTACACACCACGTGTGATTGTATATCTTAAGTCCGAAGACATTGAGACAACAATAAAGCAAGTTGACCAGTATCTAATTGATAATGACATTGATGTTGGAGACATGGTAATTATTAATTCTGATGGATTATTAGAGAAGGTAAGTGACTAAAATCAAGGGCGAACATCCTGATGAAGAGACGCTTCGAAAAATCTATAAGAAAAGTGACCTTCCTTGTTACAGATAGTAAGTCTGTTCCTGGCTTTAAGGAAGAGTTGTGGAGTGAAGAATTGTTGTAATTAACCGGATATGTTCATGGAGGATGTTCGCCAATAGGAATGAAAAAACGTTTTCCAACATTTATACATGGGACGGTAGCTACATTTGAGCATATATATGTAAGTGCAGGGAAAGTAGGATATAGATAATGTTAAAGTGGGCGACACTTTTGAATTATTGTGAGGTTATATGGACTAATTTTACTAAGAACTAGTTGAAGTTTTGCTAGATGTAGTTTATAATACTCATAAAATAAGTTAAAAATAGCTCATAATATGGAGATTATAAACTATGAATTTGTATTTCAAATTATTAAATATACCAATCTTTTCTGTTTCGGATGTGAATAAGTACTATAATAACATAGGAAGTGCACGTTCTGCTGTACGAAGGCTTCTTAAAGCCGAGATGATAAAAAGGATTCGTAATAATCTGTATACATGTGTGGACGGTGAGAATGGAGGAATTGTTGCTAATCGATTTCAAATAGCTAGTAGTATCAATGATGGTTCATATATTTCGCATCATACTGCGATGGAATTCTATGGGATAACAGATCAGGTGTTTTATGACGTGTATGTTACGTCTTCGAAGCGTTTTACAGATTTTGAATTTGAGGGATATAGGTATCATTTTATTAACCCATCTATAGAATTAGGGATTGAAAAACAGGAATATTCCGGTGGAGTAGTTGTTACTGATAAGGAGCGTACAGTGCTTGATTGTATTAAAGATATGGACAAAATATCCGGAATAGAAGAGGTGATTTCTAATGTTGATTCTATTGGTCGACTTAATGAGAATAAGCTTCTAGAATATTTAGAAGAATATGAGAATCAATTTCTATACCAAAAATCAGGTTATTTATTGGATAAAGGTTTTGATAAACATGGATTGTCAGATGCCTTCTTTGAAACATGTAGAAAAAAAATAGGTAAAAGCAAACGATATTTGACGAAGGACAAAACTAAGGGTGTTTATGAATCGAAATGGCAGCTTATTGTTCCGTTAAACGTTGATAGTATGAAAAATGGAGAATTGTTAGATGCCAACATTTAATAAACAATTAATAGGAGTTGAAGCAAAAAAATACGGGTTTAATCGTGATACCTTTGAAAAGGTTGTTAGGCTTAGACGTATATTGGAATATATAAACAACAATAACGATTTGTGTAATCATTTATGGTTAAAGGGTGGTACGGCAATTAATCTTACGATTTTTAATCTGCCAAGATTATCTGTGGATATCGATTTTGATTATAGCCCAAATGATGAAAAATCAGATATGGAAGAGAAAAGAGAAAGAATAAAAACTTTGCTTCAAAAGGTAATGCGTTAATGAATCGGGCTGCAGCCAGAGACTTGTATGATTTTTCGAATATGATTGATGTAAATATGTTTGATGATAAGCGTGATTTGTTAAGGAAAGCAATAGTATTTTACGCTAGTATTTCTTCAACAACAATAAATAAAAGCTTTGATACGTGCGAGATTGATAGCATAGATTTTGGGAAGATTCGGCGTGATTTGTTCCCGGTTATAGAGATAAAGTCCAATTTCGATTTGGATGGAATTAAGAATAAGACAAAGAATTATATTAGGGAGCTAATGGTTCTATCGGAATCTGAAGTTGACTATTTGGAACACTTTGAAGCAAAGGACTATAGGCCAGAGATGTTGTTTGAAGAGCCTGAGATAGTTGATAGAATAAAGAATCATCCAATGGCACTTTGGAAGTGCAGGTGAGAACACATGATTACATTTTTGATGATAATAGGTGCATTGAATGGATTATTAGAGAAGGTGAGTGACTAAACTAAGGAGGCAGTTATGGTACAAGTATATTGCTACGCAAAGTGCACAACATGTAAGAAAGCTATAAAATGGCTAAACGAGAAAGGCGTTGAATACAAGGAAATTGACATCAAGGGTGAGCATCCTGATGAAGAGACGCTTCGAAAAATCTATAAGAAAAGTGACCTTCCTCTTAGAAGGTTTTTCAACACTAGTGGTATGTTGTATCGTGAGATGGAATTGTCGAAGAAATTGCCTGATATGAGCGAAGACGAGATGTTCAAGATCTTAGCTTCTGATGGAATGTTAGTTAAGAGACCGCTACTTGTTACAGATAGTAAGGCCGTTCCTGGCTTTAAGGAAGAGTTGTGGAGTGAAGAATTGTTGTAATTAACCGGATATGTTTATGCTAGATGTAGTTTGTAATACACATAAAATAAGTTAAAAATAACTCATTATATGTCGCATCTTTAATGCTTCTCGTGTATATTATATAGTAAAGAGAAAAAAAGCATTTTCCATAAAGGGGCAGGAGGTATATTACTATGAAAAAATGTATTATAGCAATAGGGTTAATAGCGATTCTTATAGTATCCACACTTGCAGGATGCTCATGTACCAATAATGGGACATCCAAGAAGTCTAACAATACACAGGTGACTGCTTATAAATGTGATTTCAAGAATTCGGACATCGCTATTCCAAAGGGAACAAAGCTTACTGATAACGGGCTTGAGGCTACAGACAAAGCAGATGCATTAGTTAAGAATGTATTAGATGTTGAGAAACAGCTTTCGACTCTTATTGCTCGTGATGGAGAAGCGCAAGAAAGTCTCGAATTACAATATATGAAATCTGTCAATGAGAAGAAGAAAAAATGGTCTAATTATGACGCTGTTGCGGATTATACGGCTGATACTGTTAACCAGATCGATCCTACAGCGGGTAAAGTAGCTACTTTTGGGAATGCCGTATTCGATGTTGTCAGAGGTTATTATATGGGGGACGCCGGGGCAGCTATCTCAGGTGTGAGTTCTGTACTGAGTCTGTTTGGAATCTTTGGAGGTGGCGGTGGAGTCACTAATGAAGAGATTCTAATGGAAGTACAGAAGGTATACAGTGCAGTCCAGGAACTTGCTCTTGATGTGAAGGATATACAGAGCCTGCTTTCGGTAATGACAAGTCAGCTTGATGAAGTGACATTGCAATCATATCGTAATGGATTACAGACCTTTGATAATGCCATGATAGCTGTTGATACTGATGCTGAGATTCTGCAGCAAATGTTCGTAACAGGCGCTTTAATATTGCAACAACAGGGAATTAATGCTCCTGCAGAAAATGCTACAGATGCTGAACGACAGGAGTATATTGGAAAGCTTGTTTCTACCATGAAAGAACAGCAGAATTCTAATCCAGATCTTAATAGCTTTGATAGTATTATGTCTGATTTGGTTAGCAATTATGTTCTTGTAGCCGGAGAGCTTGGCAAGACTAAGGATTTTAGCCCTTTAACAGCATTTGATTCATATTGGGATACATATTTTAACTGGGAGAGTCAGGGATATGCACTGAAGGAAGCTTACAGAACCAATGCTCAGTTTCAAATAAAGCGTGCATATGCTTTGATGGCCCTATACTATAATATCGGAACAGGCAATACAGCTGTAACTTATCAAAAGTATGGTCAATTATTAAGCGATGCATTAACTTCAATAGAGCAAAGCAGTCCGGGTATCAGTCCGCAAACGGTGGCGAGCACACATGAAACTGTAAGCTATGATCCGGATAATAATAGTTGGCCACATACTCATACCTGGCTTATTATTCACTTAGACGGAGGTTTATATACATCAACATTTGACAAGAGGTTAAACGAGATATGGATGTTCAACCCGGAGGAGTATAATGATGATGCCAAAGATATGTCTTCAAAAATGCCAATGGAATTAATGGCAAAATATGCAAGTAAGCTTCATGGAAGAAGCTTAGAGCAAGATCTGAAGCTTGCAGGACTATATCATGATGGAATGGGAGGAAAAGGACTTGTATCTAATATGAGTCAGGATGGTGTTAACAAATATATGAACTTTGTTGCTCCTGATGGGTCATTTAATGAAAAATATCAAATTCAAGAAGAAGGTATGAAGGTAAGTGAACTTAGTTATGCCGGTCATGATGATGACGAGTGGTATGAATTTACCTACCAATTCATGCTTCATTTCCAATAACGAAGTAAAATGTCGCATTTTACATTTTAAATGTGTATATATATGTGACAGGTAAATCCACATAAACAAATCTAATTAAAATGTGGTATATTAACTATAAGACTAATGAGGAGGTACTTACTATGGGAAAAGAATTATTAAAGGGTTTATCAGAAGAGCAAATTAAGAAGGTAGAAGCCTGCAAGAGTTCAGAGGAAGTCCTAAACCTTGCTAAGGCAGAAGGAATTGAACTTACTGATGAGCAGCTTGAGGCTGTTTCAGGTGGATGTGCTCGTCGTAAGATTCCTAATTGTCCTGTTTGTGGCAGTTCCAATGTACATATGAATTTGTTAGAAGGTAATACAAAGGATTACTTTACATGTAGAGTTTGTGATCATCAATGGTATGCATAGATAGTAAAGGATTAAGGAGACACGCAGTAGGGGGTAGCTACTATTAGAGAAGAATAAAAGGGATAGTCCCTTTATAAGGTGTTTTTTGAGGAAGGTGGCTTATGAGTAAGAAACAGGAATTGATTCTAATGTACCAGGATGAAGAAGTGCTATCCTTTTTACTGGACTTAGATAATAGTAAGGTTAAGATGTTAGACAAGCTAGAAGGCTTTGACAAGGCTCCCTACGGTATGGTAGGTGAAGAAGACGAAGGAGAGCTTAATCGAATCCTATATAAGTTCTTCAATGGTAGAACTATGGCAGAAACCAGACACGATTATGACAATATAAGTAAAGCTATTGGCTGTAAGGATTCCTTCGAGCTATCATTTAAGGGGCATGGCTTGTCTTTGTCTAATCATTATTGGTATAGAAGAGAAAATGAGAATCTTAAGTACAAGGACATTAATTTCTTCACTAATAAGTGGGATGATAGCTTTGCTAAAGCTGTCTTAACAGAAGATTATGATGCTTTGAGTAAATGTGACTTAAATGTGCCTGATATTGTAACAGATGGATGGGCGGTTAAGGGTTGGCTGTGTGAGGATGTGCCTAAGCTATATAAGCTTGGAATCACTAAGGGACATTCGGAGGATTCCATAGCTGAAGTATTATCATCTCGTCTGGCATGCAGGATGTTTGATGAAAGCGAAGTACTTAAATACGAGCTTGCCACAATAGGAGGACAGTATGCTTCGGTATCTGCGTCTATGCTGGGGCTTGATGAGGAGATGATTCCTTTATCTGATATCTTGCCTATTGACGTATGGGAGTTGTATTTTGGGAAGAACCTGGATAAGTCTATGGGAGCAGAGTTTTTTAGACGTGTTTCAGAATTTGGAATTCCTGGTATGAAAGAACGATTTGTTAAGCTCTTCTGCTTAAAAAGTCTGTGCTTTGTATCAGATTTACATTTTGATAATATATCTGTTATAAGACACATTCCTACGGGTAATATCAGGATGGCACCTATATATGATTTGGCTGGAGCGTTTGCAAGCACCCAGGGCGCACGTGACTTTCTATCTACAGTTAATCAAGCAACCCTTATGATAGTATATTTTCTATATCGTGGGCTTGAGAAGGATTGGGATTATTCCTGGTACAATCCTGATAGCTTAATTGGATTTGAGGATGAGATTAGAGAGTATTTATCCAAATCAGACTTCTATACACCTGATTTGATTGATAATATTATTGAGGTTTATAATGAGCAGAAGAAATATCTGAATAAAATTGCTTGTGTATAATCAATTTGTTTCCATAAAAACGAGGGCTCGAATTCGAGTCCTCGTTTCATTCTATATATATATACACCATATTAAGTTATGGTTGTTATTCGCAATCATCGTTCCAAAGCTGACAATTAAATCAATAGTAAGAAGTGTGATTAGTATGATTCCCACGTACTTATATGCTTTATCGTCAAAGCGGCTAAACCAGGTCATTATACTATCAAAGAGATAATTCATAAATAATGTAATTGTAATTGAATATGCAACTGAAGTTAGTATAGAAGTATATCTTGTAATATGTAATGGGACATCGCTAAAATCCCAGTAATATACACCACTAAAATACTGCACTCCATATCCTATTATTATTTCGCTTATGCAAATAAACACGGTTACTAATAGAACGTATGTCGTATATTGAAAAATGGTATTTGAGCTATTAGTGAGAGAAATCAATCCTTTGTTGTCTGTTGGTAATCCAAATAATAAGTATACTCCAAGTATTGCAAGTCCATATCCTAGAATGAAGGGTAGATGCATATTGCGATTATCAATTTGTCCACTGGTAAGAATATTCCAGATGTTTTCAACTAGAAATCCTACAAAGGATATGAGGATAATCATCCAGCACCAATCTATACTCCTGTATTGTTTTTCTTTTACAATTGCTAGTTCCATACTGTTATTATAATATCTCTTCATATACTATTATTATAATATTTCTTCATAGGTGATTTTCCACAAAAAAAGATTTATAATAGTATTATATAGTGCTAACAGTGCTGACAAAGGCACGAAAATAGAAGAAATTATTCATATAAGGAATATTAACTCCATTGTTTAGGCAGTGGGGTTAATTTTTGGTATATATTACACATTGTTTTTGGTATAATATATAAATTGGAAAGGAGAGAGTAACAACTATGATACATAAAAATGCACGTGCAGGTTTTAATAAATTGTTTATAGTGCAGGTAATAGGAATAGTAGCGGCATTAAGTTCGTTTCTTACTTTCCTTCCTGATGTAGGAGTCAAGATTGCGTCGTCAGTAATAACAATTGTAATGTTAGTTGCTAGTATTATACAGCTTATAGGACTCAGTCAGGCAGCAAAGGATGAAGACCTTTTTGCCAAGGCATTTTCACTATCAGTCATTTCATTAGTTCTTGTTGTGGTTGAACCTATTATGAATCAGATATTCCCTAGCGCAACATGGATATCTAGTGCTTTTGATATTGTTGATTCAGTTATCGGTCTTTTTATCATTCGTAATATCTTATACGGTGGCGCTAAGCTTAATTCAGATTTGGAAGGTAAGGCAAAGGGCACATGGAGATTTCTTGTTGTAATTATTATCATTGAAATTGTTTCGACAATTGGTCTGATGACATTTCAATTCTTTGGTGACAGCGAAGTAGGAGAGATAATTGGTTTTGTGTCCATGGGACTTGTAGTCATTGGTATTATTCTTGATGTAATACAATATTTTATGATGCTGTCCTTCTATGGCAAAGCAAGAAAGATAGTTTAATAAACAACTAAAGTCATATAAAATAATATTTTAAGGAGGAAAAAAATATGACAGTTTTATTTATCATTTTCGGGGTATTATTAATTATGTCAGGCATCTCATTCCTGGTTTCCCCACTTTTGACATTTCTAAGCTATGGTTATTTCATTATCATACTTGTATTAGTTTATGGTATTCTTGGAATAATCAATGCAATTAGATTCAAAAGGTTTGGGTTGAACTTTGTATTCAGTATACTCAGTGTAATCTTCGGTATAGCAGCAATGTTCTATCCTGATTTATCTATGGTAACTGATACTGTATTAGTATATGCTGCAGCAATATGGTTTATGCTAATGGGTATTGTTCAGATTGTTACATCAATTAAGATAACTAAGAAGCTAGGCACAGGAGTATGGGTGTTCCAATTGATACTTGGTATTCTTTCAATCATAATTGGTATAGTTGCATGCTTCCAGCCTATTATTATGGCAGGATCAATCGGAATATTTATTGCAATATACTTCATTGATACAGGAATTACAATGATTTCTGTTGGTATTGCAGCAAGAGGCTAATGCTAATAATGAGTTGTTTGAAGAGCAACGTACACTTGATGCACTTAACGGAATGCCTAAAGACACTAATCAGGAAGAGATTCTTAAAGGAGTACGAAGCGCCATTGACACATTTGTTAAGGGTGCGCCACAGTTTGATGATATAACGATGATTGGCTTTAAGTATTTCGGAAAGGAGGGCAAGGGATGAAAGAGCTTAATATAGATGCTACAGGAGATAATCTCCCGGAAGTAATTGCTTTTATAGATGGACAATTAGAAGGAATAGACTGCTCTATGAATATGCAGCTGACTATTGAATTGGCTGTTGAAGAAATATTTATAAATATTGCCAACTATGCCTATGAGTCTGAGGTTGGCAACGCAGTTATCCAATCTTCTATACTAGATAATCCCTTGGCTATAGAGATTACTTTCATTGATAGTGGTATGCCATATAATCCGCTTGCGAGAAAAGATCCTGACATATCATTGCCATTACATAAGCGTAAAAAAGGTGGCTTAGGAGTCTTTATGGTAAAGCAAACTATGGATGATGTCTCTTACGAGTACAAGGATGGAAAGAACTTTTTCACTATTAGAAAATTGTTAGATGAATAGTAAGTTGACAAACTTGTTTTGTCATAATACGCGACAAATGACAACATTTTGTGTAATTGATTTCCATAAACGCTTATTGACGTTTTTGTCAATAAGCGTTATTTTTTTGCACAAATTGAACGATTATGGTTGACTTTGACCGACTTTGACTGTATTATATAAATATAGTTTTTTCTTGTGCATAAAAAGGGGGCGATAATCTTGGTATACACTGTAACATTTAATCCTTCACTGGATTACATCGTAACTGTAGATGATTTTAAGCTCGGTCTTACTAATAGGACCACATCTGAGCTAATGCTTCCTGGTGGAAAGGGAATCAACGTTTCTATTGTGCTTAGCAATCTTGGAATCGAGAACACTGCTATATATTTCTCGGCAGGTTTTATAGGTGATGAGATTACAAGAAAGGTTGAAGAAAGCGGTATCAAGGCTGAAGAGATACGTGTGCCTCGGGGATGCTCGAGAGTTAATCTCAAGCTCAAGTCCATAGATGGAACAGAGATTAATGGGGCTGGTCCTGAGATTACTAGTGACTCTATTCAATCATTCTATAGCAAGATTGATATGCTTAAGGAAGGTGACACTTTAGTACTTGCAGGAAGCATTCCTCAAACCATGCCAGAGACCATATATAGCGATATTATGGATAAACTCTCAGGCAGGGGAATTAGGATTGTTGTTGATGCTACCAGAGATCTTCTTGTAAATGTGCTTAAGTATAAGCCATTTCTTGTAAAGCCTAATAATCACGAGTTAGGCGAGATATTCGATGTTGAGCTTAACACAAGAGAAGAAGTTGTTCCTTATGCGAAGAAGATATTGGAAATGGGTGCTGAAAATGTAATTGTATCTATGGCTGGGAAGGGAGCTGTCTTTGTAAGTTCAGAGGGCTCTACCTATCTTAGAGAGGCGCCTAAGGGAAAACTTGTTAACGGAGTTGGAGCGGGAGACTCTATGGTTGCAGGCTTTATAGCAGGATATCTCAATGAAGGAGATTTGCTTCATGCCTTCAAGATGGGGCTTAGTGCCGGCTCTGCAAGTGCCTTTTCTGACTATCTTGCAACAAGGAAAGAAGTAGAAGCGGTATATAGGACAATTGAATAAGAAGGAGGGGGTACAATGAGAATTACAGAGCTTCTAGACAGAAGAAGTATTAACCTTAATGCTTCACCTAAGACAAAAAACGAAGCCATTGACATGTCAGTAGAATTAATGTTTGCTGCTGGCAAGGTCAATAACATGGAAGCTTTCAAAAAGCTAGTTTACGACAGAGAGGAAGAATGTACTACTGGTGTCGGAGAGGGAGTTGCAACTCCTCACGGTAAGGGTGATTGTGTGGACAAGCCAGGTCTTGCAGCTATGGTCATCAAGGACGGAGTTGACTATGAGGCATTAGACGACGAACCTGTCTATATACTCTTCCTTATTGCAGCGCCTGATACGGAAGACAACGTACATTTGGACGTATTATCTAAGCTGTCAATGATGTTAATGGACGAGGATTTCAGAAATGAACTAATCAATGCTAAGGATCCGGACGAATTCCTATCTATTATTGACAAGGCTGATGAAGAGAGAGGAAGTGTTGATGAATCTCTTGCAGAAACATCACTAACAGATGAGAATGCTGATGGACTTAAGGTTGTTGCGGTTACATCTTGTCCTACTGGTATTGCTCATACTTATATGGCGGCAGAAGGACTTGAGAAGGCCGCTAAGAAGGCTGGTGTATTAATTAAGATAGAGACCCGTGGTTCTTCTGGTGTTAAGAACGAGCTTAATGATGATGATATTGCTGCTGCTGACTGCGTTGTAATTACAGCAGATGCCAAGGTGCCTCTTGATAGATTTAAGGGCAAGAAATTAATTCAGCGTAAGGTATCTGACGGAATTAATAAAGCAGATGAGATTATGGAAATCGTTAAGGCAGGAAGTGCTGCAGTCTTTGAAGGAGATGCTTCAGAAGAAACCCGATCTCAACCTACCAAGGAAAAGGGTGGAGTTGGTCATAAGATTTATACATGGCTTATGAGTGGTGTATCACATATGTTACCATTCGTTATTGGTGGTGGTATTCTTGTTGCACTTGCTTTTCTTATTGATACATTAGCAGGGTATGGAGCAACAGGAAGTAGTGACTTCGGTAGCATAACACCTCTTGCTGCTTTGTTTAAGTATATTGGTGGTCTTGCTATGGGACTTATGGTTCCAGTTCTTGCAGGTTACATTGCTTACGCTATTGCAGACAGACCAGGTCTTGCTGTTGGTTTTGTAGGTGGTATCATAGCTGCAAGTGGTAATGCTTTATTAGAAGAGTTTACATTTGCCACAGGTAAGCTAATTGATGGTTCAGACCTTGGAGGATTCAGTCAGTTCCTGACGAAATTCGCATTTGAACAGCCTAATGGTGGTACCACGATATCCGGATTCTTAGGAGGAATTGTTGCAGGTTTCCTTGCAGGATTTTTGGTACTGGGACTTCAGAAGCTATTTAAGAATTTGCCACCGGCACTTGACGGTCTTAAGCCTACATTAATATTCCCGCTTCTTGGAATATTCCTAGAAGGAATTATAATGTGCTTTATCTTCAATCCGTTAATTGGACTTGTTAATGAAGGCTTATCAAGTATGCTTACAGCGTTATCTGATGCAGGAATGCTAACCGTATTAGGCTTGATATTAGGTGCTATGATGGCAATTGATATGGGTGGACCTATTAACAAGGCAGCGTACGTATTTGGTGTAGGAATGCTTACTCAGGCTTCAACATATTTAGAACAGGGATTGAGTAGCACAGATCCTAAGGTTATGGCGTGTTACATATCAATGGCAGCAATCATGGTAGGAGGAATGGTTCCACCTGTAGGTATTGCATTTGCATGCTGGATATTCCCTAAGAAATTCACGAAAGCAGAGAGGAACTCTGCGGTGTCTAACTTAGTTATGGGAGCGTCATTTATTACGGAAGGTGCTATTCCTTTTGCAGCGGCTGACCCTCTACACGTAATACCTTGTACTATGGCTGGAGCTGGTGTTGCAGGATTATTATCAGCACTTTTTAAATGTACATTAATGGCACCGCATGGAGGTGTATTCGTATTTGCTACGGTAGGTAATCCATTTATGTATATTGTTGCATGGCTGGTAGGCTCGGCAGTAACATGCGTAATGCTTGGATTGCTTAAGAAGAAGGTTGAATAATTAAGAATTAGATTAGAGAATTATTAGTTGGATACATATTATCATTTATTACATAAGGAGGATTTTATAATGGTAAGTTTTGATTACACAATCACAGATGTTCATGGTATTCATGCAAGACCAGCAACGGAGCTATTCAAATTAACTAAGACGTATGACTCAGTTGTAAAGGTTGCGAAAGGTGACAAAGAGGTTGTATTCAAAGGTGTTATGGGAATAATGTCTCTTGGCGCAAAGCAGGGTGACACTGTCAAATTCACATTTGAAGGTTCAGACGAAGAAGCTGAGATGGAGGAAGTTAAGAAATTCATGGAAGCTAACCTTTAGTCGCAACAGTGTTTTTACGAGGGGGTTACATATATGAATGTACTAGAAGGTAAAGCTGTATTTGAAGGTATTGCTATTGGCAAATTATATGTATATAAGAAGAAGGAGCAGTCAGTTAAGAGAGAGAAGGTATCCGATGCCAAGGCTGAGATTGAGAGATATCATGCGGCCAAGGATATGGCTATTAAGCAGCTTCAGGAATTATACGATAAGGCTGTTAAGGAAGTAGGAGAAGCAGGAGCAGAGATATTTGAAGCACATCAATTCATGGTTGATGATGGTGACTATATTGATTCTGTGGAGAATATTATTCAGTCAGAAGGAGTTAATGCTGAATTTGCAGTAGCGCAGACGGGTGATGTATTTCATAATATGTTCATTGAAATGGACGATGAATATTTCAAAGGTCGTGCCACAGATGTAAAGGATATTACCGAGAGACTTATTAGCTGTCTCATGGGAAGCTCTAGTGGTGATATTGTAAGCGATGAACCTGTAATTGTTGTTGCAGATGATTTGGCACCCTCTGAAACAGTACAGATGGATAAGGAGAAAATCCTGTCTTTTGTTACTGTGCATGGCTCGGCCAATTCCCATACATCTATTCTTGCTAAGACAATGAATATTCCTGCCATTATTGGTTGTGACATTTCCCTTTCTGATGAAATGGATGGTAAGGAAGCTATAGTTGATGGATTTGAGGGAAAGGTGTATGTTGAGCCTACCACAGAAATCCTTGAAGAGAAGAAGGGCTTACTACAGAAGGAAATTGAGAAAAAGGAATTATTAGAAAAGCTTAAGGGCAAGGATAATGTAACAATTGATGGACAGCGTATTAATCTGTATGCTAACATCGGTAACACTAAGGATCTAGGACTTGTGCTTAAGAATGATGCAGGTGGCATTGGATTATTCCGTTCAGAGTTCATATATCTTGGAGCTGATGACTATCCAACAGAAGAGGAACAGTTCGCTATCTATAAGCAGGTTGCCCAGGCTATGAATAAGAAGAAGGTTATAATAAGAACTCTAGATATTGGTGCAGACAAACAAGCTGATTATTTTAATCTTCCGAAAGAAGAGAACCCGGCAATGGGACTTCGAGCCATAAGAATATGCCTTACTAGTCCGGATATTTTCAAGACACAGCTTAGGGCGATACTACGGGCATCCGCATATGGTAACATATCTATTATGTTCCCAATGATTATCTCTGTAGATGAGGTTAAGAGGATTAAAGAGATAGTATCCGAGGTTAAGGCTGAACTCGATGCAGATGGAATCAGTTATGACAAGGATATTGAGTTGGGCATAATGATTGAGACACCTGCGGCTGTAATGATTGCAGAAGAATTGGCGAAGGAAGTTGATTTCTTCTCTGTTGGAACTAATGACCTGACCCAATATACACTTGCAATAGACCGTCAGAATCAGAGCCTTGATGACTTCTATGATGCTCATCATCCAGGACTTCTTAGGATGCTTAAGATGATTGTTGATGGTGCACACAAAGGCGGTGCATGGGCTGGAATATGTGGTGAGCTAGGTTCTGACTTATCCCTTACTAAGGAGTTTCTGGCTATGGGTTACGATGAACTGTCTGTTTCGCCAGGAAGAATTCTTCCTCTTAGACAGGTTGTACTTGAGACGAATGTAGGCGAATATAAAAAAGAAAAAGGGTATATATAGAAGTTGGAGATGATTTCTATGCTTTCTGAAGAGAGAAAAGCAATTATACTTAAAAAAATCAATGAAGAAAAAAGTGTAACAGTTAAAGAATTAAAGGAGACCTTGGATTTCTCTGAATCTACTATAAGAAGAACTATAACAGAACTGGATAAGGAAGGTTTGATTATAAGAGTATATGGAGGCGCCATGTCTCTGGAGAATGAAAGCCTTATTGAAGAGCAGTCTGTTGAAGATAAAGAGATTCTTAATGTAGAGGAAAAACACAGAATAGGGCGATATGCAGCTTCACTTATCAAAGCAGGAGATTGTGTATTTCTTGATGCGGGAACGACGACAAAATGTATGATTGACTATATTGACGAGAAGGATGTACTCTATGTCACCAATGGAATAGTACATGCTAAGGAATTAGTGAAGAGAGGAATGAAGGTTATTCTAATAGGTGGCGAGTTAAAAGAAAACACAGAAGCTTTGATAGGAGCTGATGCTATATTACATGTCCAGAAATATCATTTTACAAAAGGTTTCTTTGGAACCAATGGTATTAATCCCAAGATAGGATTTTCGACACCAGATGTTAGAGAGGCAGCCGTAAAGAGGGTGGCAATTGGGAATACAATGAAAGGACATAGATATATCCTGTCTGACCACGATAAATTCGGCAAAAGCTGTGCTGTTACATTTTCTGAATTCGAAGGAACTGTACTAATAACAGACAAATGTTCAGATAGAATCTATTATGATGTAACGGATGTAAAAATAGTAGATTAATATGAAAAACGTCTAATTAAGAACTGGGGTTTAACGCCCTGGTTCTTTTTATTATGTTGACAAACTTGTTTTGTCAATGTTGACAGGAGGCTATATGGAAAATGCAAACAGTTATAATTGGGCTACTTATTCCATTTGCAGGAACAGCACTTGGAGCAGCATGTGTGTTTTTCCTGCGAAAAGATTTAAATAATAATGTCCAAAGAGCACTAACGGGTTTTGCGGCAGGAGCAATGCTATATGTTGTTGTGGAAGAATTTATCGAAAATGTCGCATTATAGAATACAAATGTGTATATATAAATGTAAGACAAGTTGCACATAAAAGTGTATAATAGTAATACAAAAGGCAAGTAAGGAGGTAACTATTATGAAGGAAGATTTATTACTAAAGGGCTTAACAGATGAGCAAATTGCAAAGGCTAAAGAATGCAAGAATCCAGAAGAGATACTTGCAATGGCTAAGGAAGAAGGAATTGAGCTTAATGATGAGCAGCTTGAAGCAGTAAGTGGTGGCTGCGGTAAGCAAAGGAAGAATGTATGCACTAAGTGTGGTAAAGCACCATTTAAAGTTTTACGTTGGTATAATGGTAAGAACGATAGAGTTCATGTATATTATTACTGTGAAAAGTGTGGTGAATATGACTGCTTTGGTTGGAAGAATGAGTTTGATCTAGACTAAATTGAATGTGAGAAATGTTGACAAGGGGACGGTGATATAATCACCGTCCCCCTTGTCAACTTTGCTTATTTTTGTGTATAATTATTAGATATGATAGAGAATAAAGAACAAGAAAAGAAAGTTGAATATCTTGAATTAATATATGACCTGATATTCGTATATATTGTAGGTCGTAATAATTCAATATTGCACCATGTAGAAGGTGGTTTCTTTACCCTTGAATCCTTTCTACTATACATATTCTGTACCCTGGCAGTAATACAGATATGGAACTTTAGTAGCATATATATTAATCTCCATGGAAGAAATAGTATAAGAGACCATATATTCCTATTTATCAATATGTATCTATTGTATCATATGGCTAATGGAATAGGACCTGACTGGAGAGAGAATTTCTATGAATTTAGTATTGCCTGGGCATTGATATTAGTGAATATTGCAGTTCAGTATTTCTTAGAAATCAGGAATCAGAAGGACATGCCTGGTGCTAATATTGTATTGAAGCAGCAAGGATTCATTATATTAGGTGAGGTTGTCCTAATATTGGTACATATATTGGTGTTTTATCTTACTGGTGTATCTATTGCTTATGTGCCAGTGCTGTTTGGAATTATTATATCCTTTGTTACAGGAAGTATATTTACTATGTTCCCTGTTGACTTTCCTCACTTAAGCGAGCGTGCCATGCTTTATGTTGTCTTTACATTTGGTGAAATGATAATAGTAATGGCATCGTATTTCGAGGGTGGATTTAATGCCGATACATTATTCTTCTCTATTACGGGATTCCTAATAGTTGTAGGATTATTCCTAAGCTATGAGATGCTCTATAATAGAATTGTTGACAGGGAGATGACAACTAATGGACTTACTTATATGCTTGTGCATGTATTCCTGATATTGTCTCTTAACAATATATCTATTGCATTAGAATTCATGGCGGATGAGAAGGTTGATGTGCTTCCTAAGATTGTATTCTTGACGGCTTCGATTATAGTGTATTTTATATGTATATTTGCCTTGGGTATATATTCTAAGAAGAAATGTGCATTTAATACCAGGTTTATCTTAGGTATTGCGGCGCTAACATTAGCATTTGCCATATTGATGATAGTGCTTCGAGAATATATGTATGTTAATATCATAATAACTGTGTTATATGTGGGAAGTATATTCCTAATATTGTATAGAAGAAGTTCATTAGTAAAATGAAGGAGGAGATTACAATGAAAAAGTACATAGCAGAAGCTATAGGAACATGTGTCTTAGTGACACTTGGTTGTGGAACAGCAATGTTGGTAGGATGTGATAGTGCGCATGGTAGCGGATATATTCTTACAGCATTGGCATTCGGTCTTGTGATTGTGGGCATGGCTTACTCAATTGGTAATATTTCAGGATGCCATATTAATCCAGCTGTATCACTAGGTGTGTTAATTAAAGGTGGAATATCAGCTAAAGAGTTTGTAGGATATGTAATATCACAGTGTATTGGTGCCCTTGCAGGCTCTGGTCTGTTAGCATTGATATTCTTTCTAGGGGATGTCAAGGATCAGACTGGCGGACTTGGTTCTAATGGTCTTGCCGGAGTTAATGACAATGCTTGGGCAGGTCTTATTGTTGAGATTGTATTAACATTTATTTTCGTTCTTACAGTTCTTGGTGTTACATCAGAGAAGTTCAAGCACGGAAGCTTCGCAGGCTTAATAATTGGTCTTACACTTACATTAGTTCATATATTCGGTATTGGACTAACAGGAACATCAGTTAATCCAGCAAGATCACTTGGACCTGCAGTAGTATCTGCTATTATGGGTAATATCGATGGTATGATGTCACTGTGGGTATTCATCCTTGGACCATTCATTGGTTCAGTACTTGCAGCCATTACATATAAGGGACTTGAGAAAGCGAATTAGTTACTAGAATATGGGGAGCATTTATGAAGAGAATAACGAGAATAATTGTAGCTATCGGGTTGTCAGTTGTGTTAGCCCTATCATTGGTATCACCTTGCATAAATACCACAGTATCAGCTGAAGAGAACTTGCCAGCCCAGTTTGATCAGAGAAGCCTGGGGATTGTTACTCCTGTAAAAATGCAAAATCCATGGGGAACATGCTGGGCATTTGCTGCAGCATCGGCAATGGAAACTAGTATACTATCATTACTAGGATTGACATATGATGATACTGTTGGAGAAGGAAATCGTGGAAAGGAAGGAGCCGGGTTAGATCTTTCTGAGAAGCATTTGACATGGTTTTCGTTTAAGACAATTACAGCAAATGAGGATGATAAACAAATTGGAGAAGGTATATCAGTAACCGGAGAAGAGGAGGATTATACCAACTTATATAATACAGGGGCTGATAATCGATTCTTTTCTACATTACTTGCATCTGGTGTAGGGCCTATTTATGAATACTATTTTCCTTATAAAGGAAGACAAGGTTTTACCAAGTATGAGTACTATCTTAATAATCGTGATGAGTGTATTGAATCGGAACGACAGAGCTTAGAGAAGGAAATGGGAGGACTGACTGTTGAGGATTTTATTGAGAAGCTTCGTAGTGAGGGGAAACTTAGTTCACTTGTAGAGACAGCAAAGAATAACGGATGGATTGATCCTAGTGTAACTGTAGACACTATTACAGCTCAAATTCTTCTTGAAGGTATAACTGATAAGGAATATAAGGAGTGTGAAGATAGCGATGAATACTCTGACAAGGATGATTGGACAATTGATGAAATTGGAGAAGATGGATATCCTAATCGGTTTAGAACTAGTGGCTTTTCATTAAAGGATGGTAATGTGCTCCCTCAACTTGCTAATCGTGATGATAATAGACATTGGACTGGAATAAATGAAGAAGGAACAATTGCACTGAAGAAGGAGCTTCTTAATGGTCATGGAGTTCTTGCTCATTTTGAAGCTGATACATCAAGACCAGGGCAGATTGCAACCAATAATTATTTGAATTTAGATACGTGGGCACACTATACTTATGAAGATAAGGGTAGTAATCATGTTATTGCTATAGTTGGATGGGATGATAATTATTCTAAGGATAACTTCAACGAAGGGCATAGACCTCCGGGGGCTGGAGCGTGGATTGCTAAGAATAGTTGGGGTTCCGAGACAGATTATGTCATTAATGAGGATGGAAGACCAATTGGCAATGGAGAATGGGGCGTATTAGATGAAAATGGAAAACACACTGGGTATTTCTATATTTCCTATTATGATAAGTCCTTATTAGATGCAGAATCTATAGTTCTATCTAATAGTCTTGAAAGAGATGACGGATTCTATGCAATGCAATATGATTACCTGACATCTGATTACAAATACGATGTTAGCAGGACTGAGGAGCTTAAGACTGCTAATATATTTACATTTGAGGATGGTCTTGATGCGGAGATTCAGTCAGTTTCTACTAAGACTGCAAATGAGAATGCACATGTTAAGTTCCAGATATATCTGTTAGATGAGGATAGTACAGAGCCTACTGATGGTACACTGGTAAAAGAGTTAAGTGAAGACTTTGAATATAAGGGATATCATCGTGTGGATTTAGATGAGCCTATCTATATTACTTACGGACAACGACTGGCTGTTGTTGCAACTGAAACTAATACAGATAATGAAGGTCATAATGTGTATGAAATGTCTGTAAATGCTATGAATGACTACGATAGTGCCATTAAAGAAGGAATTAAATTCTATGGAAAATCAGTTGTAAATCCTGGGGAAAGCTTTATCTATACAGATGGCAAGTGGCAGGATTGGTCAGATATAAAATACGACTTCACTAAAGAGGAATTACCTGATGATGTAGATGATATGGAGGTAGATAATTTCAGTGTTAAGGTCTTCCTTGTATCTGCTACATTATTTGATGATAATACCACAGTCCCAGACAGTAATAGCACTACTGAAGAAACAGTTAAAGTTAAGCCACCTAAGACAGGGGACGGGATATTAGGATTGTTAGATATAATATTTAATTATATGATGAAGAATAATTATTGTATAGAGAAGTAAGATGAATATATATGTTGATTTTGATGACTGTCTGTGTGAGACTGCTCATTACTTTACTAATCTTGTATGGAAAATGTATGGTAAAAAGGTGGCTTATGAAGATGTGCATTGTTTTAATATGCAACAGTCATTTGATTTGACTGATGATGAGTATGAGAAGATGATGCATAAAGGTCATGAGGACAAGGAACTGCTATCTTTAGAGGTGACTCCCGGTGCAGTTGAAGTAGTTAATGATTGGATTGATAATGGTCATAATGTGTATGTTATAACTGGTCGTGCTTACAGCCATTATGAGGCTTCAAGGCAGTGGCTTGATAAGAATGGATTCGAGAGAACGAAGCTATATTGCCTTAATAAATATGGTAGAGAAGGTCTCTTTAAGAATAGTGAATATAGTCTGGAGATAGAAGACTATAAGAAGATGCATTTTGACATTGCAATAGAAGATTCGCCATTTGCTTTCAAGTTCTTCGACCATTTGCCGAAGATTAAGGTTATGGTGTATAATCGACCGTGGAATCAAGACTATGAATTACCTAATAATAATTATTACAGGTGTTCTGATTGGTCTATGATAAAAAATCTTGTAGACTAGGGGAGTATATAATTACTAGATAATATGGACAAGAAAATATCAATTCTAAATAATATAAAGCTATTCTTTTTCGCGACTCTTCTTGGAGCAGTGACTGGAGTTATAATATGGGCATTTCTTCGTGTTGTTGGCCTATGTACGAATCTTCTCTGGGATACATTGCCAGGACTTATTGATTTCAAGGGATATACAATTGTAGTCTGTGCTATAGGTGGGCTTATAATTGGCATTTTCAGGAAATTCTTCGGTGATTATCCTGAAGAGTTATCAACTGTTATGGGCAAGGTTAAGAAGGAAGGTCATTATGACTATTCTAATATGCTGGTAATATTAATTGCAGCATTTCTTCCATTAGTATTTGCTTCTAGTGTTGGTCCTGAAGCTGGACTGACAGGCGTAATTGTAGGACTATGCTATTGGGTAGGAGACAATATTAAGTACGCGAAGACTCATGAGAAGATCTATTCCCAGATTGGGGAGGCAGTAACACTTGGAGTGTTATTCCATGCGCCTCTTTTTGGTATATTTGCTGTTGAGGAAAATGTGGATGAAGAGGAAGAGAATATTAAGCTGCCTAAGGTTGCCAAGCTGGTATTATATGGCGGAGCCATTGCAGGCGGATTAATTGTATTTCGTCTTATGTCTAGTTTCTTTGGCAAAGCAGCAGAAGGCCTCCCATCCTTCGAGAGTATTAGTATTGAAGTGTGGGATTATGTTGCAGCAATACTGTATGTAGTAATCGGCGTGGTAATGGCATATTTGTTCAGTTACGCTGAGCTTCTCGCAGAAAAAATAGCATCCCTAATACCTGCTGTGTTATGTGAGACGATTTGTGGTATAGTATTAGGTATTGTAATAACATTTGTCCCAATGGTGGCATTCTCAGGTGAGGAACAGATGGGAGAAATGGTTACCACATATATGGAATATACGCCGCTATTCTTGATTGGAATTGCGCTTCTTAAGATTGTAATGACTACAATATGTATCAAGATGGGGCTTAGGGGAGGACATTTTTTCCCACTGATATTCGCTTGCGTATGTATGGGATTCGCAGTAGCAATGCTTATATTCGGACTAGATATTAATCATCTTGTGTTCGCCGCAGGAACTGTTACTGCAGCCTGTCTTGGTGCACAGATGAAGAAACCACTTGCAGTTACAATGCTGCTGTTATTGGTATTTCCAATTAAAATGATTATTGTAGGATTTATTGCTTCAGCCATTGCGGCTAGATTAGGAGGAAAGAGAGGAGGAAGAACCCTTTGAACAAAAATCAAAGAATAAAACCAATTCATTTTATTCCAATAAGTTTTATGGTGGTTATTATTGTAGGTGCAATACTTCTTACGCTGCCATTTTCCAGTGCTACATTTGAAGAGACTGATTTTGTCACAGCGCTATTTACATCAACAACATCTGTGTGCGTTACTGGCCTTGTAGTTGTTGATACTTTCGCTCATTGGAGCTTTGTTGGACAGATTATAATAATGCTATTAATCCAGATAGGAGGTCTTGGTGTTGTTACGGTAGGTGCCATAGTAATGTATTTTGCCAAGATGAAGTTCTCCTTAGGTAATATGATAATACTAGAGGATTCTCTTAATGTTGACAGGAAGAGAGAGGTTGGGACCTTCATATTCCGAGTTGTTAGAGGTGTATTCATTGTAGAAGGAATAGGAGCACTTATATATTGCATTGAGTTAATCCCTCGGCTTGGATTTTTTGAAGGATTATGGGCTTCAATATTCCAATCTGTATCAGCATTCTGTAATGCGGGAATGGATGTTATTGGACCTAATAGTATGATTGATTTCAATAGTTCGCCTCTTCTTATGATAGTAACAATGGTTCTTATTGTATTAGGAGGAATTGGATTCGTAGTATGGATTGACGTACTTGATGCAGTGAAGGAAGGTATTCAGAAAAGATTCACTATTCGCAATATAATTAGACGTCTCTCTGAACATACTAAGCTGGTAGTTGTATTAACACTGGCATTAATTGTAGGTGGAGCAATTTGCTTCTTCATAGCTGAGTATAATAATTCTGGTACTATGGGAAATATGGATTTGGGAACGAAGATACTTAACAGTTTCTTTCAGTCTGTAACACTTCGTACTGCTGGATTCGTATCTGTACCACAGGATAAGCTTACAGAGGCATCATGTCTTATTGGATGTATCCTTATGTTCATTGGTGGTTCCCCAGTAGGTACTGCTGGTGGTGTTAAGACAGTTACAGCCTTCCTTGTAGTTATGAATGCAATATGTTATATCACAAGGAAAAATGAGATCGTAATATACAAGAGAAAGGTTACATCAGACAGAATGCGTAAGGCTGCTGCTATAGTACTTGTCAATATATCAATTGCAATGGTTATGACAATACTTCTTCTGACAACAGGGGATATTAGTCTGACGGATGCATCTTATGAGGTGTTTAGTGCCGTTGGAACGGTTGGAGTATCAAGAGGGCTTACGCCTAATCTTAGTGTTGTTGGAAGGTTAATTATTATATTATCAATGTACCTTGGAAGAATTGGTCCTATTTCAATGGCAATATTCTTCACAAGCGGAAACGATGAATCTAGCAAGATTAGTCATGGTGAAGGTAATTTCTACGTAGGATAGGAGGATAAAATGGAGAAATCAATAGCAGTTTTAGGTTTAGGAAAATTTGGAAAAAGCTTGGCAAGAAATCTATATGAATTAGGAGCAGATGTGCTTGTAGCCGATGGTGATGATGCTGTAGTATCAGAGTTTACTGCATGTTCTACTGCAGCAATATGTGCTAATCTTACCAAGGAGGAAGAGGTATTAGCACTTAAGCTAGATCAGGTAGATATAGCTGTTGTTACAATGGGTAGTAACCTTGCAGCAAGTATATTATGTGTATCTGTTGCAAAAGAGAAGGGTGTACCTCTTGTAATTGCTAAATCAGAATCTAATAGAATGACATCAATACTTAAGAAGGTTGGTGCTGATAAGGTAATTAATCCAGAAGAAGAGGGTGGTGCTCGTTCTGCGAATATTCTTGTATCAAGCTATTTTCATGATTGCTTCAAATTAGACGATAATCTCATGATGCTTGAGATGAGTCCTAGGGAAGAATGGATAGGCAAGAGCCTTGATGAATTGAATCTTAGAAAGACAATGAATATTAATGTTATTGCCTTGAAAGAAAATGATAAATTGTGGAATTTTGTTGAACCAACCACAGTACTAGACGAGAACTGTCTTCTTCTCGTTGCTGCAGAATCCGCAACACTTAAGTATATTAGAGGAAACTAATAATTGTGAGTGATTTCTATGAATTCTGTCCTAACTGTGACGCTAACTTAACTCTCCAGAAGGGATATGATGCATCCTTGCCATATTGGGTATGTCTTGGATGTGG
>CAJOGN010000021.1 GCA_905234245.1 uncultured Lachnospiraceae bacterium
CATTCAACTCATCCTCAACCATCTTCTTAAGCTTCATAACATCATTACGCTCGTTGTATATCTCAATAATGTCATCAATCTTAGGGTCAGTAGATATCTCATGTTCCTTCTGGTTGTAAGTACCATATGAGTTATCAATGTAAAGCATGCCATTCTCATTAGTTCTTACATAGAAGAATTCAAGTCCCGGCGCAGGAGTATTTATGCCCACGAACTTCTCATTAACATGTACTGATACTAAGTATGAGCCTTCATCTAAGCCCTGCTTAGAATATACATCCTTAACATTGAATGCTTCAATATACTGACTTAAGAACTTAATGTAGCTTGCTTCTGAATCACTAATTGGAGATGCATAAGTCGAAAGCGCGTTAATATCACCAGCCGCATACGCATTATAGTAATTAACAATCAAAGCATTAAGCTCGACATTAGCATTTACCTGAAAATCCTTATATACACCAGATATATCTTCGTCCTTAGTTGTCTTCTTACTAATTACAAATGCTAATAACAGAATTATTAATATAAAAACAATGCCTGCCAGAAAATATCTCCACTTATCTTCGATAAATTCTATACATCTATGCCAACCATTCTTAAAACCCATATATATGCCTCCAAAATTCTAATGCGTCAATGTAGACGACTGGATTCGAACCAGCGGTCTTCGGAGTCGGAGTCCGATGCGTTATCCAACTACGCTACGCCTACTGGTTATTTTTTTCACGTTAACCTAAACAATTGTAACAAATTTGTAACAAAATGTCAATGAACACTCCTAATTATATCATCAACCACCATTTGCACCGGCCTAGCGGCATCAACTTTGTCTGTATATGCCTTATTATAGTACTCTTCCCGCTCATTTAGAAGCCTTTTGATTCCTTCAATTCCTGGATTAGCCTGAAGAAGTGGTCTGGTGTCATTATCCTTTACTCTGTCATATATAGTCTCCGGCGAAGCCTCAAGAAGTATGACTCTGCCAGATTCTCTCATTAGTCTGATGTTCTCATCACATTTGATAATACCACCACCACAGGATACTATTAAGTTATCCTTGGAAGACAGCTCTCTTATAAGCTCCCTCTCTAGTCCTCGAAAATATTCTTCTCCACAAGACTTAAATATATCACCTATACTCGCTTGTTCCCTATCTTCAATCTCGTCATCTGTATCAATCAGCTGGTAATCTAACCTCTTACTTAATTCCTTAGCAACGGTAGATTTGCCTACTCCCATAAATCCTATTAAGTATATGTTCATATATGTCTCCTACGATATTATTTCCTTAAGTCTCTTATAATCTATCTGTCCTGGCGCAGACTTTGTGTTAAAGGAGCCAAATGTAACTGCAGAACCTGTTACGTTGCCCGCAAAGCGACTTACACGTCCAAGCTCTCCCATGGACATTGTAATTGTAAGCTTATTAGTCTCCATGGCAAATGCGTTACATACATCCATAAATCTTGTAACATCAGTAGTTGTTACTGGCATAACAGCCATCTTAACCACATCACATTCACTACATTCCATTTCTTCTAATAGAGTAAGTGCAATATCATCCTCTGGTGTCTCGTCGAAATCGTGATGAGAACAAATCACTCTGGCGCCTAAATTCTTAAGAGTTGTAATCAAGCTCCTAGGCTCATCATATATATAGTACTCCATATCAATAAAGTCGCATGTCTTAGACTTGGCAATATGAATTAGATATTGCTTCATCTCGTCTGCCTTAAATGTGCAATTACCACCCTCTTCAATTGTTCTAATAGTTCCAATAAGAATAGTATAATTGCATACAGCTGCCATTTCCTTAAGTCCATTATCGAGTGCTCTGATGTTACTTAACTCCTTAAGGTAATCAAGACGCCATTCTATTACCTCAACGCCATCCTCTACTAATGTCTTGGCAGTTGACAAACTATCCTCAATTGTTGTATCAACTATAGGCACACATACAAGTGGACTGAAATTCTCTATGTTAATGTTCTTAATACGCATAATATACTCCTTGTTCTACTACGACTTCTAAGCATGTAGTATTATTCCAGCCTTATGTAATACAAGTAACTCCCCGCCGCTTAGAATGCGGCTTAGGAGTTCTTGTATCACATAAGGCTTTAATATCTATTAGTGTTATGGTATCATATTTTCCATATAAAACATAGAGGAATCAAACTAATAGACAGATAGGAATTGGAGTGTAAAATGAGTATAGAATATGACAAGACAAAGAAATTCGCCTGCTTATTAGGAAGCCCAGTAGCTCATAGCATATCCCCTGCAATGCATAACTATAGCTTTGAAAAACTAGGAGTTGATGCGAAATATTATGCAGTTGATGTTAATGCTGATGGGCTTGAAGATGTAATGAAGGATATAAGAGCAACTGACTTCTTAGGGGCTAATGTTACTATGCCACTTAAGACAGAAACAATTAAATACTTAGATAAGCTTGATATATCTTCTCAGCTTGCCGGTGCAGTTAATACTATTGTCCCAATAAATGGACAACTTGTGGGGTACACAACTGACGGTGCTGGATTCGTTGATTCTCTTCGAGAAATAAATGTTGATGTAGAGGGTAAGGACATTCTTATTCTTGGTGCCGGTGGCGCCGCAACCTCTGTCATTGTTGAACTGGCTATTGATAAAGTCAATTCCATTACCATTGCCAAGAGATTCAATAAGACTATAGGTGATGTATTGGAATTTGCTAATAGAGTAACTACCAAGACCAATGTCAAAACATCTGTAATTGATATAGAGGATAATAATGCAATAAAAGAAGCCATCCTCATAAGTCACATTTTAATCAATGCGACACCTGTCGGAATGACTTCTAATAAAACTCTTATTGATAAATCTTTTCTTCGAAAAGAACTGGTAGTATGCGACCTTATATATGAGCCTCCAATGACAAAGCTTCTTAAGGATGCTTCTGATACAGGCTGTAAATACATTAACGGCAAATACATGCTTCTATATCAGGGAGCCAGAAGCTTTAAGCTTTGGACAGAACTTAATATGCCAGTAGAGGAAGTAAAAGACTTATATTTCAAGCCTGATTATAAATCTCAACATTAATTATTTACATATACTTAGCGAAGAAATACAGACATGAAAGTGCTATGTATAGCCACATCGACCCCAATATTATCTCTTAATTTTGTTAGCATAAGCTAGAATTGCACTAACTGTCTTAGAATCCTGCAACTTACCTGCATATATCATATCAAGGAGTTCATCTAATTCCATCTCTAATACATTAATGCTCTCTGCTTCATCAAGATGCTGCTTTCCTGGCTTTAAGTCTCTTGCCAGATATACATCAATTGATTCATTACAGAAGGCAACTGTTGTCTTTAAAGACAATAAAAACTCGATATTATCTGAGGTATATCCTGTCTCTTCTTCTAATTCTCTTGTGGCACAGATTAGTGTGTCTTCATCAACACTATCTCTTGAACCTGCTGGCACTTCAATTGTATATCGTTCTAATGCATGACGATATTGTTTAACCATAACAATCTTACCATTAGGCAATACTGGTAATACACATGCAGCTCCCATTCTATGCTCAACATAATCCCATACTTCATGGTTGCCATTAGGCAGCAACATATCATCACTATATACATCAACAATAGAACCTCTATGTACTAACGTCCTTTTCTCTGTAATTACATGTTCCATTACAATTCCTCCTTATGAAAAAATCAGCTACAAAAAATGTAGCTGATTAAATTTCGCTTAATAAAAATAAATCTACTTCGCATAGTCAGTAACTCTAGATTCACGGATAACATTGACTTTAATCTGTCCTGGATAATCAAGCTCAGATTCAATTCTCTTAGAAATATCTCTAGCCATAATTACCATATCCGCATCAGATACCTGATCAGGAACTACCATTATACGAACCTCTCTACCTGCCTGAATAGCAAAAGATTTATCAACTCCCTTAAAGTCGTTGGTAATATCCTCTAACTGTTGTAATCTGTTAGAATATGTCTCCAAAGTCTCTCTTCTGGCACCTGGTCTAGCAGCTGATATAGCGTCAGCAGCCTGAACAACACATGCAACCAAAGTCTCTGGCTCCACATCTCCATGATGTGCCTCAACGGCATTAATAACAATAGGTGACTCTTTGTACTTCTTACATAAGTCTGCACCTAATTGAACATGAGATCCTTGTGCACCTTCTTCATGGTCAATTGACTTTCCAATATCGTGAAGAAGACCTGCTCTCTTAGCAACTCTTACATCTAATCCCAATTCACCTGCAAGAAGTCCTGACAAATGAGCTACTTCGATAGAATGCTTCAATGCATTCTGACCAAAGCTTGTACGATACTTCATACGACCAAGTAGCTTAACTAATTCAGGATGAATTCCATTAACTCCAACCTCTAATGTTGCAGCCTCTCCTTCTTCCTTCATATTGGTCTCAACTTCCTTAGTTGCCTTATCAACCATCTCTTCAATACGAGCTGGGTGAATACGACCATCTACTATTAGCTTCTCTAGTGCTACACGAGCAATCTCTCGTCTCACTGGATCAAATGCTGATAGTACAACTGCTTCTGGTGTATCATCAATAATCAACTCAACACCTGTCATAGTCTCTAATGTTCTAATGTTTCTTCCTTCACGTCCTATGATACGACCTTTCATATCATCACTTGGTAAAGGAACAACAGATATAGACGTTTCAGCCACATGATCTGCAGCACACTTCTGAATAGCTGTAACAACAATATCGCGAGCCTTCTTATTCGCCTCATCCTTTGCCTGAGCTATCGTTTCCTGGATAAGCTTGGCAGCATCAATCTTTACATCATCTTCAACAGTTTGTAATAATTGTTCTTTTGCTTGTGTGGAGGTCAAACCTGAGATTCTCTCTAGTTCCTGTACTCTCTGCTGATTTAACTTTGCAACTTCTTCTTTTTCCTTGTTAAGCTTTGCTTCTTTTGCAGACAGTTCTTTCTCACGCTTCTCTAACTGATCAAGCTTTCTATCAAGATTCTCTTCCTTTTGTGTCAGTCTATGTTCATTTCTCTGAATCTCTGAACGACGTTCACGTATCTCTTTATCCAGCTCTTTCTTCTGTTTGAGGGCGTCTTCCTTAGCTTCGATTAAAGCTTCACGCTTCTTAGCCTCTGCCGTCTTAACAGCATCATCTATGATTTCACGCGCTTTATTCTCAGCACTGTCCACTTTGTTAGCTGCAGCCTTCTTATGCATACTTCTTGATACCATAACAGTAGCAATTATTGCAACAATTATAGCCGCTATAGCAATAACAAGCGTAACAATCGTCATACAGGAGCACCTCCTTTATTAAGTTTTCATTGTACATATAACATATTAAGGTTATATTGTCATAATTTACAACACTCTAATTCTACTCTTTGTAAGTCAATATGTCAACTGCGAAGAAGATATAATTGCTAAATAAGACGCTGTATTTCATCTAACGGAAAGCCCTTAGAAATCAAGAATCTAAACATCTTATCTCTGTCCTTCATTGAGGCATTATCCACATTATAACCACGCTTGATAATATACATCTTAATTAATTCTTCTTCGTCAACTGAATATTCACTCTCGATAGCATCATTAATTGTATCTTTATCAACACCCTTACGGTATAAATCCTGCATTATGCGATTACGACTTCGACTGTTGCAATAATTTCTAACATACATATAAGCATAACGCTCATCATTGAGATAATTATAAAATTCTATATATTCAATAGCTGCATTAATTGCTTCATCTGGGTAGCCATTCCTACGAAGTTTACTTCTTATGTCAGCCTTCGTTCTGTCCATCTTCTCTAATAAATGCATGGCACGCTTCTTGGCTCTGGGGATTAATACTTCACTTAGAATCTCATCATAATTAGATAATTCCTCACCCTCAGTAATACTGTACTTATCTATTTCCCTCTTATATAGTTGAAAGTCTGTCCGATTATCGAGACAGACTTTCACTTTTGTCTTGGTGTGTTGTTCTATGCTTGTTACTATCATAGTCAATTACTTATCAGACTTTGATTCAGCCTTGGATGAATCTGTATCTACTTCAACAGCACCTTCATTATCACCTTCAGAAGCTTCCCCATCCAGGTTATAATGATCCCTAACCATCTTCTCTACAGCATCATATACATCCTTATGCTCTGCAAGGTATTGCTTGGCATTCTCTCTACCCTGGCCAATCTTCTCGCCATTATATGCATACCATGCGCCTGATTTATTAATAATATCTAAGTCAGCAGCAATATCTAATATATCTCCCTCTTTAGAGATTCCTTTACCGAACATAATATCGAATTCTGCTTCCTTAAATGGTGGTGCAATCTTATTCTTAACGACCTTAATTCTTGTTCTATTACCTATAACCTCACCTTGCTGCTTAAGAGATTCAATTCTTCTAACATCAAGTCTTACAGAAGAATAGAACTTAAGGGCTCTACCACCTGTTGTTGTCTCAGGATTACCGAACATAATACCAACCTTCTCACGAAGCTGATTAATGAATATTACGATACAATTGCTCTTAGCAATTACAGCGGTAAGCTTTCTTAATGCCTGTGACATAAGTCTGGCTTGTAATCCAACATGTGAATCACCCATATCACCATCAATCTCCGCCTTAGGAACTAATGCTGCAACAGAGTCAACAATTACAATATCAACAGCATTAGACCTAACCATTGTCTCTGCAATCTCTAAGGCCTGCTCACCATTGTCTGGCTGCGAAATATACAAATTATCTATATCTACACCTATATTCTTAGCATATACAGGATCAAGAGCATGCTCTGCATCGATAAATCCTGCTATACCACCTCGCTTCTGAACCTCCGCAACAGCGTGTAATGCAACTGTTGTCTTACCTGATGATTCAGGGCCATATACTTCAACAATTCTTCCCTTAGGAAAGCCGCCCTGTCCTAGGGCAATATCAAGACTAATTGAACCAGATGGAACTGTCTCAACCTTCATAGAGCTTGAAGTATCTCCAAGCTTCATAACTGAACCCTTACCATATTGCTTCTCAATCTGATTAATCGCTGCTTCTAGTGCTCTTAACTTATCTTCTTTCGCCATAATAATCTCCTTCTACGAACCTTTGTTCGTCTTACTTTGTTAATAATATACTATATATTTATTCTTGTCAACACTTTTATAGAATATTTGTTCGATTTATGTTCGTGAAATTGTTCGAGATGCAAAATGTCTGCATTAATCACTACAAAAATCATCACAAAAATAAAAGCATTATTAGTTAACATGGAACATTATAAAGGAGTATGTGTCCGATTACTCGGACACATACCGGGAATATCATAAATATTTTAATAAATTTTAAAGAAATACTAGAAATATAGGATTATATTAATTCATTTCCCTCACTTCGTCAAGGAAAATCTCTTACTGAACCTTCTCAAAATCAGACGCTGGATGCTTACATAATGGGCAAATAAAGTCTTCTGGAAGCTCTTCGCCAACATATTCATATCCACATATCTTACAACGCCATACCGTCTCTCCTGACTTGGTTGTACCAACCTTCTCTGGCTTTGGCTTTATGTTGCTCTGATAATATGCATAAGTTGCTGACTCAGCATCGTCAAGCACAACCATCTCAGTTGGCTTTCCTATAAATAGTGTATGTGAGCCAAGATCAACAGTACTAGTTACCTCAATTGAGAAATACGCATTTGTCCCAGCTGTAATATAAGGAATTCCATTATCAGCCATCTTACAATCATTATAATCAGCGAATTTGTCTACGTCCCTACCAGACTGAAATCCAAAATGCTTAAACAGCTCAAAATCAGCCTTCTCGCTAATTACAGATATGTTACATACCTTAGTCTTCATAACCATATCATGAGTATAATTAGCCTTATTAACAGCAAAAGATATTGTATTAGGGTCAGATGCCACCTGAATTGCTGTATTAGTTATACAACCATTTGCCTTAACCTCGTCCTTTACTGTAAGCACGAATAATCCATACGATAATTTATACATTGCCTTATTATCCATAGCCCTATCCTCCTTATAACATTTTCAAAAAAGCCTCACCAGCATGGCTAGTGAGGCTACTGTGTCATTTACAATTCTAATAATTCTCAGCCCTAACCTCGAAAAAGCTCTGAGGATGATTACATACAGGACACACATCTGGTGCTGTAGTTCCAACAACTACATGGCCACAATTTCTGCACTCCCATATTGTCACGCCACTCTTCTCGAAGACCTCCTTAGTCTCAATATTCTTAAGAAGTGCGCGGTATCTCTCCTCATGTAATTTCTCAATAGCTCCTACTCCTCTAAACTGCTCTGCAAGCTCATGGAAGCCCTCTTCTTCAGCCTCCTTAGCCATTCTATCATACATATCTGTCCATTCAGCATTCTCGCCTTCAGCAGCAGCAAGAAGGTTCTCTTCTGTAGTTCCAACACCACCTAGTGCCTTAAACCACAACTTAGCATGCTCCTTCTCATTGTCTGCTGTCTTAAGAAACATTGCTGCAATTTGCTCATATCCTGCCTTCTTGGCAACAGATGCGAAATATGTATATTTATTTCTTGCCTGAGACTCACCTGCAAATGCTTCTAACAAATTCTTCTCAGTCTTAGTTCCTGCGTATTTGTTCTCTCCCATAATAACCTCCAATCGTCAATTACACATTTACAATAATTATAGCTCCTTAACCCATAAGCCATGTAGATTGCAATACTCATAGACTGCAACAGCCTTATCGCCAGCAGCTAATACAAACTCGCACTCTGGCTTATCTCCTGGTGCAAATGTGTGACTCATACTACCACTCTTAGTCTCAACCACAACGAACTGAATGTAGTGTTCGTCTAACATTGGATGCTCAACCTCTCCAACCTTAACCTTAACCACATTACCATCAACTGTCACAGCTGGAACATGCTTCTCTGTAGCAGCATCAACAGAACCTGGTAGCAGCTCTTGCATCTTCTCGCCACAGCACATTACTGGAACGCCTGAATCAACCAGCTTTGTAATTACGTTACCACATGTGTTACATTTGTAAAACTTCATAGTAAACACCTCCTTAAAAAAACTACCTTGTTAACTCCTCCAAAAATGCGAAATAGATATCTTCGTATTTCGCATGCCAATTATTGCAAATTGCTTCTGCCTGCTCCTTAGAAGGAACAATGCAATTAACCTCATAGGAACTACGATTATGCTTAACATCCCTTATCCTGCAATTAACCATGTATCCCCCTGAGGATAACTTAGTATAATCAGCTATAATCTCCTGTTCCTCACGCATCTTAAGCTTGTTGTCCTTATAATAGGACACAATATCCTTCTCGATATCATCATTAATCTTGTCACTAAATAACTCTAATGCCTTGCTACCTTCTTCATTAATGCAATAGCTGGTATTACCATGAGTCTCAATTATATCCACCATCTTAGAGTCAACTACATCACTTATTGCCATCTGAACATTGAAGTAATCAGTATATTCATATTCAAGAAAGAAATCGACAATAGTCGTATTACTAAGTGGCATCTTAGCCTTGTCAAGTAGTCCTAGTATTATTATCTTATAAGTTAGATTAATATCTGCCATTATATCAACTTCTTTACTTCATCAGCTACAACCTGAGAAGCTCTTGGGTCAAATGCCTCAGGCATAATAAATTCTTCATTCAAATCATCATCTGAAACCAGGCTTGCAAGGGCCTTAGCTGCAGCAAGCTTCATATCCTCTGTAATCTTGCTGGCTCTACCTTCTAAAGCGCCCTTGAATATTCCAGGGAATGCTACAACATTATTAACCTGGTTAGGGAAATCGCTTCTTCCTGTTGCAACAATTCTTGCTCCTGCCTTCTTGGCAATATCAGGCATAATCTCAGGTATAGGATTAGCAAGAGAGAATATAATTGGGTCCTCGTTCATTGACCTAACCATCTCTTCACTAACAATTCCTGGTGCAGATACTCCAATAAATATATCAGCACCAACCATTGCATCAGCAAGAGAACCTGTAATTCCTCTAGGATTAGTTACATCAAGCATTTTCTCCTGCATCCAGTTAAGTCTAGGCGACTCCTTGCATACAACGCCTTTACTATTACATAGGATAATATCCTTAAATCCATATCTAAGAAGCAAATTAGTAATCGCAACACCTGCAGAGCCTGCTCCACTAATTACAATCTTACATTCTTCCTTAGCCTTGCCAGTAATCTTAAGTGCATTGATAAGACCTGACAATACAACAATTGCCGTACCGTGCTGATCATCATGGAATACTGGAATATCAAGCTCTTCTATAAGTCTTGTCTCAATCTCGAAGCATCTTGGTGCCGAGATATCCTCTAGGTTGATTCCGCCGAATGTTGGGGCAATGGCCTTAACAGCAGCGATAATCTCTTCTGTATCCTGTGTATCTAGGCATATTGGAAATGCGTTAACTCCGCCAAATTCCTTGAACAATACACATTTACCCTCCATAACCGGCATAGCAGCTTCAGGACCTATATTGCCAAGACCAAGAACTGCGCTTCCATCGGATACAACTGCTACTGTATTCTGCTTAATTGTGTATGTATACACCTCTTCCTTATTCTCGTGAATAATCCTGCAAGGTGCTGCTACTCCAGGAGTATAAGCTAGCGCAAGGTCTTCTCTTGTCTTAACTGGAGCCTTGGATGTGGTATCAATTTTGCCCTTCCACTCCTTATGTAAAGATATTGCTTTTTCATCTGTTGCGTTCATTATCATTTCCTCGATTCTATTGTTTTATTGCATCATATCAAATGCTTCCATAAGTCCAGGAATTAATTGCTTCTTACGAGAAACAACCTTGTCCAAATGAAGGCTGTCACCCTCAAGCCTGCTTCCTGGAAAACTAGGCTGTATCAGAGACATATTGATATTGCCCACTCTGATAAGTTCTGTGTGCTGTTCTAATATATTAGTAAGCATAACGAATACCATGTTAAGATTCTTATCGATTATGGCCTGTTTCATGGCATCATATATGTTAGCTTTAACTTCATTAAGCTGATTATCTGTTACTGCACTAACCTGCGATACACCGAAGCTAATACCATTAGCCACAAAGGTCTTGAAGTCAGTGTAAAGTATCTCTTCTATTGATTTCTCGCCAAAGTCTGAGCCCGCTTCGAACATTGAAAGAGCAAAGCTTTCAATATCAATTCCTGCAATCTTCGCCAATTCCTTAGCGACCATTTCATCATAATCAGTACAGGTAGGAGAACGGAACATCAATGTATCAGACAGGATTGCCGCGCACATAAGTCCTGCAATCTTCGGCTCAATATTAACGCCTCTCTCCTTATACATTTTATATATAATTGTTCCCGTACATCCCAATGGGTAGTTACGAAATACGATTGGGGTTATAGTCTCTAGTGAACCAATTCTGTGATGATCAATAATCTCAAGTATCTCAGCATCTTCTATTCTGTCAACTGCCTGAGACTTCTCATTATGGTCCACAAGAATTATTCTCTTCCTGCCTCGTCTTCCCATCAGGTGACGTCTAGAGAACATTCCCACATAATTAAACTGGTCATCCACAACCGGAAAGTCCCTGTGACGAATCCTACTAACTGTATCCTTAACCTCATCAATATAGTCATCTTCATCGAACATGATAATATTGTCGGTTGTCATAAAATATTTGACAGGCATACTTTGATTAATAAGTCTTGCCGCCGTAAATGTGTCATATTCAGTGGACATCAATACGCAGTCAATCTCTTCTGCCTTCTTAACAACCTCATCATCAATCTTCGTAGCACAGCATACCACCATACAACTAGGATTCTGGTCAAGGGCAATCAATTGACGCTCTTTAATATTGCCGCTAATGATAAGGTCATCCTCATCAATTTCGCTTTGTATGGTCTCCACAGAACCAGATGCTACACATACCTTGCCTTTGACAAAATACGCATGCTTATTGCCGGCGTGCAGCTTCCCATTAAGTGTCTCAATAATGTTGATATACTGGGTTCTTGCCTGACTTAAAATATTATTATCAATTACATTCATATATGAGTAGGCGATATCACCATTAACAATAACGCCTTCAACTCTTCCATTCTTGTCAACAATAGGAAGTGTTACAACATCAAGCTCACGCATCAAATCCCACGCCTTCTTAAGCGAAAGGTGCGAATCAATACCCTGCGTATGCCTGATATCAATATCCTTAATCTGCGTGCCTACTGAGTCAATTGTCTCTGGTTCCTTTACATCAAAAAACTCAAGAACAAATCTTGTCTCATTGCTAATCTCTCCTGCCTTCTTAGGAACATAATTCCCATCATCGGCTATATTCTTGAGATTAGCATAGGCAATCGCTGCACATATTGAATCAGTATCTGGATTCTTATGTCCTACAACCCATATATCTCTATCATTACCCATATAAAAACCCTGTTACAAAATAATTAAATAATTCCAATCATTCTGAGCATTAATGCTGCAATTCCTGCGATTCCTACGAAATCAAGTATTCCGAAGAATAATGCCCATCCAGCAACAGCCTTAGTGCCTCTAACCTTCTTAAGCACTTCCTTGCCATTATTAGAATCAGCATCATTTTCCTTCATCTCTGTAAGTAAATCATTGATGTTACGATATACCTTAACATTTTCAGAATGAACCTTCTCAGAAAGTTCCTCCTTCATAGTATTAAGTTCGCCCTTGATGCTATTAACTGAAGTAGTTATCTGCGTAATGCTTTCTTCACTAATCTCGCTGCCCTCACCAGTAGAAGGATTATTAGCCTGGTCATCTAGCTTTCTTTGGATATTGTCTAAGGAAGCATTAATTGACCTATTCATCTCGTCAATTTGTCTTATCAACTTAGAGTTGTCAAGATTCTCTAGCTTATTAACCTTTGACTGTCTCTCATTAATCATAGACTGAAGCTGTTCAGCCTTCTCACGAAATGCGTCAATCTGCTCTAATAACATATCGTCGCTACTCTGACCATTGGAATTAGTGCTATACAAGCCATCCGCTGCATCATAACCAGATGATGCCTGAGAGTTGTCAGTTGACATGTAACCATCATTAGCACCATAGTTATCATTCGATTGGAATCCGTTATTTGCTCCGTAGTTGTCATTTCCTCCGAATGAGTCATTTGCGCCATACGAATTATTAGTTCCATATGTATCATAATAATCAGCCATATTATTCTCCTATCTATATAATAATCTATTATCGCACTATTCTAATTCTAACATTTTATATAACAATTTACAATAATCGACATACAAAAGGAATAGAATCGGAGAATCGGGCGTGTGGCGCTAGTGTCATTCATTGTTAACACTAATCCCACCCCAGAACATAAAAAAGTACTCCAGCATCTAAAAATCAGATGTTGGAGTACTTATTATTTATCTATTTAACTTTAGGAGTTAATTAGTCTGCCTTGTACAGGCTAACAAGCTTCTGCAAATATGCATAACGCTCTTCTGCAATCTGCTCAGATTTTGCAAATAATTCAGCAGCTCTCTCAGGATTGAACTTAGCAAGTGAAGCATATCTGTTCTCTCCCTTAAGGAAGTCTTGATATCCTTCGAATGCAGGAGCCTTAGAGTCTAAGCTGAATGCATCCTTACCTTCAGCGGCAAGTGCAGGATTGTATCTGAAGTTGAACCAGTAACCTGACTCTACTGCAAGCTTCTCTTCTGTCTGAGCCTTGCTCATTCCCTTACGGATACCATGGTTTATACATGGAGCGTAAGCAATGATGAGTGATGGTCCTGGATAAGCCTCTGCTTCTGCAATAGCCTTAACACACTGGTTCATATCAGCACCCATTGAAATGTGTGCAACATATACATAACCATAGCTCATTGCGATTCCAGCAAGATCCTTCTTCTTAGTCTCTTTACCACCGGCAGCGAACTGTGCAATAGCACCAACTGGAGTAGCCTTAGAAGACTGTCCACCTGTGTTAGAATAAACCTCTGTATCGAATACCATAATGTTGATGTCCTTACCAGAAGCAAGTACGTGGTCAACACCACCGAATCCGATATCATAAGCCCATCCGTCACCACCGAAGATCCATTGTGACTTCTTAGCAAGATAATCCTTCTCTTTAAGGATTTCGTTACCTCTGTCACAGTTGCAATCCTCTAATACCTTGATTAGCTTATCTGTAGCCTCTCCGTTAGTTACGCCGGAATCAAATGTATCATTCCATTCCTTAATAGCGTCCTTAACTTCCTGCTTATCAGCCTTCTCACAGATATCGTTAAGCTCATCTCTTAATCTGTCACGAATAGCACGTTGAGCTAGTAACATACCATATCCAAACTCAGCTGCATCCTCGAATAATGAGTTAGACCATGCAGGACCGTGACCTGCCTTATTAACTGTATAAGGTGTAGAAGGTGATGAGTTAGCCCAGATTGATGAACAACCTGTTGCATTGGCAATGTACATTCTATCACCGAATAATTGAGTAATTAACTTAGCATAAGGTGTCTCTCCACATCCACCACAAGCTCCTGAGAACTCAAGAAGTGGCTGTCTGAACTGAGAACCCTTAACTGTATTAATCTTGAACTTAGCGATAACATCTTCCTTGTCATCAAGAGATACTGCATAGTTGAAGTACTCTTGCTCTTCTTTATTATCTTCAAATGACTTCATTGTGATTGCCTGTACCTTGTCAGGACATACATTTACACAAGAGCCACATCCTGTACAGTCATAAGCAGAGATAACAACTGCAAACTTGTACTCAGGCATTCCAACCATATCCTTGCACTGCATTCCGTCAGGAGCCTTAGCTGCCTCATCAGCAGTCATAGCAACAGGTCTGATTGCAGCATGTGGACATACATAAGAACACTGGTTACATCCGATACACTTAGTAGCATCCCATACAGGAACGTCTGTTGCTACACCACGCTTCTCGTATGCAGCTGTACCTGATGGAGTCCAACCTGTCTCATATGTTCTTGTAACAGATACAGGAATTGTGTTACCCTGCTGTCCGTTAACCTTAGCCTGAATATTCTTAACGAAGTCAACAACCTCTTTACGTCCGCCTTCAGGAATAGCTTCTCCAAGCTCATCATCCTTGCAGTTCTTCCAAGACTCAGGAACATCAACCTTGATGTATGCCTTAGCACCAGCATCGATAGCGTCATGATTCATCTTAACGATATCATCACCCTTCTTAGAGTATGCCTTAGTAGCGGCATCCTTCATAAGACCGATAACCTTCTCTTCAGGAATAAGCTTGGTAATTGAGAAGAATGCTGACTGAAGTACAGTATTGATACGATTGCCAAGACCAATCTCTTTACCAATCTTAACACCATCAATAATGTAGAATTCAATATTGTTCTCAGCGATATATCTCTTAACCTGACCTGGTAATTTCTCATCTAATTCATCAACTGACCATTGTGTATTGAATAGGAATCTACCACCTGGTACAAGCTCTTGAACCATATTGTACTTATAGATATAAGCTGTACAGTGGCAGGCAACGAAGTCAGCCTTAGTAATAAGATATGTAGATCTGATTGGTGAATGTCCAAAACGAAGATGTGACATTGTAACACCACCTGACTTCTTAGAGTCATAATCAAAATATGCCTGAGCATACATATCTGTATTATCACCGATAATCTTAATAGAGTTCTTGTTAGCACCAACAGTACCGTCAGCTCCAAGACCCCAGAACTTACAGTTAGTTGTTCCCTCTGGTGTTGTAACAGGATTCTCTGTAACCTCAAGAGACAGATTAGTTACATCATCAATAATTCCAAGTGTAAAGTGCTTCTTAGAATCATTCTTAAATGCTGCAATAATATCACCAGGCTTAGTATCCTTGGCACCAAGACCAAATCTACCGCCGAATACAGGTGTTGTCTCGAACTTAGTTCCCTTAAGAGCTGCAACTACATCTAAGTAAAGTGGCTCACCATGTGAACCTGGCTCCTTAGTTCTGTCAAGAACAACGATTCTCTTAGCAGAATCAGGAATAGCATTAACAAATGCTTCTTCTGAGAACGGACGATATAATCTAACCTTAACAAGACCAACTTTGCTTCCGTTAGCATTCATATAATCAATTGTCTCTTCAATTGTCTCATTAACAGAACCCATAGCAACCATAACAACTTCTGCGTCAGGCGCACCATAGTAGTTGAATAGCTTATAGTTAGTTCCGATCTTCTCATTAACCTTGTCCATGTACTTCTGAACAACTGCAGGAAGCTCGTTGTAAGTTGTATTACAAGCTTCTCTTGACTGGAAGAATATATCAGGGTTCTGAGCCGAACCTAATTCCTTAGGATGATTTGGATTAAGTGCATTAGCTCTGAATGCATCAACAGCATCCATATTAACCATATCCTTAAGGTCCTCATAATCCCAAGCTTCAATTTTCTGAATCTCGTGAGATGTTCTGAATCCATCGAAGAAGTTCATAAATGTCATTCCACCATCAATAGCTGCACAGTGAGCTACAGGCGTAAGGTCCATAACTTCCTGAACTGAAGATTCACAAAGCATAGCAACACCAGTCTGACGACAAGCCATTACGTCTGAATGATCACCGAAGATGTTAAGTGCGTGACTTGCTACACAACGTGCAGATACGTTGATTACACCTGGAAGTCTCTCACCAGCCATCTTATACAGGTTAGGAATCATAAGAAGTAAACCTTGTGATGCTGTAAATGTTGTTGTTAATGCACCAGCTGTAAGTGAACCATGTACTGATCCAGCTGCTCCAGCCTCTGATTGCATTTCTGTTACTTGAACTGTCTGTCCGAAGATATTCTTACGTCCAGCAGTTGCCCACTCATCAGTGTGCTCCGCCATAACTGATGAAGGTGTGATAGGATAGATAGCCGCAACATCAGTATATGCATAAGAAGCATGTGCTGCTGCCTGGTTACCATCCATGGTTTTCATAGATCTTTTCATAATTAATTTCCTCCTAAAGAAATAATTTACGCCAAAAAACATTTTACTATATAAACACACCAAAAATCAATAGAGAGTATTGATGGTTTTGTTCTAAATCAGAAACTTGCCTATATTTTCTCCTTAACATCCTCTGTTACGTCCTTGAGGAACTGGTCCATATTATCCCTAAGCTCTTCCCATTCATAATTCTTAATAGAATCAAGTGGTATAGGCGCATCTGATATAGGCTCATTCTCAACCTTAGTTGTAGTCACCCTTCCATTGACATATGCCTGTCCTATTAACGCCCCATCCTTATATGCCTTAAGCCTCTTGACCTGAATGTCATATCCGTCATTATTTTTACCATATACAACTGCTCCATTACCTGTATATACATTTCCATCCTTGGTATCATATTGAAATGCTACATCAATACAATTTGAATACAAATAATCCCCTCTCTTAACAAGCAGTACGGTGACCTTCTCGTTATCAGGAAGCTTCTTGGTCAATGTAACATTTCCCATACTAACACCATCTACAGTCACAGTTGCATCAGGAAGAACATTATCTATATCCATGTTAATTCTTCTAATCTTGCAGCCTCTCGTTATATACATGCTGAACTCAATATTCTCCTTAGGCACTTCCATTCCAAGGAGCTGCCAGATGAATTCACCCTTACCTGCAGGAATGGTGATGGCATACTCGTAGCTAACCGTTCCATCATCATCAACAAGCTTCTCCCCTGTCTCTTCTATCTCAATATCATTGGCAAATTCTATGAAGTTGCCCATATTATCAGCAAACCATTCACCATTCAAATTACCATTAAGCATTGGTGCCTTCGGGTAAACGTCCGCATCAGAAGTAAGGGCATATGCCAGATTCTGAAGGCTTGGCACAATTAGATACATGGTCTTATCAACAGCATAAAAATCCACTTCCCCTACATCAACAAATAGGACCTTGGCATCCGCCTTTACAGACATCTGTTTCTTATCAAAGCATCTCACACCATGGATAACTGCACTGGACGTATAACCAAATCCTTCTATATCACTGGCAATCAAATCACCATTGAATTCTATATCGCCATTTGCATAATCTCTACACAGCTCCATAATATCCAGATTATACCCTATGAAGCTACTGTCATTAAGCTCTTCTACTGCGAATCGAGCGATACCCACAAGGAATTTTACCCTGGGATTAAAGACAGCAAAAAGAAGACTACTAATAATAATAGCCGCAAAAATACTGGCAATTATAATTAATGCCTTAATCCCTTTCTTCATAGGTTTCTTCTCTTTCATAGATATCCCTCTCTAGTGCACATTTCCAGTATTGATATAATTCTCGTAATAAACTGTGTGCTTGAACTTCTCTTCTATCTTTGGGCTGTCCAAATTTCCGTACACCCTAACAATCTCGTCAAATGCGTACTTAACATCTTCTATTCCATTGCTAAAGCCGTGGGCATCCAAATCGCCGCCCTTGCTTCTTATGCTATCCCTGACATGATTAACATATAACTGCTCAATGTAATTAGCAATATTAGATGCTACTGCAACTGCTGGATATTTCCCCTCTGCCTTGGTAACATAGTTCATCCTAACGCCACTAATATCTAAGCGGTACTTTTCTTTTGATACGTATTTGCTATAATTGTCGGAAGCATTAGACACCCCAAGGAAATTATCAAGTACAACATCCTTAATAATTATCCCCTGCTTCGCAAGATGATTTGCAAGATTAAAGCCCGCTCTGTTATGCATAATTGCAAGAATCTTGTTAGCACTCATCTTCTCATCATGAAGCTTATTGTAGTAATCATTATCAATTGAATATACGCTGTATGTAATTCCTAAGTCCTCGTTAACATATATGCCGTTTTTGACTTCACTATAATCTGTAAAATGTGTAAGCTGGCTTCCAATCTTAACACATTTGTCAGTATCTAATCCGTAATTCTTAGAATCTCTCGTTGCACTAATACCCTTAAGCTCGTCCATGTGAGCGCCATCGAGATATGCGGCAACAACAACAGGTATACGAAATGGTTCTCCCTTGCCAACCTCGTCCTGACCAATGTAGTAATCTGATATAGAATCAAGGTTATCAGTCACCCTGGTCATGTCTGCCAAAGAGCTGTCAGAATCTGATTCTATCCCATCTTCACTCATATAATGCTGCGCCTCAGCTAAAGTGGCAAAGCCTTTATAATCTGCCTTAGGATACCCCTTAACATTAGCCTCACACTCAGCCCATGTCTCATATATACCTGGTGTCAACCCCACCTTTACTGCGTAAAACTTCTTCTTCGCCATACATTTCCTCTATAGTGAAACACCCCCTCATATTCATTCGGGGGCATTCTGATTACACTGTATCTTAATATTAATAGATTAATTATCTTCCTCAGCCTCAGCAGACTTAGCATAAACTGCCTGACGCTTACGAGCCATCTCATCACTTTCAAGGTATTCGTCGTATGTAGTAACCTTGTCAATAATTGTTCCATCTGGCATAATCTCAATAATTCTGTTAGCAGTTGTCTGAACAACCTGATGGTCTCTGGAAGAAAACAGCACTACTCCAGGGAACTTAGTAAGTCCTGTGTTAAGGGCTGTAATAGATTCCATATCCAAATGGTCTGTTGGCTCATCTAATACAAGTACATTAGAATTCTCAATCATCATTCTGGACAAAAGCACTCTTACCTTCTCTCCTCCTGATAATACGCGCATCTTCTTAACACCATCTTCACCAGCGAATAGCATTCGTCCAAGGAAGCCTCTTACATAAGTGGCATCCTTAATCTCACTAAACTGTGTTAACCAGTCAACAATAACAAGGTCAGTATCGAATATCTTCGTATTATCCTTAGGGAAATAACTCTGTGTTGTTGTCACACCCCATTTATAGCTTCCTTCGTCTGGCTCAAGTTCGCCCATAAGTATCTGGAATAATGTTGTCTTGGCAATCTCATTTGCACCAACAAAAGCAATCTTGTCATCATGTCCTACTGTAAATGATACATTATCAAGAACCTTCACGCCGTCAATTGTCTTGCTGATTCCCTCAACACTAAGAACCTCGTTACCAATCTCACGCTCTGGTCTAAAGTCGATATATGGATATTTTCTGCTGGATGGCTTAATATCATCAAGCTGAATCTTCTCTAATGCACGTTTTCTAGAGGTAGCCTGCTTAGACTTAGAAGCATTAGCAGAGAAACGTGAAATGAATTCCTGCAATTCCTTAATCTGCTCTTCCTTCTTCTTATTAGCTTCCTTACGCTGCTTCATAATCAATTGTGAAGACTCATACCAGAAGTCATAGTTACCGGCATAAAGCTGAATCTTGCCATAATCAATATCAGCCGTATTAGTACATACCTTATTAAGGAAATATCTATCGTGGCTTACCACTATTACTGTATTATCGTAGTTAATAAGAAACTCCTCGAGCCATGCAATAGCATCAAGGTCTAAGTGATTAGTTGGCTCGTCAAGAAGTAATATGTCAGGATTACCAAACAGTGCCTTAGCAAGAAGCACCTTCACCTTCTGGTCACCATTGAGATTACTCATAAGCTCATAGTGTAGTTCCGGCTCAATTCCAAGTCCATTAAGAAGAGTTGCTGCATCACTTTCTGCATTCCAGCCATCCATCTCAGCGAACTCAGCTTCCAATTCAGATGCCTTGATTCCATCTTCATCAGAGAAATCCTCCTTCATATAGATGGCATCCTTTTCCTTCATAATGTCATATAGACGCTGGTTACCCATAATAACAGTATCAATAACCGGGTACTCATCGTATTTGAAATGGTCCTGCTCTAATACTGACAGACGCTGACCTGGCGTAATTATTACATCACCATTAGTAGGCTCTAGCTGTCCAGATAATATCTTAAGAAATGTTGATTTACCTGCTCCATTTGCGCCAATAAGTCCATAGCAGTTACCTTCTGTGAACTTAATATTAACATCCTCAAATAGAGCCTTCTTGCCTAATCTTAAAGTAATATTACTTGCTTGAATCATTATTCTAACCTCTTTCTATACATCTAATTCTTAAAGCTGTGTACTGGCCTAGGAATGCTTCCAGTTCTATTAATAAAATCATCACAGGAGAACTTATTAACAGGCATTATTGGGGCATAGCCGAATAATCCGCCAAACTCAACGCTCTCTCCTACATCCTTGCCAATAACAGGTATTATTCTAACAGCAGTTGTCTTACCATTAACCATTCCTATTGCCATCTCATCAGCAATTATTCCTGATATGGAGGTTGCCTTGGTTGACCCTGGGATAGCAATCATATCAAGTCCAACAGAGCATACACATGTCATTGCCTCTAGCTTCTCAAGTGTAATTGCTCCAGCCTTAACAGCATCAATCATTCCCTGGTCTTCTGATACTGGGATAAATGCGCCTGATAAGCCTCCAACATAAGAAGAAGCCATTACGCCACCCTTCTTAACCTGGTCATTAAGAAGTGCTAATGCTGCAGTTGTACCAGGAGCTCCTGCATACTCTAATCCCATCTCACAGAGAATATCAGCAACAGAATCACCTATTGCAGGTGTTGGTGCAAGGGACAAATCAACTATACCAAATGGAATGCCAAGCATTCTAGATGCTTCCTTGGCAACTAACTGTCCAACTCTTGTTACCTTGAATGCAGTCTGCTTAATTGTCTCGCATAATACTTCAAAGCTCTCGCCTCTTACTGATTCAAGTGCTGTCTTAACAACACCCGGGCCAGATACTCCTACATTAATAACGGCATCGCCTTCTGTCACACCATGAAAAGCTCCCGCCATAAATGGATTATCATCTGGTGCATTACAGAACACAACAAGCTTCATGCAGTCCACAGAATCTCTGTCCTTAGATGCATCAGCAAGCTCAAGTATGGTCTGTCCCATTAATCGTACAGCATCCATATTGATTCCTGTTGTTGTGGCACCAAGGTTAACAGAGGAGCATACCCTCTGAGTATTGGTTAATGCCATAGGAATTGATTTAATCAGCATTTCTTCTGCTTTAGTCATATCCTTGCCAACGAGAGCAGAGTACCCACCAATAAGATTAGCGCCAACTTCTGTTGCCGCTTTATCAAGTGTCTTAGCTATTGTTACAAAATCCTCTGGCTTATTGCAGGCGCTGGCTCCCACAATAGAAACTGGCGTTACAGATATTCTTCTATTCACAATAGGAATACCGAACTGACTCTCTATCTTGCCTGCAACCTCGTCAAGGTTCTTGGCTGTTGATGTAATCTTCTTATATATATTCTCATTAAGTCCATCCAGATTGCTTGAGCCACAATCTAAGAGACTAATTCCAATAGTGATAGTTCGAACATCTAGGTTCTCTTTATCGATCATCTCATTTGTCTCTATTACTTCTCTACTGTTAATCATACTTTGCTCCTATATGGTATCGTTCTTATTATATTCTAGGGGTGTCTGCACGCTCATACAGAAAATCGCTTAGCAGACCCCCTAGAATATAATCTGCCTACGCTCATAAAGAAAATCGCTTAGCAGCTTTGAAATCCTCATCTACTATATCCTATGCATCATCTCAAAGATTTCTTCACGCTGACAACGAATTTGCACGCCGATTTCATCGCCAAGCTTCTCTAGAGCCTCCTGGCATGCTCCGAAGTCAACGTCGCTAGAAGATCTGTCTGCAATCATCATCATATTGAAATATCCAGAGACAATCGTCTGGGATATATCAAGCACGTTAATCTTTACTTCAGCCAGGTAAGTACATACCTTAGCAATTATTCCAACTGTATCTTTTCCAACTACTGTAATAATAATTTTTTCCATTACTATTCCTCTTGCATAATAATTATATATTCATATCTACTCATAGAGCAGCTACACCACTACTCTCTCCGATGCCTCATACCTCGGCGCACATATTATCTTAAAGTCATCCGGCTCATAAGGCGTATCGCTAAGCCGCATCTCGCATCTGACTGCCTCGTAAGCAAGCTCCGGCACATTGTTCTCCTTGCTCATATGACCGAGAAGCACTGTCTGAAGATTATCACCTGCTATACGACATAACAGCTGGCCTGACATCTCATTAGACAAATGTCCTCTCTCACCATTTACTCTTCTCTTAAGCCAAGGCTCGTACCTTCCCACCTGAAGCATATTGTAATCATAATTAGCCTCAAGAAGAATCGCGTTAACATCCTGTAATTTGCCGACGATATAATCATCGTATTTGCCAAGATCAGTCATTATTGCCATCTTCTTATTATCATCTGATATAGCGTAAGCCACAGGCTCATAGGTGTCATGACTAATCCTGATAGGATCAACCGTCAGCGGTCCCACCGTAAATGTCTCATCATAGTGAATCTCATTAAAAAGAGATTCATCAATCCTGCCTACACTTTTGCACTCCATAATACCCTTCCATGTGCCCTTGGTAGCATAAATTGGCACATGCAGCTTCCTGGATAACACACCCAGTCCACTTATATGGTCACCATGCTCGTGAGTAACAAGTATGGCATTAATATCAGTACTCGTCAGATTATATCTATTAAGACCTTCTTCAACCTTCTTACCTGTTATACCAGCATCAACTAATACATGATAATCACCTGTTCCAACACAGATACAGTTGCCACTGCTGCTTGACGCTATTGAGAACATTTCCATAATCTAATCTGCTCCTATTTAACCTTTGCGTATCTCCTGCCAATCGGTATCGCCCCCTCGCCTTCGCTCGGCGGCATATCGTCGATACGCACTATAGCCGTGACTACGTCACTTGCGTATCTCCTGCCAATAAATGTCTATCTTATCACCACTCTTAAGAGCGTCTGAATAGCCACATCTTTTGCCATTAATTAATGTAACAATTGCTCGACCTCTGCTGTCTCTTGTGTCAAAATCAATCACATCGAAGACATCCACAAATACATATTTACTCTTACCAGTTAATGTAACCTCTTCATTATTAACAATTACATTAAGTGGGATAGGAATCTCTTTAGTTACGCCATCAATTCCTTCACCAAAAGAAGTGTCAGAATTAGGTGTAGTTGCTTCATGGGATTCTTCTGAGGAATCCTCAATTATATCATCAACAATTGCATCTATCTGAGAGTCAGCAATCTCTAGTGGGTCAGCATTATTCTCTGCAGATATTGCATCATCAGCTGGCTCATCATCCGCTGATGTATCTCCTAAGGAAGCAGCCTGGGATTCATCTCCTTCATTAGCTGATTGTTCTTCATCTGTATTAGACGAACTATTAATATTTTCAATAGCCTCGTCAAGGTGCTCCTTAGTCATGCCTCCTACAATTGTATCTCCACCTTCACCTTCAGTAGCTCCATATCCTGTTACCGTCCAGTCAACGTTGAAATTCTCATATACAAGGGTATCCTTGTCAGCCTCTCTGTTATTAACGAGAATGCTATAATTATCATCAATCTCAACATCCATGAATTCAGCTATCTGACCTACGCTATAGAAGCTTCTAGTCTCAATCACATCTCCGTCCTTAATCTTGTAGCTTCCAGGCTCTAATGAACCATTAACCTCAACGAATTTAGGACATGTAATCTGCTTGCCGCACACAAAGAAGCTAACAGTAGCAGATGTGAATTCATCAAGCTGTTCAATAGTAGCGCTGGCCTTGCCACCTTCGGTAGATGCCTCAATAGTTATATATGAGTTAGGCTCTAAAGGAGTGTTAAGTCCAACAACAGTATCGTTCATCTTAACAACTGCGGACTCCCCTTCTTCACCACGAATCATTTTAGCAACGCCATTAACAGTATAATGAATCTCTTTGCCACGGCGAGGGAACAGTTCATCAGTATCCCATCCTGCCTGCATAGCAGCATCAACAACAGTAAGATGACCGTTATCATATAGCTTCATCATCTCATCATTAAAATGAATCATAATGAAATTGTTCTTCTGCTCATAATAATTTAGACAGATTCCAATTGGTGTAACAATAAGCGAATCCTTCGTCAAGTCATTAGACTCGAAGATAATTCCCTTCATCACCTCTTCGCCTCGAATGGCTACGCGCTCCGTGGAAATGTCTAATTTCTTAGCAAGGGAATCAGTAAATCCATGTACTCTTCCACCGCCACCCACAACAAATGCAGCTGACACTGGCTTATCACCATTAAGCTCAATTATCTTCTCTGCAACAGCATCAGCCATCTTCTTCTGAATTGGCTCAACTAACTTCCATACGTCTTTAGATGGAATCGTATGAGTAAGTCCCATAATATCGTCATAAGTAACTTCCTTCTCTTCAGAAGAAGTCTTCTTAATAGACTCAGCAGTGTCAAAGTCCACAAGATACTCATGAACTATGGCCTCTGTAAGTTCATCACCTGCATATGGAATCATTCCATAGGCAATGATACTTCCATCTCTTGTGATACAGATATCACTTGTACCTGCTCCAACATCCACAAGGGCAATGTTAAGCATACGGAAGCTTTCAGGAATTGCAACATTAATAGCAGCAATAGGCTCCAATGTAAGATTAGCAACCTTAAGTCCTGCTTTCTCAACTGCAGAATAAAGTCCGTCAACAACATCCTCTGGAAGAAATGTTACAATAATAACCTCTTCTATCTTGTTAGCCTTATGACCTTCGAGAGCTGTAAATATCTCACCATTGAGATAATACTTCATGACAGAGTAGCCTACACAATAGAACTTATACTTCTCGTCTTCATTCTCCTTAAGAATACTCTGTGCCTGATCAACACCCATTAGGTCAAGGGTATGAAGGTCTTCTCCACTAACAACAGTTTCTTCTTCATAATCATATTCAACTCTGGTTGTTATGGTACGAAGTACACGACCAGCGGCAGCAATACATACATCTCTTAGCTGCATCTTAAGCTGTGACTCCAAGGTCTCCTTAACGTTGCCAATAGTTTTAGCAACCCTTGCAATATCATGAATCTGACCATCAATCATAGCTCTTGAATCGTGTTCCTCGCTATACTGGCCAACTACATGGAAGCCATCCTCATCATTATATCCAACCGTACCTACTACGTTTCTTGTTCCAATGTCTAATCCGAATACATAATCCTTATCTGAACTAGTAGCCATTTTATCCTCCTAAAAATAAAAATGGTATAAAAAACCTAAGTTATTATACCATTTCATATAGTTAGTCGCAATGTAAAATGTGACTTATATTGCTATATAAATCTTCAATATTTCCATCATTATTAATTGTATGTGTACAATGAGCCTTATACTCTTCATCGCTTAGCTGTGACGACATAATTTCGTCTATTCTTCCTTCAGAATATCCCCGGGTTCTCTTAAGGCGCTCACACCTTGTACTCCTAGAGGCGTATATGAACCATGTCTCGTCAAATAGCTTATCATATCCTTCTTCAACAGCAAGGGCAACCTCGAAGAAATAATAATCATAGGCTCCTTTTTTGTCTTCACTTGTAACATCCTCAAGAACATATTCTTTTACAGCAGGATGCACTATGGAATTAACAATCCCTCGCCCCTTATCACTTGCAAATACTAATTCTGATAGCTTCTTCTTATCAAAGGGAGGATAATCCGACTTATTGTCTGCTTGCACTGCGTCTTCTTCTAAGTTTAAGCGACTCTCTACTTCTTCCCTTACTAATGTCTTATCAGGAAAAGCCTTAATTATATCGAAGTAACACCTTTCGCCTGGTAGCATTAACTTCTTGGCAATATCATCTGCTCTAATAATCTTGCAGTTACAATTATCCTTAAGGTACTTAAGGACCTTACTCTTGCCTGAACCTACGCCACCTGTAATAACAACCTTCTTCATCACTTAGCCTCATACCATGTATCACCTGAATGTATATCAATTTCAAGAGGAACAGATAACTTCAGTGCACCCATCATCTCTTCTTCTAACAGCTTATATACTTCATCCTCTTCATCCTTAGAAGCCTCGATTAATAATTCATCATGAACCTGAAGAATTAGTCGTGACTTCATATTCTGAGCGCGAAGCCTCTTATCTACATTGACCATTGCAATCTTAATAATATCTGCTGCACTACCCTGAATAGGTGTATTCATTGCAACACGTTCACCAAAGCCCCTTAGATTAAAATTCTTAGATTGCAGTTCTATAATAGGACGCTTTCTTCCAAGTATCGTCTCAGAATATCCCTTTTCCTTCGCAGTTGCAACTAATCCATCTAAGAACTCCTTCATCTTAGGATATGCCTTGAAGTAATCTTCTATATATTGCTTGGCTTCCTTACGAGATATCCCCAGATTCTGAGACAGCCCAAAGGAACTCTCTCCATATACAATTCCAAAATTAACTGCCTTAGCAGTTCGACGCATTAGCGGTGTCACCTCATCAGCTTCTACATCAAATATCTTCGACGCAGTACTTGTATGAATGTCATCCCCTCTGTTAAATGCATCAATTAATTCCTGATCCTCTGACATATGAGCCA
>CAJOGN010000022.1:0-3676 GCA_905234245.1 uncultured Lachnospiraceae bacterium
TAAAAAGTATATCAAACAGCCATTTTGCATATTTATCAAAGAGCGGCTTCTCACATATTAGAATATTTCCAAAATATGTATGCTTGTCATTCACAAGCTTGTCATAGTCCGCTAGGTAATCCGGATAAATGTCCTTAATGACCTTCCTGGTTTCATCAAGATAATAGGGCTTGTGATTCTCTGAAAAGCCGTAATAGTAGGTGTAATTCAAATCAAGACATTTGCTTGTGATACAATCATAGTCCTTAAGATAGTTAATAATCTGTTCTTTGCTTAGAATATTCTCATTTTCGTCAATTAGATATCTTCTGTAGTGACAACAGCCTACAATGTCCACATCAGTAACATTCTTATACACCCAGTACAGTCCCGTCAGCTCGCTATAGTAACAGTTCTTACGGGAGATATTGTCACCACTGTCGTCTCTTATATAACCATATGTGTCTTCTTTACCCTGCGCACCTACAAATAAAGGCTTGTATAAGTCCATATGAGACTCATCAAACCTTTTGTGTGTCATTGCATATATGCAAACCTTCTTATCCATGTTACCTCTGTAAAATGTTATATTACCATTTAATAACTAGATTCTAAAGCGATATCCCAAGCCCCATATTGTTTCAACATACTGTGGCTTGGAAGAATCTAATTCTATCTTCTCTCTTACCTTCTTAATGTGAACAGTTACTGTTGATATGTCTCCGCAGGAATCCTGTCCCCATATTGCTTCAAAAAGCTCTTCCTTGGAAATAACCTTATTAGGATTCTTCACCATATATAATAGCAGGTCATATTCTCTTGTAGAAAACTGTATTTCTTCCCCATCTACTTTGACAATTCTACTATCCTCATCTATCTGCAGGCCACGAATCTCTATTAGCTTCTTCCTCTTGGCCGAATTACTAGATATAAGTCTCTCGAACCTGTTAAGATGCGCCTTCACTCTTGCTACAAGCTCACCCGGGGAGAATGGCTTGGTAATGTAGTCATCTGCTCCCATACCAAGACCGTTAATCTTGTCAATATCATCCTTCTTGGCAGAAACCATGAGTATTGGTGTGTTCTTGACTTCTCTAATTCTCTTACATATCTCAAATCCGTCAACATCAGGCAACATTAAATCAAGAATAAACAAATCAAAGTCCTCTTCCAAGGCTCTTTTTAATCCCTCTGAGCCCTTATTTTCCAGTTCAACCAGATATCCGCTAGCTTCCAGATAATCCTTTTCGAGATTTGCAATTGCTTCATCATCTTCAACAATCAAAATTTTCTGCATCCGGTACTCCTTATTTCTTAGACTTGTACTTCTTAAGCACGAAGCTCATGGTCGTTCCTTTGCCCTCTACGCTGGAAGTCCATATTCTGCCACCGTGGTCTTCCACAATTTTCTTAACTATCGACAGCCCTATTCCGCTTCCTCCGGCAGACATGCTACGTGCTCTGTCTCCTCTGTACGTACGGTCGAATACGTAAGGCAAGTCTTCTTTCGCAATACCTACACCGTTGTCCTTAATATCAACCTGAACATAGTCCCCCGCATCGTGCAGAGCAAATACTATCTTAAGATCGTTCTCTCCTTTGTATTTGACAGAATTACCCACAATATTGTTAATTACTCTGCCCAGCTGTTCCCTGTCAATAACACAGATTACCCCGGGATTAAGATAATTAATATATTGCAGTTGTATTCCTTTATTGGATAAATCCATGCTTATATCGCATGTAATGTCTTGGAAATAGTCCGATACATTGACTTTCTGGAAATTATACGGAATGCTTCTTGTATCAAGATTGCTATACAAGGTCAGCTCATTAATCAGCGTATCCATCTCAATTGCCTTATTAAGGATTGTCCGAACATATTCCTCCTGCTTAACGGGACTGCTGGCTACGCCATCTAACAATCCTTCCGAATAGCCTTTTATTGCAGTAATAGGCGTCTTCAAATCATGGGCAATATTGGAAATGAGCATCTTCTGCTCCGCTTCGTTACGCACACGGTCTGTCGCACTGGTCTTCAAGCGCAGTCTCATCTCTTCAAATGTATTGCATAACTCACTAAGCTCATCCGCTCCATCAGAAGATATTGTGAACTCCAAGTCCCCATCCTTAATGCGTGCGGCTGCCTTTGTAAGCTTCTTGATATTAGGAACGAAGCCTTTGTATATCCACAGAATCAGAATTGTAGCTGTAAGAATCAGGATTAAAGCTCCCGATATTATTGCATCAACAGATAAGCCGCTAAGATTCTCCCTAAGTCTGATAATTGTCTCACTGGTAATAAAATTGGAGAATCCCAGCAGCATATATGCAGTAAATACCGTAACAATCGGTATGAAAATGATTATACAAAATGCTAAAACAAGTCTTGTTCTTATCTTCATATATTACGCGTTCTTAAGTGCATCCACCTTGTCTAATCTCTCCCATGGAAGATCCAGGTCAGTTCTGCCAAAATGTCCATAGGATGCAGTCTGTCTGTAAATCGGTCTTCTTAAATCTAACATCTTGATGATTCCTGCAGGTCTAAGGTCGAAATTATTTCTAACAATCTCTACAAGCTCTTCATCTGACTTCTTACCTGTATTAAATGTATCAACCATAATTGAAGTTGGCTCTGCAACACCAATGGCATAGCTTAATTGAATCTCACACTTGTCAGCAAGTCCTGCTGCCACAATATTCTTAGCAACATATCTTGCTGCATAAGCTGCTGAACGATCAACCTTGGTACAATCCTTTCCAGAGAAAGCTCCACCGCCATGACGAGCCATTCCGCCATAAGTATCAACAATTATCTTACGACCTGTAAGACCAGCATCTCCATGAGGTCCACCTATTACAAATCGGCCTGTAGGATTAATGAAGAACTTGGTCTTATCGTCTACCATTTCCTGTGGTAGGATTGGGTCAAATACGTATTTCTTAATATCCTTATGAATCTGCTCCTGAGTTACATCATCGCTATGCTGAGTTGAGAGAACAACTGCCTCTAATCTCTTAGGCTTTCCTGTCTCATCATACTCAACAGACACCTGTGTCTTACCATCAGGTCTAAGGTATGATAATGTGCCATCCTTTCTAACCTTGGCAAGCTGAAGGGACAGCTTATGAGCTAAGTCAATTGGATATGGCATATATGCATCTGTCTCATTAGTAGCATATCCGAACATCATTCCCTGGTCGCCAGCACCTGTATCTAAATCATCGTTAAGAGAGCCTTCTTTGGCTTCAAGTGCCTTATCAACACCCATTGCAATATCAGCTGACTGCTTATCAAGCGCCACCATAACGGCACAAGAATTGCCATCAAGCCCCTTGGCGCCATCATCATAACCTATCTCAAGTACTGTATCTCTAACAATCTTAGGTATATCAAGGTTAGCCTTCGTAGTAATCTCCCCTGTTACAAGCACAAAACCTGTACAAGAAGCACACTCACATGCAACTCGACTCATTGGATCCTGCTCATAGCATGCATCAAGAATTGCATCAGATATAGCATCACAGACCTTGTCAGGGTGTCCTTCCGTTACAGACTCTGAAGTAAATAATAATTTTTCCATCTTAATTTCCTTTCTTTGAATAAAATAAGCATAAAAAAATCCGCTTGTTATGCGGACCGATTAACTAATTCTTATTGTTCGATAACTCGCTTCGGTTAGCACCTTCCCAT
>CAJOGN010000022.1:3762-37030 GCA_905234245.1 uncultured Lachnospiraceae bacterium
AACAATACACTCTTATCCATTTTTTGTCAATATATATGCAGTTTTTTTAGAAAAAATATTGCATAAACCTACTATTAACGCGTATAATACTACTAGATGTTCACAAGAAGAACACAATATATAGTTTTCATAACTATATTAATTCAAATTTAGGAGTAAGAAAATGCCAAAACTTGAAGTCAAAGAACTCAAACCCGGAATGGTTGTGGAGAAGCCCATAATCACCAAAAGAGGTCAGACAATATCTAAGAAGGGAACAGTATTAGATTCTAAGCTTATTGCAAGACTTTCCTTCTACAAGATTGAAAGCGTTCATGTAGAAGATGGATTCGGTGAAGAGCCTCCTGTTGCTGAGGCAACGACTCCAGCAGAAGAACCAAAGCCAGAGCCAAAACCAGAACCAAAGCCGGCACCTAAGAAGGAAGAGCCTACAATTGTAGAGTCTATGTCATATACCAGTAGACTTCAGGCTGACAAAGAATTCCAGGATTTCCAATTAAGCTATTCAGAGAATATGGCTTCACTTGAAGAAGCTTTCGATACCATTATATTTGGCGATGGTAACATATCAGAAGAAAGCATTATCAAGAAAGCAGAATCACTATTCGCATCTAAGACCAGCATTCAATTATTTGACTTACTCCACTGCATGAAATCAATTGACGATAGCGTATATGCTCACTCAATTAATGTGGCACTTATATCAAGAGCAATTGGTAAGTGGCTCAAGCTTCCTCAGTCTGAGTTAAATGAACTTACAATTGCAGGTATGCTTCACGATATAGGCAAAGCAGAGATTCCCAGTGAGATTCTTAATAAGACAGGAAAGCTTACTGACGAGGAATTCGAGCTTATCAAATCACATGCCCTTAAGGGAAGCAAGCTTCTGAAGAAAGCAGGCTTTAATAGCGATATACAATTCGCTGCATTGCAGCATCATGAGAGAAGTGATGGAAGTGGTTATCCTCGTGGACTTGAAGCAGACGAGATATCAGACTTTGCATCAATTATTGCAATCGCTGATGTATACGATGCCATGACATCTGCAAGAAGCTACAGAACTCCAAAATGTGCTTTCCAGGTTATAGCCGCATTTGAAGAGGATGGTCTTCAGAAATACAACACAAAATACATCTTAACATTTCTTGAGAGAATTGCTAACGCTTACCAGAACAGTAAGGTTATCTTATCAGATGGTAGAAGCGGCAAGATTGTGTACATTAACAAGTCTCGCCTATCCCGCCCTATCGTACAGGTGGACGGTGATGAGATGGTAGACCTAAGCAGGGAGACAGATATTACTATCACTTCCATCTTATAGTCTTAAAACTAAAGCATCAAACAAAACAGCCTTCGGAGCTTAACAAAAAATAATAACCAATACGGCGATTTTCTGTATGAGCCGTATGGTTATTATTTTTGTTATAGCCCGAAGGCGTTCGTTTTATTATTTAAGAAACTTTAAGTATGAATTTTTCAATCTGATCTTCCGAGTCGGTCCTCTCTATCACAGCACCGAGCCCTCTTAACTTCTCATCGAAGTTCTCATACCCACGCTGAATATAATATATATCATCAACAATGGTAATTCCTTCAGCACCAAGTCCAGCAATTACAAGTGCTGCACCAGCACGAAGATCTGGAGCACTTACTCTGGCTCCTGTATATTTCTCAACACCTCGTATAATAGCAATATTGCCTTCAACCTGAATGTTAGCTCCCATTCTGGCAAGCTCATCTACATACTTGAATCTATTCTCAAATATTGACTCATTAACAGTACTAACTCCATCAGCCAATGCCAACACAACAGTCATCTGTGGCTGCATATCTGTTGGAAATCCAGGATATGGCAATGTAGTAACCTGTGTAGCCATAAGCTTATTTCTTCCAATTACACGAACAGCGTCATCATATTCAACAACCTGACAGCCTGCATCTATAAGCTTAGCTGTTGTAGCCTCTAAATGCTTAGGAATTACATTTTTAACAAGAATGTCTCCCTTAGTTGTAGCTGCCGCAAACATAAATGTTCCAGCTTCAATCTGATCAGGAATTACAGAATACTCTGTTCCGTGGAGCTTGCTTACACCCTGAATTCTAATTACATCAGTACCAGCACCACGAATATTAGCTCCCATGCTATTAAGGAAGTTGGCTACATCAACCACGTGTGGCTCCTTAGCAGCATTTTCAATAATAGTCTTGCCCTCAGCAAGAGTAGCTGCCATCATAATATTAATGGTAGCTCCAACTGAGACCTTATCCATATATATATGTTTTCCAATTAGTCTCTTAGCATTAACAGAGATTAGACCATAGCTTAGATCCACTTCTGCCCCAAGACTCCTGAATCCCTTAACATGCAAATCAATAGGTCTGCTTCCTATATCGCATCCACCAGGAAGTGCCACCTCAGCCTTCTTATACTTACCAAGAAGCGCACCTAAGAGATAATAAGATGCTCTTATCTTCTTAATGTATTCGTAATCAACACTAAGTCTTCCGATTGTAGTCGCATTGACCTTAACTCGATGCTCATTGATTCTCTCAATATGAACACCTATATCTTCCATTGCACCCAACATAACGTTGACATCACGCACATTAGGAAGATTATCTATAATGACAGTCTCATCTGTCATAATGGCTGCAGCGATAATAGCAAGAGCTGCATTCTTAGCTCCACCTATCTCAACTTCACCACTCAGAGGCTTACCGCCCTTTATAACATACTGTTCCATTTCACTCTACCTCTTCATACTCAATTGCATTTTTCCGCAATTACTAAAATTATATCACAAAATGTCAACTTGTAAATATACATAAACTACTAAACACGTGTCCCTTTTCCTCTATTATTACTATAAAATGCACTAGCCAAGCTGGCTCTCGTACAGTTGATGATAAAAGCCTCTTCCCTCTAACAGTTCTCTATGGGTGCCGCTTTCCACCACCCTGCCATCCTTAACCACCAGGATAATATCGGCGTCGATTATAGTAGACAATCTGTGGGCCACAACAACAGTTGTCCTTCCTTCCATTATCTTATCGAAGGCCTCCTTAATTAGCTGCTCACTTAGAATATCCAGCGACGACGTAGCCTCATCAAGAAGAATAATAGAGCTGTCCCCCAGCATCAGCCTTGCAATACATATTAGCTGCCTTTGTCCCTTAGACAGATTCTCTTCATTGACCATTGTCTCATATCCCTCAGGCAGATTCATTATAAAGTCATGCGCGTTACATTCCTTCGCCGCCCTAATTACATCTTCGTCACTCGCATCATCATTTCCCATGCGAATGTTATCCATAACAGTTCCCGTAATAAGGAAGGTCTCCTGAAACATAATCCCCATCATTCCTCTAACCTTGTCGGGAGACATACCTCTAATATCCCTGCCTCCAACAGTGATTTCTCCCGTATCATAATTATAGTATTTTAGAAGAAGCTTCATAATTGTAGTCTTGCCACAGCCAGTAGGTCCCACTATTCCCATTTTCTTATTCTTAGGTATGGTAAATGTTACATCACTAAGGACCTTCTTATCAGTATAGCCAAAGTCAACATGGTTAAATGCTATATCCCTCATCCATATCACATTCTTCCATATAATTTTCCTGCTTAGCATCAATCAATTCGTACATTCTCTTTAAGCACACAATTGAATTCTGAAGCTCTGTTACAACAGATGAAATGTCGTTAAATGGTTTAGCAAACTGTGATGCGTAAGCTAAGAAGCTTGTTAGTCCACCAATTGTAATGTCTCCTTTTATTGCAATTATGCCACCCCCAAAGGTCAGCAGGGCATAACATATAGCATTAACTAATCTTGTCATAGGATTAGTAAGAGAGGAGAAGAAGGTTGCCTTCCTTGAGACCTTCTCATTCTTAGTATTAATGTCTTCGAATTTCTCTACAAAATATTCCTCTGCAGCCTCATCATTAATTACCTTCTTCATAGTAATTATATCTGAGGATGTCTCTGTTATCTCTCCTCTGCTCTTAGCCTGCTGCTCAAAATATTTATTGCTATTCTTAATAATAAATCTTGCAACAAATAAGGACAGTGGCGTAAGGATAACAACCGCAAGGGCAAGATATACATTTATCCTAATCATGAATACAAGAGTTACAATAATTGTTACGACACCAATGAAGAATTGGTTGAAGCCAAGAAGCAGTCCATCGCTAATTGCATCACAGTCAACTATGATTCTGCTTACAATATCTCCCTCACTATAGGTGTCCAAATAATCGTACCGCGCTCCCACAAAGCTTCTGAAGGCGCGACCTCTTAAGTTAGTTGATATTCCATAGACAATTCTGTTATTAATTCCATTCATTATCCATAAGCTAATTGCACTTATTAGTATTGCAAGAATCATCTTCCGGATTATTACAAACAGGCTGTCAAAATCAACATCCCCCACTCCAATTATTGTATCCATTCCCTGTCCCATAAGAACAGGCACGAATAATGCTAGTCCAGTTGATATTAGTGCTAGGACCATGGACGCTATGAATGGTAATATGTATCTCTTATAATCCCTAATTAATCTTCTACACATAGGCTCTCCTCTCCGGGAACTGAGCGTAGAACATCTTCTCATATAATGAGCATTTTTCTAACAGCTCTTCATGACTTCCCTTGTCAAGGATTTTGCCGCCGTCAATAACAATAATTGTGTCTGCCCTCATAACAGCGCTGGGTTTTTGTGACGCAATTACAACTGCCATATCTGAGTCAAGCACATTACTAATTACTTCTTTCTCTGTAATCATATCAAGTGGATTAGTAACATCATCCATTAATAGAACATCAGGCCTCTTATTAAGAGCTCTTGCAAGAGCCAGTCTCTTTCTCTGACCAGTAGAGAGATTGTCCGCATTTCTCTCAAGCAAAGTATTCTCTCCTCCCTTGACATCAACAACCTCCTGAAAGCAGCTCATCTTAAGAGCATAGCTTATATCTTCTCCGTCGAAGTCTTTAAGAAGAATATTCTCTGCAATACTTCCTGTAAAGAATGTATCCTCCTGGGGAACATAGCCCACCTTGGACTTATCCCTTACCCCTTGCATGTACTCACTAAGTAGCAGACTTTTACCAGAACCGGTTGGTCCTATTATTCCAATCTTCTCTCCCTTACCTATGCCCTTCAACTCATTATCAACAATACTTCGAACTGATAATACTATTGGAGCTTCAGTCTCAGCTTCGCTATCCCCTTCAATTATCTCTTCTATTCTGTTGGCACTTGGAATACCCTTCATTAGAATTACAATTAGGTTGGCTAATTTCACAAGCTCAATTAGAATCTGTGACATGTAATTAAGAAGAGCCACTACTTCACCAGTTGTAAGCTCTCCTGTATACACATTTCCACCACCAAAATAAAGAACTAATACTATGCCAAGATTAACTAGCGCAAATGTTATTGGGTTAAGAATGTTAGACCTTCTTCCAACCTTAAGCTGACTGGTTCTAATATCTTCCAGTTCGCCATGGAACTTCTCTACTTCCTTATCCTGTATTAGAAATCCTCTTATTACCTTCGCCCCAAAATAATTGTTTCTAATGCTTACAATTAGTGAATCCAGCTTAGATTGAATACTACTTATTCGAGGAAGAGTTATCTTCATAACAACAGCAATAACTATGGCAAGAACTACAATTACTCCACCTATGATAAGAGACATTCTAGGGCTAATTATGACAGACATTATGAATGCACCTGCAACAATAAATGGAGACCTTAAGAACAATCTCAGGAACATATTAACCGCATTTTGTACGGCATTCACATCGCTTGTCATTCTCGTAATAAGAGTAGATACACCAAGGCTTCTATATCTTTTCTTATCCATGTTAATTACCTTATTGTTAAGGTCTTTTCTTATATCAGCGGCCACCCCTGTTGCAGCGCTGGCTGCAAAATACTGGGCTGTCACAGCAGATATGGCACCTACCACAGCAAATGCTAACATAACGAGAATCATCTTAACTATGTAGCCTTCATCCCGTGCATTAATTCCATTATCAATAACTTCAGCCACAACAAAAGGCACCAATAATTCAAAAGCTGCCTCTAGCATTTTGAATATAGGTGCCAATATACTTTGTTTTTTGTATAAAGCCATGTATCTTAATACAAATTTCATATATTATTATTTCCCTTGAGTACTGTTAGTAGTTGTAGCTGCACTAGCTGCAGATGCTGATGCACTAGTTGCAAACATATCCTCAACAGTTATCTGTGCTAATAGCTTATCATCTACCTTAAAATCATATCCGTTCTCCCAGGTAGCAACAACATTGTTGATATAGGTATTAGCATTAGTAGTGTCATTAATAGCGCCTTCTGCTTTGCCGCGTGCTTCTAATGCCTTCTCAACCTTGGATACATAAGTCATATCAGTAAGCATCTGTCTAACAACATCTTCGTCTGCTCCCATTGCATTAAGAGTAGAAGATGTATTCTCACTTAGGAACTTCTTAGTTGCCTCGTCAATCTTAGTCTTATCATCCTCTGTTATCTTAACGCCTAATTCGTCTGCGTGCTTCTTGATGATATACTGCTTCTCTAAAGTCTCAACAACATTGTTCTTAACTTCCTCTGAAAATGGCTGACCTGTACCTGTCATATCATCTGTCCATAGCTTAGTTCCATATGTAGAACCATAATTGATGTCATAGCCCGCCTGTGTATATTTGAATACAAAGTTGACATATCCAAGCTTAATGCCATCTTCGCCATTATTAATATCTACTACATTAGAGTCGTAATTCTTAATCTTACATCCTGTTAGTGCAACCATTGCCATAACAAGAATTATTCCTACACATATTATTTTCTTCTTCATTTGTTCACTCCTATAATGATGTTATCCCTAGAAATTATACATTTATTATGAAATTAATTCAACCTACTATTCCTCTCTTATTTTCTGCAGGTCTTGCAAGAAGTCAAGAAGTGTATCGCACATCTCTTCTGGACTCTTTACATTATCAGCCTTAATGTTATATGTAAATTCCGGATTCTTTGGATTTGCTGAAAATGTAATGACAGGATGACGTCTCTCTACCAAGTCGATTATTCCTTCTGGATTGAACCTTGCCTTGTTATACATTCGAATTCTAATCTCATTATCACTTCTTGATATCTTAGTGACGCAGGAACGAAGGGCATTATATTTTAATCTGGCAATATTCATTAGATTCATAACCGGCTTAGGAATCTCGCCGAATCTGTCTAACAATTCTTCGAGCATTGCATCATACTCATCATCATTCTTTATCTCTGATATTCTCTTATAGATATCTAGCTTATGAACCTCATCTGATATATATTTAGGCGGAATGTAAGCATCTATATTAATATCAATCTCAGTGCTATGGGCTGGTATGTCCTTATCGCCCTTCTCAAGCTTTAGGGCATTGTTTAACATTTTGCAGTACAAGTCGTACCCCACCGCTTCCATGTGACCATGCTGACTCTTGCCAAGAATGTTGCCGGCGCCTCTCATCTCTAAGTCTCTTAATGCAATCTTGAAGCCACTTCCAAGATCAGAAAATTCCTTAATAGCCGCCAGTCGCTTCTCCGCTTCTTCCTTAAGGATTTTGTCCTTCTTATACATGAAGAAAGCATAGGCCATTCTGTTGCTTCTTCCAATTCTGCCCCTTAACTGATATAGCTGGGACAAGCCTAATCTCTCAGCATCATGAATAATCATAGTGTTAACATTAGGAATATCCAGGCCTATCTCAATAATAGTTGTGGATATAAGCACGTCTATCTCGCCATTAACGAAATCACTCATTATCTCTTCAAGGCGGGACTCGCTCATTCTGCCATGGGCATATTCCACATTTGCCTCAGGAACAAGCTCCTTAATCTTATTAGTCATTTCCATTATTGTATTAATTCTGTTATACACATAATAGACCTGACCGCCGCGGTGCATTTCCCTTAGGATAGCATCCCTTACCATCTCTTCATTGTATTCAAATACAAATGTCTGAATAGGCATTCTGTCTACAGGCGCTTCCTCTAGAACACTCATATCCCTTATTCCTGCAAGGCTCATATGAAGGGTTCTTGGAATTGGTGTGGCGGTAAGACTAATTACATCGATATTTTTCTTAAGTGTTTTAATCTTCTCCTTATGGGCGACACCAAACCTTTGCTCCTCATCAATTATAAGAAGCCCCAGGTCATTGAAAGACACATCCTTAGACAAGACTCTGTGGGTTCCAATCACAATGTCTACCTTGCCACTTTTTAGTCCTTCTATTGTCTGTTTTTGCTGGGACGGAGTGCGGAACCTGCATAGCAGCTCTATGTTGACAGGATAGTTCTCCATCCTCTGTATAAATGTATTATAATGCTGCTGCGCTAATATTGTTGTGGGACATAACATTACCACCTGTTTGTTATCCTGTACTGCCTTGAATGCTCCACGAATTGCAATTTCCGTCTTACCGTATCCTACGTCTCCACAGATAAGTCGGTCCATAATCTTAGGACTTTCCATATCAGCCTTCATAGCTTCAATTGCTTCCTGCTGTCCCTTTGTCTCCTCATAGGGAAACGTCTCCTCGAACTCCTTCTGCCATAAGGTGTCCTTGCTGTATACATAGCCCTTATCCTGCTGACGAAGAGCGTATAGCTCAACTAATTCCTTTGCCACTTCACCTACTGCATTTTCTACGCTTTGCTTAGTCCTTGACCATGCGGCTGTGCCAAGGGTGTTAAGCTTCGGCTTCTTAGAATCGGCTCCGCCATACTTTTGAATCATGTCAAATGAAGATGCAAGAATAAATAGATTGCCTCCCTTGGCATACTCTATCTTAATATAGTCTTTCATTACACCTTCAACTTCGATTTTCTCAATTCCACGGTATATTCCAACACCATGATTCTCGTGAACTACATAGTCTCCATTCTTCAACTCCTGTAGGGAATTGAAGCGCTCACCTTTGAATTTTTTTCTGCGTCTCTTCTTGACCGCAGCCTTAGAGCCGAATATATCATTTTCAGTAATAAGCACGTAGTTAATGTCTGGGAAAGTATAGCCCTTCTCAATCTCTCCTACTGTAACTAGCACTTCCCCTTCTAATACTTCCTTGTCCTTATTCTCGCTATAGTACGCGTTAAGATCTCTATCAAGCAAATCCTTGGCAAGTCTCTTAGCCTTTGTCCTTGAGGCAGAGGTTATAATAACCCTCGTACTCTTTTTCTTATACTTTGACAAATCCTCCACAAGCTTCTCGAAGCTTCCACCATAGCTTGTGATTGATGTTGCAGTGATATAATAATTCTTCTTAATTGTAATGTTGGCAATTCTTGTATCGAGAACAGATAGAATCAGTCTATGGAACTTCTTAAGCTTTGTCATAATTTCCTTAGAAGTCTTCATCATCTCTAGCTGTCTAGGAAGCAAATATCCCTTCTCAAGACGACGTGTCATACTATCTAGGAATTCGCTTTCTCTTACTATTAGTTCTTCCTCGAGATTACGGGCATCATCGAATATAACAAGAGCATCGTCAAAGTAATCTAGAATGGAATATGTCTTATCTACAAAGTATGGCAAATGCGATTCTAATTCCTGCATTCCCCATCCGCCTCTTATTTCGTCAATTATTTGCTCTGTTGATTTTTGGATTCTGGAAGCCTCTACGATTTTGGATTCTTCTCTTAGCTTGTTATATAACTTATCAGCATCCTCTTCCATAAGACGAATTCCCCTGTAGATATCGTCCTCTGTAAGAACTACCTCACTGGCCGGGTCTATATCTATCACATCAACCTTCTCTACTGAAGTCTGACTCTCCACAGAGAATTTTCTAATAGAGTCAACCTCATCTCCGAATAGCTCCACTCTATAAGGCATATCAGATGTAAGAGGAAATACATCAAGAATTCCACCACGCACTGTAAATTCCCCTGGATGATCAACGCTTGATACATTGTCATATCCAAGGCTTAGAAGTGTCTTAATCCACTTATCTAAATCAACACTGTCTCCCACCCTGGCACTAAGAGAGTTACTGCTAAATACTTCCTTTGCAGGCAGACAGTTAATGAGACCGTCCACACTAAGAAATACAGTAACCTCCTCCTGATTAAGGATTTCTTTGATAGCATTGATTCTTTCCTTCGTAAGAGCATTTCCACGAATATCAGCCTGATAAAACATTACATCCTTACCAGGAAAAAATACCCCCTTGTCGCCGTAAGCCTGAAAGCTATTATACAACTGCCTTGCCCTCACATCATCTCTGGCAACTACAATGGTCCTGCCTTGAGACATGCCATTAATAATAGCCGGCTTAACAGGCTCAATACAGCCGGACAATTCGTATGTGGCAACACTTCCACGTAGCGCCTTCTTAAGCTCTGCTAACTCTATTAAGTTGTCAAATGGCTCTTCTAACGCTTTCATTACTTACCCTTGACTATAATCCTAATTATTCCTAATCTGTTCAATTGGACCATTGAACTTACTCATGGTCTTGTCTATTCCATCACTTATAATACTTACGATTGCATCAGCCGCAACCTCAAAGCTTTCCTTAACAATGACCCTGTCCCCTCTGCTAAAACGTGTTAGTACATGAGTTATTACATCTGTTCCAGCAGGAACTTTACCAACACCAATTCTAACTCTGTCAAAGCATTCGGAGCCAACACACTTAATAATACTTTTAAGACCGTTGTGACCTCCTGCACTTCCCTTTGCTCTTATCCGAAGCACTCCCACATCCAGATTAAGATCATCTGATATAATTATAAGCTCCTTATCAGGGTCAATCTTATAATATTTAACAATCTCACTTACTGCTTCTCCACTATTATTCATATAAGTCATGGGCTTAACAAGAATGACTTTCTCACCATCAATAAAGCCCTCACCTGTAAGCGCCCTGAACTGCTTTTTTTTGACTTTAATTCCATATTTTTTTGCAAGAACATCTATAGTATCAAAGCCCACATTATGCCTCGTTTTTGAATACTTTAATGTTGGATTGCCAAGCCCTGTTATTACGTACATTTCCCTATACCTCTTTGTTATTTAATCAGCATACTACATATTACCTTTTATTACGCGAATTTTCAATATCTGGTAGATGACAAAACTCTTGATTTTTGGTATACTATAAGTGAATAAATGGACTTTTATACCCCGATGCAGGTAAGAAAGGATTTTTACTAAGCATTATTTCATGGAAGAAAGGAGGGGACGTCTTATGGCTAGGATTGATGCTGCATACAATTATTATCTGTCAACCTATAACCCTAGAGGTAATGGTTCTAAGTATGATATCCACAAGAAAAGTGAATTAAGAGCTGCATATAATAATATGCTTAAAACTAACAAGGAGTCTCCTCTGTATAAGATTAATATGGACGACGGGGACCTTACTCGTTTTGCCATTGATCTTAAGGAGAACGCCAGAGCCGCTAAGAATATCATTGCAGAGGTATCATCTAACGGCGATGATATGGAATCTCTCCTTGATAAGAAAGTGGCTGCTTCCTCTAATGATGACTTAGTTAGTGTAAGCTACGTTGGTGACGAGAACACACAGACAAGCTCAAGCTTTAATATGTCTGTTGAGTCTCTTGCAACACCACAGATTAACACCGGTAACTTCCTTAATTCCAATGGTTATGACTTTGAGGAAGGACATTATTCCTTCGACCTTAACACAACTAGTAATTCATTTGAATTCCAGTTCAATGTTAATATCGGCGATAATAACATAGATATTCAGAAAAAAATTGCAAGACTTGTAAATTCTTCAGATGTAGGACTTAAAGCAGAGGTTATTAGTAATGGCAGAGACCAGAGTGCTCTCCAGCTAACCTCTAAGAATACAGGTCTTCCAGAAGGCGCCCATGAATTGTTCTCTATTGAGAGTAGCACCTCATGGTCAGAGATTAACAGACTAGGAATTAACCACACCACTAGTCCTGCTCGCAATTCTTCATTTACATTAAATGATACAGAGCATTCGTCTATGTCTAACACATTTACCATAAATAAAGCCTTCGAAGTAACACTTCACAGGCCTTCTAATGGACAGCAGGTTAATGTGGGATTCAAGACTAATACAGAAGCCCTTGCAGACAGTGTTGGAGACCTTATTAAAGCATACAACAACATGGTTAGGATTGGTGCTGATTACTCTAACAACCACAACAACTCATACTTCAATGAGATGACTGCAATAGGTCGTTCACTAAGCAATCAGTTATCTGATATTGGAATTAGTATTGCGGATAATGGTTTCCTTGAAATGGATAGAGAGGCCATCCAAAGTGGCGTTACAGGAGCTAATAGAAGTGACGTATTCAAGACTCTTAATACCTTCAAGCATGCCCTGTCTAATGCAGCTGATAAGACCTCTATTAACCCTATGAAATATGTTGATAAGCTGCTTGTTGAATACAAGAATCCGGGTAAGAATTTTACGGCAATATATGCAAGCAGTGCTTATGCAGGAATGTTAGTAGATCAGGCGTTGTAATTATTATTAATTAATAAGTACAGCGCCCTTTTTATGCCCTTGAAGAGTGACAGGTAAAATACAATATCTGAATTTCTTCTGACAAATCCTTAAATAAATCAAGTGCCATATCAATCTTAGTTTCATCCATATTAGTAAGTGGGTCGTCTAATATAACCATAGGCTTCTTATTATCGTACATAATATCAATCAGAGCGAATCTGGCACAAAGAGATGCCACATCAATATATCCTGCACTAAGGTACTCTTCCCTTTTAGAACTTCCTTCATATACAACTGACACATTAAGATTTGTATCAATACGAAATGCATCACTAGATAAGGCGCCATCCTTGTCATTAATTCTTTCTAAGTAATTTCTCATTCCCCTTTGCATAGGTCTCATATATTTTGAAAGGAAATTGTTCTTAGCCTTGGTAAGATAATTAATAGTCTTCTCTAAGTAATCTACGTTTCTGTTATACTCTAGCTCTTTCTCTCTAAGCTCAGTAATCTGATTAGCCTTATCATGACAACTGTCTATCATCTCTCTAACATCTCTTAACTGATTTCTAGTCTCATTAATCTCCTCTATTAAAGATGCAATATTCTTATCTATCTCTCCCTGCTTTTGCTGCAGCTCCTCTACGGAAGCAGCATCTGTGTACTCCTCGTTATCCTTCTCAAAATCCTGAATATATTCTTCGTGCTTCGCAACCTTAGATGCAACCTCTTCGTATTGTCTTCTCTGAGTTATTACAAAGCCTAACTTCTGGGCAAAATTCTCTCCTGTTGTGAAAGGAAATCTATTAAGAAAAGCAGCAATCTTCTTCATCATTACTTCTCTTTGCTCAATGATTTCAGACCTTTCCTTATCATCGTTAAAATACATAATGTAAAGCTTGTTATCTTCACTTATCTTGAGAATCAATTCCATCTCAGCGTTAGAAGAATACAAGTCCTCCATCTCGTAACAGTTCTGATAATGCATAAGCTCAGTATAAAGCTCAACCTCTAGCCTGCTTAACTCTTCAAGGGCATTTCCTCCTGCCTCTACAGCTTTTTCTTCGCTGGCAAGAAGCGCCTCGTATCTCTCTGCTTTAAGCTCTATATCTGATACCATCTGCTGCAGGGTATCATTAGCATTTACAAGATAATCTGATAGGAATTCCTTACATATGTTATTAGAAGCATCATACTCGCTCTTCGTCTGCTCATACTTCTCTTTCGCTTCGTTATAATTCTTCTCAAGCTCGTCTATCAAATCCTTCGATATCTTGTTACGCTTCCTGTTAATAAGAACACTTACTGCGAACATAACAAGGGCTATTGCCATTCCTGAGAAGCCAACAATATATCCTAAAGTATCGTTAACTAGTATTATGGTGGCAACAGAACCAATGAATATTATGCTGCCAATTATAAAGAGCATTATCATAAGAGGCTTGTTACCCCCTGAATTCTCCTTCTTACCCTCCTCGTATATATGCTGCTGCTGCTCGTAATATTCTCTTGTCTCTTCTATTCTTCCCTGTAATCTGTTAACATTTTCTGCCTCATTTCGAATTATTTCTAGTTCTTCCTTAGTAGGCTTTTTCTTGGAAAAATAATACTTAAGCTCTCCTAATGCATTCTTATCCTCTTCAGATAATTGTGCATGCTCCTTCTGAACACGAAGCTCCGACAATCTGTTGGCACGCTCTTTCCACTCATTAATAGTTTCTTCTTCAAGAGGCTCTGTAAACAATTTCTTAAGAAGCTCTATCTTCTCTTCGCTTGGCATATTCTTCTTAATATCGTCAGCCCTGCTTTGTAGTACATCTACCTTCTGAACAAGGTCGAACATCTCTTCCGTCTCTTCTTGCGTAGGTACACCACTGGCAAAATAATCATCTAGCTCATCAAGCCTTAGCTTCTCTTCATTGTATGTCTTCTTGATGTTGTTGTATTCACCAGTAAGCTGGTCCCTCTCACTTTGCTTCGTGATTTGGCCTTTTAATACTTCCTTCTCACTTCTTAGCTTAGCGATAGCTTCTTCCTTATCATCAAGAAGCTTTTCATACATTTGCTGGGACTCAAGGAAGCTGTCTAATTTCTCAACGTCTTCGGCTAATTCTTTGATTTCGTCTTGAACCTTCAGAATCTTGCCTCTTACACCTTCGTCTTTACTGTTCTTCTTATATACGCTAATCTCTGTTTGGATTCGTTTAATAGCCACGTCGAAATTGTTAATATCATCCTGCAGGGTTACAATGTCCCCCAGCTTACTATTAATGGCACTCGTCATCTCTGAATGAATACTGCTTTGTGGTACATAAACAGACTTAGTGAAGGATTCTCTGTCTATACCGAATAATTCTTCACCAAGGTTCTCACTATAATCCTCTGAGATAAGATTAGTCTCATCATCGTATAGTTCAAATGTATCATCCTTTTGCCTTGAAGCAAACATTCTCTCTACGCGATATCTCTTACCATCCACTTCGAACACCATACTTCCACCGTATGGACCACCATCCCATGGGGCGTACTTCTTCCTGTCTCCTAACTCTTTTCTACTAGTTGAGGCAGGATTGCCATAGAACATAGAATATATATAAGAGCACAGAGTACTCTTGCCCCAACCGTTATCCTCTGTTAACACGTTGAGACCTTCTTTAAAATCTATTCTTTTATCTTTGAATTTGCCATATCCTGCAATATGACAAGATACTATCATCATATATCTAAATGCTCCCCTTTAAGCGCTTTGATACCAAGTTCAACAATAATTGACTTGTCCTCGTCCTCAAGGTCTTCCTTCTCAAGAAGCCTTATGAATTCACCCTTGAGACTCTTATCATTAGCAAAACTTGCATAGTCTACATCCACTGTTGTATTATCCTTTATCTTAAACAAATAGAAGCTGTCTTCGAACCTCTTCATGATTCTATAGGTATCAATATCGAATAGCTCATCCATATTAGTCTTGCCCACAAGGATTATTTCAACAAGATCCTTTTCCGATATACCACTAACAGCAGCTTCCACCTTGTCAATAATATCAGGCATAGCATCTTCCGGTGTTATCATAACCTCTTCTCTGTGGATTTCCCTTTTCGCAAATGGTACGAACGTATCTACAACCTTACCGTCTTCGCCAATATCTAATAGAACAAATCCCTTAGGACCAACCTCATCAAATCCTCTACCTTCAAGGCAGCCTGGATAGACATAGATTCCTTTTTCATCCAGCTCTTCCCTCTCATACTTATGAATATGACCAAGGGCAAGATAATCTATATTCTTATTCTTAAGGTCATTAAGGTTAACCTCATAAGCCTCCTTATTGCCTTCATGATTGGCAAGACCAGCATGTAGTGTTACTATGTTGCATTTGCCAGGGTCCAGCACAAGGCTTAATGCAACATTCTTATAATTATCCTTGGTAAGCTCCACACCCTTTATAACCACATCACCGAATTCATATTTCTTCCAATTCTTCTGGTCGAAGAGCTTCACATTGTCTGGTATCTCATATTCATCATCGAACACACCACCCGTGTCGTGATTACCCTTAAGAAATACAAAATCAATATCAGGGTTTTCCTTAACCAGATCAATAATATGTCTAATGGCTGTCTTTCTTCTTTTGCCATTATCGAATATGTCTCCAGCCACCAGAATAATATCCACACTATTGTCATTAGCATAGTCAACTAATCTATCAAAATTATGTAGAAGCTCATCTCTTCTCTCCTTGAACTTATCTCCGGTCAATATGCTTTTAAGAGAAGATTCGAGATGCAAATCTGCACAGTGTATAATTCTCATTAAAGTCTCCTTTATATTACAACACTTATCCATATATTGTACCCCACCACACTTATAAGGTCAAATTACGCCAATTTTTTCTTTATTTTTCTTGTTATTTTCCCTACAAAATGTGATAATTATTATTAGTAGTAATAGAAAAGGAACATACAATGATAATCTGCAAATATGTTGTAATTTTTTTCTTCTATAGCTTTCTTGGATTTATATATGAATCAATATATTCATCTATTAATAAGCATGGTTGGCAAAACAGGGGCTTTTTCTACGGCCCTATTATCCCAATATATGGTGTGGGCGCCTGTATAGGTACCCTTCTTTTCTATGACCTTAATATCCCATTTCTGGCTGATAAGAATATATTCGTTATCTTCCTTGTTGGATATCTTGGAAGCATCATTCTAGAATATACAACAAGCTATGTTCTAGAGAAAATCTTCCACGCAATATGGTGGGATTATAGCAAGAAATTCCTCAACATCAACGGCCGAATATGTCTTAGTGCATCAATAGGCTTCGGTGTTGCAGCCATAATAATTGTAAAGTGGCTCATTCCATGGGTGGAAGAAATTGTTGCGCATTTTCCAGATGCCTTGATGGTAAGCCTGTCACTATTATTCATATTCTTACTTGGTATTGACTTCGCCCTAACCATCTCGGCGCTTTCTAGTTTCCAGCACAACTTCAATAGAATTGAAGCAAGATACACTTATAAGATGTCGAAGCTCTATGACAACATTGAAAGTAGCGTTGTATCTAAGATTAACGACGCCAAGAAAGGTTTAGAGAAGAGCAAAGACAAAATCACTGCCAAAACCGGTAGTCTAAGCTCTAAAACAAAAACGTATAGCGAAGAAGAAGATTTATTCTTAGAGCAGGAGGTTGAATCTATGATGGAGGCTACCCCTGCGTTTGAGAAAAACGCCCTGTCTCGTATTAGCGAATTCAAAAACGAGGGCAAACGAAAGAAGATTTCTAATATTATAAAACGTAAATTAAAAAGGTCTAACGAGTAATACTTCTCATTTCTTGATAATCTGGCAATAGTAATGCAACCTCTCCTATTGTATAATTATATATAACATGTAATACACAGGTGGGGAGGTAGTGCAAATGTCACTGGAGAAACTGCAACTTTTAAGGCAGTATAAATTTGCTGCAAATGTACGTTTGGTTGTTATTATTGCTATGGGTTTATTATCAGTCCTATATCTGGACGGTTCAATCCTATCTATTGTAAGAACCGCCTTCATTGGCTTTTCCGCTTTATTTGCTATATTTGCCAGAATTAGAAACAAGGCAGAAAGCAAGGATGGTCTGATTTGTCTGGGATTAATGACATTATCCTATGCATTCTTGTATTGCAGTTGTAATGAGCCTGCATTATATGCGTTCATGTTCCCCTTTGTCCTATTAGTTATCTTAGAACAGGATATGAAAATAGCTGTTATTGCTACAATAGGTTGTGTACTTATTAATGCTATATTTGTAGTAATCTTCTTACTAACAACAGACAAAAGTGGTCTGTTCCAGGTTATTATTAACTGCGTAGTTGTTGTTATATCACTTGTGTTCGGACTATTCGTTATCAGATTGCAAATAAGAAACAACACTGAGAAAATAGATGCTATTAATCAGCAGATGGAAGACCAGAAGAATACCAGCAACAATATTATGTCTGCATATAAAGTTATGTCCCAAAATTTGGATAGCGCTTCTGGTGTTGTAACAACATTAACAGACAGTATTAAGCAAAGCAATTCTTCCGTTAATGAAATAGCCATGTCAATTAGAAGCACTGCTGAATCAATTGATAATCAGACAGCCATGACCAGCGACATCCAGGAACACCTTATTGGTGCTGGAGATGAGGCTAACGCAATGAAAGAAACCTCTCTTCAGGCGGCGGAGGTTGTAGATAATGGCTCAAGAATTATAGAAGAGCTAAAAAGACAAGCTCAGGAAACTGCTGAGATTAATAGAACAACTCGTACTACTACTGTTGAGCTTAATGACAGAATTAAGGAAGTAGAGGCAATAATTGGTACAATTCTAAGTATCTCAGACCAAACCAACCTGCTTGCCCTTAATGCTTCTATTGAAGCCGCAAGAGCCGGTGAAGCAGGTAAAGGTTTCGCTGTTGTTGCTGATGAGATTCGTAACCTCTCTGAAGAGACAAAGCAATCAACAGAACAGATAACAGATATTATCAACAAGCTAACAGTTGATGTAGATAACGCCAGCAATAATATGGCGAAGTCAGCTGAAAGTTCAGATAAACAGAATGAAATGATAGATAAGACAAGCGAGGGCTTTGACGAAATCAAAGCTCATGTATCAGAGTTAATTGATTCCATTAACAATATTACTCGTACAGTTAATGATATTGTCTCTGCTAACAGAACTATTATGGATTCAATCACTAACCTCTCAGCCACTACCCAGGAGGTATCTGCTTCGGCAGATAGTTCAATTTCTGTCAGCGATGATAGCCTGACACAGATGACTGAGATGAACACATTGCTTGATACAATATTCGATGCTTCTAACCAGATGAAAAGTCAGGTTAATGAAGAAGCATCCGAAAATTGTTAATCATATTCTTACTCCCTAAAAAGCCGACTCCCTATCCCCTGGGAAGTCGGCTTTTTCCATTCATTAATAATATCTGGTTATATAATATTGATTATAGTAGGTGAGCTCTTATATCCTCATCAGACTTATTAATAAGATAAGCTGGAGCAATATCAAATACTGTCTTTGCACCAGAAACACCTTCCTTAGAAAGTCTGTCAACTGCTCTTGCAAAGCTTACAATAATGCTAGATGTAAATCCAGGATTAGAATCAAGCTTAATAGAGTACTCCACTACATGTGTATCCTCTAAATCCCATCCTGTCTTACCACTTCTAATAACGAATCCACCATGAGGAATTCCACTATGGTTCTTATTGAATTCTTCCTCATCGATAAAATGAACTGTTGTATCATAATCTGCAAAATAGTTAGGCATTTCACAGATCTCTTTCTCGATTGCCTTAGCATCCGCTCCATCCTCTAATACTACGAAACACTCACGAGTGTGCTTTTGTCTTGTAGTAAGCTCTGGGTTGCTTCCGCTTCTTACAGCCTCAAGTGCTGCCTCTACAGGAATTGTATACTGCTTAGCGTTCTTAACTCCCTTGATTCTTCTAACAGCATCTGAGTGACCCTGGCTTACGCCCTTACCCCAGAATGTGTAGTCAGCGCCATCTGGAAGAAATGCATTGCCATATAATCTCATAAGTGAGAACATTCCTGGATCCCATCCACAAGAGATTAATCCCACATGATTATTCTCCTTGCAGGACTTGTCTACATTAGCAAAATGTGCAGGAATATTAGCATGTGTATCAAATGAATCAACTACGTTAAATAGCTTCGCATATTCTGGTGTCTGCTTAGGAAGGTCAGTTGCTGAGCCTCCACACAGAATCATAACATCAATCTTTCCCTGATAATCTGCCACATTATCTACTGAATCAACCTTAACTCCCTGTGACTTGATTGTGAGAGTAGAAGGGTCTCTTCTAGTAAATACTGCTACAAGCTCCATATCATCATTTTGACGAATTGCAGACTCAACTCCTCTTCCAAGATTACCATATCCAATAATTCCTATTCTTGTCATAGCTTCTTTTTCCTTTCTTCTTTTTTATTTATCAACATTAGGTACGTTCTTAAGACTTTCTCTAATGTCATCATCAGTAGGAATATAGTCTGTCATTGTACCATCATTGAATTCAGCATAAGCATACATATCAAAATAACCAGTTCCTGTTAAGCCGAATACTATTGTCTTCTCTTCGCCTGTTTCCTTGCAACGAATTGCCTCGTCCATTGCAACCTTAATAGCATGTGCACTTTCAGGTGCTGGAAGAATTCCTTCAACCCTTGCGAACTTCTGAGCAGCCTCGAACACCTCTGTCTGGGTTACGCTTGTAGCTTCAATAATTCCGTCATCCTTAAGCTGTGATAATACAGAAGACATTCCATGATATCTAAGTCCTCCTGCATGTGATGGAGAAGGCATAAAGTCATGTCCTAATGTGTACATCTTAGCAAGTGGACATACCTTACCAGTATCACAGAAATCGTATGCATATATACCTCTTGTGAGAGAAGGACAAGAAGCTGGCTCAACAGCAATAATTCTATAATCATCCTTGCCTTGAATCTTATCTCTAACAAATGGTGATATAAGACCTCCTAAGTTAGAACCACCGCCGGCACATCCAATAATGACATCAGCCTTCTCACCATATTTCTCAAGAGCAGTTAATGTCTCAAGACCTATAACTGATTGATGAAGTAATACCTGATTAAGAACTGAGCCTAGTACATATCTATATCCTTCATGGGTTGTTGCCATCTCAACTGCTTCTGATATGGCACAGCCAAGAGAACCATTTCCATTAGGGAATTGTTCATTAATAGCTCTTCCCACATTAGTATCCATTGAAGGTGATGCTGTAACAGACGCACCGTATGTTCTCATAACTTCTTTTCTCTGAGGCTTCTGGTTATATGAACTCTTAACCATGAATACCTTACAATCTAAACCAAAGTAAGAACATGCCATAGAAAGTGCTGTTCCCCACTGGCCTGCTCCTGTCTCAGTAGTAACACCCTTAAGCCCCTGCTTCTTAGCATAGTAAGCTTGGGCAATTGCCGAATTAAGCTTATGAGAACCAGAAGTATTATTTCCCTCGAACTTGTAATAAATCTTCGCTGGTGTCTGTAATTTCTCCTCTAGGCAATACGCTCTAATAAGTGGAGATGGACGAAACATCTTATAGAAATCTCTAATCTCTTCAGGAATATCTATATAAGGATTAGTATCATCTAATTCCTGCTTGGCAAGCTCTGTACAGAACACATGCTCTAGCTCTTCTAATGTTGCAGGCTCTAATGTACCTGGATTAAGAAGTGGCGCTGGCTTATTCTTCATATCTGCACGCAGGTTATACCACTGCTTAGGCATCTCTTCTTCTGTTAAGTAAATCTTGTATGGTATCTTTTTCTCAGACATAATATATCTCCTTTCCTGTCTGCTGTAACTATGTTTTTTATCTATTGCTTAGCTTCCCCTTGATTCAACGTAGGAATGTTCACAACTACTTCATTAGACCTTCTGAATACTGAATTATTAGAACCCATTTGCTGTACGCATATTACGTCGCCATTCTTAACATCTTCAGTATCTATTGTAAGGCACTGGCCACTCTTATATCCTGTTGCCACCTTGTTGCCATTGACATATACCTTACTCCAGTTAGTAAAGTTGTCTCCGTAAATGTGAATCTCATCATCAAAGTTATATATTCTATTAATCACTACATCCTTAACACCCATTACAAGATTAGATGCTGGATACTTATCCTCTCCCTTATAAGCGTACTGCTTACCATAGAGAATGTCATATTGTAGAAGCTTCAATCCATCCTGATACTCTTCCGAGTTGGTAGAAATATCCTTCTCCATTCTATCCTGATTATAGTTAATCATTACACCTTCGTGAATTCCCATTCTGTCAAGATACTCTGGCACAAGCTGATATGCTGTTAAGTCCATATCTTCCTTAGACATTCCGAAGTTATTCCATGTAAAATACTTAGTCTTATACAAGTCGTGAGTTGCAACCTCTGCCTCAGTAAGACCTAATGTAGGCAAGTGGTCTCCGAAGAATATAACAATAGTCTTCTCACCTCTGTTATTAAGAGCCTCACAATAGTTCTTCATAAATGTGTCCATCTCATTAAGTCTGTTAATGTAATATGTCCACTGGTTAGTAACCTCCTGAGACTTGCCCTCACAGCTTACCTTAATCTTCTGGTCATCTGGATAAGGAACCTTAGGATAGTTACCATGTGTTCCAACAGTAATTGTATATAGCATATCCTTACCCTGTGTCATATCCATTGCATCTACAGAAGATTGAATAAGTATATCATCTGTAGGCCATGAACCCATTGGAGTATAATCAACAATATCAAGCATCTCTTTACTCTGGAATGTGTCGAAGCCCATCAGTGTAAATGCATTTACTCTCGAATAGAAATTACCACCATTATTATGAACAACATGTGAGCTGTATCCTATATTCCTAAGGTCTCCTGCTACAGCTTCACATTTGTCAACGTCCTTAAGAACAGTCTTCTGTGGATATTCACCTGGTCCGAAGTACCTACAGGACATTGCAGTAAGAACCTCAAATTCTGAGTTACAGGTGCCTGCGCCAACAACTGGAACCGTAAGATGCCCAGTAGAAAAATCTCTCTCTAAGCTGTGTGCAAATGGGGTTGCATCCTCTGATGTCTTAATAAAATCCGACTCAGATACATCATAAAAGGACTCTAATAGAACAACTATAATATTAGGCTCCTGCTCAGCAGTAATAGTCGTCTCCCTAGCTGTCTCGTCAGCGATTTTAACAACATTTTCCTCATTATAATCCATAGGCTTACTCATACCTCTGTCGAAGGCACTTGTAGAGAAGCCATATAAATAACCGTAATCAAAATATCCCTGCTGAAGATTACCGAAATATGCAGCTAAGATTTCCTGCTTCTGTAAGAACTTCGTAGTAAGAGGAAGGGATACAAAGCATAGTACAACAATTATTAATCTGCCCCAGAAAGGCATCTTGTAGGTAGTCTTCTGGCCTTTTCTAAATAGCCATATAAGGTAGATTATATATGAACCAAGTGCAACAAATAGAATTACTGTCAGACCAACGCTCATGTAACCTGCGCCCTGCATTGTTAAGAGGTCAGTAATCATATTAAGATCAGTAAATCCGAACGGCGTAACTCTGTTATATAATACTATACAGTTAGTAATGCCAAGTGCTACGAAGACAGCAGATATTATCATTCTTGTGAATGTCTGTCTTTTGAAAAGGAAGCACAGACTATACACAATATATATAAGGAATGAATTGTATAGATATGCTGCTGTATGGTCCGTTACAAAATGAATAGCATTAATAAAGGAATGGCGCGACATCCACTCTAGTACAAAGCACATAATAAGTGAAAGCGGGATATGGGAAATGAACATATGCTTCTTTAAGAAGTCTGACACCTTCTTCCATTTCTCGCTTTGCATAAACTTTGGCTTCGGTATCTTGCCGAAAAATCCACTTATCTTATCACCTATATTCTTAAAAAATCCACCGATTTTAGAAAAAAACTCTTTCATGAGTGCTCCTTATAATTACAATACGCAAATTGCTGATAAATTATACCACTATAAATGGTTTTTCGCAAGAAAAGATGGTATAATAGTCAAGCAATGAAAGGAGCAAATTATGCGTTCACGTTCACGATTTCCTAAAATGGTTAAAGGTATAAAAAAGCAAATAATAATCTCAGTCATTGTTTTTGTAGTGACCTTTGCTGTTTTTTCTATTATATTTAATTTCAAAAAAGTATATGCTACATCTGATATGGAGGGTGCTACTCTGCCTACAATATCTTCAGAAGCATTTGGTACAACCATAGGACAGCTTTATGGGTATAAGGACGAGATGGATGCCTGCTATATGCGTGACTCTGTTATTCCATTGTCTTCTGACAGAAAGCTGTCACTCGACATTAATACATATGGCAACGACATTGATGCCATATCTTATGAGATTCGCTCAACAGATATGGAGCGCAAGATTGCCGAGACCAAGGTGAGTGACTATAGCACCTCTGATTCAGGAGTTATCAATCTCAACCTACAGATTGAGAATCTTACAGAGGAGGGAACAGAGTACCTGTTCATTATTAAGCTAAAATGTAACGGAAACGATATTCGTTATTACACAAGAATATTAATTCCATCTAATTGTCATGAGAAGGAGCTGTTTGACTTCGTTAAGTATTTTCATGACACTTCATTAAATGGTCATTATAGCGAGCTTGGCATGTACCTTGAGACCTCAAGCAATGCCAACCTTGATACACTATCTGATGTTACTCTTGCTTCAAGCGCTGACCAGATTGGCTTTAGTGGATTCGATGCAACACAGGTCAATTCACCTATTATCGAGATTAAGGACATTAACTCAGATTATTGCGTATTCGAGATGACTTACCAGCTGCAGCTTAGCGAGAATGATAAGGTGTCTAACTTCAATGTTAAGGAATACTACAAGGTTCGTTATACTCCTACAAGAGTTTTCATATTAGATTATCGTCGTCATATGGAAGAGCTTCTTGATGAAAATGATGTAACGCAAAACAACAATTCCCTTACCTTAGGCGTAACCTCAAGAGATATGAACTATCTGTCTAATGAGACGGGAACTATTACATGTTTCGAGCAGGCAGGAGAGTTATATGAATACAACCAGAACAAGGGTAAGCTGCTTAAGCTATTTAGCTTCCTTGATGGAAATGTTAATGACCCAAGATGCTACTATGATGCTCACTCTATCAAGATTCTTGCAATTAACGAAAATGGAGATGTGAACTTTGCAGTATTTGGTTATATGAATAATGGTCCTCACGAGGGCTACTGCGGTATTGATTTGTACAAATATGATGCTGCTTCAGAGAAGACAATAGAAGAGGCCTTCGTTGCCACAACCTGTTCATATCAAATCCTTAATGCAAGCTTCTCTGACCTGTTATACAAGGCCAATGACAAGTACTTCTATGTTATGATTTCGGGCAACCTGGTTAAGATTAACTTAAAGAATGATACTATGGAGACAGTACTTGAGGGACTAGATTCCTCACAATATGCTGCCTCAAAATCAGGACGCTACCTTGCCTATACTACGACGCCTAATAAGGCTACATCCCTTATTGTGGAAGACTTAAGTGATGAAAGCACATTTACAATAGATGCAGGAACAAACGAGTACATAAGACCACTTGCCTTCATGGAGGAAGACCTAGTATATGGTATTGTAAATGTGAATGATGTAGACAAGAATATTGCAGGTTCGGTTATATACCCTGTATCCAACATATACATAATGCAAATTACTCTGCCATCACATCCAATCCTCAAGGATTATCATAAGGATGGCTACTATATAACTAATGCAAGATTAGAATCCTTCACATTGTGGCTAGACAGAGTGTCAAAATCAGATGCCGGATATATGGAGACCGAAGGAGATACCATTAAGAATACTGCTGGCGAATTAGGACGAGCTGTTACATTTACATTTACACCAGACCCAGTAAGAGGTGAGATAACAACTCTTAAGAGTGCGAAGATGGATGATCGCAACCCTATACCATCCCTTAACTTCGCCAAAGCCGCAACACACTTTATAGGTGGCAGCAACACAATTACTGTTACTGCTAACAATACTAACGACGAATACTTCGTGTATGTAGGAAGCAACGTGCTTCTTGCATCTAACATTACATCCAATGCCATTAGATTCGCTGATGAGCAGATGGGAATTGTAGTAGATAACAATTCGTCCTATGTATGGAAGAAGGGACGCCAGGCCTATGTTAACGCATTTAGCGGGTTGCATGTGGGAGATCAGGATGCCAAGGCTGACACATTATCAAAATGCATAAGCACCATGCTTGTAAAGGAAGGCATTAATGTTGAGGTTAATACCTATATCGATAACGGCGAAGGACCATACGAGATACTTAAGAGCGTTATGAAGAATTACAACGTACTTGACCTTACAGGCTGTAATCTGAATGAGGTTCTGTATTATGTATCACAAGGAAGTCCTGTGCTTGCCATAACGGGACCAAATGATGCTGAGCTAATTGTGGGATATGACGCAGGAAGCATTGTTACATATAATCCTAACAACAACGCATATAACAGAGTTGGAATGATTGAAGCCGCAGCAAAATTCGAGGCGAATAACAACGTATTCATATCCTATATTAAGAAATAATCAGATTACATAAGGGGAGCAATAAGTCGAAGTACTCCGTTTAAGAATCTGGTTAAAACACCGTTAGGTATGCTCTCTAGCGGCTTAAGCTCACATTCTTCCTGAGTGGCTAAGAAATCCTTCTTCAACTCATCTATAAGATGTGACTTGTAGAATACGCTGAAGCATTCATAATGTAGGAACAGACTTCTATAATCAAGATTAACTGTTCCTACACCTGCTACCTTGTCGTCACATATCATAGCCTTGGCGTGAACAAATCCTGGTGTATATTCATAGAGCTTAACCCCTGCAGCCACTAAATCTCTGTAGTAGGTCTTGGCAATTCGCTGCACCATCTTAGAATCACTAGTACCCGGTACAATTACTCGTACATCTACACCTCTTCTTGCCGCTCTGATAAATGCATCGAATAAGGTATCACCTAGCATAAGATATGGTGTATAGAACCATATATACTCTGTTGCCATTGACAGCATCTCAGTAAATAACGCATTACTTGTATGCTCTTCTCTCTCAGGTGAATCATAATATGGCCAGATAAATCCATCCATATTACTCATATCTATACTTGCAGGCTTGTCCACAATCTTAGGTGTCTCATGAATTACCACCTCATCTATAGGAACAATTGCATTCCAGAATTCAAGGAACATGAACTGGTAGCTTTGAACTGCTTTACCAGTCATGCGAAATCCTATATCCTTCCATACGCCATAAGGATGCGTCTCATTAATATATTCATCTGCAAGATTAATTCCACCACTGTATGCAACCTCACCATCAATTACCATTATCTTGCGGTGAGTTCTGTTATTAAGCTGTGTTCTGACAAATATAAGTGGATTAAATGGAACACATTTGATTCCTCTATCCTTCAGCTCCTTGGCATCCTTAACAGAATATGTTCCGATACTTCCAAGGTCGTCATATATTACTCTGACGTCTACACCTTCCTTGACCCTCTCTGCAAGAATATCAGTAAGTGTATCCCAGAATAATCCTCTCTCTATTATGAAGTACTCAATGTACACATATTTCTTAGCCTTCTTCAAATCCTCGCACATATCTGCGAAGACGTCCTGGCCCCAAGGATAGTACTTAACACTCTCATTAGGAAGAACCGGGAAATTCGTATCCTCGCTTAGATGTGATATTATCTGAGCCACATGCTCATCATCCCTCTCTATCTCAGATACAATATTCTCATTCTTATAGAATGTCCTTCTGTCAAGCGCCTCCTCAGCCCTTCTTATCTTCCTGTCTAAGTGGGCTCCTGTTCTCTTATTTCCAAGGAACAGATACATTATAGATCCAAGGATTGGAAGTGCCACAATAACTATAACCCATAATATCTTATAGGCACTTTCATCTCTTCTATTAACGATACTAATTACAAATATTACCGCTAGAATTCTGAATAATACATTAAGAACATCTACCAGATAATCGTCAGCTATCCAGTTAACTCCTTTGACTACCAATACTATCCATAACACCTGTATAGCCAACGCCGGAACGACAACTAATACACGCCCTAATATCTTCTTAACCATAACTGCATCCTTCCTGATTTTTGCCAAATCACATTATGTTTTATCATTATATCAGACATTACAATACAACTGCAAGAAGTGGTATTGTAATGACGGTAGCAAGGGTTGTAATAAATGTTATCTGGGCCATGAATTTCTCATCACCATCATACTCAACACATAGCATGGTACCTGCAGTTGCAACAGGCATAGCTGATACTATTACTGTCTCCCCTAAGAGCAAATCATTCCCCTGACATATTGGAAGATATATAAAGTACATAAGAAGCGGGGTTACAATTACCTGGATTAGCGCGAACAAATACGCCTTGCCATTAGTAAACATTTCCTTGAATGGCATCTCTGCTAATGCTGCTCCGATTACAAGCAATGCACCAGGAGTTGTAATCCCTCCTAATATGTCAAATGTGTCAGCAAGAAAGTCTGGTCCCTGAAAACCAGTTACTCCCATAATTACACATAATATAGCTGCAATCATTGCCGGTGTAAGAATAAGCTTGCTAATTTTTCTTGTAAATATTCTAAGGGTACTTTCTTCAGATTCTTTAACATTCTTCATCTTCTCCTTGATGTTGTAGCCTGATAGCATTGCAATACCAAGGGAATAACATAAGAGATTGAAGGGCATATTGAATATGCTTGTGTAAAATGCAGATTCTGGACCGAATACTGCGTAGGTTACTGGAAAGCCAATAAAGCCAACATTAGCGAACATAATTCCGAATTCTGCTGCGCCCTTTTGCTGGCCCTTAAGCCTTAGTATGAAGGATGTTCCCTTTGCTAATGCAAAAAGAACAATATATGTTGAAAATGCAATTAACAGAATAAATAATATCTCACTTGTAGATGGGAGATTCTCTGAATTCATTACGGATGACAGAATTGTACAAGGCATGGATATATTAATAATAATCTTAGAAAGCGCTGCCTTCACATTAGGTCCAAGTATCTTAGCTTTAGCTGCAATATATCCAATTATAATTATCAGAAACAGCTCTGACATTTTAATAAAAACAGGTATAAAATCCATTTTGTCCTCTTCTAACTATATACAATTTCTCTTTTCCAAACCAAATTAATATACTATATGATTTTAAAGTAAAAGCCAATTATTTTCAATCGGTATAGACTATTGATTTATATAGTTATCTTTGCTACAATTCAAAGCATTAAGCGTCTTCGCTGGAATTCTTGAAATCGCAGGATACGTTAAATATGTAGGTTTCTTAAATGCAGCAAGAAACGAAGTATAATACTTTCATTAAACACTTAGAGGATGTGGAATTGATGCCACATCCTCTTTTTTTATTCCTTCGCAATATCAAGAGCCTCTTTACAAAGTCTTGTTATCTCTTCAAATTGTTTATTTGCAATCAAGTCTTTTTTTACCATCCAGCTGCCACCACAGGCAATGATACATTTTTCCTTTAGGTAGCTTCCCACATTCTGAGGATTAATTCCACCTGTTGGCATAAATCTTACATTTCCATAAGGTGCAGAGATTGCCTTAATGTAATTAATTCCTCCTGCCTGTTCTGCCGGAAAGAACTTAACAACATTAAGTCCGTTCTCTAGTGCTAACTCTACATTGGATGGATTAGCACAGCCTGGAATAATTGTAATATTGTTCTTAACACAATATTCAATTACCTTAGGATTGCTTCCTGGTGTTACAATGAACTTGGCACCTGCCTTAACTGCTTCATCTACCTGTCCGATTGTTAGGACAGTACCTGCTCCTACTAACATATCAGGATATGTGGCACTTATCTTCTCAATTGAAGCCTTGGCCGCGTCAGTTCGAAATGTCACTTCAGCAATATTAATTCCGCCTTTTCTTAGTGCTTCTGCTAATGGAAGTGCGTCCTTCTCATCTTCTATTACAATTACAGGAACAATTCTTGCTTCCTCTATTAATTTGAAAATATCCATATCATCCTCCACTTACTTCATGAAATTCTTAATATTATTGTAGCATATATCCTTAACTATCTCAGAGAGCATTTCCTCATCATCAGGGTATTCGCCATTCTCAACCAGTCCTCCTATGTAGTTACAAAGGATTCGTCTAAAATACTCATGTCTTGGAAATGACAACATACTTCTTGAATCAGTTACCATACCAACAAAGTTAGCAAGAACTCCTGATTCGGCAAATGACATTAATTGATTCTCCATTCCTCTCTTATGATCTAGTACCCACCATGCCGCACCAAGCTGAATCTTACTTCTTGCTTCTGCATTTTGGAAGTTCCCTAGCATAGTTGCAATAGTCGTATTGTCCTTGGAATTAAGATTATAAATAATTGTCTTCGGAAGATTATCATTATAATCCATGGCATCGAGTAGAGAAGACAGCTCCTTAGCATAACTAAAATCATCAGCACTATCGAATCCACTGTCAACACCAATACTCTCATATCTCTTCGTGGAGTTATTACGAAGTGCGCCTATATGAAGCTGCATTATCCACCCCTTCTTATGATAGTTAGCAGCGAAAAATACAAGCAATCGACTTCGATATACTGCTGCCTCTTTAGCTGTTATGGCTTCGTTATTTCTTCTTCTGCTGAATATATCATCCTGAGTTGCTGCAGATTCATCTTCCATATAGACATATCCTTCAAGACTATGGTCTGAAATCCTACAGCCTGCCTCTTCAAAGTAGTCCATTCTATCCACTAATGCCTTACATAAGTCATCATAGCTTGCAATAGAATAGCCCACTGCTTTCTCAAGGTCCGCCACGCACTTATTATAATCATCTCTTAATATATTAAGAGCTTTGTCAGGACGAAATGTTGGTCGAACTACGAATCTCTTCTCCTCATCCTTAAGCTTCTTGTGATACTCAAGATTGTCAGCAGGGTCATCTGTAGTGCATAGCTCTTCCACATTCATCTTAACTAGCAGCTCTCTTGGACGAAAATCATCAAGGCAAAGCATATCATTTGCAATCTGCTGTCTTTGATGAGAGAGGCTTGTCATAATTAAAATACCTCCTCATCTCAAGATGATTCCAGTGATACAACGGACTTCCAATTAATCGTGGAACTGTTTCGCACCACTTCATGTATTTATCATAGTCTGGTGCATTGCCGGTTATGAATTTCTCATGGATACCATTGCTTCGCATGGCGCGCCACTTATAGTGGTCGTGACCAAGCCAGACTGCTGCTATGTTATCATAGTTTTTGTTTTCGTAGATTTCCTGGGCGCTTAGATGATTGTGGAAATCAATTACAGGCTCTGCACTGGCAATCTTATATAGCTTCCTGGCAGTGTCTGATTGTAGTAAAAAATCATCATTTAGAAATTGTTTCATATTAACTCCTTAAAGAACCGAAAAAACCAACATTTCACTTCGTGAAATGTCGCCGCGTCGTAAGGCATCCCCCATGCTTCGCATGGTACCCCTTACGACATATTACGCACCTCGCTTCGCCGCATGGTACCCCTTACGACATATTACGCACCTCGCTTCGCTCGGAATGCTGTCGTAAGGCATCCCCCATGCTTCGCATGGTACCCCTTACGACATATTAAACCCCCGAGTATGCTGCAAAGCCACCGTCAATTGGAACTACAACGCCTGTTACAAATCCAGACATCTTAGGATTAACCAGATATAACAATGTTCCATTTATCTCCTCTGCCTCTCCAAAGCGTCCCATTGGTGTTGCGTTAAGAATCTTATTACTACGTTCTGTAGGATTACCATCCTTATCAAATAACAAATCTCTATTCTGATTGGTTACGAAGAATCCTGGCGCTAAAGCATTAACTCTGATTCCAACCTTAGAGAAATGTACTGCAAGCCACTGAGTGAAGTTAGAGATTGCTGACTTTGCTCCTGAATATGCAGGTATCTTAGTAAGTGGTGTAAATGCATTCATAGATGATACATTGATAACGCAGCAATCCTTGCGATTAATCATATCCTTGGCAAATACCTGTGTAGGTAGAAGTGTTCCAATGAAGTTAAGATTGAATACAAACTCGACTCCGCCCTGGTCTAAGTCAAAGAAGGATACAATGTCCTCCTTCTCGTCGTCACCTATTTCAAAATATTCATTGGTAGTATTAGCTCTTGCATTGTTGCCACCTGCTCCGTTAAGCAATATATCGCAAGGTCCCAAATCCTCTAATACAGCTGAATGCACTTCTTCAAGACTAGCCTTGTCAAGTACATTTGCCTTGTAGCCCTTGGCTATAAAGCCCTCGTCTTCAATCTCCTTAGCAGCCTTCTTCGCTGCCTCCTCGTTAAGATCAAGAAGGGCAACCTTAGCCCCCTGCTCTGCTAATGTCTTAGCGAACATTGAGCATAGCACTCCACCTGCTCCTGTTACAACTGCTACCTTACCATTAATATCAAGTCCAAAGTCCTGCATTTTCTAATCCTCCTTACCTGCTTTAGTAACTGCTTCGAACAAACCATTAATATATGTTGCGCCTAGCGCTCTGTCATATAGTCCGTATCCTGCTCTTCCTGTCTCGCCCCATATCATTCTTCCATGATCTGGTCTTACATATCCATCAAAGCCTCCATCAACTAGAGCCTTGACAATCTCATACATATCAAGACTACCATCCTTGGACAAATGTCCTGACTCCTCGAAACCGTTATCTAACACCTTAACATTTCTTAGATGAGCAAAATGTATTCTTCCCATCTTAGAATATTTATAAGCCATCTTAACAACATCATTCTTATTAGAACAACCAAGGGAACCTGTACAAAGCGTAATACCATGATGCTTGTCATCCTCAAGAGCAAGAAACCTGTCAAGATTCTTCTCATCCGTTATTATTCTTGGAAGACCAAAGATACTCCAGCAAGGGTCATCCTCATGAATTGCCATATTAACATCACACTCACTAGCAACAGGAATTATCCTATGTATAAAATACGCCAGGTTGTCCCACAGCTGATCCTCTGTCATCTCATTATACTCAGCTACAACCTGCGCTAACTCCTCTGGGGTATAGCTTGCATCCCATCCTGGAAGTGTCAGGTCTGAATCAGACTTCAGAGGGTTAACCTTATCAACCTCCTCCTGATAATATACAAGTGATGTTGAGCCATCCTTGTTGACATGGTCAAGACTTGTTCTTGTCCAGTCGAATACAGGCATGAAATTATAGCAGATGCATTTGATTCCAGCCTTGGCTACTCTTCTTATGTTCTCACAATAATTATCAATTAATTTGTCGCGAGTTGGCTTTCCTAGCTTAATGTCCTCGTGAACTGGAATAGATTCGATTACCTCATATGATAATCCCTTTTCCTTAACCAGCTTCGCCTGCTTGTCGATTGCCTCCTGGGGCCAGACCTCTCCAACTGGAACATCATATATTGCCGTTACAATAGAGTCCATGCCCGGGATTTGTGCAATGTTGTCGAGAGTTACTTTGTCGTCTTCTCCATACCACCTAAATGAAAGTTTCATAATTGGCTTCCTTTCCTT